>JAUYID010000009.1:0-600000 GCA_030704665.1 bacterium | reverse complement strand
GTTGGTTTCTGGGTTTTCTGTTAGCGGCTTTTGGTCTGCTTTGTTCGGGGCCTTGGTCATGTCCGTCGTTGGGGGTATTCTCCACTCTCTGACTGACCCCAAGAAAGTATACTAAGAACTTAGTTGGACATGGACAAAACCTTCTGCTAGTTTAGCTTCGATTTTCTCCCCGGCTTGGCTATTCAGTTTTTCCAGTTCTGCCTTTGCTTCTTGCATATCAACTTGGCTTTTGTGGAGTTTGAGTAGGTCAAGTTTTTTCTCAAAAAAAGAGTTAATGTCGACAAAAAAATTGTTTTTTTCCAAATCACTATTGTAGAGAAAAAAATCCGTAACGCTGTGGGGTTGCAAACCTTGTTGCCCCTCTGTGGGGAAAGTAAGAAAATCCCGTGCTTGTGGAAAGGCGGCGTCCAGAGCAGCTTGGCCAATTGCACGGTGGTCAGGGTGGTTGATCTGACCTAGTTGCACAGAATAAAAATCACTGGGGTCAAAAGTAAAAATTGCGTCTGGCTTATACTCACGAATTATCTTGACGAGTTTTGCTTTCAAGTCTTGGGTTATTTCGAGATGAGCATCAGGAAAATCGAGAAACCAAGTTTGTTCCAGCCCCAGAACGGAACTGGCCGAGAGTTGCTCTTTTTTGCGCGTTTCGGCTAGTTTCTCCGAAGTTAAATTTTTATCACTACTGCCTTTGTCTCCGTTGGTCGCGATTACGATAGAACCTTTGGCTCCAGAAGCAAGCCAGGACAGCATCGTTCCACCAGCATAAAAATCAGCATCGTCGGGGTGAGCACTCACGGCTAGAAATTTTTTGTTTCTTGGGTCGAACTTTTGATTCATTAAAAATTTATAACTCAGCCAGGCTGTTTTTGCAAGCAAAATTAGATCAAAAATCGGCAAAACAAGGCTTTTGAAGAGAGAAATTTTCCGCTATGATTAATTGTATATGTATCCCAAACTTGAAGAATACGGCATGATTGGAAATTGCCGTTCCATGGCTTTGGTCTCCAAATGGGGCTCAATTGATTGGGCAGCTTTGCCGGATTTTGATTCTGAAGCTTACTTTTGCAAAATTCTTGATGCTAAAAAAGGGGGTTATTTTGATATTCACCCCCTTGGTTTTTACCAAAGCTCTCAGATCTATAAAGAGAACACCAATATTCTCAAAACCGATTTCTTCAATCACTCCGGGCGGTTGATCCTTACTGACTTTATGCCACTGACAAAAGAGGAGGAGCAAAGTTCACTTGTCCCCGAGTACGGCTTAAAATTCTTAAGAAGAATCAAAGCTAAGGTTGGGGAGCACCGAATCCGTCTGGAAATCAAAGTTACCCCTGACTTTGCTTCGAAAAAAGCAGATATAGTTATCGGAAATCAGAAAGTAGTTTTTAAAAGTGGTAAAAAAAGAACTATTCTTTTTGTTGAAAAAGGACAGTTGCAAGAAAAAAATGGTTTAGTTTGGTCAGAGTTTGAGCTAAAAGAGGGAGAAGAAGGCTACTTCGCGGTTGGGTTTTTTGGTGGTGAGGAGGAAGAAAAGGAGAGGTTCGACAGTAAGCTTGCTCGGAATCTTTATTCGGAGACAAGATCTTTTTGGGAATGGTGGGTCGGTCTTTGTCGCTACGAAGGAGTTTTCAAAACCAACCTACTGCGTTCTGCTTTGGCCTTGAAATTACTTATTTTCGCTCCAACCGGAGCTGTAATCGCCGCCCCAACCACTTCGTTACCAGAGAAACTTGGCGGAGCCTTGAATTGGGACTATCGTTACGTTTGGCTGCGGGACGCTTCTTTTACAATGTACGCTTTGCTGGGTTTAGGTTATTTGAAAGAGGCTTTGGAGTTCATGAATTGGCTAGAAAAGGTTTGTTTGAAAGAGGGGAAAAATATTCAAATAATGTACGGTTTGCGAGGAGAAAAACTTCTTGCTGAAAAAGAACTGGACCATCTCTCCGGTTACAAAAACTCTAAACCAGTTCGAGTTGGGAACGAAGCTTACAAGCAAAGACAACTTGACGTTTTCGGTGAGGTATTGAGCTGTATTAATCTGTTTCTTAGTAGTGGTGGAAAGCTGAGTGGGGAAATGAAAACCTTTGTCGGCAATCTCGTCAATCTCTGTGCCGAAAGTTGGAAGGAGGAGGATGCAGGTATTTGGGAGCCAAGAGATGGGTATCAGGACCACACTTATTCAAAATTGATGTGTTGGGTGGGGATGGATCGGGGGATTAAGATTGCCAAAAAAATAGGTATTGAAGCAGATTTCGAGTTTTGGGAAGCAACCAGAGATGAGATCAAGCATGACATCATCGAGAACGGCTTTGACAAAGATCTGCAAGCTTTCGTTGAGTATTACGGCTCAAAGAATATTGATAGCAGCAACCTCAATATTCCTTTGGTAGGATTTTTGCCAGCGTCCGACCCGACCGTTTCCTCAACTTTGGATCGCACCATGGCACGGTTGACTCGGGAGTGGTTTGTTTATCGAACCAGCAACGAGTTGGACCAACTCAAAGCAGGGGAGGGTGCTTTTTTCCTCTCGACTTTTTGGGTTATCGATACTCTTTCTGCTTTGGGCCGGGTGAAAGAAGCGAAAATTTGGCTTGAAAAGATGGTTTATTTTGCTACTCCTTTGGGCCTCTATGCTGAGATGTTTGATCCACGAACAAAAGAGCACCTAGGCAATTTTCCCCAAGCCTTCACTCATTTGGGTTTCATCAACAGCATTTTGAATCTAAAGGCAGCGACAAAATTTGGTGCTGAGAAAGAAGCAACCATTCAAGCAGAACGGCTAGGGGATGTGGTCGCTTCCTTTAATTCCCGTTTTATCAACGCTTTGGAATTCCTGATCCCCTCGGCGATAATGAGAAGTGTGAGCCAAAAAGAAAAAAGAAGAACTAGAAAACATAGTGTTTTGGGAAGATTATTTGCAAAAATAGCCTCAGAAAAGGAGAATTAACTGATTCTCGCTCCGCTTGGCTCTTGAAGAGAAGGAAAATTAACGGCAAAATAGAAAGTAAATATAAAGGAGGTAGTTTATGTTTAATCAAATTTTAGATAAAGTTCTCCCAGTTAAAAGTGCTTTCGCTCATTGTGATATCCCCTGCGGGATTTATGATCCTCATGAAGCTCAAGTTGCAGCTCACACTGTCATCAGAATGACGAAGCTTTTGAGTGAAGTAAAAAACGATCCTGATGACAATAAGGCTGACAACAGCTCAGACTTTAAAATCAGCCGCCTTACAAAAGTAAAAGAGGAACACGCCGAAAAAGTAAAAAATGAGGTTAGAGTCATTTGGGGAGACTACTTCAAAACTGAGCAGATTGAGAAGTACCCAGATTTGCACGAAAAAGTTTTCAAAATTATGAAAGCAGCCTCAAAAGCCAAACAAGAAATTAGTTTGGAAGGATCCGAGGAACTTTTGAAACTGGTTCAGGATTTTGCTGAGATTTTTTATCAATCCAAAGGGCTAGAAGTGGTTCGGGTCAAATCAGGCTTTCCAACCGAAGGCGAAATCGTTAGTCACAAGTGAAACTGTTTCCTTTTTCCCGCTATCGTATCAAAGGCCACAGCATGGAGCCAACACTAACCGAGGGTAGGCTAGTTTGGGTAAATCACTGGGCCTATTTTTTTCAAAAACCAAAGATTGGGGACGTAGTTGTTTTTGATTGGCAAGGAAAAAATTTTGTAAAAAGAATTACGGAAAAAGACAACAACGGCTACTTTTTGTCAGGAGACAAAAAAGAAGATAGTTTGGACAGCCGCAAACTTGGTCTGATTCCCAGAGACAAAATACAGGGGAAAATCCTCTTTTTAGATTACTTCTGAGACATTTTTTTCAGTAGGGATTTTTTGACCAGAAATTTATAAAAACGAATGGTTTCAAGTACGAGTAAAAAAGCAAGAGCCAGAAAACTAACCCACGGAACAGTCCCATTTAGGTTTGTAAAATGGCTTCCAATCAAAAGAGCATGGATAACTATCGCTAGCGCGGCGAGGTAGACGAAGCGGTGGAGAATTTTCCACTTGCGGCCAAGTTTAATGACGAAATATTCCAGTGAAGTCAGGGCCATCAGAGACAAAATAACAAAGGCTATGGAGCTAAAAACCAAGGCAATTTGGTAGCGTTCACTCAACAAAGCAATTCCGGGGAAGAAAAGAGAAATCGGCAAAAAGTAAAGAGCCAGAAAACCCTCAAGACTAGGAGAAAAATGAAAATTTAATTGCGAGAAACTAGTCAAATGAAAACCACCCAGAGGGCCAAACAGAGCGAAGCTGACATGAAGCAAAGCAAAGAAAAAGGCTGAAACACCAATTGCTTTGCGAGCAGTCAAATAAAGAGGCTTATAGGGTAGAGACGGAAAGACGTTGTAGATTGGGCTAGCCAAGAGAGCGAAGTAAATATAAATGACGGCGGTGAAGGCATAGCTTTGGACGAGACGAGTTGTTTGTTGGGATGAAGAAGGAAATAACTCCCGAACGAGAAAAAAAATCGTCAGTGCTGTCAGAGCACTGAAAAGGTAAACTATTCTTCTACTGTTGTGAATCAGAAAAACCACTTTTTAGAATTTAGCTATTGCGTTTTTCATTATAGCAAGTTGCGGCTAATAGTGGTAGGAAGTTACCTCACCAACTCAGCGGCGGGTACTTTGACCCACGCTAGAGCAGATTTTTCGCTTGTAAAAAATTTGAAATTGTGAAAACCGGAGAGAGCCATGACGACCATAGTGGCGATCTCAAAAGGCTTGTTTTTGCTACCGACAAAGGCAATTTTGCTGACTTGATCCATTTTGTTTTTCAAAAATTCTCCGACCAAAAAGCGGGTTTTGGTCGTACTTCCTCGGTAACAATCAAGAAAAACCAAAGCCGCGATCGGGGGTTTCGCTTTTGCGAAAATGTTTTCAACGCAATAGATGACTTCCTCTGCTTCTGTTTCATCAGTGAAATCGCAGAGGGTCAAAAAAACAACACCTCCTTTGAAATTTACTTTGGTTTCCATATCTGTAAGATTAAAATTTAAGAACTAAAAAGAAATTTTGCAACGAACAAGGAAGGACTTGGTTTGGTTGTCAAAAGAAATTTTATTACTCATAGCGCAAAGCTTCAATTGGATTGAGGCGGCTTGCTTTTATCGACGGTAATGCTCCTGAGATAAAGGCTAAGAGCATTATACCTAGTAAAATTACTAAAGAGGGGAGCGGGGGGAATTTTAGTAAATCAAAACCGACAAAGTCTTTCAGAAAAGAGTTCGAAGCGATATTGTTGGCGACGGTTCCTATTCCAATACTGACGAGTATTCCCAGTAGACCTCCCCAAAAACCAATACTAATCGCTTCAAAAGCAAAGATTGCAAAGATGTGCCGGCGGTGAGCTCCGAGAGCTTTCATCAGACCAATTTCACGGGTGCGCTCGTTGACGGCCATCAGCAAAGTGTTAACAATGCCAAAGCTGGCGGCGAGCAAGGCAATACCGCCCAAAATATTCAGCCCCATGAGAATTGCGTCAATCACTTGGTTGACGACACCAATCTGATCTTCAATGCTAACTGCGGAATAGCCCAGGCCGTCCAAATCTTTTTTTAGTGCTCCAAGGCTCTCTTTACTAAGGCTGAGATCAAAGCGGGCAAAGACCGCTTGAAACTTGTTTTCCAATTGAGTGATACCCGCGGTTTGTTCTTCAACAATTTTTTTAGCTAAAGGCGCACCAATAGAACTATCAAGATTGCCCAAAAGAGAATTTTCTTGAATTCCAACTACCCGGACTTTGGTTTCAGTCAAAAACCCAAGGGCATTTTTAAAAGATAGACTAACTTCTTTATCAAGAGCATTTCCGTTTGAAGAAAAACCTAGAGGTTTAACATAACGAGCTGGAATCGTAATTTCATCGGTGCTATCGATGCCCACTGTTCTGCCAGCAGCCATTTCGATGTTTAAGCCCTCTACATATTGGTTGGCGGTGACGTTGTATTTTTCCCCACCAGCGCTAATATACTCAAGTTGGAAGAAATAGGCTGGTGTGACTTCAAGAATTCCGTTTACCCCTTTTATTTTTGAAATATCCTCCTTCGTAAGTAGAGTGATATTAAAAGTTCCAGTTTCGCGATCTGGATCGTATTTGACTACGTCAGTCGAAACCGGATTTTGATTGACTTGTTTAGCTTGAACTACAAGTACATCTTTAGCTCCAACGTTGCCAAGCTGACTATCAATATAGGATTTGACACCGTTGCCGACACCGTTGGTCAGAGACAGCGTTAGAGTTCCAATAAAAACCGCGACAATAGTCAGAAAAGTCCGCAGTTTACTGCGTAATAAATTTCCCTGGGCTGTGCGAATAATATCAAAAAGTCTCATTTTTTTAGGATTCCTGGATGATGACTCCGTCTTTCAAAATAATTTGCCGGTCACATAGGTCGGCCAGTTCTTGATCATGGGTGACGACAACCAAAGTAAGGTTGTGTTTGCGGTGCAGGTCAAAAAGCAAATCTATAATTATTTTCCCAGTTTCACTGTCAAGATTTCCGGTTGGCTCGTCAGCAAAGATGACTTCGGGTTGAGTAATTAGGGCCCGTGCGATACAAAGTCTTTGTTTCTGTCCTCCAGATAGATCATTGGCCTTGGCTTTCGCCTTGTCAATAAGACCGACTGATTCAAGAATTTCTAAACCGCGAGCTCGGCGTTCTTTTGCTTTGACACCGGCAATGACTAGAGGCAGGATGACATTGTCGAGACAACTGTTGCGGGGATTGACGAAAAATTGCTGAAAGACAAAACCAAATGTTTTGTTTCTGAGGTCATCAAGAGCAGAGTTTTTCAGTTCTGTGGTTGAGACACCATTGATACTCAGTTCACCACTACTAGGTCGGTCGAGTGTGGCCATGACGTGCATGAGAGTGGATTTGCCACTGCCAGATTTGCCGATGATGGCAATACTTTCACCCTTTTTTATTCTCAAGTTAAGATTTTTTAGAGCAACAGTATTTTCGCTGCTAGTTTTGTAGATTTTGTGAATGTCAGTTAAATTGAGAATTGCTTCTTTTGTTTCAGCCACCGTAGTATTGTAGATAAAAACGAGAGTTTTATCAACGATATGTGTAATGAAAAGAGAATGCTCCCCATCCTTGCTGTTGGAGTACTTTCCGGATCCGTAAACCTTTGGGAACTGTGCGAACATTTCGAGGTGAGAGTCTGGTTAAACCTGTTGGGAGAAGGTCTCCTCAAGAGGCAGGGTCAATTATATGTTCGGAAAACTTGCTGAAAGGAATCAAGTTCTGGTGCGCGCGCAGTGTTATTTACAGTAGTCACTGGTTTTACCAGCGGTCCCATCTGCGCCTGGTAAGCTTTTGACTTTGGATGTATCGGTACTTGGTAGAAGGTCAAACCAGCACAGAGCGTGTTGGGCCAATTCCGGATCGTGCTCCGGTTTGGCTGCCCAAGCAGCATCTTTTGAAGCTTGGTTTTTGGTTTTGAGATCGTAGACACCGAAATCAAAAAATACATTTAAGCCACCTTTTGTTATTCCGACAGCAGTGGCGATTGTTTCACCCGCATTGACCTCCACCTGCGGGTTTACATTTTCTGTTCGTGAGTCACCTTCTTTTGCAGCGGGAAAAGAAGCTGCAATTTTTTGGTATTTTGAGTCCAGGACAAGTAAGTGTCCAAGCCGGTACATAATCCCGCAAGGTGCAATAAAATCAAAAGTATATTGAATTTCCCCATTAACTAAGTAACGACTTCCACGAACAACGACCGCGTCCATGGCAGCGCTGACGGACACGCTGCTACTTTTAGCCGTATCAAAGCGAAAACCCCCGTGCGGTTTGTAATTTCCTCCCCTCACTTGTCCAGGGTAGAGTATCGAAGTAACTTTGGTCAAAGCCACCGGAGTTTTCAAAACTGGGCTCGGGCAAGTTGGTGGTGTGCCACTGGCTTGCCAACCGGTTGCAGTTTGCATCCAAGTGATTTGTTCTGTCTGAGTCGAAGTATGCGCTGATGATGAGGCTGGCTGCAAATTCGTAGCTTTGTCCGCTGAATCTTTTTTGGCCCCTGCTTGATTCTCAACATAGTACCAGATACCGGCAGCGGCAATAATAGTTCCAATCAAGATTAGACCGACTGCTGCAAAGACTTTGTGGGTGTAGAAATTAGGGTTTTTGGCGAAGGGGTTGGGCACATTATTATCGAGCATTGATGTAAGTATGAAGAATTATTGAGATGTTGTCAAAAAGTAGCGTTTTATATTGCTATATCAGTCAAATTGGTGACCCCGGCGGGATTTGAACCCGCGATCTCTTGGATGAAAACCAAGTATCCTAAACCGCTAGACGACGGGGCCGAGTCAAACTCGGCTGACCAGTCACGTTTGAAGTGACAGGGCCAGCAAAGAAAATTCATTCTAACAGAAATAGCCTCGATTTTCAATTTTTAATAGCTTTGTTTACAAATAGAACTTCTCAGGTTAAAATAGCCTCCTAATCATGAACAACTCCGCTTTTAGCAGCAAAAATATTTTTGTGACTTGTTTAAAGCCATGAAAAGTTTTGTCACTATCTCGATTCCAACATTGATGGGTGTTTTCGTAGCAAATTTCACAACAAAAAAGGATTCTCCCTACAAAATAATTGAAAGAATAAAAGGCAACTGGAAAAAGGATTTAACGAAAAAGAAAAGCTTTTTTGCAGATTTTTCTCTTGGGGAGGCAGTTCCTCTCCACAATAAATCCGGTTTACGTGATTTGAAGCAAATTGAAAAATTGTCAGAGGAAATTGAAAAAAATACCCATATTTATGGAAATCGGGGTTTACCGAACATAAAATTTGTCCTCGGGCCAAATTCAAAACTAATTCTTTTTGATGGTCACCACAGCCTTCTGAGCTATTATTTAAAAGGAAAAAAAGTTTTGAAGGAAATTCCTTTTATTGTTGTTTCGCTAGAAAACTATGCTCCTGTCGGAAGTTCTGAAATAGCTTTTTTCTTTCCTGAAAAGGCTAGGAGTGAAATAGTCAAAGATTGGGAGAAATATGTAATAAATTGGCAGGCTGAGGAAGAAAGCAAACTAGAGCTGCGCCGGGTGAAAACAATTTTTGATTTAGGTAGACAGCTTGGCAAAAGAAACGAAAGTTCGATAGAGGAGTAATCCTTTTGGGTCTCGTCGGAGTTTTCTTTCTAGTTTTTCCCTGGTTTCTTGATTTTGAGCTGCTTCAAATTTTGCCGGGAGATAGAAGAGATTGTAGTAAGCTTGATCAAACTCATCAAAACCAAATTTTTTCAGTTTAAATTTGTAACCAGTTGGATCTTCTAGTTTCATTGTTTTTTCTTTATCGAGAGTTTCTTCTGGTTGCCTGAGTAGGGAAGTTATTTTTTCTTTGGCTTTAGCTATCTCCGCTTCATCCAAACCAGACGGTTGTAAGATATTCTTTGTGACAGCCTCCACTGCCCAGCGATCAAATCCAAAAATGTCAAAGTAAAGATTGTAATGAGAGCCAATGAGGATCCCTCCTGGGTTGAGAACTTTTTTTATTTCTTCAAAAACTTTTGTTTCTTCATTCTCGGAAATATAGGGAAGAACACCGTTGAGGATTATATAATCAAATTTTTGGTCCAATTTCCCAAGCTCTTGGAGTTTTAGTTGTTGGTAAACATCAGGCAAACCCTCTTGCCTAGCTTTTTTCTTTGAAGTTTCAATCATCCCCTTTGAGTAATCACAAGCAGTAACCTCCCAACCACGTTTTTGTAGTTCACGGGTCATCAATCCTGGTCCAGCGCCAGCATCAAGGACTCTTCCTTTGGGGGTCTTGTCCAAATAATCAAAAAGGATTTCGTAGCGAAAGGAGTTGGCCGGGTATAGACCATCTTTGCGATGAAAGGAGGTGTCTTCATATTCGCTTGAAACGCTATCCCAAAGACTGGATGGGGTAGAAGTGAATTTTTTGTTCATGGCTAAAGACTAGTTTCAGTTTTTAGGGTAGTAGCAGGTCGCCGGCGGTGCTTTATCTTCAGCTGAGCAAGAGCTTTTTCGAGAGCTGCGGCAGTGGCAGCGAACTCTTCTTCAGAAAGCAGGTGTTTTTCCTTCATGGCTGCTTCAGCTCTTTTCTTCGCTTCTTCAACTTTTTTCTCATCGATTTCCTCCGGGCGATCAGCCAGGTCAGTCAAAACCGAGACTTTATCTCCCGTAATTTCGGCAAAGCCCCCGCCTGAAGCAAGCAAAGCTTCTTTGCCAGCTTTTTTCGCGACTATTTCACCGGAAGCAAGTTGAGTAAAAACCGGGATGTGGTGAGGAAGAACAGTGATCTGTCCTTCAGTTGTGGTCAGAGTCACTTGATCAACTTCATCTTCAAAAGCTTTTTTTTCTGGAGTAACTATTTCCAATTTCATATTTTCATTTTAATTCTTAGATTGGAAATTGCTCAGCACATTTATGTGCGCCAATCTCAAGTTTCATAAAGATTGCTTTTTAACTTCTTCGATACCACCAACCATAAAGAAGGCCTGCTCATTTACTGAATCATATTCTCCGTCAAGAATTTTCTTGAAACCTTTGACAGTTTCGGTAATTGGGACGTACTTCCCGGCCCTTCCAGTGAAGGTTTCGCCCACAAAGAAAGGCTGGGACATAAAGCGTTGAATTTTTCGGGCCCTGGTTACCGTCACCTTATCTTCATCGGAAAGCTCTTCCATACCAAGAATAGCAATGATATCTTGCAGTTCTTTGTAGCGCTGCAGAACCTTTTTAACTTGAAAAGCGATTTCGTAGTGCTCCTTGCCGACAACTTCTGGGTCTAGGGCTCGTGATGTTGAGGCGAGCGGATCGACGGCTGGGTAGAGGCCCTGCTCGGCAATACTTCTTTCTAGCACAATGGTTGAATCTAGATGAGCAAAGGTAGTCACTGGGGCCGGGTCAGTGTAGTCATCAGCCGGGACATAAATTGCCTGTAGAGAAGTGATTGAACCTTTTTTGGTTGAAGTAATGCGCTCTTGTAGGGCGCCCATTTCCGAAGCCAGGGTTGGTTGATAACCAACCGCCGAAGGAATTCGTCCCAGAAGAGCTGAAACCTCAGAACCAGCTTGGGTGAAACGAAAAATGTTGTCAATGAAGAGAAGAACATCCTGACCCTTTTCATCACGGAAATATTCTGCAATTGAAAGTCCAGCCAGAGCTACTCGGAGTCTTGATCCGGGTGGTTCGTTCATCTGACCAAAGACCATAGCCAGTTTGTCGAGAACCTTGGCTTCAGCCATTTCGTGGTAAAGATCGTTGCCTTCCCGGGTTCTTTCTCCGACTCCGGCAAAAACAGAGTAACCACCGTGTTCTTTGGCGATATTGTTGATTAACTCTTGAATAATGACGGTTTTACCCACCCCCGCGCCACCGAAGACTCCAATTTTTCCACCTTTGATAAAAGGAGCGACCAGGTCAATAACTTTGATACCGGTTTCGAGAACCTCCTGCTTGGTTTCTTGTTCTGTTAAACCCGGCGAGGGACGGTGAAGCGGATAAGTTTTGCTTGCGCCAACCGGACCTTTGTTGTCAATTGGTTCCCCAACAACGTTTAGGACTCTTCCCAAAACTTTTTCTCCAACCGGGACAGAAATCGGTTTACCGGTGTCAATTACCGAGGTACCTCTTTTCAAACCATCAGTTGGTCCCATGGCGACAGTTCGAACCCAGCCTTCACCAAGGTGGGATTGAACTTCCAAAATTAACTTTTCTACTTCAGAACCCTGCGGAGCCTTTAGTTCCAAGGCATGGTAAATCCCAGGTAGATTTTCTTTTGAAAATTCTACATCGATTACAGCTCCGACAATTTGAACAATTTTTCCTTCGTTCATAAACTTTTTACTCCAATGCAATAGCAGCAGTACTAATATCCAAGATTTCCTTGGTGATCGCTTCCTGGCGAATCTGATTGTAGGTGAGTGTTAGATCATCCACGAGCTCAAGAGCATTGTCAGTTGCGTTTTTCATTGCCAGCATCCGGGCCGAGTGTTCTGAAGCTCGGGCCTCAAGCAAATAATGTGTCAGTTCCATCAAAATATAGTGGGGCAAAAGCTGATCAAGGATTTGGTCAGCGTTTGGTTCAAATTTGAACTGGACCTCTTCCCCCTCTTTCTCATCTTGACTTTTTAGCGCCTCAAAACTTTCTCGATCCATGACCGGCAAAAGCTGTTTTGTTGCAGGCTCTTGCCGCAGAGTTGAAAAAAACTGTGTATAAACTACAAAAACTCGTCCGATTTCCCTGCTCAAAAATTTCTCGATTAAGAGTTTTGTCAAAGGGCGAATCGTCTCCAGACTTCCGTTTTCGGGAAGAGGGAAATCAGCAATCACTTCACGCCCGGTTTTGGCAAAAAAAGCTTTCGCCTTGGCCCCGAGAGAAATAAACTCTGATTCAGTTTTGAAACCCGTTAATTTTCGGATAAGGTTGCTGACCAAAGCTCCAGCCAAGCCTCGGTCGGAGGAGATAGCGACAATCAAGTCTTTCTCCTGGCCGTTGCCGGTCAAAAGGGGATGGGCCAGGGGGTTAATGCCACCGATCATTCCCCGCAAAACCTGGTTGATCAATTCAGAGTAAGGTTTGCCCGCGTTGGCCGCCTCTTGGGCGCGGCGCATTTTGGCTGCGGCAACAAGCTGCATGGCTTTCGTAATCTTGGCGGTGTTTTTGATTGATTTAATTCTAACCCGTATCTCTTTGACGTTGCTCATAAGTTATTTATAAGTTTTTTTAAATTCCTCAGTCGCCTTTTTCAGCTCTGCGCTCAATTTGTCTTCCAGGGTTTGTTTTTCCTTAAGATCGGAAAGAAGTTTGACCTTTTTATTGGCAAGAAAGAGAAGGTATCTTTCCTTGAAATCGGCAACTTTTTCCAGCTCGATGCTGTCAAGAAAACCATTGGTGGCCGCCCAAATAAGAGCAACTTGTTGCTCAACCGGGAGTGGTTGGTATTGGGGTTGTTTGAGAATTTCTGTCAATCTTTGACCACGCTGCAGCCTAGCTTTGGTTTCGGGATCAAGATCAGAACCGAATTGCGCGAAGGCAGCTAGTTCGCGGTACTGAGCCAAGTCAAGGCGAAGGGTTCCGGCTACTTGTTTCATGGCCTTGACTTGGGCCGAGCCTCCAACACGGGAGACCGAGAGCCCGACGTTAATTGCCGGTCTGGTTCCAGCGTAAAAAAGGTCACCCTCAAGATAAATCTGCCCATCAGTAATAGAAATAACGTTCGTTGGGATATAAGCAGAAACGTCTCCTGCTTGGGTCTCGATGATTGGCAGACTTGTCAGA
This sequence comes from bacterium, assembly GCA_030704665.1. NCBI lineage: Bacteria > bacterium. The sequence goes on along the minus strand of JAUYID010000009.1, from coordinate 586,738 downwards.
GAACCACCACCGTAGTCCTGGTTCATTTTAGCGCTTCGTTCCAGCAGTCGTGAATGGAGATAAAAAACGTCTCCCGGGTAGGCCTCTCGTCCGGAGGGACGGCGCAAAAGTAGGGAAATTTGACGATAGGCCCAGGCGTGTTTACTTAAATCATCATAGATGATTAAGGCATCCTTGCCTTTGGACATAAAGTACTCCCCAAAGGCAGTCCCGGCATAAGGGGCGATGTATTGCATCGTCGCTGAATCAGCAGCGGAGGCGGCAACAACAATCGTGTGTTTCATAGCACCATATTTTTCGAGGGTATCAATGATCTGGGCGATCTTGCTGGTTTTTTGGCCGATGGCGACATAGATACAGGTCACACCAGTTCCCTTTTGGTTAATGATTGTGTCGAGAGTGATCGCGGTTTTGCCCAAGCCTCGATCCCCAATGATGAGTTCCCTCTGGCCCCGGCCAATTGGTATCATACCGTCAATAGCAATGATACCGGTTTGCAGGGGAGTCTTAACACTTTCACGGGTAATAACACCAGGAGCAACTTTTTCGATTGGGAAGCTTTCGGTGGCTTTTACAGCGCCTTTTCCGTCGATTGGTTCTCCAAGAGCATTGACAACGCGTCCCACCAAGGCCTGTCCGACCGGAACCTTCAGAACCGTACCGGTGGTTTCGACCTGATCACCTTCTCTTAAGCTTTTATAGTCACCAAAGACAACAATACCAACACTATTTTCTTCCAAATTCAAGGCTAGTCCAGTCAAACCGCCTGGAAGTTTGACCAATTCATTGTAAACCACGTCACTCAAACCGGAAACAATAGCGACCCCGTCGCTGACACTTTCAATAGTACCAACGTTCTTTTTTTGACCCGAGAGTTTTAACTCAGAAATTTCTTTTTCCAGTTGACTCAAAATTTGCTCAGCCATGTTGACTAAAAGCCTCCTTCAATTCATTAAGTTTTCCTGCTAAAGAATAGTCCAGGATGTCATCCCCAAGTTTTAAACGCAAGCCACCGAGAGTAGTTTCGTTAGTCCTGAAAGTAACTGTTTTGTCCGCGCCGAATTTCTTTTTGATTTCAGCTTCGATATCGGCAACTAAATCCTGGTTCAGAGGAAGAGAGCTTTCGACAAGAACCGTTTGTTTGGCTAGTTTTGCCCTCAGCAGCTTGCGGTAGGCTCGAAGCAAGTTCAGAGTTTCGCTAGGGTATTCCTTTTTAATCACTTTAATTTGCTCTGAAACTAAAGCAGGTTCAAGTCTGCCTTTGGCAAAAGAAGCTTGGAGAGATTTTTTCGCTAGCTTGAGTATTTTAGTCTTCATTTAAGTAAATCCTTTTCTGCTTCAACGACGAGACGTTTTTGATCCTCAGCAGTGAGGACTTTTCCGGTCATTTTAGTCATCGTTGAGACGACTAGACCGGCCAAATCTGCTTTGATCTCTGACATCATTTTTTCTTTTTCACTGCTAACCATAGCTTTGGTTTGCTCCATAGCTGTCTTGGAGACCTCTTTGGTTTCATTTCTGGTTTTTTCGAGTAGTACCTTGGCTTCTTCGGAAGCTTCATTGACTAGAAGAGCGGCTTCTTCATTGGCTTTCTTGAGGATTTTTTCTTGCTCTTCGGCAGCTTTGGAAAGCTTTTTTTCGATTTCCTCAGCTTGTTTCATTGAAATGGCGATTTTTTCTTTTCGAGTCTCAAGCATTTTAAGGATTGGTTTATAAAGAAAGACACGCAGAACCAATAGCAAAATCAGAAAATTAACGATATTTGCTAGAATAAGAATTGGGTTAATTCCGAACTGTTCGATTATCTGCATACAAAGTCTTTCTTTTAAAAACTACTTAACCAATAAAGGCTAGAATCAAGGCATAAATAGCAATAGCCTCGGCAAAGGCCATACCTACCAACATTGCGGGAAGGATTTTTCCCTGGGCTTCTGGGTTGCGGCCAATGGCTTCCATGGCTTTGGCACCAATCAGACCAATTGCCAGAGCTGGAATTACACCTCCGAGCGCAACAATCAAACCACCTTTAACAACAATTTCCATTGAATTTAAAAGCACCTCCTTTCAATTAATGAGACTCATGCTTTTCAGTCAGAATTAGCATGAAAACTAAAGTTAACATCATAAAAACAGTTGCTTGGACAAAGCCAACGAGCAGCTCCAAGAACAGGAACGGTAATGGTACCACAAAGGCGGCCAAACTGGAAACAGTTGAGAGGAGCGCTTCTCCTGCAAAAATATTGCCAAAAAGTCGGAAGGAAAGAGAAACTAATTTAGTTAGTTCCGAGACAAGCTCAAGAAGACCAACAAAAAGATAGATGGGGTTGAGACTAAAGTATCTTTTTAGATAAGCAACTACCCCTAAGCCCGTGACGGCAAAATAATGAGTAAAAGCAACTGAAGTAAGCGAGAGAGCCAGAGTAACGTTTAGATCAGAATTTATTGACCTAAAGAGAGGAACAATGGTTTCCTTTCCTTCGTGGATTTCTTTCAAACCAAAACCAGAGACAATGGGTAAAAGACCAAAATAATTGGCAGTAATAATAAAGATAAACAAAGTAGCCAAGATTGGGAAAAAGGTTTTGGCCTTCTCTTTTCCTGCCAAGGACTCAATCTGTTCCCAGAGAGCCTCAACGATCATCTCCGCGAAATTTTGTAAACCAGAAGGAACCAAAGAGACTCTCCTTGTTGAAAGGAAAGCAAAAGTGATCAACAGCAAGCTCACCAGCCAAGTTGTCAACAAGGTGTTGGTGACTGGTAGTGGACCAAGACTAAAAAGTTTTTCAGCAAAAAAAGTTACTTCCATTAGACTTCAAGTTGTCAGTGACCTAAAAAAGGCACATCGAGATATGATAGCAAAGCTGTCTCCATCGAGCAACACCCTCTTCTTCCTTGAAAACTCAAGGTCCTTGCCGCTATGATAAACAGAGTGCAAATAAAACCTGTCAATCCTGTCGTTTTGGTTGTCCTTGATGGTTGGGGAATCGCTGCCCCCGGACCTGGAAACGCGATTAGTCTAGCTAATAAGCCCAACTGGGACAACTACTACAATACTTATCCTCACACGCGTTTGGAGGCTTCAGGTGAGGCGGTGGGCTTGCCCAAAGGAGAAGCTGGTAATTCCGAGGTTGGGCACTTGAATTTAGGGGCAGGAAGAATTGTCTACCAGGAGTTGCCTCGAATCAATCAAGCTATCGCCGATGGAACCTTTTTGTCCAATCAAGCTCTTCAGGCAGCGGTTAAACATGCCAAAGACAATCAAACTACCCTCCACTTGATGGGTTTGATTGGGACAGGCGTGGTCCACTCAAGTATGGATCACCTCTACGCCCTACTTTGGCTTGCTAAGGAGGCAAAAATTGAGAACCTCTCCCTGCATCTTTTTACCGATGGTCGCGACTCACCACCCAACGCTTCACTACAACTAATCGGGGAACTAGAAAACAAACTGTCCAGTTTGGGGATTGGACAAATCAGTACTATCATGGGGCGTTACTGGGCGATGGATCGTGACAAACATTGGGAAAGAATCAAGGTAGCCTATCAAGCTTTGACTGTAGGTAGTGGTGAAAAAGCGCCAACGGCCGCGGCCGCAATTCAAAATTCTTACGCTAAAAATATTACTGATGAGTTTGTCCCCCCAACTGTAATTCAACCTGGCGCGCTCGCCCCAAAATTGATCAAAGAGAAGGACAGCCTCATTTTTTTTAACTTTCGCCCTGACCGGCCGCGACAGCTTACCCGAGCCTTTGTTTTGCCCAACTTTACCGAGTTTGAACGAAAAAAACTCAATGATCTTTATTTTGTCGCCATGACTGAGTATGAAAAAGCTCTGCCGGTTTCGTCAATTGCTTTCCCCCACGTCAAGGTAAACTCACCCCTCGCTTCAATAGTTTCTTTCATGAATAAACGTCAACTCCACATTGGGGAAACGGAAAAATATGCTCATGTGACTTACTTTTTCAATGGTGGTCAGGAGGACCCTTTTCAGATGGAGGATCGGGTCCACATTCCCTCCCCGCACGTAGCGACTTATGATTTAAAGCCAGAAATGTCGGCTGCCGAAATAACTGATTATGTCAACAGTAAACTGCGTGAACAATCCTATGAGTTTATCATGATCAATTTCGCCAATCCCGACATGGTCGCCCACACCGGTTCAATACCAGCAACGGTCAAAGCAATTGAGAGTGTTGATAAATGTTTGGGAAAACTGATTCCGACAATCCTCGGTTTGGGTGGGGGAGCAGTCATTACTGCCGATCATGGTAACGCCGAGTTGATGGTAAATCCTACCACTGGAGCGGCCGATACCGAACACACCACCAATCCAGTACCAGCGGTCATCATCGCGGAACAGTTTGGCAACATGTCAAGTAAACAACTGCTTTCGGGAATCTTAGCCGATGTCGGACCAACGTTGCTGTCTTTGATGGGAATTGCCAAACCAAGTACTATGACCGGGAGAAATTTAATTTCGCAGTACTAAAGTAAACTCCCCTTTGATCGTCTCCGTCTTAAACTTCTCAAATAGCTCTCCAGGCTTGCCCCGCACGACTGTTTCATGAATTTTGGTCAACTCTTTTGTTACTGCTAGATCCGCCTTTGGAAAAAACCTGGCCAGTTTTTCAAGAGTTTTTGTCAGACGATGGGGACTTTCGAAAATTACAATTGTCGAGGGCAAAATTGCCACTGCCTGGCTGGCTTGGGTGAGTAGTTTCTCAGCTTTTCCGCCTGACTTAGGTAAATAACCTAAATAAAGAAACCTATCGGTTGGTAATCCGGAGATAGTCAAGGCAGCTAAAACGGCCGAGGCACCAGGAAGAGAAGTTACTGATACTCCGGCGGCAGTCGCCTCGCGCACGAGTTTAAAGCCTGGATCAGAAATAGTTGGCGTTCCAGCATCAGAAACTAAGGCAATTTCTTTGCCTTCGGTCAGCATTTGTAGTACCTGACCAAGTTTGTCCACTTCATTGTGCTCATGAAATGAAAAAAGGGGTTTTCTGATTTTGTAATGCTGAAGCAGGAGACCTGTTTTTCTGGTATCTTCAGCTAAAATTAAATCCACTTTTTCCAAAGTTTCTAAAGCCCTTTGACTGATATCAGCCAAATTTCCAATTGGGGTAGCGATAAGATAAAGAGCCATCTTGGCAATGATAGCAAACTAAACTGACACTGAGCAAACTGAGGACCAAAACTGGTATTATTAATTTATGCTTGAGAGCTTGATCAATACCGCTACCAATTTAATAGTAGAAACCATTGCCGCTACGGGCTATTGGGGAGTCTTTCTTTTTATGACCGCGGAGTCAGCTCTGATTCCAATTCCTTCTGAAATCATTATGCCCTTTTCGGGACTACTCGCTTTTCAGGGTAAGTTTTCTTTTTGGTTGGTAGTGAGCGTCGGTGCGGCGGGAAACCTGGTTGGGAGTTTGCTTGCTTACGGTCTTGGCTACTGGGGTCAGGACCATTACGTGCGGAAATTTATCAGGAGTTGGGGTAAGTTTTTGCTACTTTCTGAAGAGGACTACGAGTTTTCCGTCAAATGGTTTAAAAAATACGGCAGCCCCTTGGTTTTTTTCAGCCGTATTCTTCCGATAGTTAGAACTTTTATTTCTTTGCCAGCTGGAATCACCAAACTACCTTTGAAAACCTTTATTCCACTGACCTTTTTGGGATCCTTTCTTTGGTCGGCTTTGCTTACTTACATTGGTTTGAAACTGCGTGAAAACTGGCACAGCATTGGACCTTTTTTCCGCAAATTTGACATCGTCATCATTGCTATCGTTATAATCTTAGTGGTTATCTACTTTTACAAGAAAATGAGGAAAAAATAGTGGAAGAAAAAAAAGTTCTTTTAGTTGAAGACGACCAGTTTATCCGCAACCTTTACGAACGGATGCTTTCCAAGGGTGGCTATCGGGTCAAAATTGCCACCAATGGTAACGAAGCTTTGGAGATAGCGAAAAAGGAGAGCTTTGATCTTTTGCTGCTTGATATCATGATGCCGGAAAAGGATGGCTTCCAAGTGCTTCAAGAGCTAAAAGAGGACAACAAAACTAGAGATTTAAACGTGATTGTCCTGAGCAACTTGGACGACGATCCCCTGCTTACAAAAGCACTTTCCTTGGGGGCTAAGGCTTACATTATTAAAAGTTCAGCTTCTCCAGCGAAGGTTTTGGAAGAAATAAAATCAGTTATAGGATGAGGAGAGAAACTAAAGCAGCCAGACCAACCACAGTCATTACTAGAGTAATAAGCCAGCCTAAGCTAGTGGTCAGCAAACCATTTTTCCTTTCCCCCATAACTTTTTTGTTGCTACTAATCAGAACAATTAAAATCAGTACGACCGGGGCAATCAGGCCGTTGAGAACCGCCGAATAGAGCAACGCCTTGATCGGGTCAATGCCAAAGAAATTGATAGCCAGACCAATAAGCATGGCAATGATGATGACCCCATAAAAAGCGTAAGCTTCTTTGAGCTTGCGGTAGAGACCGTATTTCCAGCGGAAGCTCTCACTCATGGCGTAAGAAGCTGAGCCGGCGAGGATTGGAACCGCCAAAAGACCAGTTCCGATGATGCCGGCAGCAAAAAGATAGTAGGCAAAGGGCCCAGCTAGAGGCCTAAGTGCGGCCGCAGCATCAGCAGCCGAAGCAATTTGAGTAATACCGTTGGAAAACAAAACCGCGGCTGTTGTCAAAATAATGAAAAACATGACTAGATTGGACAAAAACATTCCTGACCAAACATCGACTCTCATTTTTCGAATCTCTTCTTGGCTTGTTTCTTGCTGACGCAGTTGAATTGTCGTCTTACCTTCGAGAACCTCTTCCTCAACCTCTTGAGAAGTTTGCCAGAAAAATAAATAAGGGGAGATAGTGGTTCCCAAAATCCCACAAACGAGAAGAATTTGTTCTTTGTTTAGCTGAAGTTGAGGTAACAGACTAGCTTTGAAAACTTGACTCCAATCGATTCCTTTGATCATGAAAGCAGCCAGAACGTAAGAAAGAAGGAAAAGGGCGAGCCACTTTAAATATTTGGCGTATTTGTCATAAGTCGTAAAAATTTGCAGGACTAAACTGAGAATGGCAAAGCCAGCTACCAAAAAGCCAAAATTAAGATCTGGGCGCAAAAGTTGGGTGGCTTTGGCCATAGCTCCAAGGTCAGCACCCAGGTTCAAAGTGTTGGCTGCGAAAAGAAGAGCAGTACAAGTGTAGAGAACCCATTTTGGATAGTTGAGGCGGATGTTGGCAGCTAGTCCCCGACCGGTAACTAGACCAATGCGAGCACACATTTCTTGGACCACTGCCATCAGGGGAAAGGTAAAAGCCGCAAGCCAAAGCAGTTGAAAGCCGTAACGGGCACCAGTTTGAGAGTAGGTAGCAATTCCCGAAGGATCATCGTCGGCTGCGCCGGTAGTCAGGCCAGGACCAAGCATGCGCCAGTATTCATTGGCCTTTTTGACCGGGGCTTGGTTGGCAATAGTCTCAGAAACTTTTTTGGAAGTATCAATAGCGGCTTCAACAGCAACCGCCGGGGACTCGGCGACTTTCTCAATTATCTCCTCAGGCATTAGCTTTATTCTAAAGGTATCAAGTATCAAGTATCAAGTATCAAGTATCAGGATTGAAGGAGGTGGTTACCCGCTGTTAGTGATACTTACGAATTACCCCAACTACTTTACCCTGGATTTGGACATCGCGGACAATGAGTGGGTTCATGGTTGAATTGGCTGGTTCAAGACGGATGTGGTCAGCTTCTTTGAAAAAACGCTTGAGTGTGGCAAAGGTGCCGTTGTTCAGTAGAGCCACAACGATTTCGCCGTTGTCGGCGCTTTCAACTTGTTCACAGACGACAAAATCGCCATCGAGAATGGCTGCCTCAATCATGGAATTGCCTTTGACCTGAAGAACAAAGGAGCGTTTGTTGCCGACCAGGTCGGCCGGAACCGTGATCGTTGAGGCAGGATCGTCAATGGCCTCAATGGGCTGACCGGCAGCAATACGCCCGCTGAGGGGAAGTTCCACCCCAACCGGGACCCAGCCCATCGCCCTTTGATCAACTACCTCAATACCACGGCGAGTGCCTTCAGTTTTTTTCAAAACCCCTTTTCGGATCAAATTGGCAATGTGTTCGTGAACTGTAGCTGGGGAGCGCAAACCAAGACCGTCGCATATTTCAGCTAGTGTCGGGGCATAACCATTTTTTTGCATAAATTGAGAGACAAATTCAACCAGATCTCGCTGGCGTCGGTAAAGAACAGGAGCCATATAAAACCCTTCCTTTGCTCGGGCAAGTATTTAAGTTTAATAAAGAGGAAAATCGAATGGGCCCCGAGCAGGCCATGCACCGAGACTTTCCTTGGTAACTTTCAACCTAGCCCCGGACTGTAAGTTAATTCGCTTTGTTGAATTAGACTTACATTTTTTTGATCTGGTACGTGGCAGGTCATTCGTGTCTTTTCTGGTTATATTGTCGTCTCTTTTTTGGTCGTCTGTCAACTCAGGCAAAAAGACTCTTTTCACAACCAAACCAGATCAGTTTTTGGGGTTTAAATTTTGACTTCCTGCGCTATAATAGAGTTCGGAAGAAATTTGGGATCAATCTGACGTGTCGCCGCTTATGGATGAAAATCCTCGGCAGCGGTGACCTTTGGATTTGAGACCGGAGACGAGACTGCGCTTCAAGGGCACCACGCCCGCACTTTCCGAACCCGTCAAGTTTGAGAGTTACTAGCCAGTCTCTTCATCCGCTTTTTCCGTGCCGACAGGACCTCCTGTCTGGCCGTTCTTTCGGGGAGTCAGGTCTGTGCGCCAATGAGTGCAACTATGAGAGATTGCGTTCGAAGGCAGCCGCTGACTCCACCCCAACTACAACCTGGTTGAGCGACCAAAATCTGTTGCTTCCAGTGAGAAAGGCGGAAACTTTGGTGCTGTTGGCGGTTAACCTCCGTACCAAAGTGAAAGCAGAAGGCAGGAGAGGGACTACGGAATCGGGATGCTTTCAGCATTCGCGGTCGCAGCTGGTCTGGGTTCAGTTCGGAAAGTACACTCAGACTCCTGCCAACTAAGCAACACGTGGCCGGTTCAGCGACTTATCCTGGGTCCGCCACTGATGCACGAGCGCAGCTAGAAAAGTGAACAAAGAGGAAACTCAATGTTACACTTCCTCTGGCTGCGCTTCCTCACTTCTTGTACTTCTTTACTTCTGAGCTACAATAGAAATTCCAATGGGCAAATTTAAACTGCACGCGCCCTTTATTCCTACCGGAGACCAACCAGCGGCGATCGAAAAACTTGTGGCCGGAATCCAACGCGGCGATAAACACCAGACTTTGCTTGGAGCCACGGGTACGGGCAAAACATTCACGATTGCCAATGTCATTGATCAGATCCAGAAGCCAACTTTGGTTCTAGCCCACAACAAGACTTTGGCCGCTCAACTAGCTGCGGAATTTCGCGAGTTTTTCCCTGAAAGCGCGGTGGAATATTTTGTCAGTTACTATGATTATTATCAGCCCGAGAGCTATGTTCCCAAAATCGATCTTTACATTGAAAAAGATGCCGATATCAATGAGGAAATTGACCGACTGCGTTTGGCGGCAACCAAAGCCCTAATGACCAGGAAAGACGTCATTATTGTCGCTTCAGTCTCCTGCATTTACAACTTGGGCAACCCAGTTGCTTACCGCCAAAGCACAGTGGGTTTGTTGAAAGGCCAGAAATTTTTACTTGGAGACCTGGCCAAACGCTTGATTGATTTGCAGTACGAGCGCAACAATACTGATCTGCGGCGTGGAACTTTTCGAATCAAAGGGGACATTCTCGAGCTTTATCCCGCCTACGAACAGTTTGCTCTCCGCGTCAGTTTTTTCGGTGATGAAATTGAAAAAATAAGTAAACTCAACGCGACTAGCTTTGATCTCGAAGAAGAGCTTGAAGAAATTTTGATTTTTCCCACCCGTCACTATCAGATGGAGGAGGAAGATATTGCTAGCCCAATCAAGCAAATTCGAGCAGAACTTGCCGAAAGGCTGAAGTATTTAAAAAAGAATGACAGATTGGTTGAGGCGCAAAGATTGGAACAGCGAACCAACTATGATTTGGAAATGATGGAGCAGCTGGGTTATTGCAACGGAATTGAGAACTATTCACGCTATTTCGATCATCGAGCGCCAGGTGAGGCGCCGTACACACTGATAGATTATTTTCCCAAAGATTTTTTACTGATTGTCGATGAATCACACATGAGCTTGCCGCAGGTACGGGGAATGTGGCACGGAGAGAAGGCACGGAAAACAACCTTGATTGATCACGGTTTCCGTTTGCCCTCGGCGCTGGACAACCGACCTCTGAGCTACGATGAGTTTTTCCGCAAACTCAACCAAGTGATTTACACTTCCGCCACCCCGCAGAACTACGAAATTTCTTTATCTACTCAAGTGGTCGAGCAGATCATCCGTCCGACCGGCGTGGTTGATCCTGAAGTTGAAGTGCGAGGCACCAAAGGGCAAATTCCCGATTTGATCTCCGAAATTGACCAAAGGGTCAAGAAAAACGAGAGAGTTTTGGTGACAACCTTAACAAAGCGGATGGCCGAAGACTTGACCGAATACCTTCAGGAACGGGAGATCAAGGTCATGTACATCCATTTTGAGGTTGATACGCTCGAGAGAGTTCAGATTTTGAAAGATTTGCGGCGGGGAATTTATGATGTTTTAGTTGGGGTGAACTTGCTCAGAGAAGGACTGGATTTACCTGAAGTTTCTCTGGTGGCGATCATGGATGCGGACAAAGAAGGCTTTCTGCGCAACAAAACTTCATTAATCCAGACTATCGGACGGGCGGCTCGTCGAGTTAATTCTAAAGTAATAATGTATGCTGACCGAGTCACTGGTTCAATGAAGGAAGCTATCAGCGAAACTGACCGGCGGCGGGCGGTTCAGATCAAATACAACGAAGACCACGGCATCACCGCGACAACTGTCGAAAAAGCCTTGCATGACATTGGGGAGCGTTTGAGTGAGATCCAGCCGGAGGCAACCACAGTTGAAGAACTGGATCTGACCAAAGTTCCCGCTGATCAAGTCAAAAAACTGATCAAGGATCTAGAAGCAACGATGAAAGCGGCAGCCGAAGATCTGCAGTTTGAGCGCGCCGCACTGATCCGCGACCAAATCATGGAACTTAAAAAAGAAGAGGTTGCGGTTCCAAAGACAATCACTGCTCAGGGGAAAAAGATCTAGTTCCCTATGCTATAGTTTTTGTATTATGAATGTTTTCTTCACGACTCCGTTCTCCGGCAAAAAACACTATCAAACCTTTATAGATGCTATTGTTGCTACTATTAGGAAAAGTGATCGGGTTATTACCCCTGAAGACACTAATCGGTATTTTGCTTCTCTCGATAAACTACAGCGCCAAGGCTTAAATAAAGAACAAGCCCATTACGCCTTTATTAGGCAAGGAATTGCCTCTGCTGATGTGGTAATTATCGAAGCAACGGAAGAAGATATTAGAGTGGGTCATGAGTTAACGCTGGCCCTGCTTTTTCATAAACCAACATTAATTTTAGCTCAAGGCAAAGATTTCAGTTCTTATATTACCCATGACTTGCTTCAAGGTAATTCCTATGAAACTGAAGAAGAAGCCAAAGGAATTGTAGCGGGCTTCTTGAAAAACGCTTTAAGCGGGCGTTCCGAAAACTCAATGCAGACTTTAGATACTTCGGCGGATAGTCTCCACTCTATTGCTTTAGCAAGACTTCGACAGCTCGCCAAGCAGGAGCCAGGACAGTTTGGGGAATGGGCTAGAGAGGCAGATACAAACCCCGAAAAAGTAGCTGCTGAAATTGAAAAGAAGCTTGGATCTCTCAAAAAACAGCCGGCCTGGGCAGTTTTTGCCCCTGTTTACAATGAGGATAGTCCAGATTATATACAATCTGGTGTAGCAAGGTTTGCCAAAGAAATTCTTGAAAGTTATAAAATTCCCAAAGATGCGTTGGTAGTAGAGGCGGCTTGCGGTACGGCAGCACTTGCAAGACAACTAGTTTCACAGGGTTTTTCCAAAATAAAAGCTTTTGATAATTCTCGACCTATGCTTTCCGAAGCCTTTAGATTAAGTGCTGGTTATCCGAACATTGAACTTTTCGAGGCTGATATACGAACTGTGAGTATTGACAAACCTGCAGCGGCGGTAGTTTGGACTGACTACAGTTCAAATTTTGCTTTAAATCCGATACAACTTGAGGAGATGGTTTCACGATTAGTAAATATTTTGGATAAAGACGGAATTTTGGTCTTTGATATCAGGACTTTCCAAGGCTGGCAAATTGATTTTTATTCCCAACCAATTACTATCTTCGCGACTGAGAGGTTTCACCGAATTTGGCTGAACCATCAGGACACAAAAAAGAACTTTATTAACTTTGATGTTTTTATAAGAACTCGTGATCCTGACGGTGCCTGGTCAGATTGGAAACGTGAGTCAATGACAGAAAAAATGTGGTACTTAAGAGAGGTACTATTTGTAGTTGAAAAAATTAAGGGCGTATCTCTCGAAGGGGTTTATCGTGACGATTTTCGCAAAATTGATACTCTTACCGAAGAACCTAATCTTGCCTATTTTGTTATTAAAAAACATTAGACTTAGCTCCTAGATATTGTTTCAACTTGCTTTTTCTGGTAGAATTTTTCGGCTTATTTACTCTTTTTATGGTAGACAAAATCGTCATTCGCGGCGCCCGTGAGCACAATCTCAAAAATGTGAATCTAGAAATTCCCAAAAACTCTTTGGTTGTTATCACCGGCATTTCCGGTTCGGGGAAAAGTTCACTCGCCTTCGACACGATTTATGCGGAAGGGCAGCGCCGCTACGTTGAATCTCTCTCAGCTTACGCGCGCCAATTTTTAGGTTTGATGGAAAAGCCCGATGTCGATCAGATCGAAGGGCTTTCACCGGCAATTTCTATTGACCAGAAGTCGGCTTCGAAAAACCCACGTTCGACAGTTGGCACCATCACCGAAATTTATGACTACATGCGTTTGCTTTGGGCTCGAGTTGGGCATCCTCATTGCCCGGTGGATGGAAAGGAGATAGCAGCTCAGTCAACTCAGGAAATAGTTGATCAAATTTTGAGTCTAGAAAAGGACAAGAAAATTTTGCTACTTGCCCCAATCGTCAAAGGCAGGAAGGGGATTTATGACGAGGTTTTCCTGGATTTGAAGAAAAAGGGTTTTGTACGAGCCCGTGTCGATGGGAAAGTTTACGAAATTGACGAAACTCCTAGTCTTGATCGTTACAAAATCCACAACATTGAAGTTGTCGTGGATCGACTGGTTTTGCCGATTGAAAGACAGAGGCTGACTGATTCGGTTGAAGTGGCTCTTAAACTTGGGGAGGGTTTGATTCATATCAACGTTGAAGGTGAAAAGGATCGGCTTTTTTCAGAGAAATTTTCTTGTCCCGAGCACGACGTTTCTTTGCCCGAACTTGAGCCAAGAACTTTTTCTTTTAATTCACCCCACGGGGCTTGTCCGGGCTGTTCTGGTTTGGGGACCAAACTTACGGTTGATCCCGAGCTGGTTCTTCCCAACAAGACTTTATCAATCAGCGAGGGGGCAATCATTCCCTGGAGCCGAACTCTTGCCCATGACAACTGGACCGCCCGCCGCCTCGAGGCTCTCGCCACCGAGCTAAACTTTTCTTTAAGTACTCCAATCAAAGATTTGCCCAAAGATATCCTAGACAAAGTTCTGTACGGCTCTTCGCAGGATGTTCTTGAAGTTTCTGGACGCAACCGCTTCGGGCGCAATATCCGCTTCTCAACTACTTTTGAAGGAGTGGTTCCTGAGATGCTACGCCGCTATCAGGAAACAGAAAGTGATTGGGTCAAAAAGGAAATTGAAAAATACATGCGGGAGGAAGTATGTGACCTTTGCTTCGGTAGTCGCTTAAAAAAAGAAGCTGCCTTTGTTACTATCAAGAATAAATCAATTGTTGAAGTTTCCGCACTAGCAATTTCTCAAGTTTCGGACTGGTTCAGCAATCTTAAACTAGCAGAAAATGAAGCTTTGGTAGCGAAACAAGTTTTAAAAGAGATTCAGGAAAGGTTGAAATTTTTAATTAATGTTGGTTTGGACTATTTGACTATAAACCGGACTGGGGCGACTTTGGCCGGAGGAGAAGCACAAAGAATTCGTCTTGCCTCCCAAATCGGCTCTGGGCTTTCGGGTGTTCTTTACGTCCTTGACGAGCCTTCGATTGGTTTACACCAGCGAGATAATTCAAAGCTCATTGAGACTCTGAAAAAACTGCGAGAACTGGGCAACACCGTCATTGTTGTTGAGCACGACGAGGAAACAATTCGGGCTGCGGATTGGGTCGTCGACGTTGGTCCGGGAGCAGGTGAAAACGGTGGGGAAATTGTTGCCCAAGGAAGACCAGATGATATCGCCAGGAACCCAAAATCAATCACCGGAGAGTTTCTCTCTGGGAAAAAAGTGGTGAGCCGAAAAAGTTTTGCGAAGAAAAGAGCTGAGGTAGGTGAGATCAAAATAGTTGGTGCTGCCGAACACAATTTGAAAAAAATTGATGTTTCAATTCCGCTTGGCAAATTTGTTTGCGTCACCGGTTTGTCTGGATCAGGAAAATCAACTTTAATTTGGGACATCCTTTACAAAGCACTGGCCGCGAAGTTTTACCGTGCCAAGGACCGACCCGGAGCTTTCAAAGAAATTCTTGGCACGGAAAAGATTGACAAAGTCATTGCCATTGACCAGTCCCCAATCGGTCGTACCCCACGTTCGAATCCAGCAACTTACACCGGAGCTTTTATCTACATTCGGGACATTTTTTCAAAAACCGCTGAAGCCCGAACCAGGGGTTACCAACCTGGTAGGTTCTCTTTTAACGTCAGAGGAGGAAGGTGCGAAAACTGCCAAGGGGATGGTGTTATCAAGGTAGAGATGCAGTTTTTGCCGGATGTGTACGTGACTTGCGAAGTTTGTGCTGGGGCGCGTTACAACCGTGAGGCTTTAGAAATTTTTTACAAAGGTAAAAACATTTCTCAGGTTTTGAACATGACTGTTTCCGAAGCAGTCAGTTTTTTTGAAAACATTCCGGCTATTTCCTCGAAACTAAAAACTTTAGATGAAGTTGGACTTGGCTATATCCGCTTGGGTCAGCCGGCGACCACTCTTTCGGGTGGGGAAGCCCAACGGGTTAAGTTGGCAACTGAGTTGGCCAAAAGAAGTACTGGTGGGACGCTTTATATTCTCGATGAGCCAACCACTGGGCTGCACTTTGCTGACATTGAAAATCTTCTGACTGTTTTACACCGACTGGTTGAAGTGGGAAACAGTGTTCTCGTCATTGAGCACAACCTTGACGTGATTCGTACTGCCGATTGGATCATTGACCTGGGGCCAGAAGGTGGTGTACGGGGAGGGGAACTAGTGGCAAGTGGGGAGCCGGAGAAGATTGCCAAGCAAGCAAGGTCTTTTACCGGAGCTTATTTAAAGCCTTTGGTCAGCCAAAAATAAATTTTACAACTCTCCTGCTTGATTTCCCAAGAAAATAAGTTTATAGTAGGGCTATAACAAAAGGTTGTAAGATAGTTGTAAAATAACCACCTAGATGGTTAGTTTTTGGTGAAGAAACTTCCAGCAATGAAAAGAAGCGAAAAAACTAAAAAAGAGCCAGCCTCTGAAAAAACCCCGACGCTTACCCAGGAGCTTTTTGATTCTGTTGTCAAAAACGTCCCCGACTTCATTTTTACAGTTGACCGCAAAGGTGCAATTCAATTCATTAATCGTCTGGTCCCGAGTCTGACATACGAACAAGTACTTGGTTCAAGCTCTTTTGACTACGTGGACAAAGAATACCGACCGATCATGAAAAAGGCCTTTGCCCGAGTTTTCAAGACTGGGAAAACCCAGACTTACGAAGTTGAGGGACCAGCCTTTGAGGGGGGAAAGGCTTGGTATCGCAGTAATGTGGGTCCAATTCGAAAAGACAAAAAAATTGTTGCCCTCACGGTGGTTTCCACTGATGTTACTGAACAGAAGCGTGTTGCAGAAGAGCTACAAATCTCCCATGCGGAACTAGAAAAAAGAGTTTTTGATCGAACTGTTGATCTTCAGAAAACTAACGAAGCCTTGAGAAGAGAAATAGAAGATAGAGAGCGGATCGAAAATCACTTGGAAGAAGAGAAGAACAAAATGGATTTGATTTACAACCACACACGAGATGGATTAACTCTTTACGACAAAGAAGGGAGAGTTGTTTATACCAACCCTTCTCTCGAAAAACTTTTTGGAATAAAAACTAGCCTGGTTGGAGTCACTAGGGAGGAGATCCTTAAGCATCGGGACAAGTATTTCGCCCATTTCCAGGAAAGATCGGATGATAGCTGGGAGACGCAGAAGAAAGTCTTTTCTGGTCAAGCAGTGACCAACATCATGATTAAGGTTCATTCTCACCCTGTCAAGTACATCGAGGCAAACTATATCCCAATTGTTGACCGGGCGAAAAATGTTTTGGGAATGATCGGTAGTTTTCGAGATGTTAGCATTCTCAAAGCGCAAGCTGAAGAAATTGGCCAAAACTTACTTGAGGTTGAAAGACAAAGAAACCGTTGGGAGGCAATTTTTGAAAATGTCGAAGAAGGAATTTATATTATGGACAAGGATATGAAAATCTTAGCCATGAACGGAGCTTGTGAGTTGATGGCCGGAATTGAAGAAAAGGAAGCAATCGGCAAATACGCCTATGAAGTTTTTGGTTGCCACGATGCCCATGGACACTACTTTCCCGAATTTTCTCCAGCCAGAAAAGTTTATCAGACTCTTGAGCCAATTCCTTATGACGAGCACATTCACAGCGCTCCAGAGGGAACCGAAAGATGGGTGGGAACGTCCTACACACCAATTTTAGGTGAAAACAGAAAGGTCATTCAGTGTATTGGCGTGATTCGTGACATCACTGGTTTGAAAGAACTTGACGTCGCTAAATCAGAATTTGTTTCAATTGCCTCGCATGAATTGCGTACCCCGTTGACCGTGATCAACGGTTATTTGTCTTTAATACTAAATGGAGATTTGGGTGATCCGGCCGAAGAGGTTGCTCGTCACCAGCAATTTGAAGCGATCAGAAAAGTTTACAAGGAAACTAAGCGCTTGACTGGTCTAGTTGAAGAATTGCTAAACGTTTCCCGTATTGAGGAAGGAAGACTTAAATTGCGTTTGCGCAAAGTTAATTTGACTGAATTGATCCGTGAAGTCTTTACCGAGATGAAACCTTTGGCGGACTCACTAGCAATTGATTTGGATCTTGACTTGGACCGGGGTTCGGACGGAAAACTGGTTTTGGTGGATCGAGACAAAATGAAGCAAGTTTTGATGAATTTGATTGACAATGCAATCAAATACAATCGGGAGCACGGTAAAGTAAAAATTCGGACTCAAATTGAGACGGAAAACATAGTTACTGTGGTTGAGGACAATGGGGTCGGGATTCCCCCCTCTTTGCAAGCGAAGATTTTTGAAAAATTTCAGCAAGTTCCTGGTAGCTACATTAAAGAAAATCGCGGTACCGGTTTGGGTCTTTTCATTGTCAAATCACTAGTTGAGATGCACGGTGGTCGGCTGACTTTGGTTTCTACTCCGGGAAGCGGGAGCGTTTTTTCTTTTGGGTTGCCTGTGGTTGCGTTGCAAAGCTAATTATGCTAGACTTTTCTCACCTTTTACTCTAATGGCTGAAGAAAAAATCAAGGTTTTGCTAATTGAAGACGAGAAGGAAGTTTTGGAGCTTTACAAACTAAAGCTTACTTTGGATGACTATACAGTGTTTACCGCCGAGTCGGGTCAAGAAGGTCTAGACAAGGCGCTGAAAGAAAAACCTGATCTGATCTACCTTGACATCAAAATGCCGGAGATGGATGGCTTTGAAGTTCTCCAGCATTTACGTGCCGAAGAAGCAACAAAAGATATTCCTGTAGTTATTCTTTCCAATTTTGATGAACAAGATATGATCGAAAAGGGCCTAACTTTGGGAGCCAATGAATATTTAATAAAATCTCAATTCTCACCCGAACAAATTTCTTCTAAAGTAAAAAATTGGGTCAAAGATTGAAGGTAATGTTTCCTAAAAAATATCTGCAAAAAATTTTCCTGCCTCTATTACTAACGTTTTCACTTCTTTTCCCTTTTTTTCAACCGACTCAAGTTTTTGCTTGTGAAGGAGCCGATTGTTTTAGTACTAGCTACGATATAACTTTCAAATTTGACAGCTCCGGTCGAGCTCGGGTCAAGCAAACGGTAACTTTCAAAAACAAGACTGAAGACAATCGAATTCAGGAGTACGGCTTGACGATTGGTTCAACCCGCGTTTCAGCAGTCTCCGCCACAGACCGGGCCGGCGTTCTTGCAGTTACAACCAAAAAAAACAAAACTTCCACCACTATCAAAGCAATTGCCAAAGAAATTGTGGTTGGTTTGGGCAAAACTGCCCGGATAACAATCAATTACACTATTGACGATCTGGCTATCAAGCATGGTCTGATCTGGGAAGTTAATTTACCCAAAGTGGCCACGCCCGAGCAAGTTGATAGTTACCAACTGAGTCTGATCGTCCCGAAAAGTTTTGGGCCTCTGCACTCTATCACCCCTGATCCAGCTAGCAGCAAGGTTGACTCTTCTCAAGGAACTTACAAATTTGGTAAAGCAGATAAAGATTCCAATATCTCGGCTCTTTTTGGCTCAACCCAGCAGTTTAAGCTCAAACTAAAATACCGTCTCAAAAACAACAATCTTCTTTCCGCTCTTGGAACTATTGCTCTTCCTCCGGATACTGATCAGCAGCAAATTCTGATTTCAAGAATTTCTCCGCAACCCAAAAGACTCTATTTGGATGGGGACGGAAATTATTTGGCAGAGTATTCGATCAAAGGACGTGCTCAGCTGGAAATAGAAGTCGAGGGTTTTGCCAGACTTTCCGACCAAACCGAAAAACTACAAACAGTTCAAGCCTCTAGTGAGGCAGAACTGAAAAAGTACTTAGTGGCTCAGAAGTACTGGGAAGTTGAGAATTCGATGATCCAGAAAAAAGCTAAGGAGTTGAAAACTGCTCGTAATATCTACAACTATGTGACCTCACTGTTGAAATACAACTACCAGAGGCTCGATCAGCCAACAACGGATCGTTTCGGGGCAGTCAAGGCTTTGCAACAACCGACCAATGCAATCTGTACTGACTATACCGATCTCTTCATCGCTTTGGCACGGGCCGCGGGAATTCCAGCTCGCGAGTTAGAAGGCTATGCCTACACCGACAACACTGATACTCGTCCGATCAAAGTTGGTGGTTTGTCAGCGACAAACATTCTCCACGCCTGGCCGCAATATTACGATCAAGACGAAAAGCGCTGGATTGCAATCGACCCGACTTGGGGATCTACTACCGGGGGAGTGAACTACTTTGACAAACTTGATACCAACCACATCGTTTTTGCGATTCACGGTCTTTCCAGCCAAACTCCAATACCAGCTGGAGGCTATAAAATAACCGGAGCCGAAAACGATGATCTGGAGGTGTCTTTTGCACCCGAACCACCCCAACCAGAACCGAGACTTGAGGCTACTTTCAACCTTAACAATGTTCTGGGTGGTTTACCTTCAAGTGCCAAAGTTACGATCAAAAACCCGACCGGGCAGGCAATTTTGAGACCAAAAATTTACTTTGAAGTTCCCGGAGCAAGACTGAACTCGCCCAACACTGTTGAGGAAGAGGCTTTTTTGCCTTTCGAAAGTAAAACCTATGATATAAAACTAAACACCGGTAGTTTAATAAGCACAAAAAAGCAAAGTATTAAAGTAGCGGTTGTTGGTTTTGCTGGAAAAGAGGAAACCAGGCAGGAGTTCAACCAGACCGCCTTGGTCAAACCATTCTTTTTGTCAGTCAACCCAGTTTCTCTACTTAGTCTCCTTGGTCTTGTCTTCTTGTTCTTGATTTACCCACCTATTTTCAATAAAATTCGCTTTCCAAAAAAACTCCCCAAGCTTCAAGATCCAGAGTGATAAAATACCATCATGAAAAAGATCGGTGCTAACCGGCCCGGAGTTTACCTTTTCAAAGACAAAAAGGGTAAAGTTCTCTACGTCGGCAAAGCCGCCAACTTGAAATCAAGGTTAAACAGCTACTTTCGGGTTGGACTTGCCCCGCGCCAAGAAATTCTGATGAGAGAGGCAAAGAGTTTGGAAACAATTGAAGTTGATTCGGAAACAGAAGCTCTCATCCTTGAAGCCAATTTAATCAAGAAATACTATCCAGATTTTAACGTTCAACTCAAAGACGACAAAGACTACCTTTACTTAAAGATTGTCAAAGAAGCCTTCCCGCGAGTACTTTTGGCACGGAAAAAGGGGCTTGTTGATGCTCAAGAGTATTTTGGGCCTTACCCATCAGCGCGAAGTTTGCGCGTGGTTTTGAGAAGTCTACGGAAGGTTTTTCCCTTCCGAACCTCTTGCAAGCCAGGGCAAGGACGAGCCTGTTTCTTCTACCACCTTGGTTTGTGTCCTGGTGTTTGCACCAACCAAATCAGTGAAAAGGACTATAAAAAGAACATTAGCAAGTTAAAACTTTTTTTCGAGGGGAACAAAAATAAACTGGTTCGAGAGCTTAAGAAAGAGATGCAAACCTATTCGAGTAAGCTTGAGTACGAAAAAGCAGAGGAAACGAGGAGAAAAATCGAGGCGGTTAATTTTGTGACTCGTCCACGACGACGAATCGATGAGTATTTGGAAGCTTCTTCGATCAAGGAAATTCGCCAAAAGGAGCTGCAAGAACTGGCTCAAACTTTAGGGATGAAAACCTACTTGCGCAGAATTGAATGCTATGACATTTCCAATTTTCAAGGGTCTTTTCCGGTTGGTTCGATGGTGGTTTTAACTGATGGAGAAGTCGATCGGGGACAATACCGTCGTTTTAAGATTAAAGGTTTTTCTTCTCCCAATGATCCGGGAATGATGGGAGAAGTGATTCGGCGGCGGCTAAAAAATGAGTGGGCGAAACCAGATTTAATTATTGTCGATGGTGGCAAGACGCAACTTGGTGCAGCAAAAACAGAAATCGAGAACGCTGGTTTGGCAATACCCGTCATTGGTTTGGCCAAGCGTAATGAGGAAATTCATCTTTTTGAAACTACGCCGCTCCGTTTGCCAAAAGACTCGGGAGCTCTTTATCTCATCACCCGAATTCGTGATGAGGCTCACCGTTTTGCGATAAGTTTTTACCGCAAGCTCTCAACCAAAGCAGCCTTGCTAGAGTAGCCTTTTGGTCAATATATTTGTTAAAATCAAAGTAGAGAAATGAAAAAACTTGCTCGTAATTTGATTCTGTCAGCTTTTGCTTTCCTTTTGGTTTCGTCTTTTTACAAAGGTATTGCCTATACTGATCTCCAAACCCTTGCTTTGGCGGGAATCGTTTTTGCCGTTTTGACTCAATTCGTCAAGCCAATTCTGAAACTTCTTGCCTTGCCTTTCAATCTTTTGACTTTTGGTCTCATGAGTGTGCTCACCAACATCTTTATTCTTTACTTGGTTACTTTCTTTATTCAGGGCTTTAGTATTGTCAGCTTTAACTTTGGGGGACTTAGCGTAAGCGGTTTTATCTTGCCAGCTTTTCAGCTAACTCCGCTTTTTAGTATTTTTCTAGCCAGCTTTTTAATCGGTTTGATCGCGAGTTTGCTCCAAAGCCTTTTTAAGTGAAGAGAAGGAGTAATTGCGACAAAAACGGAGCTGTGATAGAATAGCCCTCTGATGTTGAGAACAGGTCTTTTTTTGATACAAATAGTCGTAGCCTGCTTGCTTGTTGTTGTGATCATCATGCAAAACAAAGGCAGCGGAGTCGGTAGTATTTTTGGGGGTGGTAGTGTAGTTTATCGCTCCCGACGCGGAGTTGAAAAACTTTTGCACTACGCAACGATAGTTTTGGCACTCAGCTTTGCTGTGCTTTCTTTGTCTTCCGTTTTGATTAGTTAAGTCCTGCTCTCAAAGAACTTAGTCTGATTGGTTCAATGATAAAAAAACTCAGGTTTTACTATCTTCTCCTGGTTGCTTATTCAAAAAGAAACACTAGACAAATACTACGCTTGGGTTTGTATTTGCTTTTTGTCTTTGTTTTTTTCCGACTCACCTTTTTTGGATTTTGGCAGCCCTTGGTCAACCGAACTACCGCGGCACTATCAAAAACCACTTATATCGAAGGAAAGGTTGGTTCGGTCAAGTCCTTGAACCCCATTTTTGAAGCTACTGAGGCAGAAAAAGAGATCAATCAACTCATCTTTCGGGGCTTGACCAAAATTGGCCCGAGTGGGCAGATTGAGACTGATTTGGCTGAAAACTACGAACTTTTCGGCAGTACGGACTATATTTTTAGACTCAAGAAAAACATTTATTGGCAAGACGGAAAAAAGTTCACTGCTGATGATGTCGTTTACACTATCCGCCAAGCTCAGGACCCCAATTTAGCCGCGAGTGCTAGAACTGCTTTCAAAGATGTCGGCATTGAGAAACTTGATGAGTACACGATCAAATTTACCCTCAAAGAGCCCTTTGCGCCCTTTCTTTCCCAAACAACTTTGGGAATAATTCCAGCCCACATTTCCCTGAAGAGTTACCGTCCGGTTGGTACTAGTGGGTTTAGAGTCGCTTCTTTTTCCAGAGAAAAAATCGTGCTTACCAACTCAAAAAGAGACTTGGTTTTTAAGCTCTACCCCACTGCGGAAAAGGCAATTTTAGCGCTCAAACAAGGAGAAATAAAAGCTCTCGGAGGCTTGTCCCGGAATGAGATTGAGCAGTTTAAAAATTGGCACAATTTGAAAATCTACTCGCAAACACTGCCCAGTCGGGTGGTGACAATTTTTTTCAACACCCGAGCTGAGTTTGTTTCTGACAAATTAGTACGGCAGGCGCTTGCCCAGGCAGCTCCAAAAGAAAAACTACTAAATTTTGCCAATCCAGCTTCGGAACAGGCGCAAGGGCCTTTTCCCAAAGAAAACAGTTTAGGGTTGAGACAGGCAGAGCGCTTCCCTCTTGATCTGGCCAAGGCTGCCCAAAGATTGGAAAGTAGTGGCTGGAAGAAGCAAAATTCGTTCCTAAAAAAAGCTGGTAAAACTTTGACTCTAACCCTTACTTTGCCACGCGATCCAGATTTTGAGAAAATTGCCGCTGAAATCGGCGCAATGTGGGCGAAACTAGGAATTGCCTTCCAGACAATTGAGCTTGGTAGTGAGGAACTGACGGACGCGATCAAACGGACTCAGTTTCAGGCGGTTTTGACGACCGCGGAAATTTCCGATGACCCAGATCAATACGTTCTTTGGCACTCTACCCAGATTGCTCAGGGCAATATAACCTCAATTGCTTCTCCAAAACTTGATAAGCTTCTCGAGGATGGGCGCAAATCCAATGATTTGAAGATAAGGAAGGATCGCTACACTGAGTTTGTCAGAATTCTGGCTGACGAATCTCCAGCAATTTTTCTTTACTATCCGGGCTATTCCTGGGTGGTCAACGCTCGAATCAACAATATTGAATTGAACTATTTCCAAAGCCCTGCCGACCGTTTCCAAAATGTTTCTTCTTGGAAAATTCCCAAACTTGTTATTTAGCGGCTATAGCTAGATTTATCAGCCTCAAAATAGTATAATAAGGCAACTTAATTTGCCCCAGTAGCTCAGCGGATAGAGCAGGACGGTTCTAACGTCAAGGTCGGGGGTTCGAATCCCTCCTGGGGTACCAAAACATAAGCATTATGAAAGATTTACAGAGCGACATCTTACTAGAATTACACATACCAGACTTTGAATTGGCTAAAAAGTTTTACGGCAGTCTTGGTTATGAAGTTGTTTGGGAGAAAAAACCTAATAATCGTGATGGCTACTTAGTTATGCGTTCAGGCAACAGCATTTTGAACTTTTACTGTGGGAATGAGCAAGTCTATGAACATTCCTTTTTCAAACAATTCTCCAAAGATACTCCGCGTGGCTATGGAGTGGAGATCATTATTCCGATTACAGGCATTGAAGCATTTTATGAAAAGTACAAAAGCCTTTACCCTGACAGTATTGTCGGCGAGTTATTCAAAAGATTTAGCCACCAAGACTTTAGAACTACAGACCCATTTGGTTTCTATCTTCGTTTTGTAGAACGATACAACTGGGTTGACACACGTGACAAAGATGGCAAAGTAATTATTAAAGAGAACTAACAAATTCGGTTCTAACTTCGTACAAGATGCTGTACCAGAAACGAGTTTTGTGGGCCAGTAGCTCAATTGGCAGAGCAATTGCCTCTTAAGCAATCGGTTGAAGGTTCGAGTCCTTCCTGGCTCACCAGAAAAAACTTTTATGCAATGGGTAGTGGGCTACTTGAGGCTGTGTGAGTCTCGAATTTAGTTGGGTCAGTGACTAGAGAGTTTTTGATGACCTCATCCATGGTTTCCAAAAAGATAAAATGGAGATCAGATCGGGTTTTGGCAGGGATTTCTTCTAGGTCTTTTTTATTTTTCATCGGGAGCAAAATGGTACGCAGTCCAGCCCGGTGAGCTCCGAGAACTTTTTCCTTGACACCGCCGATTTCCAAAACCTTGCCTCGGAGAGTGATCTCCCCGGTCATGCCGACTTCCTTGCGCACTGGGATTTTGGTAATAGCTGAGAGTAGGGAAGTCGCCATTGTGATACCGGCACTAGGACCGTCCTTGGGAATTGCTCCGGCCGGGACATGGAGATGGATATCAGAATTTTTGTAAAAATTCTCTTTGATTCCAAAACTGGCCGCCCGACTTTTGACATAAGAAAGAGCAGCCTGAGCTGACTCCTTCATTACTTCTCCCAAATGTCCGGTAAGGATAAGATTGCCACGACCGGGCATGAGAGTAGTTTCAACTGACAAGACCTCTCCACCAACTTCGGTCCAGGCAAGTCCTGAGGCAACACCAACTTCGTCCTTTTTTTCGGCAACCCAGGGAATAAACTTTTCCGGACCCAAAAACTCAGGCAAGTTCTTCTCAGTGATGCTAGTTCCCTTAGTTTTCCCCTCCGCTACTTGTTTGGCAACTTTGCGGCAGAGAGAGGCCAGCTCTCTTTCCATACTACGAACACCTGCTTCGCGAGTGTAGCGGGAAATAATTTTTTGTAGAGCTTCGTCGGAAATTTTGATTTGCTTTTCGCTCAAGCCGTGAGTTTCAATTTGCTTTGGGAAGAGATAGTCACGGGCAATGTGGAATTTCTCTTCTTCGGTATAGCCCGGGAATTCCAATATTTCCATTCGGTCGCGAAGAGCCGGTGGGATAGTGTCAAGGACATTGGCGGTGGTGACAAACAAAACGTTGGAAAGGTCATACGGGATCTCCAAGTAATGATCAGAGAAAGAGTTGTTTTGCTCTGGATCGAGAGCTTCAAGCAACGCAGCCGATGGGTCCCCTCGGTAGTCGAACCCAAGTTTGTCGATCTCATCCATCATAAAGACGGGGTTTTTGGTTCCGGCATCCTTAATACCTTGAATTATTCGTCCGGGGAGAGCCCCGACATAGGTACGACGGTGACCTCTGATCTCGGCTTCATCACGAATTCCACCGAGAGAAACTTTGACAAATTTACGGTTGAGGGCTTTGGCGATTGATTTACCAATCGAAGTTTTGCCGACTCCTGGAGGCCCGGAAAAACAGAGAATCGGACCCCTGATTTTCCCGGTTAACTTTTGCACGGCAAGATATTCAACGATTCTTTCTTTGACTTTCTTGAGACCATAGTGATCTTGGTTAAGAATTTTTTCAGCGGCTTTAATATTGGTTTTTTCTTGCTGCTCGATCTTCCAGGGAAGATCAACTATCCAATCAAGATAGGTTCGCACGAAAGAGACTTCCGGAGAAAATTGAGGCATTTTGCGCAGCCGGTCAAGCTCTTTCAAGGTTTTGCTCTCGACTTCTTCGGGCATACCGGCACTGTGGATCTTTTTTTCAAGATCAGCAAACTCTTCGCGCTCTTCTTTGATGCCAAGCTCTTTTTCAATTGATTTCAGCTGCTCACGCAAGAAAGCTTCCTTGGCCGTTTTGCCGATTTCCTCTGCAGTCCGGTCTTGGATCTTGCGGGCAGTTTGCAAAACAGAGAGGTCTTTAGAAAGAAGAGACTCAACTTTCTTGATGCGCTCTTTCTGATCCTTACATTCGAGGAGCGCTTGTCTTTCGTTGGCGCGTAGTTCTAGATTGTAAATAATTAAATCCAGAGTTTGGTAAGGGTTCGATAAATCAAAAAGTGAAGGCAAGCTATCAAGAGGGACTGGTTTACCAAGCGAAATCGCCTGGCGGAATTTTTCCGTCAGGGGTTTGAGCAGTTTTTCGACTTCTTCTTTGGAGATTTCTGTTTCTTCCAGCCTTTTGACTGAGACTCGAAAGTGATGCTCTTCTTGGCTGTACTTTTCAACTTCGGCCTTATATTCACCTTCAACCAGAATGTTGATCACTCCATCGGGCAACCTTTGAATTTGGGTAATTTTGGAAACAGTCCCAAGAGAGAAAAGATCATCTGCTTCCGGATCATCAAGGTCCTTGTTTTTTTGCATAACGACAAAAACTCTTTTTTGCTCAAGCAGGGCTTCCTCCAGAGCAAAAACGGACTTCTCACGTTTTAAAGAAATAGGTACCGAAGCGTGGGGAAAAATGACGACATCACGAACCGGAATCAGTGGAAATTCTTGAGACTCGTTGATCATAGTGAAAGTATATTAGCACATCAAGTCAACGAGTGCTAGGGGAGGAAAGATTGACTACTTATGGGGGGAAGTACGGGGCTCGAACCCGTGACATGCAGTTCCACAAACTGCCGCTCTACCAAACTGAGCTAACTTCCCCACAAATTCACTTCTGGCGCACCTGAAGGGACAATCTCGTTTGCTAATCGCAAAACGAACCCCTGTATATGGTACGCCCAGAGGGACTCGAACCCCCAACCTTATGTTCCGAAGACATACGCTCTATCCAGTTGAGCTATGGGCGCTAAAAGGTGCTCTAAGATCGCTAGATCGCAGGACAAGTCCTAAGGACTTGCCTATCCGTTGAGCTACAGGCGCAGGTCTAAGCTCAATTATTATACTACGCAGAGTGAAAATTATTTGGAGCGGGATAAGGGAATCGAACCCTCGCCTCCACCTTGGAAGGGTGGCATACTAGCCACTATACGAATCCCGCGCAAGATTATTTTTGGTTGGAAGCTATTATAGTCGAAAGTGAGTTTAAATTCAACGCATTTCAGGATTGTTTGGGCTGGGAGAAGTTTGGTTGATTTCGGAAAGCAAGACTCCTTCAACGATCAGACCTTTGGGTTGAAATTCGAGCTCCAGCAGCTCTTTGATTCTTTTCTCGGCATTGTGGCGCTCGGAAGTGTGCAGCTGCTGAAAAGTAAATTCAGAAACAGCAGTCCTGATACGGCTGCGGGAGACCGGACGAACAATTTTTGAAATAAAGCCTTCGCCAATGTTTTCCCACATCCCGACAACGCTTTCTTTGTTGATCCGAACGAGAATAGTTCCGTAAAGCTGCACAGAGACCCCATCAGCGGTGACGACATTAAAGGCATCGTCACCAAGGATTTCTTTGTTCTCTTCTGCATTAAAACCATCGCGAATGGTGTATTCGAGAGTCTGGGTATTAAATTTCTTTACTTTTTGGATGAAAGGAAGCTTGAAGTGTAGTCCTGGACCCCAGGTGTTTTTTAGTACTCCTCGAAAACGGTCGTAGACAGCTGCGACTTGTCCGGGATGGACGTCAACAAAAAACCCGCCCACTACTTCCTCGGTTAAAAATGAAACAACTAGTTTGTCGAACATAAATCAGCTTCTTCTTGCCAAGCGGACGGTTGTCTTCAGAGCTAAGCTAAACAAGACTGAAGTTGCAATAAAGACCGCCTTGGCGGAAGGCAATATATATAGAAGTATAAAAGTCCCGCTGGCTAAAAGCAAGGGGAACCAGCGCTCTGAGAAAGCAGTCGGGATTTCCTTTTTCTCAGCGTATTCCCAGACTTGTTCAACAAAAAGTAGTAATGCAGCGAAAGCGGAAAGCACTAGACTGGAGCGCACCAGATCAAAGCCAAAGAAAACCGAGTTGATACTTTCCGGGTGATGTACGAAAGAGTAAAGATTGTGAAAGCCTGATGGTTTCAGCCCGTACTGGATGACCTGGTAGTTGACTGCCAAAAAACCAACCTGGGCGACGATGGAGTAAATTTCAGTATAGGGGTTTATCCCTTTGGAGCGCAAAAGGTCCATGATCTTGGCGCGCTGCTCCTGTGAGCTGAGGTAGGTATCTTTTTCTATTTCTTTGATCTGCGGTTCAACCTGTTTGATGATTTCGTCGGTCCGCAAACCACGCAGGGTAAAGATGATAAAGAGGAAGCGGATCAAAATTGCCAGACCGATCATGGTCCAACCAAAGTTTGGCCCAGGAGTCACGTTGTAAATGATGACAACAAGATTGTAAACAGGTCGGTAAAGGAGTTCGTTGTAGGCTAAGCTGGCGATTTCAATCACGGTTCTTTCATTCTAACGTGCTCTGCTCTACTCGTCCAGTCTGCTAGCAAGCTCCCCGCTTGGAATAGAGAGTAAAGAAGCTTCTAGCAACTAATTCTCTATTTACAAGAGCATACAATCTGCTATACTCAACTTGAAAATCAGTTAATTAAACTGCTTTTGTATTCCAGTTTGGGTACCAAGGCTCTCTGAAGGCAGCTTCGAGAGCTTTTTTTGAGGTGGAATGGCTAAAGTCTTACTTGTAGAACCACAAAAAGAGTTGAGAGAAATGTATTCGACTCTGATTGAAAGCGCAGGGTTTGATGTTGCCACGGCGATGGACGCTCGAGAGGGTCAGGATCGCCTCCACAAAGAAAAAATCACTGCCTGTATCATCAGCTCACCAAAACAAGAAATTCTTTGGTTTCTCGGTGTAGTTCGTTCTAGCCACACCATTGCTATTTCCACTCTACCAATTCTTGTTGTCCTTGAGGATATTACCGACAACAGCGTGGATTACATCGAAGCGGGTGCCTCCAAGTGTTTGTTGAAGTTTCCCTCCTCAGGAGAAAAGCTGATCGAGCAGTTACGCAGCATTCTCAATATTCCCAAGATACAAACGACAACTAAATAAATAGACATTCTGGGTAAATTTAGGTAAAATTTGAGCTTGTATTTGCGGAGGTGGCGGAATAAGAGAAACTTGCGTTCTCGAACTTAGGATTCGTTTCACTATAATCCTGCGGTCACTTAGTGTGACCTTGGCAACACGCGAACTTTGGAAATTTTTGGGCGAGTGGCGGAATGGCAGACGCGACGGACTTAAAATCCGTTGACCGCAAGGTTGTGAGGGTTCGACTCCCTCCTCGCCCACCAAAAATTTCGCAAGAACCAAAGGTTCTTAAAATCCGCTGGCCGCAAGGCCGTGGGAATTCAACTTTTTGATAGCAAAAAGCAGTCCTGAACGAAGTGAAGGTTTACTCTCCTCGTCCGCACCAATTAAAGAGTGAATTAAGGTTTGATTGGGTGGTACATTAGTTTAATAAAGCAATTAAATCATTTTTGATTGCAACTAGATTTGGTACAAGTTTATCTTCCTTTTTTATTTCTTCCGCAGTGTACCAGCGAAAATTTGAGATTTTGTTTGGCTCAGTCAGTTTCGGCTCTCCGGAAACAATTTCACACAGAAACATAGAAACGTTGAAATCTCCTTCGGGAGAGCTTGTCACTTCAGTTTTAAAAAGTGTTCCTACCTTGATTCCGACTCCCAACTCTTCTTTGACTTCTCGTCTTGTTGCTTGCTCCAAAGATTCACTTTTCTCTTTCTTTCCGCCCGGTGGTTCGACTCGAGCAGAGCCATGTTTAGTGTTGTGAACAAGAAGAACCTTCCCTTTTTCAATTATTATCCCAGCCACCATTTCACGCATATTTTACCTACCGACATCACGGCGGGAGAAGGCAGCTATTGATAGCCCGAGAAAAATGAGAGTAAGAAAAACAAGAATACCTGCATGGGTTAGATTCAACCCATTTTGGATGATGTTATTTTGGTTGTAAAAATAAAAAAGGGAGTATCGTTGAAAGTCTTTCAGTTGCCCTACCACTGGCCCTAAAACATTTAATAAATAAGAAGCAACCACCAAAACTGAGGTGACCCCAACAGCCAATCCACGGCTCGGAGTGAGACTGGCCAAAAACAAAGAAAAAGTACCAAAAACTAGAGCAAGCAGAGCTGCGCTGAAGAGAGCCAAAACAATGTTTGCCAAGTTAAGGTCCATTTCAACAAACAAAAGCCCGATGAAGAAACCCTCCCAGGCGATGAAAGCAATTATCAGAGTTGCGATTACCATAGCAGACCACTTCTCCAGAACTAGCTTCCAGCGGGGGAGGGGTGAGGACAGAAGAATATTCATTGTTCCGGAAGCTTCTTCGTTGAGCAAGGTTCCACTAGCAAAAGTGACAGTAAAGATCATGAAAAAGAGGGGAGCCATAAAACTAAATAGTTCTGAATTTATATACCCAACTGGAGTGGCGTACTCGCCAGTTGCAAAAGCAGAGCGAAAAGCTTCTGGCAGTTTTTCGATGTAGGCTTGGAGCTCAGCAGCACTTTCTTGGATCGAAGGCCAAAGGGCGATATAAATCAAAATCAGAGCAATGAAACCAAGACTCCAAAACAAAATTGGTCGAAATTGATCCCTGAGGGTTTTCAGAAAAACATTTCGCAGCATTTAGCTTTCTCCGTAATACTTCAAGAAGATCTCTTCTAAATTTGGCTCTTGAGTCACCAAGGTAGCAACCTTGTATTTGGCGAGGGCTTGAATCAACTTTTCCATATCCCCGGGAACGGTACAAGTGAGAGTTTCACCATCGATGTTTAGGTTTTGTAAACCCAAAGAAACGAAATCCTTTTGTGCTGGTTTTTCTTTGAAATGAACTTCGATTGGGCGCAGAGCGCGCTCCTTCAAGCTTTTGACCGTCTCCAGAGCAACTAATTTTCCTTTGCGTAGGATCGCAACGCGCTCACAACTGCGCTCTACCTCTGGCAAAATGTGGGAGGAAAGGAAAACAGTTTGGCCCTTGGCTTTGGCTTCTTCCAAAAGGTGAAAGAATTCGTGTTGAGTCAGAGGGTCAAGTCCGGTGGTTGGTTCGTCAAGAATGAGCAAGTCCGGCTCATGCATGAACGCTTGGATCAAACCCAGTTTTTGTTTGTTACCGTGGGAAAGAGTTCGAATCGGCTGAGAAAGGTTCGAATTGAAGCGCTCCGCTAGCTCTTTTACTTTTTTCCAATCAACCCCACCACGCAAGGAAGCAAGAAATTTCAAAAACTCTTCGCCGGTCAGATTTTTGTAAAGTTCATACTCGCCGGGTAGATAGCCAATCCGCTGGTGAATCTTGACACTTTCTTTCTGGTGGTCAAGACCAAAAATTTCCGCTCTACCTCGGCTCGGGCGCGCAAAATCGAGAAGAACTCGAATGGTTGTTGTTTTCCCGGCTCCATTCGGACCGAGATAGCCAAAAATTTCACCCTGGGCAACCTCCAAATTGAGATCAAAGACACCACGCTCAGCGCCGAAGTCTTTGGTGAGTTCTTCAATTTTGATTGCTAGGTTCGCCATTTTTATTCAGGCAGATAGGTTTCGACTTCTTGGTGTTCGATAGAAAAATTACCCTGCTCCAACTTTACTCCCAAGGTATCATCAACAGCAAACTCTGTCATTTTATTAGCTCGAAAAAAGTTTCTTTTTACCATGGTGGCGGCATTTT
This sequence comes from bacterium, assembly GCA_030704665.1. NCBI lineage: Bacteria > bacterium. The sequence goes on along the minus strand of JAUYID010000009.1, from coordinate 554,915 downwards.
GCTTGCCTTGATGTACCAGGTCAATATGTTCTGTTCCCTCTCGTTGCTCGTCAGTCCAATACTGATTGGCTCCCGCGATAGCATCCTCAGTTATGGTCACACCTTGTCTGGATAGTTGTGCTTGAAATTTTTGCAGATCAACACTGACATCACCCCTGGTATCAAAAACCGCTCCGAAGAGAACTTTCTGAGCTTTGTCGTAACCGACGTAACCCGTTGCAGGTCCTAGTACTCCAAGATCAAGCTCACCACCATTTGGAGCCTTGAGAACGACTTTTTCGCCGAGTTCCACTTCGCGCACAATTGGCTCTTGAGATTCTTCGACTCGAACAGCGTTTAGGTCGCCCGGTTTAGAAATTTCGTCTGGGTTAAAAGGAATTTCGTTCATTTCTTCTCTAGTTTACAAGAGAAAAGCATTTTCTGTCCATTTTTGGTAAAATAAGCTGATTCAACTGTCATCCTGAACGCAGTGAAGGCTCTCATAGATTCTTCGTTATCACTCAGAATGACATCTAAATTTACATCGGGGTGTAGGGTTTTTTAAAGAGCTTAAGTTAAAAAACCCTGGACCCCTCGTACTTCGGGGTGTAGATCTCAAAAGAGCTCTGCATCCCTCCTTCGTCGGGGTGTAGCTCAGTGGTAGAGCGCGCGCTTTGGGAGCGTGAGGTCGCATGTTCAATCCATGTCACCCCGACCAGATAAAAATGTAGCCTCTTTACAAAGCCTATAATCTGTAGTAGATTGTCAAACATGGCGCGAATTATTTCCGGAATTTTAGTTTTACTGATCTTGATTGGAGCGATCACGCTTGGCTTCGTTCTGTTTGGAAACAACCCTAAAGTAAAAATTATTACGATAACGAAAGAAGCAAAATTTACTCCAACTGAACTTAAAGTCGGTAACAACGAAGTCGTCAAGATCAAAAACGAAGACGATCAAAAACACACTGTTCGCAATACGGAAACCAACACCAATATTGTCACTGACCTGCAGCCCAACCGAACTTCTGGGGAGATTGTCTTTGATGACAATTCCAGAAACAATATTACTTTGGTTGGCGAAAAGTCGGTCAGCGTTGCAGTGCTCGTAGGCAATGCCCCACCGGCACCACAAGTGACTAAAAAATCGACCGAGGAGCCAAAATTGACTACCACCAAAAAAACTACTGGTTCAAAAAAACCTCTACCCAACACCGGTCCGGGCAATCTCTATCTTTACCCCCTAGCCTTAGCTTTTGGACTCGGGCTCTTTGCCTTTTCCAGAAAAATCTTTGCTGTTCAGCTCTCTCGCTACCAAGTCATTGTTGCTTCCCGAAACCTTTTTGCTCACCGGCCCGAAACTACCCTGATTAATTTTGAAGATAAAAAGTAAACTTGGATTATTTCTTCTCAAATTTATTAACCAAGCAAGCTCTTGGTATAATTAGTTTTAGATGCTTTCCCGACTTTTCGCCGCTCTTCTTGTTTTGGTTTTATTTTTTACGGCTCTTTCAAGCTGGATGGAAAAACTGGCCTCCTCCAGTGTAGTGGAAAAGCCGGCCAAAATTTCCGGAGTGATCAAAAAACCGATTTTACCAACCAAAATTTTGTTTAAATCTAGTCAAGATTCAGAACTTTACACGCCAGTGCAAAAGCAAAACTCTGGCAGCTATCCACTTCACCGCAATATTGTGGCTACCTATTTTTACGTAGGCGAGTTGGCTGGGCCGGACAATGATTTTATTTCCAATACCAAGAGTGCTTGGGATGGGGCCTGGGAGAAGCATTTTGGTGGGGTTGACGATCCGGCCCACCGCAACGGCTACTGGCCGGCGGGTTTCAAACCGAAGGAAAACCCGTTCTACTTCGCCCTTCCTTACGGAGAGTTCGACGAGGTGGGGTTGAAGGCAAACGCGAAAACAGTCTATTGGTACGACAAAAATTTACCTCTCGGTAAATCTTTGCTAAAAAACCGTTGGGTGAAAATTTCTCGTGCCGGGAAAGTGTGTTACGCCCAATGGGAAGATGTTGGACCCAACGATAGTGACGATGTAAACTATGTCTTTGGTAGTGCTAAATCAAAAAACACTTTTGGCCTGAGAGCCGGAATCGATCTTTCCCCGGCAGTCCGGGATTTTCTTGATCTGGGGGACAGTGGCAAAGTTTCCTGGCAGTTTGTCAATGACGCGGACGTTCCCCCTGGGCCCTGGAAGCAAATAGTTACCACCTCCAACCCTTCTTGGTAGGTATAGAGAAACTTCCCTTTTTTCCTAAATCTTTGACGAAAGCAATATAATTGATCTCAAGTAAAGACTCGGAATGCCAAGGAGGGATTTCCGTGAAGAAGCTTGATTGGAAAACAGTGAAACGGCTTGGCAACAGAACAATTGATGCTGTTTGTCTCGTTGGGATTGTTGTTTGCGTCGCCCTACTATTTGCGATGTGTACTGCGATGGCGGGGCAACCTTACGAGGACAGCTCGTACGCTTCGAGCAGCTCTTTCTCGAGTAAGGCGAGCCCGACTCCTACACCGGTACCGCTCGAATTGACATACGCTTCGCTGCGGGTGCTGCCAACAAAGGCACAAGCTTGTCTAAAAGATGGTGCGGATTGGGTACAAATAGGAGAAAGAGTTCGCTGGCTCGTCCTGGCTACGAACGAATCCAGGTCGGTACTTCTTCCTCAGATCGAGATGATCACTGTGGAACAGGGGGTCTTGGTCACAGGAGTAGGAATTCTTGCATCGGGCCAGGATTTGTGGTGGAACGAGTTTCCTTACGGAGAAGGACTCGTCTTGCGGGTGCGTTGGAAAGATCCAAAGAGGGGAGTTTTGGTTAGTTGGGGTTGTCGTGGGGAACCTGTTTTCTCTCTAACCCCGACTCCCCGTGTATTGGGTACCCTGCAGATGAGTGAAGGAGAAGCGAAATGAAGCTTGGGCACCTAGTGTTGCTTGCCTGCGTTAGTACACTTCTAATCCTGATCCTGCTCTTTGTAGGGACACTGCTCGCACTGGTTTGGGCAGAGGATCGTTTGGAGAAGAGTCTGCAGGGGTCTGTAGTGACCACAACGAGAATGGTCAGCCCTGCCTTCAGTCCGGATGACAAACTTGACTGCGATGAGACAAGAGGAGAGCCGAGCACCCCTGGCTCTCCTAGCCCTCTTCACTGAGCTTTTCGCCAGCTGAAGCAATATCCCCAACTAGTTTCATCAAAAGTAAGAAAAGACTAGGCTCCTCTTTTTTAAGTTTATTTATCCTAGCGTCAAATTCTTGTGGAGAAGAGTAAAGTTGAATCAACTCCTGCAAAGCAGAGCTTATCCTTGGGTCCTTGAGAAGTTCCGAATCGGCTTCTCTAGTTTCCTGCCTTGTCTCTTCAGTCTGATGAACGGTTTCAACTCTACTTTCTGGATCGAGTGGGTTTAAGTCACGGGTACTTTCAGATCTATCCTGAGGCAACTGCTGCTCTTCTCCAGATTCCTTTCCAACACCGGACGCAACAGGGTGCCTTTCTTGCACTTCTTGCTCGTGAGTCTTAAGTTGGCTAAGAGCAGCATTTATTTCAGGAATTCGGTCTTGATACGCAGTTGCTTTTTCCGGGTAGCGTAGAGCGAAGTTCCCCCAACCCCTTTCGGTATCAACCTTTTTGTAAATGCCCGTAAGCACACTATCTGCTGATTCTCCACGCTGAGCAATTTTCTGCTCGATTTCCTTTCTGGTTTGTTCGATTGCCGGGTCTTGATTTGGGTCCTCGTAAATCTTTTTTCTTTCCTGCCGTTGGTTTTCTGCTCTCTGTTCTTTTTGCTTTTTCTCTTGGTAAGCTTGATCGCGCTCTTCAATTCTTCCGATAGCATCCTCAATTTGAGGAACTTTATCTCGATAAGCCTGGGTTTTTTCTGGAAAACGGCGAGTAAAACTCTCCCAAGTTCTGAATTCAGCTAACTGCCGATCTTGCCTATAATCAAAGTTAGTGTCTGAGGTTCTAGCATGATAGCGATCACGGTCCTCGTCGTATTTAGCAGTTAGGCGTCCGATTTCCCGCTCTATCTCTTGAACCGCTGGGTCTTGCCTGGGATCTTCGTAAATTTTGACTTTTTCTTTTTCTCGAATTTCTTGAAGCCTTTCTGCAAAAGAAGAAGTTTCTGAATGCTCTACTTCAGCACTTTTTGGTTCTTCGGGTCCAGCTTTTCCTCGTTCTTTCTTTAGAAATTCCGCAATTGTCTGTAAAGTTTCCTCTGGATCTTCATTTGGACCTGATTTTTCTTTCATTAAACTCAGGAGACGTTCCTCATCCTGACCAACAGGTTCCTTTTCCTTGCCCTTGTCGGGGCTGTCTTCGGACCCTCCTAGATCGCCTTTTTCAACTCGATCTCTGATTGGCTCTAGTTTACGCTTTTCGTCAGCAGAAAGAGGAGATTTTTCAAAACTAGATTCGCCTTCTAGACTCATTTTGATTCCTTGCTAGTTAGAGATTTCATAAATTGATTTGCCTCTTGTATTTTGCCAGCACGAATTAGCGCAAGGGCCTTTGGCAAGGCCTCATTTTTGACCAGTTCTTCATAGTGCTGCCCGACCGAAATTGAGAGTTCGTTGAGTTCGGGAAAAGTTTGACGGAAAGTCGGGACAAGTTGATAAATTTCTGTCGTTGTCAGACTCGCCTGAAGTTTTTTGAGAACAAAATCGGCAATTTCACTGGCTCGGGAGGAGCGGAGACTACCCGTTTCCAAACCGGATTTAATGGTTGCGATGACTTGATTGAAAAGTTGATTTCGAAATTGACCAGTCTCTTCGGCAGGGGAGGATGGCATTGATTAAATTATACATAAAGAGCTGATTGACCACAAACAAGCAAATAATCTAAACTAACCCCTTGCATGGAAAATATTTTGGAAGTAAAGAACTTAACCAAAAAATTCGGCTCTTTCACAGCGGTTGACGATATTTCTTTTGAAGTTCCAAGAGGGGAAATAGTCGGGTTACTCGGTCCCAATGGAGCCGGCAAAACAACTACAATCCACATGCTGCTTGGTATTGTTAGCGCGACTGGGGGCAAGATAAAATATTTTGGCAAAGATTTCCCCCAGGCGCGTCAAGAAGTTCTCCAAAGAGTCAATTTTGCTTCTTCCTTCAACACTCTGCAAGGACGAATTTCGGTTTGGGAAAATCTTTTGGTCTTTGCTCAAATTTATGCAGTCTCTGAGGCGAAGAAGAAAATCACTGAACTGATCAACTATTTCGAAATTGAGGCGATCAAAGACAGTCGTTACTGGGATCTTTCCGCCGGACAAAAAACCAGGGTGAACCTGATAAAATCTTTTCTCAACGATCCTGAGCTAATTCTCATGGATGAACCGACCGCGTCGCTGGATCCGGATATTGCTGACAAGACTTTAAGCTTTATCGAGGAGAGAAGGAAAAACTCTTCGGTTTCAATTCTTTACACCAGCCACAACATGGAAGAAGTGACTAGGCTTTGCGACCGGGTCATTTTTCTCGATCACGGTCAGATTTTTGCTGCCGATACACCTCTTGGTCTGACCAAAAGAATTGAGGCGGCTACCCTAAACCTTACTTTCGACGGAGATCGAGACAAGGTCGAGGAATTTCTCAAAGAACAAGGACAAGATTTTGAGTTTACTCACCGCTACTCAGTTCGAGTCAAAACCAAAGAAAAGCAGATTCCAAAAGTCATTTTCGGTCTTTCCGAGGCTGGAATTTGGATCACCGACATTGAAGTCAAAAAACCGACTCTGGAAGATGTCTTTTTGACAATTGCAAGGAGGGGTGATGATACATAGGGTTCTCGGGATTCTTTTGCAAGAGTTCTACATTACTCGTCGGTCTTTGGAAGTGATCGTAGATTTATTTTTCTTCTCAGTCCTTTCATTGCTAGCTTTCGGGTTCGTCTATCTTTTCTTGGGCCAGGAAAACTCAACTCTGGCAGGGAAATACCTGCTTTTGGGTTTGATTTTCTGGGAAGTGATTCGAATTTGTCAGTTTTCGGTTACTGTAGGAGCGCTCTGGAATATTTGGGCAAGAAATTTGAGCAACATGTTTATCACTCCCCTTTCAGTTAGTGAATACTTGTTTGCTCTGATTCTCTCTGGAACGATCAAGTCACTAATAGTTTTCTTTTTGGTCAGTTTTATTTCCTTGTTTCTATTTCACTTCAATGTTTTTCAAATTGGAGCAGTGACTCTTGTCTTTTCCTTCATCAATCTAGCAATTTTCTCTTGGTCTTTTGGGATTTTTATGCTGGGTTTGATCTTCCGTTTTGGGACGAGGATTCAGGCACTAGCTTGGGGATTGGTTTTTGTACTGCAGCCTTTGAGCGCAACTTTCTTTCCCGTCAAAATTCTCCCCCCAGCCATGCAAGTCCTTGCTTACTCACTACCCACAACCCATGTTTTTGAAATGGCCCGCAACTCGCTTAACAATACGCAGGTCAACTGGGCTGCAATTGGCATTGCTTTTGCAGAAAACATCTTTTATTTCGCCCTGGCGCTTTGGGTTTTCTCGCGTTTGTTTGCTAAATCAAAGGAAAGTGGACAATTTGCTCGTAACGAAGGTTAGAAAAAAGAAAAGCGACCCTCTGGGCCGCCTTTCCTTCACCTATTAAAAGTCTTTATTTATGCAGCGGGTGTCTCCCCACCTGCTTCGGGAGTGGTGTCACCACCCATTGCCGCGCCGCCCTCTTCTTTGCTCCACATTCCCACGATCATTTCTTTGAGTTCATCGTCGCTTTTCCCAGCCAGGTCAGAGTGCTTTTCAGCTAGGTGAGGTTTTACCTCTTCCATCATCTTTCCCATCGCCTCATCGTCATTTTCAGCTTCGACACTAGCAGTAAAGGGCTCGTCTTCGTGGCCTTGATTACAGGTCATTGTGTATTTCATAAAAAAATCACCGCCTTTCGCTTTTTACAAAGAACAATGTTTATAGTTTAGTGGGGAAGAAAAGAAGTGTCAATTGGCCAAACAAGAATTCGCTTCATTTCTTTAGTGAAAGAGAGTGCTTAAAAATCTTTTAGGGTTTCGATCAGTTTTTTGGTAGTAGGGCGTTCACTGCTGGCGTGACCGGCATTGACCATGATCAGTTTGGAGCCCCTGATTTTCTTGTGTAGCCGGTAGGCACTAACTGGGGGGCAGCAATAATCATAGCGTCCCTGCACAATTGTCACCGGGATTTTTAGTTTTGGAGCATTTTTCAAAATGTAGCCTTCGGGAAAGAAACCACCAGCAAGAATGTAATGAGCCTCCAGAGGCGCTAGAGACTTGTAGAAACCTTCCTTCTTGATTTCACGAGTTAGTTTTTCCAAACTAGCATCCGGATCCATGAGGCGCCATTCATAGAGGGTCCACTCAAAAGCAAACATGTCCTTTGCCTTTTCATTTTTACCCTGCATTTGCCGGTAATAATATGGTGCTGGTTTACTTTGGTGTTCTTTGGGGACAATGCTTGCGAAGCGTTCCCAAGCCTCAGGCGCAAAGTCAGCTGAGCCACCCTCCAGGTAGTACTTTTGATCAAAACGATCACAAAGGAAGACTCCCCAAGTAATGATTCCGACTACTCTCTTGGGGTTTTCAATTGCGTAAACCAAAGCTAGAGTTGAGCCCCAGGAGCCACCAAAGAGCAGGACTTTCTCAAGACCTAGTTTGTCGAGCAAAAGGTTGATGTCTTTGACTAGACTGGCGGTGGTGTTTTCGTGGAGGCTAGCAAAAGGAGTACTGCGACCCGCTCCCCGTTGATCGAAGAGGATAACGTTCCAGATTTTGGGGTCAAAGAAGCCTTTGTGCCTTTCTCTGAAGCCAGCTCCTGGCCCACCGTGGAGGTAGAGAACTGGTTTTCCTTTGGGATTGCCGTAGAGTTCGTAGTAAAGGTGGTGGCCATGCCCAACATCAAGAAAGTCACTTTTGTAGGCAGGGTAGGTTGGTTTGACTGTCTTTTTCATTGGCTCGATTTTAACCTAATGAGTACCCAGAAGCAAAGTGGTGCGCCGATCCTTTCACTTTGAGCTGACCTACAACGAGTTCGGAGAGGGTAGTTTGAGGCGCATTTGGCGCTGAGTTCTAAGTGCTAATCGCCCTGTTTAAGAAAAGATTTTTAGGAGGGAGATCTTTTCTTTTGGTTAGGAAATTGTCAAATCAATGGAGAAGACTTCGCCACCGGTTTTTTCGTCAAAATCCCCGTAATAAAGACGAAAGTTTCCATTGGGAAGATAAACTCCATCCGCGTCGGCGCCATCGATACCTAGGTCACCCAGTTTAGTCCAAGAGAGTCCGTCCTTTGATTCAGCCGCATAAATTTTGGAATGAGTGTTGTAAAACATTAAGAAAGTCCCGTCAGGTTCGGTGACGACGAAGGGGTGCAAAGCTTGAGGCCAATCAGCTGGAGCGTTCTCAACACTGGTTTCGGGTTCAATGCTTGGGGAACTATCGCGTGTCCACTTCAGACCATCAGAGGAGGAAGCTCCCCAAATCACACCCTTTCTTTTCATTGGGTCAGCTGCTGCGGGTTCTTCAAAATACATCCGCAGTTTTCCGTTTGGCAAAGTAAAAACGGTCGAGCCGCCGAGGAAATAGCCGTCTCTGGGTTTGACTCTCGCTCCCGCCTCTTTCTTAAAAGCTAGTCCGTCAGTCGAAAAGGCACTCAGCAGGGAGGGCATCGGATCAGTACTACCAGCCAAAGGCATTTGCTCTGGATAGTAAAAACGAATCCCGGTTTTGGTTTGAAAGGCGCGGGCGACGGAAATTCCAGGGAAAATGATTCCGGTCTCCTCTTTCCAGGTTTTTGCATCTTTCGAAGACAAAACTAGATAACCGCTGGGACCGTTGCCAAATTTATTCAAATACATCAAGTAAGTCCCATCTTTTTTCTTGATGATCGAAGGATCAGCATAGCCACCAGTGAAAATCTTTTTGGCCGAGCCAGTTTTGGTAATAGTCGTTTTTTCCACAGTGGCGGAATTTGTAGCTGAAGGATTGGTGTTTGCGGCTTCCTTGACTGGTTCAGATCTATTAAAGAAAAGAAGAAAGGCAACTCCGCCGGCGATTAAAAGAACAAAGACTAAAGCGATGAAAATAAGGGGGAGTTTTGAAGTTTCTTTTGTTTCAACAGGCATTAAAGTTTATTCTACACCAGTTAAAAGCGCACAGCAAAGGTCAATACTTGGCGTTGAGGTCGATTTTGCGCAGGCGAATGTTGGCTGGAGTCACTTCCACCAGTTCGGAATCGTCGATGTATTCTAGAGAGTCCTCCAAACCCATCGGTTGGGGAGCGTTAAAGTGCTCAGAGACACCCTCCCCTTTACTGCGCATGTTGGTTTGCTGTTTTTCGCGGGCGACGTTGACTTTGATATCGTCCCCGCGCGCGTTTTGGCCAATGACTTGACCTTTATAAACCTTGATTGCTGGGCCGATAAAGAGGACTCCGCGGTCTTGAGCGTTGGTCAGACCATAAAGAGTGGTTGCTCCGTCCTCATAGGCGACTAGAGAGCCTCGAGAGCGGACAAAAGAGCCGCTCTCGTCAGGAGCAAACTCGTGGAAAATGGTGTTCAGAGTTCCAGTGCCCTTGGTATCGGTGATGAATTCACTGCGGTAGCCGAAAAGGCGGCGAGTGGGAATGACAAACTCAGTCAGGGTGACGCCGTCTTCGCTCCTCATATCGAGAAGTTTGCCGCCTCGCTCACCCATTTTTTGCATGACTACACCGGAGTACTGGTCCGGAACTTCAATGAAGACCTTTTCAAAAGGGGAGAGCCTCGTCCCGTCAACTATTTTTGTAATTACTTGCGGACGTGCGACTTGAAATTCATAACCCTCGCGGCGCAGCCTCTCAATCAAAATTGCCAAGTGGAGTTCCCCCCGACCTGAAACCACCCAATCTCCATTTGGCCCATCTGCGACCTTTAAAGCCATATCGGTTTCCAGTTCTTTGTAGAGTCGGTCGTGGATTTGGCGGGAAGTTTTGAACTCTCCCTCCTTGCCGGCAAAGGGAGAAGAGTTGACCGAAATTGTCATGTTGATCGTCGGTTCCTCAATATCGAGCAGAGGAAGAGCGACGGCCTCATTCGGGTCCGCGACGGTTTCGCCAATGTTGATATCGGCAATGCCGGCAAAAGCAACAATATCGCCAGCCTGGGCAGAGTCAATTTCAACTCGATCCAGACCGGAAAAACCAATCAGGGCGGTGAGCCGAGCCTTTTTCATTTCCCCGAGTCGGTTGATGTGAGTCACTTCTTGCCCAGCTCGCACCCGGCCATTGTAAATGCGGGCAGTGGCGATTCGGCCCTTGAAATTGTCCCCGACGATAGTGGTGATAAGCATTTGCAGTGGTTTGTCCGCCTCTCCACCTGGGGCGGGAATATGCTGCAAAATAGCCTCAAAAACCGGAGCAATATCTTTCATCTTGCTGATTTCTGGTTCTAGACCGGCTAGACCCTTTTTTGCAGAAGTGTAAACAAGCGGGAAGAAAGCGGTTTCTTCCTCTGCTCCGAGTTCCACGAAAAGATCAAAAGTCTTGTTGACGACCCAGTCAGGACGGGCGTCGGCTCGGTCGATTTTGTTGATGACCACAATGATTTTATGTCCCAGTTCGAGGGCTCTTTTGAGAACGAAACGAGTCTGCGGCATGGGCCCTTCCTTGGCGTCAACCAAAAGTAGACAGCCGTCCGCCATTTTTAAAACTCTTTCAACCTCACCGCCGAAATCGGCGTGGCCAGGAGTGTCAATAATGTTAATTTTGGTTCCTTGCCATTCAATCGAAGCGTTTTTGGAAAAAATGGTGATGCCGCGCTCTTTTTCTAGATCGTTTGAGTCCATGATCAGATCTGACCCAGTGAGGTCCTTGTGAAGTTTAGTGTTGCTCTGACGCAAAAGAGCGTCTACGAGTGTGGTTTTGCCGTGGTCAACATGGGCAATAATTGCCACGTTTCTCAGTTTTTCCATAATTTTTAAGCACAAAGTAAGCTCCCGGCAAGAAAAAAAATCTTTTTCTTTTGTTCAAAAAGGGAATTACTTAGGCTGAACAGGCTAATTATACCTGACTATGGGGTTAGTTTGCAAATTTTAGACCAGTCGCAAAAGCGCAATCAGAATACCGAAAACTAGTCCGTAAACAAACATAGCAAAAAGAATCGCAAACAGGGGTAGAAGACCGGGGAAAAAATTGCTGGTGGGGGCAATCAGTGGGTCGGTCCAAGAAAAAACATTGGCGACAAAGCCAACCAGACGCGAATCGAGCAAGACAAAAACCAATCTGAGTACGAGCAAAATCTCGATGACGGCGATGATGATTTCAAGGATGAGGCGGACAATTGCCATATAGGTAGATTATAGATCTCTTTCTTCTTCTCGGCAAGAAGAAAGTCTCCATTTCAGTCTTACTTTCCTGGTTCTAGACGCTGATGGCTTGTCTGCTTGAAAGTTGACTTTTTTGGGCCAAAAGCACATCATATTTGTAGTTGCCCACTGGCAACTTTTTGTGTGAAAGGGGGTGTAAAAAAAATAATGTTAAAAAGATATATTGGAGCCGCAGTAGCGGCTGGTTCTTTAGTAGCTTTTGCAATCGTACCAGCGGTTGCAAGCAACTCTGGTAATGGGTCCGATTACGGAACAATGCCAGGATACGGTGTTTCAACTTCCAAAACTGTTTGTGCTGACCATGGCTCGTTTGATGCTTTTGGAAAAGACGCTAGCCTTGGAATCGAAAAGGTGCATGCCACGTTCCTCGGTTCTTATCCTGGGCCAGGAACTGACGGCACACAAACTGGAATTAACAACAGCACGTTGTGTGGTAACCCGCAAAATTAATTAAAGGAGCGAAGAGAGCAGCCCGCCTAAAGTTGTTTGTTGTTTTCTAAACTAACTTAATTGTTTTCTCCCTGGAAGTTAAACCGGAGATGATCCGAATCTTTGCTTTGGGGACTTTGAAAAAAAGGGCCAACGAGACGACCACGCTGTCATTGGCTTGGCCTCTGACTGGCGGAGCTTTGACCGAGACTCGATAATGAGTTTCATCGAGCTTCTCGAGCCTGTCTTCTTTTGCAGCTGGTTTGACTTTGACAAAGATTTTCATGGTCAAAAGATGAAGTTTCTCGCGAGCCGACTTACGAAGCTAGTTTGGCAGCAGCTTTTCAATGTTTTTGTAGGCGTATTTTTCCTGGACCGTTGGGTCTAGACGGGCAATAAAGGCACGGACGTAATCAGTCAGCTGCCGACTCACTTCAAGATCAACCGGCCAGCGGAAAATGCCGCGGTCGCTGCCCCAGATGACTTGATCGGGAAATTTCTCGATGAATCCTTTCCAGGTCGCAACGTCTTTTTTTAGCAGCGGTTTGTAATCTTTGAAATGATTGAAGAACTGCTTCTTCGTCACCTCTGGCTGAAAGATAAAAACATCACCCCAGAGCTCGTCAACTTCGTAGTAAACATTCGGTGCTGAACCCAAAACGTCTTCGATTTGGGAAAGATCTTGTGAGCACTTTTCGCACTGAATCAGCTGATCGCCATGGAAGAGAAAATTAATGTCAGGATTAGCTTTAATGATCTTTTTGTAGCTTTCCCGCATTCCTTCCCCAAGGTGAAAATAAATCAGGAGTTTGTTTTTTCTCACAACTGGGTAAATTTCCGTTAGTCTCGGCGAGTCCGGAAATAGCGCTGGGGAGCCACCGCTGCGGGCGTAAAGTCCAATCTCTCCATAACCCTTGAACAATCCTGGGTCAGCCCCGAGCATTTTTTTGAGGCTGTCCGCGTCCACCGTGGGAAAGCCGTCCTTCGAGCCATCATTGTCCGGTGGCATTACGTAGGGGACAAACCGATCCGGATAACGCTCCATTGTTTGCTTTGCGATCTCAATGTGTTGACGGCTCATCTCTCGGTAAACTGGGAAAAAGGCAAAAGCCTTGCTCGTGCCATCATGTTCGAGGACACAAACGAACTCACTCATTTTTATATTTACACCTAAAGTTGAATTTACCACCTTGTCTTCGTAGCTCGGTTCGTCATTCTCACCCCCGGTGAAAATAGAAGGAATGTGGATGTGCCCGTCATAAAGTTTGCCTTGATAAGAAGTGGTTGGGATCTTGGGTTGACCTGTGTCGGGGCAGTTGGAGGGGGCCATAGCGGCCTCAATTCGCTGTTTCCAAAAAGCCTCAAATTTGGGGGTTTCCTTTTGAGCAGATTCTTGCGGTGTTTGGGCCGGACGGAGGAAGTAGTAGATGGCGGAGGCTGTCGAGAGAAGTAGCAGGAGCCCGACAAGGCTAGCGATCAATCTTTTTCTAGAAAAGGCAAGCATCTCAAGATAGAGTATACAAGAAAGTGTTTTTAAAAGTCAGGAACTGCCTATTTATCTTCTTTATCTTCGTTTTTTGACTTGCTGAAAGTGCGCGAGCACATCTGACAGCGGTAGGAAATAGTGGTCGACTCTCTGTTTGAGGGGGGAAGGATGGAGAGATCCTTGCTGTGGCAATAAGGACAGCGAACTGGCTCATCCATTACTTCGACTTGTCCTTCTTGGGCTTTTTCTTTTCTTTTTTCTGTTTGTTTTGTCCGCGGGCCATAGGAACTAAGTATAGGCTTGCTCAGAAGAAAAGACAAGGAAGTCTATCTAAAAAGGTATATCGTCAACAATCTTTTCCTGTGGTTGAAACTTCTTTCTATAGACACACCATTTACAGGTTTCGCTCTCAGCCGGCTCCGGACCAGCAAGCAGCCGATCAACTCCTTTGATAAAGATCTGGAAAGCCTCATCGTCAGCTGGAACTTCCAGCCAATTCGCGGGAAAGTCGAGCAAGGCAGCTCCACTTTCAAATGAAACTTTGTCCGGATAAAAGATTAGTAAAGCAAGTTTGCTGACCTTGATGGGAGAGTTTGTTTTGGGGTTTTCCAAAGCGTATTTGTACGCAGTCAGCTGAGTTTTATATTTTTCGATCTTGTCCTCCCCAGGCTGGCTGATTTTAAGATCAACCAAAGTGTGGCTGCCGTCAGAGTTTTTGACCAAAAGATCATATTTTCCTTTTAGGTAAACTGAAGTTCCGGGAATTTGAATTGATTCAACCCAGCCTTCCTGAGTAACAACTTCGCCGTCCGGTAAGTTTTTGGCGAGGCTTTGGAGATTTTTACCGACCAGACTTCCTTGAATCCGAGTATTAATCGCGCCAAAGACACCCGGCATTGGCATACTAGGTTGGACTATTCCTTGTTTGATTTTAAGTGTGTAGCAATATTTGCAGTCTTCGTAAAGATAAGCGAAATCCGAAGGGCTTAGTTTGTAGGTAGATTTTTCCATTGTGTCGGGATTTTAGGCTTGTTGGGGAGAAGTTGTCAAGGATTCCTAAGGCCGTAGGGTACCGGCGAAGACTTGCCAGGCAAGAGCAGATTTTGCCACCAGACTGAGAACCATGTAGACCCTTTCACCAAAAATGTAGTCTTTCCACTTTCCGATTCTTTTGTATTGCAGGTACATGTTGATTGCAAAGCAGTTGAAGAAAACGAAGATGCTGATGTAAATCCAGTAAACAAAGGTGGGTGTATCTCCCTCTCCATAGGCAGAAGCGGCCCAGAAGTAGAGACCGACAACAACCCACGGGACGATGCCAGCAAAGCTGCCGATTTTGAAGGCGAGCCAACTAGTTTTTTCAGTAGTTTGATTGTGCACTTCCATCATTAGTCCCATGAGGTTCATGACAGCTACCAAAGCAAAAATCATGATCAAACTGGTGAGCTCATAAATTCCCACCAGCAGAGCGATCGCTACCATCATGACCGAAACCGAAAGGGCGTATTCGATCCAACGAACCCGGTTCATTCCCTTTTTTAGGTCTTCTTCGTAACTTGCCCGCCAGAGCGTAGCAATGATGAGGTGGGCAGCCGCGGAAAGGAAGAAAAACAGGGCCACCAAAGGCCCAATCTGCAGACTAAATATTTCTCTACTGGATGGTACAAGCGCTTGGCTGGAAAAATCGAATGTCAGGTAACCGGCAGTTACCGGCAAGGAAAAGGAAGTGCTGAGTAGCAGTATGGCTACTCCCTGTAAAGCATGTAGGGAAGCCATGATCAGATTGAAATTGCGTAGGTACTGGAAGTCTATTCCTTTGGAGAAAGGAAACATCTAGCTAATATTCTAACAGTTTTCCAAAAAACAGTGTCGAGGAAATTAATGTCACTTAAAGTCTGTGGAGTAATTTTAATTGAATAGTATATTGTAGTCAATAAGTAACAGTAACTTATGGTAGACATTAAACAAAAGTTTGGCGAAAAAATGCGCCAAATCAGAAGACAAAAGAAAATCTCGCAAGAAGAGCTTGCGTTTAAAGCAAGCCTTCATAGAACTTACATTAGTGATATTGAACGCGGTGCCAGAAATGTTTCTCTGGAAAATATTGAAAAAATCGCTAAGGCTCTTGAAATACCCATGGGTATGTTAATGCATTCGGAGAAATAATTATGGGAACACTTGAGTTACGAAAAAGATTGAATTGGCAAACAGTAAGTGGCGGGAAAGCTCTTGATCAGGAGGTTCTGTTTAATGACGCTTTTTTTAAAGAATTTCAGAACTCAGAAACATTTATTTTAAGACCAAAACCGAAAGAATTTGAACATATCTATGAAAAAGTTAAATTAGACAAACCCGTTGAGAAAGCTGTGTTTTCTCCGGGTAGAACTTGGCACCATGGAATAAAGATAGATTTCGCCATTGAGAATGTAAATACTAGTAAGAAACTTTACATAGAGGTTAAAAGACAAGATGGTTGGGTTGAAGGTAAACCTCCAAGTGCAGGAAGGGGTAATGCACATGAAAGATCATGTAAGTTTTTTACACCTGGACTACTGAAACTTTTAAAAGATCACTCAAACCTAGGAAAGGATGTTTTACCGTTTTGGATTGTCTATGCAGGTGATATAGCACGTGATCCAAAACGGGTAAGAGAAATAACTTTTTGGTTCGATGGTTTCCCTAACCACTTTTTTATGTGGATGTATCCTGATGAAAAATCCCTAGTTGAGCATTTTAATACGAAACTAAAACATTTACTACTTTAAAAGTTATCTCCATTTTTATTAAAAACATCTAAGCCCCACACCGTCCAACCTTCTGCTTTCTTTCTGGCAAATAATTCGATCTTCTCTTGGCTTGGAAACATCTTTTCTATTGCACTCATCACCTCTATAGGTTTCTCGCTATGCTCCCCTCTTTTGGCTCTTATTAATTGTTGTACATTTCTGGCACCTCTCGGCTTTGGTATTCTTCCGTGTTTAAAAACCAGACACAACTCGCAATTAGAAAGGGTATATTGTCCAGGATTATGGTTCATTTTGTCCCAGACAAATGCGACTGTTTTGTATTCAAAACCCCAAGCCTCTCCTAATTTAATAGCTTGAGCTAAATGGGGATTTGACGTCCACATAAACAGAAGACAGTCATCTTTTGTAATTTTGCTTATAGGCATCTCCATTAACTCGTTTAGTTTTAACATAGGATACTTAAAACCTGCTGTACTAATGAATATCTTTCTTGATAGGTTAAGTTTTTCTTTAGTTGTACTACTTTTATCAAATTGAAGTTTTCCATTATAGTGCCAAGGTGGGTCAGCATAAATTATGTCAAACCGCTTATTTGGTAGAGAAGGAAAAAACCCATCTGAGTAATTGTGTTGTAACCGCTTCTTAAAATCCTCATTATATAGGGAATATCCGGTCACTTTTTTAGTTTCATTAAACATCTTTTGCTGTTCCATTCGCTTTTACAATCTTTCTAAATTATAAAAATGTATTTTGTTTTGTCCTCAAAACATTATTAAAAAATGACAAAAATTCTTGTTGTCAGGATAGCTAAGATAGTTCGATTAGCTCACTATAAATTACCTGGCTATTTTACTCTTGTCTCAAGCTAAAATCAAAAACTTTCTCGGAGGGTTTGCGCTTTTGCACTACTTTCTCTACTTTTTCTGCTTTGTGGTGAAAGCGGTTGAAGATCTTGTTCGCCGCACGGCGGATATTGAAAGCGTTGAAGTGTTTTTTTATTGCATCGGCCAAATATGGTTTCATTTTGTCTGGTATTTTACTCTTCTTCGCAAGCCAAAACAAGGAAAATGGGAACTCTAGAAAACTAGGTAGATGGTCAGCGCAGTGACGGTGATGAGGATGGCGAGGGAAACGAACGTGGCAAGAAGAGTTGAAACTGCTTTGGAGATATTGCCTTTGAGAGCGAAATAGGCTGGAGTACCAAAGACCAGAGTGCCAGTGAGACCAGCTGAAAAGACAAAAAGGGTCAGTATCAAGGCGACACCGAAATAGCCCGGCTCACCAATATTTTTTTCTAGAAAAAACATAAAGGCTGCTACTTTTCCCACGTAAAGGCCCACGCCGAGAGCTTGGAGGAAACCAAGGGTCAGGGGAGAAGTTTTGTTTAAGTAATTTTCAATCACAAAGGGAGTTTACTAAAAAGTTCTTACTTATTCAAATTTGGAGTTGGTTTTTTCAAAGAGGGAAGGGCGTACCGTTACGAAAAGAAGCAACGATACGAGGTGTAAACACCAACTTTTCACAAAGTCCCTTGATTCTCTCCCTCTGATCTTCTTCCTAGATGATCCCGTTCGCCAAGAGCCAGTCGCAGTTCTCGCAGAGTTCTGGGGCTGGAGGGTAGGTTTCGTCCACTGCTGGGGTGAAGAGCGGGTAGAGGCACCAGTTGCACTGAGAAGAGCCGGGCGGTGGGTTTTCCAGTACCTTGCCCGCGCGTTGCTCCCGACGGTCCTCCATGAGAAGGAACCTTTTCGACGTCTCATCAACTGCTTCGAGTACGTGGACCTTGGCCTTGTCGCGCTCAGAGCCTGCTGTGTCTTCCCTATCCAAGACTGCTTTACTCATTATGAATCCTTTCATCCTTACCTGAGTTGATCCGCTCCACAAAAAAAAGGCAGCCCCGTGATGGGGTTGTCTTTTACTGTAAAGCTAGTCTAACACAAAGAGAGCCTTTGGTCTAGGGTGAAGGGGTCTCAGTTTAGAGTGCTTGAAAGTTAACATTACTGTGCAATAGTGCTACAATCTAACCATGTCTAAAGTAGAATTTGTGGTCGAAATTTTCAAAGACCCGGAGGTTGGCGGTTTTGTTGCTGACGTAGTTAACTTGCCAGGGTGCATGTCCCAAGGCGAAACCAAAGAAGAAGCTTTGGAAAATGTCGAAAAAGCTATTAAGGTTTACTTGGAAGTCGTCGGCGAAGAAAAACTCGGTGAGAAGCCGGAATTTATTATTAAACGTTCGGTAGAAGTACCTCAACTCACTAACTAATCAAAAAATGCCCAGGTTAACCAATATTTCAGGAAAAGAAGCTGTTTGCACATATGGCAAGGATTGGTGAACTCTCCTTTGGCATGCCTTTCTTGGCTGGTGACTGCAATCGCTATGACATCTCCTTCACCGTGAGCGGCCGCATGAGCCAG
This sequence comes from bacterium, assembly GCA_030704665.1. Lineage (NCBI taxonomy): Bacteria > bacterium. The sequence continues at coordinate 536,508 of JAUYID010000009.1, read as the reverse complement.
TGCTGCTTGCGTATCGTGCAGGGAAAGCGAAGCTGAATCGGAACCGTAGTTGGCCGAGGAAAAAATGTTGCCAGCTTTGGTGAGAACGGCACTAGCAAAAACAAAAGGATTCTCCGCTGGATAAACTCGCTCCAAAACAGCCTTGGCTTCCTCAACCAATTTTTCTTTTTGGGACTCGGAGATTTTCATTTGCACCCAGTTTAGCACTCCTCGACTTTCCGCTCAAGCGCTCCTGGCCAAAGATCAAAATCGAGAGTAAACCGACACCGAGGAGGTAGCCACCGAGAACGTCACTGTTCCAATGGAAGCCCAAGTAAAGGCGCGAGAGCCCGACAGAGACGATCAAAAAAGCGCAAAAGGCAAGAAGTAGGTTGCGCAGCCATTTTGGTAAAGCCTTTGACCGAAGCAAGAGGAAAAAGATAAAACCAAAGTAAACTGCGTAAAAAGTCGCATGTCCGCTCGGGTAGCTGTAGGTAAGGTGGGTGATTGTTGGCCCCGGTCGATCACGAGCAAAAAGAGGTTTGAGAAGATCAGCACTGAAAGAAAAAAGAATCAGACCAACTATGGTGGGAAGCTTGATTGGGTATTTAGTGAAAAAGAAAAAAAGGGAAAGCAACAAGAGTAAAAGCAGTGCAACCAGAGTTTCTCCAAAAAAAGAAACCAGCTTGAGTAAATTTCCCAACCACGGGTAGGGTAGAGCCGCCTCGGAAAAGAAGTTTGTTCTGTCGAGAAAGTTGTCCGGAAACTGCAAAACTAGAAAACCTAAAAGAAAAAAGGAGAGCAGGCAGAGGCCCCCTACTAGAAGAGGAAAATAGTTTCGTCCAAAACTAATATTCCCAAACATTGATATCGTCCCCACTTTCAGCTTTGATTTTTCCAGTCAAGACAGCAAGGATGACCTCAGCGACTTTGGAGGCCGGAACGCCCTCAAAATCGTTCATGGCGGTGGCAGTTCCAGCCGGGTTGACGCAGTAGACCGGCAGAGCAATCTCGGCTGCCAAAGATTTGGAAAAGCCGCGCACCGCCCATTTGGTCGCTGCGTAAGTCGCGTAGTTCGGATAAGGCTTTGTTCCAGCCCGAGAACCAATGTTCACCACTGCCCCTTTCAAGTAGGGGAGAGCCGCGTGCGTCATTTTGATCAAACCCTCGAGGTTGACGCGCACTTGATCTTCGATACCTTCAAAAGTGGTTGTTTCTACTGTCCCTTCCGCAAAGACTCCAGCGTTGTTGACTAGAACATCAATGTGACCAAACTCTTTTTTGACTCTTGCCACACTTTCCAGAATTTCCTTCTCGTTTCGGACATCAAGCTTGAGCACGAGAATATCAGCCGCACCCAGGGTCAGGCACTTTTCAGCTAGTCTCATAGCTGCGTCTTTGTTCGTATTGTAGGTAATGACCACTTTGGCACCCTGCCTGGCAAATTCTTCCGCGAGAGCAGCTCCAATGCCGATGGAGGAGCCAGTAATGAGAACAACTTTGTCTTTAAGTCCGACAGTTTTAGAGCTCATTGTATTTTTTGTGGGAGTTTTTAGCTTTCTCAACTGGGTATTTGGCCTCATTTTGGGCCATTTTCTCTTTCAAGGCTTCCTCCAGATCAATATTGAGATCGTGGGCAATGAGCAAAATCCAGTAGTAAGTGTCCGCCACCTCTTCTTTAATCTCCTTTAATTTTTCGGATTTAATGAGCTCGTCCATTTCTTCTGGGCTTTCCCATTGGAAATGTTCAAGCAGTTCTGCGGCTTCAAGAAGAAGGGAAATAGCGAGATCTTTGGGGTTGTGAAACTGTTTCCAGTTGCGGAGGTCACGAAATTTGACAATTCTTTTTTGTAGCCCCTCAGTCGTCATCAAGAAATAGTAGCACCGGCAGATTTTTGTAGCAAGCGCCGGCCTGCACTGCCTTTGGCTCTTGCTTATTTGATTTATAGGAGTAGACTGAAGGGGTGAGTGAAAACATTGAGGACTTCATTTCTTTTCATAATGCCAACATCATGAACCCCGAACTTTCCGCTAGTGTCGAAACCCTCTCTCTCTTTGCTGCTGCCAAAAACATCCCCCTTGAGGACGTGTCGATCGAAAAACACCGCATGCCTTTCATCAACTGGCGCACCAGCCTCGGCAGCTCTCAAACCTGAAACCCAATTACTTAAATTTGATCGGGATTCTTAGCGAATCTTCGTTTTCCACAAGCCCAGAAGGATTGTCTTTTTCGAGAACCAAAGTTCCTCTTTCAGTCGTTGAGGCTTCAAAAGTCAAAGTCGCATTGAAAGTCACAAAGCTGTCGCTCATCCAGTTGTCACTTGTTTTGGCTGTTGTAGTCCCAAGAACTTTGTCAGCACTATTTAGGATTTTGACCGGGAAGACAGCTTCAAAAAACCAGCTTCCTTTAGCTTGACCTGTAATTTGCAGCGGGCTGCCCACCTTTTCGTTTGGCAAAGGGCTCTTTAGAACGATGAAATCGCTTTTTTCTAAAGTATTGCCAATGTCTTCAGTAAAGCTCTTTCCCTCGGCCATACAGCGTCGGGGGTAGCTTTCCTGAACTGGCATTCCGGCGGCCGCACACTGCTCGAAAGTGCTGATTTCCGCAGCTGGTTTTTGGCCCTTTTCACTGTCTTTAGAAGGGAAAAAATTCTGGTAGGCAAAAATTGCTACCAAGCCGAGAACTATGATCAATAAAGACACCGTGAGCAGATTCTTGTTCACAAAAATATTTTAGTTCTAAAAAGAAAAAGTTACAAGTGGGGAAGTGTTGGTGTAGTGAAGCTCTCCCCTTTCTTCCTTGATTGGAAAGAGGTCTTCACTGGACTTTGGCTTGACCTAATGGACCGGTTGACCGAAGTTCTCGAGTAGTTGTTCGAAGGCAGCCACATCATTTCCTCGGGAGGGGGTACGCGCCTCCAAACAGATGCCCAGTCTTCCGAAGGGTAGAGGGACGAGCCTCCCCGCGTAGCCAACATGCTGGTGAGTTGCCAAGAGAGACCATTGACCGCTCGCGTGGATCCTCTGCAGTCGTCTCCAAGTCAGGCTTCTCTCTAGAACTACTGCCCAGTAGTGGTAGACACCACCCGCAAACTCAAACCTTCCCGCGTTTGAGGAGCGGTACAAGAAGCGCACCAGCCCAAGGTCAACCTGGGGAATTTCGACTCGGCTTTTTCCCACGTTGCGCTCCTTCAGTTTGCCCAGACACCGACAGTGTTGGGATTCCTTGCCTTGATTGTCGTGCTCGTTTGCTCAATGGTCTCGGCCAAAAGTAGGACAAGAGTGTCAAGCTGGTCCTGAGTTGGGGCCTTAACGTGAATCGGCAGACCAATTCTCGAGCTGGTCACCAGCGCTACAGCCTCCTCGCCACGTGTTCCAAACCAGATACCTGGTTCGCAGTGGCTGAAAAGGCGCACCACTACCGGTCCGACTGACCCCATATGGTTCCAGTTGTCTTCAGCATCGCCGAAGCCTGCCTCACGGAGTTTAATCCGCAGCCAATCAACGATTTCCCAGCGGTTCTCGGGAGTGTTTGCCTCCCCCAGAAGGCGATCAAAGTCAGGACAAAGGTTGTGACAGAGCATCGATCCTCTCCTTGATTTTTAATTAAGGCAATTATACCAGAGCCTGTCTGCTTTTTAGGTTAAAATTTTCCTTTGAGGTATTTTTGTCTCGTTTCGGCAGGAAAGTGCTCAATCGCGTAGCGCAGACTTGTCCGGGAAAGGGTAGAATAATGCACTCTCAAAAACTTGATCAAAACTTCTCTTGAAACTCGTTTGCCAACTTCGCGTAGCATCCAGCCCACTGCCTTGTGCATCAGGTCTTCCTTGTCTCCGAGTAGAAGCTCGGTAATTTTTAGGCTGTCTTTGCTTTCGCCCCGAACAATAAAGCTAAAAGTGGCGATCACGGCGATTCGCCTTTCCCAGAGGTTCTTCGATCTAGCCAGAGAGTAGAGAACCCTTCTTGGTTTATCAAGCAAATATTCTCCGACAATATAACTAGCAGACGAATCAACTAGATCCCAGTTGTTGATCGATTTAGTGTTGGCGAGATAGAAATCAAAAATTTCTTTTTGGGTTCGTTGGCTAGAACCTTTGAACCGGTTAACCAAAATAAAGAGTGAGACGAGCCGTTCCTCATGGAATGGGGATTGGAGCAGACTTTCGATCTCCACTAAATCTAAATCTTTAAACTCTCGGGCAAGTTTTCTTTGCTCCGGTACTGTGACTCCAATAAACTTGTCCCCTTCACCATATTGACCAGGACCAGTTTTGAAAAACCAAGCTGAGGCAGAGGCCTTTTTTTCTGAAGCAAGTTTGCGCAAAGCTTTTTTAAGTTCTTGAGCTGACATTGTTTTCAAGTATAAAGCCAGCAAAGACAGAGGTAAATAATTATTTTTGCTATAATCAGACTGAGAAAGGAGGTCAGAGTGCACGATCCCAAAGTCATCGATCTGAGGCTTTACCGAATTTTCGGGCTGAGCAGTCTCGAGGAGGTGCTTCAGTATAGCCGTGAGTCGACTTTGGTTCTGGACGAGATACCGTCGATTCAACGTCGTCTCGCTGAAGTCTCGGTCCATCTTGGTTTTTCGCCTCCTGTCAAAACAGTCGCCGAATTGCTCGAGCGTCTGTGCGAGGAGACCGATAGCCAGGGAATGAGTGCTAAGGAAAGAGCCCTAGCCCGAATGCTCTCCGAAGTTGAATTCCAAAGGCGGCGGCGTTCGTTCTCAATTGTTCGCGAAACAGACTAAGTGTCCCAGAAGAAAGGAGAGAGGGACACCACTCGAAATTAGTCTACACTTTGGTTAAAATTAAATCTCTATGACAAAGTTCAAACAAACCTTTGACGAAATGGTCAAGAAAAACCGCGAAGACTTCATCCGCTTCAAAATTACCCACGATATGTACGCGACCAACCCTAAAGAATTTAAGACCCAATTTGATCATGAAGGTGAAAAGATTTTGGCAATTATTCGTGACTATGAAAACAAACTTTGCGGACATTCCGAGTCTGGGCAATACAGCAAATATTCGGCCAATTTAGCGGACAAATTCTGGTCGGAGGTGAGGAAGAACTATCCACGAATTGATTTTGTCGGGGTCAAACAGAGCTTCTAGACCTGGTTTATGATCAAAAGAGCGACTCTCCCAATCAGAAAGTACCCTTGAAAAACTCGCAGTCACCATTTTGGCTCGAGCCGGTATCTTAAGTGGGAACTTTTATCCTAGGAATTTTGTATAATTAAATAAATGAACTACTTTAAGCGTTTTGACTTTAACAAAAAAAGCGGTTGGATAAGTGTTGTTTTCACTTCTATCGGTATAAGCTTGCTCGTTTTTGCCGCAGTTTATTTGTTTGAGGGCTTCGGCTGGCTGTCTGCCTATAAAGAAGAACCGCTGGACGCCTATGCAGAGGTTGGCTGGAATTGGATTAGGGGTGCAGGTATTGCCTTCGCTGTAGCTTTGATATTGCTGGTAGCAAGCTTCCTGATGCTTCGTAAAAACAAAGCCGCAACGGAAATATCCAGGCCGCTATTTAATAGGCTGGATCTAAACCAGATCAAGGCTTTGCTTGGACTTACTTTGGCTTCGGTGGCCTTAGTTTTCTTTTTTAACGCGGCCCTCTACAGGATCGAAGTGGTCAAATGGGTTTCTTCTGCAATAGAACTAAAGAGAACTTGGTACTTGGAAGAGGCTGCCAGTTGGGTTTCGGCTGCAAGCACTATGCAGATAATAGGCATTCTACTAGAGGCAGCCGGTCTGATTTTGCTAGTTCTTGCGTGGAAGAGAAAAACAGAATAATTCTGGCTCGGGGACTAGGATTCGAACCTAGATACTGGGCTTCAAAGGCCCATGTCCTACCATTAGACCATCCCCGAATAAATAACAATTATTTTCTGGTGCCGGGCCGCGGAATAGACTGCTAAAGCAATCTGTTCCTTAGACGCCCTAAATTCTTCAACCTTACTAAAACCTTTTCAAGATCGCTAATTATTTTTTGGTGCCGGGCCGCGGAATCGAACCACGCACGCCAGCTTTTTCAGAGCTGCGCTCTACCACTGAGCTAGCCCGGCAAGGTCACCAAGAAAAGTTATAAATCTCAAACTATTCGGTTGTAAATGTTTATTTGGTCGGTGGCAGGATAAGTTTTTTTAACTAGCCTACCACTGAGCTAGCCCGGCACATAAAATAATTTTACAACAAATTGTGGGTGCTTAGGGACGCGAACCCCAGACCTTCACGGTGTAGGATTTTTTGAGAGCTTAATCAAAAAAGATCCTGCGAAAATTCTGGTGGACGGTGCAGGACTCGAACCTGCGACCTCTTCGGTGTAAACGAAGCGCTCTGAACCAACTGAGCTAACCGTCCCCAATTTCTAAACGAGACGATCTACTTTTGCACGAAGCACAAATGCATCCGATCCCAACTGAGCTAGGTGCCCAGAATTTTCTTAAACGAGGCGCTCTGAACCAACTGAGCTAAGAACCCGAGAAATATTTTTGTAACTGCTCAAAATAAACACTACCGTCATTTAAATCCTGGTAGGTAGCCTTATCAACCCATTTAAAACTGCTGTGTTCTTCGCTTAACTTAATTTCTCCTGACTTATACTTGCAGCGAAATCCTATTAAACAAAGTGTTTTTCCTGCATTTCTATGCCCGTGACGGAGCTGATAACGCCAACGGGTAAAAGGTTCACCAATTTCTATTTCCAAACCTGTTTCCTCTCGAACCTCTCTGCTTAAGGCCTCATCAAAATTTTCTTCGCCATCTTGAACTTTTCCACCCGGAAAATCCAAGCCCAATGCAGGGTCGTTTAGAATTAAAATTTTTCCGTCTTTTTCAATAAATGCTTTTTGTCCGACAAAAAGCAATTGATCTTCAGCGTCACTCATATATTTTGGTGCGGACGAGAGGACTTGAACCTCCACCCCTTGCGGGACATGCACCTCAAGCATGCGCGTATGCCAATTCCGCCACGTCCGCGTAAAACTATCCTATTATAACTGGTGGGCGAAAGAGGACTTGAACCTCCACCCTATTGCTAGGACTGGCTCCTGAAGCCAGCGCGTCTGCCAATTCCGCCATTCGCCCAAAGTTTAACCGGTTTATTTTAGCAGAAATTAGATTTGAACTCAATTTATGTTAAGATAAAGCTAATGAAATGGTTGCTTAGTGCACCTTTGGCTATTTCCTTATTTTTGTTCCCCAAACTTGCATTTGCCGATGAGGGTTGGGTCATTAATTCTTTTCATTCTGATATTACTCTCGAAAAAAGTGGTGTTCTGTCAGTTAAAGAAACTATCAACCTTGATTTTGGCTCGCAAGAAAAACACGGTATCTTCAGACAAATTCCTACTACCTATAGACTTGCTGACAATTCAAACCGCTATGTCAACCTTACCTACACTTCAATTTCCCAAGATGGTCAAGAAGCCCATTTTGACGATTACTTTGAAGCCGGGTACCAAACGGCGAAAATTGGAGATGCGAGCAGAACAATAAGTGGACCCCACACCTACCAGATTGAATATGTAGTTCGAGGAGCTCTAAATGGTTTCGTAACCCATGACGAAATCTACTGGAATCTTCTTGGAAATTGGCCAGTAAAAATACTTTCTAGCCAAGCAACTGTTTCAGTGCCGGGAAATTCTTTGCAAAAAGTGACCTGCTTTGTGGGTCCGGCTGCTTCGACGAAAGCTTGTGAATCGAACCTTGAAGAGAGCTCAGCCACTTTTACTACGGATGAAGTTTTGGGAAACGGCTCTGACTTTTCGATTGTTGCCTCAATAAAGCCCGGAACGGTGCCGATTTTGACCGGAACGAAACCTGAAGAAGCCGGTTTTAACCCCTTTACTGCGCAACGCTTCACTCTTGTTTCTATTAGTTTTTTTTTCATAATTTTAGCGCTAGGACTTATTTTCCTTTTCCAGCTTTGGTCGAGGCACGGACGAGATCTTTGGTGGAGACGAGCCCATTTGTTTGATGAGAACCAAAAAGCTGAGGTTCAACCGCTTTTGGACAGAGACACACTCGTGGTTGAATTTAGCCCTCCAGAGAATTTACGTCCGGCTGAAATTGGCACTCTCATGGACGAGAGAGCTGACACTTTAGACGTAACGGCTACAATTGTTGATCTAGCTAGCCGGGGCTACCTGAAAATTACTGAGGTAGCTAAAAAATGGCTTTTTGGTAGCAAAGACTATATGCTGGAAAAGAAAAAAGAAGCTGATGAGCAGCTCCTCGGCTATGAAAAAGAACTTTTTGAACGTCTTTTTGATGATGGTCAGAGTGTAGCTCTTTCTGAGCTCAAGAAGACTTTTTATACTGACCTTAAAAAGGTGAAAGAAAAACTTTACTCCGATTTAACTAGCAAAAAATATTTTCCCCAAAACCCCGAAACAGTGCGTGGTAAATACTTAGCCTTTGGCTTTGGAGTTTTTGTCTTTGCAGCACTTGGAGTAGCCTTCCTTTCTCGCTATCTTGATATCGTTTTCCTTCCCAGTATCGCTTTAGGAATTCTAGGCCTGTTTTTGGCTTTGCTTTCCCCGCTAATGTCGCGGCGGACTGCAGCCGGTCACGAACTTTATCGGCGCAGCCGAGGTTTTGAAATGTTCATTTCACGAGCCGAAAAATACCGTCAACAATTTTTTGAGAAAGAAAATCTTTTTAACGAGCTTTTGGCTTACGCCATTGTTTTTGGTTGTACTGAAAAATTCGCCAAAGCCTTTGCAAAGATGGGGCTGAAGGCGACCGAACCGTCTTGGTACAGCGGGAGTGGGGCTTTTAACGCTCTCTACTTTGGTGCAGCAATCAACAGTTTTTCAAGTTCGCTGTCCTCGGCAATTGCCGCAACCCCGGCGGCAAGTGGAGGTAGTGGTTTTAGCGCCTCCGGAGGCTTTTCTGGTGGCGGTTTCGGTGGTGGTGGGGGAGGAAGTTGGTAGCCCTATGGACGCTGTATTAATTGACAGAGAAGAGCAGTGGGAGGCTTTCGTAGTAAATAGTCAGCCCACTTTTATTCTCCAATCCTGGGCCTGGGGGGAGTTTTATCAGAGTTTGGGAAAGAAAATTTTCCGTTTGGGCCTAGTTAATGGCGATAAATTGGTCTCTTCTGCTCTTTTTATCAAATACACGACTCGTTTTGGCTCCTTTCTTTATTGTCCACGCGGACCAATTTTTGGCTCCGAGGGGCAGTTTAAGAAAATTATTGCTAAAGCTCGGGATATTGCTGCTAGCGAGGGCTGTCTTTTTTTACGTCTTGATCCGCTTCTAGAATTAAACTCAGAAAATCAAAAGTTTTTCAAAAATCAAGGTTTTCAGGAAGCTGGCAATTATATTCAACCAGAGGCCGATTGGGTTTTGGAGATTTCGAAACCCGTCGAGGAGTTAGTTTCGCAAATGCGAGAAACAACCAGAAGATATTTGCGAAAAGAGGAAAAGGAGGGCTTGAGTGTAATTTCCAGCACAAAGACGGAAGACGCGGCTGCTTTTGCCGATTTAGTAGCTCAAACCTCAGCTCGCAAAGGTTTTTCTGGGCAAGGAGAAACCTACTATAAAAAAATTGTCGAGGCGCTCGGTACCCGTGATCAAATCAAGCTTTATAAAACTTTAAAAGACGGTCAGGTTTTGTCTATGGCGATGGTTCTTTTCTATGCAGACACTGCTTATTACGTTCATGGTGCCTCGGCCCAACACAATACCAGCCCAGTGGCTTACTCAACCCATATTCAAGCGATCACCGATGCTAAGGTCAAGGGAATGGGCTTTTATAATTTCGGTGGGGTCGTCAAAGAAGAGAACTTCAAGCCCGGGCATCCCTGGTACGGAATTACTTTTTTCAAAATGGGTTTTGGAGGTTTTCGCCGTGAATACTTGAAAGCCCAAGATCTACCTTTACGAGCCGCCTACAGTCTCTATACGACGGCTGAAAAGGGACGAACGCAGCTACGCAGATTAATAAGGGGTTACTCAATTTACTGATATGGAAGTAAAGCTGGTTGAAAGCAGACAAGACTGGAAAAATTTTCTACTTTACCAAGACCCCAATAGCTTTCTGCAGAGCTGGGATTGGGGGGATTTTAATCAAGCCCTGGGCAAAGAAGTTTTTCGTTTGGGAATTTACTCTCAGAAGGAGTTGGTTGGAATTTGTTTGTTGATTAAAGAAAAACTCCGCTTTGCGACTGCCCTCTATTCACCCCGCGGCCCGGTCATAGATTGGCAAAAAAAAGAAGTTTTCAAAGCTTTTGTTAAAAAAGCTTCAGAATTGGGGCGTGAAGAAAAAGTTGATTTTGTCAAATTGGAACCAAATCTTTTGGCAGGAAAAGAAAACGAAAAATTGTTTCGTACCTTTGGTTTTAAGCGCGCTATCAACTTCATTCAAGCTGAAACAGTTTGGGTTCTAGATCTGGACAAAACAGAAGAAGAAATGCTTTACAGCATGCGCAAAACGACACGCTATTTGATTCGAGATGAGGAAAAAAAAGGAGTCAAAGTGGAAGCCAGCCGAAATCCGGGGGAAGTCGAAGAATTTGCTCGTTTGCTCAACCAAACTTCTTTTCGCAAGGGTTTTTCAAACCATTCCAAGGATTACTACCAGAAACAGTTTGAAATACTAGCCAAAGATGACCAAATGCTTGTTTTCAAATCAGTCAAGTCTGGACATGTTCAGGCAATGTCCATCGTGGCTTACTACGGAGAAGCGGCTTACTATCTTCATGGCGCCTCCCGACCGGGAGAGGGCTCGGTTGGTTACTTGTTGCAGTGGGAGGCGATAAAAGAAGCTAAGCGTCGAGGAATGAAGTACTACAATTTTTGGGGAGTAGCGGCTGAGAATGAGTTTAAACCGAGGCACCCTTGGTACGGTTTTACTTTGTTTAAGACTGGCTTTGGTGGGCGTCGAGTTGAATACCTCCGTGCACAAGATTTGCCCTTAACCCCTCGTTACACGCTGCAGCGAAGGGCCGATCACATCCTGAGTTTGATTAAAAAATTTCGTGGTCGCTAATCTTTGCTTACGTCTGCTAAAATACTCCTACGTGCGCGAGTAGTTCAGCGGTAGGCTAGTCTAAAGACTGGTCCTGCCGCTTCCTACTCACGCAAACTTTGTCTGCGCGAGTAGTTCAGCGGTAGAATGCTTCCTTGCCAAGGAAGAGGTCGCCAGTTCGAATCTGGTCTCGCGCTCCAGTTTTGGCTTAATCCCTCTCCTTTCTAGATTAGGCCTGTTGTTGACTCTGTTTTAACAAGGTAAAAAAAGTGTCTCGGGCTAGCTTTCGATGCGCCTTGTAAAAACGCTTTCCCTCACGCTCAATTTTTGCTTCTGCAGCATCGCCAATCAAACCCTTCTCGAAACGTTCCATTAAGGTTATTACTTCGTCCCCATGATGCAGATGGACAATTTCATGGACGAAGGTCACGACTTGGACTCGCCTTTTGTCGCTGCCCCGGACAAGGATTCGGACTTTACTGAAATCCTTTGTGTCGGGAAATCCAAAAGTAAGACCCATTACTGTCTTATCTAGTGAGCGGGTTTCAAGCACACTTACCCGGGTAGCAACTAGATGCTCGAATTCTTCCGTTCGCATCATGATCACCTCCATATTCTACCTCGCGCGTAAATTATACAACAAAAAAAGTGATCTACTTCCTTATAGATAAGTGGCCTTGACACTCCTTTAGCACCCAACTAGTATTATTGACGATGTCCAAGGCAGGCATAGTTTTTATCACTATAGTGTGGGCGATTGCCGGAATTGTGGCTGCCTACCTACTTGTTCAGTTTTTTTCTCTGAGGATAGAGCCAACCTTTTCAAATTTACTTGGAGCTGCCAATTTGCCCAAATCCTCAATTGATGCCTATCAAGCTGAAGGAGCAAGCAATGTCGTCGTTGCTTCGGAGCTCAAAATTGATGATGCCCGACCTTACATCGTCGACAATTTTCTCAGGAAACACAACTCGCCAATGTATGGATCAGGTAAAGATTTTGTTTTTACCGCTGACAAATACGGCATCGACTGGAAACTACTACCGGCGATTGCCTTTCAGGAGTCAAACCTAGGAAAAAAGATACCGCAAGGCTCCTACAACGCCTTTGGTTGGGCAGTTTACACTGGAAAAAACTCTGGAGTAGGTTTTGAGAGCTGGAGTCATGCCATTGAAATTGTCGCTAAAGGAATCAAAGAAAAGTATATTAGCCACGGTTTGACCACACCTGAGGCGATCATGACACGTTACACACCCAATTCCAACGGTTCTTGGGCCTTTGCGGTGCGCTTTGCCATGGCGGAAATGGTTCAATAGTTGGCAAGCAAGCTTGACTTTTCCGCTTCTTTTTGTTAAACTAGACTCACTTCCAAACAATCGTGCGGAAGTTTTTTTGTGTTTTGTTTTCTAGGTTATCCCTAGTTAAAGAAACACATTCTGTGCTCTGGCCCCGAACTTTGTTTCGGGGATTATGACGAGCTTTATTTTCCGGACCGCTGCCATGGTGATAGCCTCTGTCTCTATGCTTATCGCCAGTCCCACAATTTTAAATCCGACTGCAGGGCGAGAAACTACAACTTCGCCCGCCTACAAACCCCTTGGTCAAAATAAAAATGAAGTGGCTGTCTCTATCGTGGCTAAGAAAGACGATCGCGCCGAAAAACTCAAAAAATTCTTACTTTCCAAGGCTTCCCCCATGGCTAAAGACGCGAAAGCTTTGGTTGCCATTGCGGATAAATACAAACTAGATTGGACCTTTTTGCCGGCTATTGCTGGGCTGGAATCTCAATACGGAAAATTTATTCCGGCCGGATCCTACAACCCTTACGGTTGGAACAACGGTAGAATGGGCTTCAAAAACTGGGTTGACGCTTCAAAACAGGTGGCGCAGGGTATTCGCAGTCGCTATCAGACAAACGGAGCCGTAACTGCCTACGGTATTGGCTCACGCTACGCGGAGAGTGCGACTTGGGCAGTGCGAGTTGTCTACAACCAAAAACTCATCCTTGGCTATTAAAACTGGATCCAAGAGCTGCTAGAATAGGCTAAGTATGGATCTCAAACTAGCTGGTTCAATTCTTGCCGCCAAGGCACTTCACAGCTTTCTACGCACCATTGGTAGCGGAGCCACTGCCGCTCCCGGCCTCGCTGCTCTGAAACTGGAGCCGCAAGCGCTGCGCAAACTAGCTAAAAATTACTCTGACATTATCCTTATTTCCGGCACCAACGGTAAAACTACCACTTCAAGATTGATCAGCTCCATTCTCGACGAAGCTAAAATCAAACATATTGACAACCGTGAGGGGTCAAACTTGGCCCGTGGCCTTGCTACCAGTTTGGCCAGAGAAGAAAGCTTCTGGGGCCGTAGAGAGGCTAGTACGGCTGTTTTTGAGGTCGACGAGGCTGCTCTGCCCCTCGTAGTTTCGGAGCTTCACCCCCGCGTCATCGTTTTGGGAAATCTTTTTCGGGATCAACTTGACCGCTATGGCGAGGTCAACACGATCCGTTCTCTTTGGATCAAAGCAGTCAAAAACCTTGATTCTTCAACAACTTTGGTTTTAAACGCTGACGATCCAGCGCTAGCAAGTCTTTCACAAACCAAAGCGAAAGTGCTTTTCTATGGAGTTGAAGATCAAAATATTGATTTGGGCAAAGCCCCACACGCCTCTGACTATTTAAATTGTACTAATTGCGGTGGCGAGCTTACCTACGAAAGAATTTATTTGTCCCACCTTGGAGTTTACTCTTGCAAAAACTGCGGTTTCAAAAGGCCCAAGCTGGATTTGAAAATCTCTTCAATCAAACTCGACGGTCTTGCAGGCTCAGCTTTTGAGCTTGAGAGTGAAGGTTTTAGGGAAACTCTGCACTCTCCCTTGCCTGGGCTCTACAATCTTTACAATGTTTTGGCCGCAGCAGCCTGTGCGCGAGCCTTGAATTTAGATTTAGCTTTAGTCAAAAAAACTTTGAAGCAGTTCCAAGCTGCCTTTGGCAGGACCGAAAAAATCTCTGTTGAAGGCAAAAAAATCTTTGTTTCTCTCGTAAAAAACCCGACCGGCTTCAACGAAGTACTGCGCACTGTTTTCGAGACCACAGAGAAAAAAATTGCCTTGGTGGCAATCAACGATCTTATCGCTGACGGGCGAGATGTTTCCTGGCTTTGGGATGTTGATTTTGAGTCTCTCAAAGGCAAATTGCAAAAGTTAGTTGTCAGTGGTCTCCGAGCTTCTGATATGGAACTGCGTGCCAAGTACGCTGAGCTTGAAAACTGCTTGCGAATTGATTCTCTTGAAACTGCCCTAGCGAAAACCCTGAGTCTGGCAGAAAGCGGGCAAACAATTTTTCTTTTTCCTACCTACACCTCGATGTTAAAGATCAAAGCTTATTTGGCAAAGAAAGGCTATTCTCCCAATTTTTGGGAGGAATAAATTTATGGAACTTACGATCGGCTGGCTTTATCCAAAACAAATGAGTACTTACGGGGATAGAGGCAATATCCTGACTTTGGTAAAAAGGTCCCAGTGGCGCAAGATCAAAACTAAAGTCAAGGAAATTAATCTTGGGGATGACCTAGAGCCAAATCAAGTTGATCTTTATTTCTTTGGGGGCGGCCAGGACCAAGCTCAAATTGAGGTTTCCAAAGACCTAAAAAAGAGCAAGGAAGGGTTTCTACGCTCTGATCTGGAGAAGAGGAAAGTCTTTTTTTCCATTTGTGGTGGTTATCAACTTCTGAGTAAATTTTATCGAACCGCTGATGGAGTTGAGCTTGAAGGGCTAGGATTTTTGGACGCCTTTACCTTGGCCGGGGAGAAGCGAATGATTGGCAACATCGCAGTTGAAGTGAACCCAAAACTTTTGCACGGCACTCTGGTTGGCTTTGAAAACCACTCCGGGAAAACTTATTTGGAAAAGGGCACCGAGCCTCTAGGAAAGGTTCTAATTGGCTCGGGAAACAACGGGGAAGATCGCCTCGAAGGAGCCTGGAAAAATAATACTTTTGGCTGCTACTTGCACGGTCCAGTTTTGCCCAAAAATCCTCGTTTTGCCGATCTTTTGCTTGAACGGGCCCTGCAAGGACGTTATGGTTCGGTTGAACTTGCTCCTTTAGACGACTCTGTTGAAACTTCTACCCACGACTCTGCCTTTCAAAGAACAAAACAAGTTTCGAAACTTTAACTTTGTTGGTATAATCAGCTTCGTCATCACGCAATAAGAAGGTTGGAAAAGTGGCTAAAAAAATGACAATCGGGCGGGTGTGGCGGAATGGCAGACGCGCAAGGTTTAGGACCTTGTGACCCAAAAGGTCGTGGGGGTTCAAGTCCCTTCACCCGCACCAGAAATTTATGAAAAACAGAAGCAAATCAAGCTTTGCACCGTTCATTCTGATTTTTCTGGGAGCAATCTTTTTGCTCAACAATTTTGGCGTCCTGCCCTGGTCGCTTTGGTTTTCACTTTGGCGTTTTTGGCCAGTTCTTTTGATTCTCATTGGAGTTGAGATTTTTATCGGTAGGCAAGTTTCCTTTCGGACTTTAATTATTCTTTTTGCCTTGATTTTTCTCCTCCCCCTGGCTCTCTTTTTGAACCCTTTTGGAGGTAACCCTTTGGCAAAGAGCAAACTCACACTTAATCAAAACCTGGCGACTACAGTGCGAGCCAAAATCACAATCGATTTGCCGGCAGTCAATCTAAAAATCGCGTCTTTGGCGACTGATTCGGCCAAACTGGCCGGCGGACAGCTAACCTACAGTTCAACTGCATCTGCGCCCACGGTTGCGAGAAACGAAGACCAAAACACTACTTATCTCAATATCAACCAAGGTAGCAGCAATTCGATTCCTTTTCTTGGCTCAATTCGCAACGAAGCCAAAATAGACCTTTCACCTTTGGTCCCCCTAGAAATTTTGGTCAAGGCGGCAGCAAGCAATTTGGATCTAAATTTGGAAGACTTGCTCGCCAAAAAAATTGACATCCAAACCGCTGCTGTCAATTTAAGAATTAAATATTCTTCTAGGTCGAGTAAAACAATGATTAGGACCGGTGCTTCAAGCCTGAATTTTGAAATTCCAAAAGATAGTGCGACCAAAATTCTTATCAAGGGTGGACCAAAAAATATTTCTTTGCCAAAAGACTACTTTCAAAAGCAGGGTAGCAGCTATGTAAGTAGCAATTTTCAAAACGCTAAGGAGAAAATTGAAATAGACATTGAGGTTGGAGCAGGAACTATTTCTGTAAGAACTTACTAACTTAAATCCCAATCGACTTGACAGGCTGGCCCCTGCTTGCTATAGTTTATTTGAAATGAACAGGTATATGTGCCCAATTACCACCGCCTGTAGAGCCCTTTTTGTAAAGGGTTTTACGACTTCGGGGGTATAAAGGACTAAATCCTTTGAAAGTAAACCCCCGGTCAGGGGGTTTTTTTGTGGTCCAAATCCGTTTCTCCCAAGTATCCGGATTTCAAGTCTAAAGCTTGAGAGGACCAGCACTAATCAACAAGTAGACGAAAGCGGAGAGTCAGGAAAGGAGGTTAGCGAAAAGAGTTAGGCTATTTTAGCCAAAGGCCGAGTAGTTCAACGGTAGAACAGGCGACTCCAAATCGCTATGTTGCAGGTTCGAATCCTGTCTCGGTCGCCAGTAGTCTAGTAGCTCAGATTGGCAGAGCGCCAGATTGAGGATCTGGAGGCCAGAGGTTCGACTCCTCTCTAGACTGCCAAAACTGAATCACGACAGTGTCTGAGGTAAGTAAGTTTCAAGGGGCCGAATGGTCCAACCACTACTGTGCCAAGACTCTGTCCGGGGAAGCACCGGCTAGCGATCAGCAAGGAGGCAGACGTGGATCAAACAAGCGTAACAACGCAGAAGAGGGAAGTGGCGAGGGGCGAGCGGACGCCGACCTACATCTGTGGTCCAGAGCTGAAGTACCCCTTGTCACGGCGTGATCCTGCTGAGGCTGCCCTCGAGCTTCGTGGCGACTACGAGGATGACGCTTTCAACTCAAGCCGTCAGGCATTGAAGGAGTAGAGCTGATGAGTGAGGTAGCAACGCAGACTTCTTCAAACCTCACTCGTGAGGAGATTAAGGAGGAACTCGGTCGTTTCAAGCAAACGATCAGGCTGCTCTGGGAGCGCTATGTCAGCATGAAGGCCTCCCATCCCGAATGTGAGAAGCTCATCGAGGAGGTCTTCGGAGAACTCCGCGACGAGCTGATGGGTGATCACACCATCGAAGGGGGGCTCTGATGGACTTCGGTGAAGGTACTGGTAGCAAGCTCATTGCCCAGGTGATTAACCTCGCCGATATCAAGGAGAAGCTAAAGGACCCGAAGCTCTCTACGCAGCGCCGTGCCGGACTTGAAAAAGCACGTAGGGGGCAAGAAAGAGCGCTGCAGCGAACTCAACTCACCCAGTAGATAAGGGCCGAACCACGGAAGACAGCTAGAGATAGACTTTGGGGCTCGAGATATATTTCGGCTAAACTCGAGCCCCTAGACCTCTCAATTTACACCTCTTCACTTATTTGTTAGAATACCCCCACTTACGGTTATCAACTGCAGCACAAACGGTAACCGTCTGAAAGAGTTTCTATGGATTTAGTACCGATGGTTATAAAAAGAGACCCGGCCGGTGAGCGGGCTTATGATATTTACAGCCGACTCTTGGAAGAGAGGATTATTTTTATGTCTGGGCCGATCACTGATGAGTCAGCTGACATTATCATTGCCCAGCTTTTGTATCTCGAAAACGATAATTCCGAGAAGGACATTTCAATTTATATAAATTCCCCAGGAGGCTATGTCCACTCAACTTTGGCAATTTATGACACCATGAAATTTGTCCGTCCGGATATTCAAACTGTTTGTGTTGGTATGGCTGCCTCCGGGGCAGCCGTGGTCATGGCAGGCGGAACGAAAGGAAAGCGCTATGCGCTACCAAACTCACGAATTATGATCCACCAGCCTCTGACGGAAATTTCAGGCCAAGCAACCGATATTAAAATTCACGCTGAAGAAATTTTGAAAATGAAGAAGAAACTCAACAATATACTTGCTTCTGAAACAGGACAAAGCTTTGAAAAAGTGGAGTTTGATACTGAAAGAGACTTTTTCATGGGGGCCGCAGAAGCCAAAAAATACGGAATTGTCGACCAAATAATTGATTCCAAGAAATCCTTTAAGTCTTTAAAAGCTGATCCAGAGAAAGATCTAGTCGGAATTAAACCTTAGGGACGATTAGCTCAGTTGGTTAGAGCGTCGCATTGACATTGCGGAGGTCACTGGTTCGAGCCCAGTATCGTCCACCAGAAACAAATGGAAAAGAATTTGATCAAAATCGAAGCTGAAAAAGACATCGTCAAAATCCAGTACTCTCCATTTCAAATGGCGTTCAATAGTTTCCTTTCCGGACTGGCCTGGGGAGTTGGTAGTGTCCTCGGGGCAACCGTAATCGTCACCCTCATCGTTTTCTTTGTTAGTAAGCTCGATACTGCTCCAATTATCGGCGGTTACATTTCCAATATAATTGACTCTATTTCCTCTACCCCCTTTAAATAAATGAAAAATTATAGCCAGCTAGAAAAGATGCGTCATTCCACTGCTCACCTCTTGGCTGCAGCCGTGCTCGAGCTTTGGCCAGACACCAAGCTTGGTATTGGGCCGGTAATTGAAGACGGTTTTTACTATGATTTTGACTTTGAAAAGGCTATTACAGAGTCTGATTTGGAAAAGATAGAAAAGAAAATGCTAGACATTAAAAAAAGAAATTTAAATTTCACTCGCGCTGAAAAAACTGTCACTGAAGCTATTAAATTTAACGAAAAAATTTCCCAACCTTATAAAGTCGAACTGACCAAGGAGCTCAAAGACAAGGGTGAGAAGAAAGTTTCTTTTTATGAGACGGGAAACTTCATTGATCTCTGCGAGGGTCCCCACCTAGAAAACAGCAAACAAATAGGGAGTTTTAAACTCACCTCACTCGCCGGCGCCTATTGGCGTGGTAATGAAAAAAATAAACAATTAACACGGGTCTACGGCACCGTCTGGACAGATGATAAAGAACTGAAAGCTTACTTGACTCGGCTCCAGGAGGCCAAAAAACGAGACCATCGGCTCCTTGGCAAGGAGCTCGGCCTGTTTGTTAATTCCGATCTGGTTGGCAAGGGTTTGCCAATGCTGACGGGCAAGGGGGCAACTCTGCGTCGCGTTCTCGAACGCTTCATTGTAGATGAAGAAATAAAAAGAGGCTACGAACACGTGCTGACTCCACCTTTGGCTAAAGTTGAACTCTACAAAACTAGCGGCCACTACCCCTACTACAAAGAAACGATGTACCCAGTCATGAAAGTGGATGAAGAGGAGTTGATTTTGCGACCGATGACCTGTCCACATCATTTCATGCTCTATAAAGCAGGGCTGCGTAGCTACCGTGACTTGCCTTTGCGCTTAGCCGAAATCTCTCCCCAATTTCGCTACGAAAAGAGCGGGGAACTTTCGGGTTTGATGAGAGTCAGAACTTTTACCCTTTCCGATGCCCATATTTTTGTTGCTCCCGAGGGGGCTAAGAATGAGATTAAAAAGGTTTTGGACTTAATCGATTTTGTGAACTCTACTTTAGGTTTGGAGAAAGGCAAAGACTACCGCTACCGCCTTTCCTTGGGAGATAGAGGGGAGGAGAGCAAATATTTCAAGGACGATGTAGCCTGGGAAAAAGCGGAAAAAACACTGCGCGAAGTTTTACAAGAAACGAAAGCACCTTTTTTTGAAGCTGAAAACGAGGCTGCTTTTTATGGGCCGAAGATCGATGTCCAGATAAAGAATGTCTTAGGTAAAGAAGAAACTGCCTTCACTGTCCAGTACGATTTTGTTATGCCTAGACGTTTCAATCTCGAGTATATTGACGAAAAAGGGAAAGCCCAGCAACCGATTGTCATTCACCGCTCTTCAGTTGGGGCTTTAGAAAGAACCATGGCTTTTCTGATTGAGCACTACGGTGGAGACTTTCCTCTTTGGCTTGCTCCAATCCAAGTTGAGCTAATTCCAATTGCCGAAAGGCATCTTGAGTACGCGGAAAAAGTAAAAGGGCATCTCCAAGACTCTAGCCTGCGAGTCGAGGTCAACTCTAAGAACGAAACCATGCAAGCAAAAATCCGAGAAGCAGAGCTACAAAAAATCCCTTATCTTTTTGTCTTGGGAGACCGGGAGCAGGCTCAACAAACTGTTTCAGTTCGCAGCAAAGGCTCCAAAGAACTTAAAGTTTTAACAATTTCTGAAGCCGCCACCCAACTGCAAAAAGAAGTTTCGGAACGAAAATAAAATGGACGAAGCCGAGCGGTTTTTGGAAGTACTTAAAAGTGGTGGTCTTGTCATTTTTCCGACCGAAACAGTTTTGGGTCTTGGCTGTCGTCTCGGTTCACCCGAAGGTATTAGACGGCTTTATACGATAAAAAGGCGAGCTCTAAACAAACCCACTTCAATTGTTGTGAAAGATTTGCATCAAGCTCAAGAATACGCGCAGTTCGATCAAAGCTCAGAGGCTCTGGCCAAGAAATTTTGGCCTGGACCGCTTACTCTGGTACTCCGAGCCAAGAAAAACAGCACTAAACCCATTCAGGGTCTCAGCCAAACAGTCGGTCTGAGAGTCCCTTCTCACGGACTTTTGCTCAACGTTTTACAAAGGCTAAACGAACCAATTCTAGCCCCTTCAGCCAACTTAGCCGGGGAGAGCGCCCCGGTGAGGGTAGCTCAGGTTGACAGTAAACTTGTAGGCATGGTAGACTACGTCGTTAATGAAAATGCTTGGGGTGAGAAACCTTCAACTGTGTTAGATTTGTCAAACCCAAAACCGAGTCTTCTTCGGCAGGGTAGCATCAGTTTAGACCAAATTAATCTAGTTCTAAAGGAGAAGGGCCTTGGGTAGGTATTACCGCTTGAATAACAATATTCAAGCCAAAGAGGTGCGCCTTCTTGACTCTGCTGGCAAGCAGTTGGGAGTGGTCGGTATCGAAGAGGCACGTCGTCAGGCACAGGAACAGGGTCTTGATTTGGTCGAGGTCGCCGCCAGCGCTAAACCACCTGTCGTCAAGATCATTGATTTTAAAAAATTTAAATACGAGGAAGCCAAGAGAGAACGCCAGGCAAGGAAACACACCCACGAGACAGACACTAAGGAAGTTTGGCTCGGTCCTCTGATCAGCACTCACGACCTGGAAACAAGACTAAAGCGCGCTAAAGAGTTTTTGGCCGCCGGAGACAGAGTGAAGTTGAATGTTCGTTTCTCTGGTCGAGAAATGGCTCACCCAGAGTTTGGACACGAAGTTTTGAAAAAATCAGAAGAAAGTTTAGTCGATTTTGGGATTAAAGACGGCACACCGAAGTTTTTTGGCAGAAATTTGGTTTTGTCATTTAACCCGATAAAGAAGCATTAAATCATGAAAAACAAAGTAGGCAAAGAATGCAATCTTTGCTGAAAATATAGGTATAAATGATGGCAAACAAAGTTAAAACAAAAAAAGGTGCGAAGAAACGCTTCAATCTCACTGCAACCGGAAAAGTGATGCGCAGGCACGGTTATTCTTCCCATCTTAAAGATTCGAAAAACAGTGCCAGACTACGCCGTCAAGGTGAGCCTGCTGAAGTAACTGGCAAAGACAAAATCAGCATAACCAGACTTTTGGGAAAATAAATCATCATGGCTAGAGTAAAAAGAGGAGTAACACGAAAATTAAGTCACAAGAAGGTCCTCAAATCGACCAAAGGTTATCGTGGGGCAAAAAATAGACTTTTTAGAGTTGCCAAGGAAGCTTCGATGCACGCTGGAGCGTACGCCTACGCCGGAAGAAGACTGAGAAGACGCGATTTTCGTACTAGTTGGATTAGCACTATTAGCGCTGCCTTGACTGAAACACAAACCAACTACTCGAACTTTTTAAAAGCTCTTAAAGAGGCCAAAGTGGAGCTTGACCGAAAAACTTTGGCTAATATTGCTGCCAACGATCCGAGTACTTTCAAAAAAGTGGTCGAAAAAGTTTTAGGCAAATAACTTCAAACCCTATAGCATAGTTATTTTTTAGCCCCATAGTCTTGACAAAAAGACCTATTTATGCTATACTCTGTTCACAATTTGATTTTGGCCTTTTGGTGGGAAGCTTATGTAGGGCAGGCGTAAGCTTCCCATCAAGGGGCCATTTTCTTTTCTTGACACTTTTTTCTTCTCAAGGTAGAATCGCTTTCAACAACTTAAAAAACCAAAGACAATGAAAGAGAAGTGGTGTTCTATTTCTTGTTTCCTGAGAGTCCCGCTTAGACGAGGAAGGGGATAAACAAGAAGACGCTGTTCACTCCCGAGTCGCGAAGTTGACAAGGCTTCGACGGAAGGTCCCGTCAAAGACCCAAAGTAAATCGTCCGTCCTTTTTAGGCGGAGCAGAGTACTAAGTGTCCCCACCAATTGAGGTGAGGGGAAATCGGGTGGTAGAAGCGAGGAGTCCTCGTCCCGATGGATTGAGGGCTTTTTTTGTGGTTTAGAAAACGATTGTGATATTCTAAAATATGATGTCTCTGGACAAAATAAAAAAGGAATTTTTCGCAGAACTTGAGCTTGCCAATTCGGTTGAAGAAATCGAGAAGCTACGAGTTAAATTTCTTGGTCGCAAGCAAGGCTTGCTTACTGACCTTTTCAAAGAAATTCCCAAACTTTCTCTGGCGGAAAAAAGAAAATTAGTTCCTGATCTTAACAAGTTAAAAAAAGAAGTAGAAGAGGCTCTTTTACAAAAGGAGTCTTCACCCGCAGCAAAGGTTCAAAAAAACAAAACTTCCCCTATCTCAACTTTTGACCCTAGTCTGCCGGGAGAAAAGCCAAAAACAGGGCATTCTCATCCCGCTTTGTTGGTAATTGAGGAAATTAAGGAAATTTTTAAATACTTGGGTTTCTCTTGGGTTGACGGACCAGAGGTAGAAACTGACGAGTACAATTTTCAAAAACTGCGTCTCCACCCCGACCATCCGGCTCGGGACACACAACAAACCTACTACGTTGGAAAAAACCTTTTGCGAACTCACACTTCATCAATGCAAGCCCGCTATTTAGAAAGGCACAAGCCACCGGTTCGGGTCCTCTTTCCCGGGCGGGTTTACCGTCGGGAAGCAATTGATGCAACTCACTTACCAGGTTTTTTGCAATTAGAAGGTCTACTAGTTGACCAAAATGCCAAAATGACTGATTTAATTGGGGTGTTGGATTTTTTTGCTCGCCGACTTTTTGGTGAAGAAACCAAAATTCGCGTTTACGGCCATCACTTTCCCTACACCGAGCCTTCGATTGAGGTTGAGGTTCTTTACAAAGGAAACAAATGGCTGGAGATATTAGGAGCAGGCATGGTTCATCCCGAAGTCATCAAAAATACCGGCCATGATCCCAAGAAATACCGTGGCTGGGCCTTTGGAATGGGTCCGGAACGCATTGCCATGCTCAAATACGGAATCGAGGACATTCGTTTGTTTTATAGTAGTGATTTGCGCTTTTTAAAGCAATTTTGATTTTTATTCTATGTTGGCTCCACTTTCTTGGCTTAAGGAATATACAAAAATCACAACTTCTCCGGAAAAACTTGCCGAGAAGCTTCTTCTTTCTGGTACTAAGGTTGAGGAGATTCAAAAGGCAAACGGGGAAACTGTTTTCAATCTGGAAATAACTTCCAATCGCCCTGACACCCTCTCAATTTACGGTGTTGCACGAGAGATTGCAGTCGTAACCAAGCAGGACTTGCTAGCCCTAGAAACAGAATTCTTGCTACCTCCCAAAAAACTTGGTGCTGCGCCCAGCTTAAAAATTTTGGACAAAAAACTCTGTCCTTACTATACTTATGGGCTGATCGAAAACATCTCCATTGGGCCTTCTCCAACCTGGCTTGCAGAAAGACTGAAACTAGTCGGAATACGCCCACTCAACAATGTCGTTGATGTGACCAACTACGTCATGCACGAAACTGGCCAGCCCATGCACGCTTTTGATTTCGATAAAGTTGAAGGAGAGATTTTTCTGCGAGCTGCCAAAGAAGGGGAAAGCGTCAAAACTCTAGATGGAATCGAAAGGAAACTAAAGGCAGGCTCAATAATCATTGAGGATTCGAAAAAGCTGATTGATTTGGCTGGCATCATGGGTGGTGAAAACTCTGAAATTGATGAAGGGACGAAGCGGGTTTTTCTGCACGTTCCAATTTATGATCCTGTTGCAATCCGCCGTACCAGTCAAAACCTAGGTCTGCGCACTGAAGCTTCCAATCGTTTTGAAAAAAAACTTGATCCAGCAGGGCACCTAAGAGCTTTTGAGAGAGCGGTCAAGCTCTTAAACGAAACCACAGGCGCAACTTTGGCAAGCGAGCCGAAAAGCCTTGTCCCTGAGAAGGAAACAAAAATCAGCTTTAATTTACTTGAGGTAGAAAAGAACTTGGGAATTGAGATTAAAACGACTGCTATAGTCAATATTCTCTCTTCACTGGGTTTTCAAGTCAGTGAAGACCCTTTCAAAGAGGAGACTTTAAATGTAATTGTTCCGAGCTGGCGCACTGATATTGAGCAAAGTATTGATTTGGTCGAAGAGATAGGCCGAATTTGGGGTTACAATTTCTTTCCCAAAGCTCTACCTAGAGGAGAGCCTCCAACACACCCCGACGCTTTCGAATTCGACTGGGAAGGCTGTTTAGTAGAAAGGTTTAAGGCCTCTGGATACAACCAAACTATGACCTACACACTTTTAAGCCCTTCTAAGCTCAAGCAAGCAAAATTTGACCTCTCGGAAGTCTTAAAGGTAGATAATCCCATGAGTGAGGACTTTGAATATCTGCGTCCGAGTCTATTGCCGGAGCTGTTCGCTGCGGTCGAGAAAAACCAGCGCAGTGAAAAGGAAATTTCTTTTTTTGAGATTGGGCGCGTTTTTGCTTCTGGAGAGGCTTTGCCAAACCAACCTAAGATCTTAAGTTTCGTCACCACCAATTCTTTTCTAAAAGCAAAAGGCGCCCTAAAAGATCTCCTCAACAACGCGGGTCAGTCCACCGAGAGGTTGACCAAGGACGGCATTTTTAGTTCCAAAGTAAGCTTCGAAATCGGCAAGATGCTTGTGTCTGAGGTGGGCTCGGTCAATGCAGACATTTTGAAAAACTTTGAAATCGGCTCACCCCTGATTGGAGGCACCGTTTACCTGGAAAATTTGGCACGACTGCCGTTCTCCTATCATTATGAAGCTTTGGAAAAATTCCCGCCGATCATTGAGGACCTTTCAATGTTTATTAGCAAGGAGGTACCGGCAGGAGAAGTTCTTAAAGTAATCCGTAGCAACAACCTAATCAAAGAAGTAGAAGTTTTTGATATTTTTGAAGAAAAAGAAAGAAAATCTGTTGCAGTTCGGATCACTTACCAAGCCAAAGATAGAACCCTAACTGATCAGGAGGTAAGTAAAGTAAGAAAGCAACTCAGTAGAAAACTGGAAAAATCTCTTCAGGCCAAAATCCGGACTTCTTAGGGTCCAATGTCAACATCGATCAAATCTTCCCCAGTTGTGCCATCGCTAGCAAAGGCAACAATTTTTACCGTGTGATTACCATTGCTAACCCCACTGTAATGAAAGCTGTACGGGTCCGATGAGTATGAGGCAATAGGACTCGGATCATCGTCCAAATAGGCCCTAACATCGATAATTGTTGTCCCCGCGGGAGTTGTAACAGTCGCAGTCACGTCAAAACTTCCCAGCAAAAAGTTACTCCCGTCGGCAGGCGAAGTAATTTCCACTGTCGGTCTCTCGGAACCGTCAACTGAAGTATCAACCTTTGTTGGGGGGCAAGGAGAGCATTTTTTATAGCCTGGCTTGAAAAGCTTGGTGTAGGGGTCATAGAGGACAGTGTAAAGTTTATTCTGAGCCTGACCGGCCGCCTCACAGGCAGGGGAAGCAAGGAGTCCAGAAGGTTTACAAATCCGGATCTTGAGGTGCATATCGTCTTCCTGAGTTGGCACTTGCCACTTGGTAAAGACCTCGCTGCGGGTTTGAGTTGTGTAAGGTCCTGGTTTCATCCCTGAGAGGGCATCGACTTTGGCGGTCACTACCCCAGCAGGACGAGTGAAGGTTTCCGTCGTGTTTCTTTTCAAGGGGTTGCTGTCAAGAACTTTGGCCATAATATCGTGCCACATTGGAGAAGCCCCGGTGATACCTGAGGCAAGACGGGGATTAAGTGGTGAGTTGTCGTTGTTGCCGACCCAGGTCCCCACGGTATAGGAAGTAGTGGTACCAAAGGCCCAGTTGTCGACTTTGTTGTCTGAAGTTCCGGTTTTAACAGCAATGTTTGGTTTGAAGTTCAAAAAGTTGGCGTAACTTCCAAAAGCACTAAATTTGGCTGTTTTGTCAGAAAGAATGTGGTCTACCAAGTAGGCATGTTCCGGGGCTACAACCTGCCGACCCTCATGGTTTTTGTACTCTTCCAAGACGTTACCTTCGGAATCGGCAACTTTCAAAATCACCGTTGGAGAGACACTTTTACCAAGGTTACCCAAAATTGAGTAGGCGTTGGTCAGCTCATAAAGGCGGACTGCCCCTCCTCCCAAAGTCAACGAAAGTCCATACTGGGAGGGGTTGTTCAAAGTGGTAATACCAAAATCCTGCAGGGTTTTGACAAAGTCTTCGACACCGTTTACCCCCAACATCTTGACAGCTGGAATGTTGTAAGAGCTTCCTAAAGCATTACGCACCGAAATTGGCCCTCGGAAACGTCCGTCGTAGTTGACAGGAGTGTACCCTCCACCAAAGTTTGTTCTTTCATCAATAAACATGGTCGCAGGAGTAAAACCTTTTTCAAAGCCAGTTAGATAGTTGAAAGGTTTCAAAGCAGAACCTGGCTGGCGCAAGCCTTGGGTTGCAACATCATAATTTCCTTGAATATCTTTGGCGAAATAGTCTTTGGAACCAACTAGAGCCAGTACCTGTCCGGTCTTGGTTTCCTGAACCACGGCGGCTCCGTTGCCAACGAATAGATTTTTTTGAGCCTTGACGGTATCCCTAACTACTTTTTGAGCCATATTTTGGGTTTTAAGATCCAAAGTCGTGGTGACTTGCAAACCCCCTTCAAGAACTCTTTGTTCACCGTATTTTTCCTCCAGTAGTTTTTTGACGAAGAGAGAGAAGTGGGGTGCCTTGATACCTTGACCAAATTTGGCGAACTTTACTTTTGGTAACTCTTCAATTGCCTTCTTTTCTTGGTCAGCATCGATATAATTGTCTTCACGCATTCGACGCAGGACCTCTTTGGAACGGTTGATGTAAGCCTTTGGATCTGGTCCAAAAGGGGAGTAGGCACTGGGTAGTTGTGGTAAGCCGGCCAAAATAGCTGATTCAGTTAGATTGAGCTCAGAGGCATGCTTGCCAAAATATTGGTCTGAGGCGGCCTCCACACCCCAAGCGGTCCCTCCATAGGGAATTTCATTCAAATAGAGTTGCAAAATCTCATCTTTACTGTAGCGTCTCTCGATCTGAGTAGCAAGAATAAACTCTTTAATTTTTCTTGTCACCGTTCTCTCGTCGGAAAGAAGGGCTTTTTTAACAAGCTGTTGGGTGATCGTCGAGCCTCCTGTCAACTTGTGATCGACAATTATTTCTTTGAAAGAACGCAGGTACCCCGCAACGTCAAAGCCGCGGTGCTTGTAGAAATTTTTATCTTCTATAGCAATTGTGGCGTCTTTCAACGTTTTGGGAATTTTATCGAGGGTAACCAAAGTTCGATTTTGTTCTCCGTAAACATCGTAGAGTAGTACGTGGTGGCGATCAAAAATCTTGGTTGACTGGTCAACAGTGCGGTCAGTAAGTTTGCCCGGGGAGGGGAGATCACGAGCAAAAAACCCGAAGGCAATGACCGCGCCCAGAATTGAGACAATAAAAAAAAGAAACAAGGCCGTGACCAAAGCACCCAATATTTTTACTTTACGACGTGAGGCCCGTCGACGCGAAAGAAGGCGAGATGAGCCACGAGGCGGCGGAGGCAACAAGGAATAACTCATAAGACTTGTATTTTAACATAATTTTAAAGTAAGATGGTATTCCAAGCAAGTTCAAGAACCGATGAAAGACCTAACTTCACTTCTAAAAGACAACGTTGACTCGATCTACCCCTCCCCACAAGCTTTGGAAAATCAACTTAAGTCAGCTAAGAAACTTCGAGTTTACCTAGGAGTTGATCCCTCAAGCCCAGAAATTCATTTGGGACACACTATTCTTTTGGAAAAACTTCGCCTTTTCCAAGACCTAGGTCACGAGGTGATCCTGCTAGTCGGGGATTTCACTGGCATGATCGGCGACCCAACCGGAAAAGACAAGACTAGAATTCCCCTCACCCGCAATCAAGTCTTGGAAAACTCCAAAACTTACCAGAAACAGGCAAGTAAAATCCTCTCCTTTTCTGGAAGAAAGGCAGCTAAAATTAAATACAACAGTGCCTGGCTTGATAAAGTCAACTTTAAAGATTTAATTGAGCTTGCTTCGCAACTCACTGTCCAACAGATGCTTGAGAGGGACATGTTTCAGGCTCGTTTAGAACAAAACCGCCCAATCAGCCTCCATGAGTTTTTTTATCCCCTGATGCAGGGTTACGATTCAGTGGCGATGAAAGTAGACCTTGAGATTGGGGGTACTGATCAAACTTTTAATATGCTAGTTGGCCGCCAACTTGTCAAAACCTATTTAAAAAAGGAGAAATTTGTTTTGACGACCCACCTTCTTCCGGGGCTAGACGGAAAAAAGATGAGCAAGTCAGCCGGAAATATCGTCCCCGTCGATTCTGGGGCAAACGATATCTTTGGCAAAATCATGTCCTTGCGTGATGACCTCATTGTCGAGTATTTAAACAGGCTCACCAACGAAAGCGAAAAGCAAATTCAAAAAGTGGCTGCCCAACTGAATTTGAAAGCTGTCAACCCTATGGATCTAAAACTTAAACTAGCGGCTACTCTGACGGAAAAATATTATGGAAAAAGACAAGCACTGGAGGCACAAAACGAGTTTGACCGAGTCTTCCGCCAAAAACAGGCTCCTAGTACCACTCCGGAAACCACCTTGGATCTCCCAGGAGGACCGCTGAGCGTTCTAGAGCTCATCAAACTAACCAAATTGGCTCCCTCAAACTCAGCTGCACTGCGCTTGATCGAACAAGGTGGAGTGGAGATCGACAACAAGCCTCATCGTCTGCCTTTGGAGAATTTGCAAATCAAGGGGCACCAAACTTTTCTAAAGGTGGGAAAAAGAGGTTTTTTGCTCGTTCGCTGGAGGAAAATAAAGTGAAGTTAATTCGAAAACACCAAAAAACCATTTGGGCGGCAATTGCTATCTTAGTTATTTTTAGTTTGATGGTTCTGCCCCTTCTAGAATCTCTTTACTACGGCTCCTGATGCAGTTTTCTCTTCAAAGTCCGGTCACAGAATTGCCAAAAATCGGTTTCAAAACCGCCTCTTTGCTTGAAAAGCTTGGTATAAAAACACTAGCAGATCTGCTCTTTTATTTTCCCAGCCGTTATGAAAATCTGCAGGACAAAAAGCTCATTTCCAATTTGCAGCCGGAACAAAAGGCGAGTATTGAGGCCCAAGTTTGGCAAGTCAAAACAATTCGGACTTACGCTGGGAAGTTTTTGACTACAGCGCTTTTAAATGACGGAAGTGGTAGTGTTGAGGCAGTTTGGTTCAACCAACCTTATTTGGAAAAAATGCTCAAAAACCTTTCAAGAGTCCACCTTGCTGGAAAAGTGAGTCTCTACCGAGGTAAACTCACTTTTGTCAGCCCAACCTGGGAACTTGAAAGAGAAGTGGTCCTGCACACTGCACCTCTTGTACCGGTTTATCCCCAAACTGCGGGCTTAAATTCAAGGTGGCTACGGGAAAAGATAAAGTTCCTTCTTGACTCTTTTTCTGAGCAGCTTTTAGACTCCTTGCCGGAAGCAATTTTGAAAAAAGAGGGTCTTCCAACTCTGCTTGAAGCCTTAAAAGACATTCATTTTCCCAAGGCCTTAGAAGCTGCCAAAAGAGCCAAAAGGCGCTTTGCTTTCGAAGAATTGTTCCTACTACAACTCGCCAGTTTAAAGAGAAAAAGAGTAAATCAAGAAAAGCAAAAAAGACCGGCTTTTGAAATTCCGGAAAAGGAAATTGAAAAGTTGATAAAGTCTCTGCCTTTTAAACTAACCAATTCGCAACTGAAAGCCACCAAGGAAATCTTGGCAGATCTTCGAAAAACCCAAGCGATGAATAGGCTCTTGCAGGGTGAGGTTGGGAGTGGAAAGACAATCGTGGCCGCCCTAGCTGCCTTTGTGGCCGGTAGCAACGGGCAGAGAACTATCTTTATGGCTCCAACTGAAATCCTTGCTAAACAGCACTTCAGGAGCCTAGAAACAGTCTTTTCAAAGACTCCTTTTTCGATTGGACTAGCTACTGGAGCCGAAAAAACTAAAGTTGCCGCCACTGTTTTGGTAGGAACTCAGGCCTTACTGAATCTAGACTTCAAAAAAAGTGAAATCGGCTTGGTCGTCATTGACGAACAACACCGCTTCGGAGTAGAACAACGCAGCAAACTGCGGCAAAAGGCTCTAATACCCAATGTTTTAACCCTAAGCGCGACCCCAATTCCTCGTACTCTAGCGCTAATTTTTTTTGGAGAGCTGGAGGTTAGTGTTTTGGAGGACCTGCCGGCAGGTAGAAAAGTGGCCAAGACACGCTTGGTCGGCCCAGAGAAGAGAGACGCTGCCTATGATTTTATTCGCAAACATATCAAAGCTGGCGAACAGGCCTTTATCGTCTGCCCTTTGATTGAGGAATCAGAAACCCTTCAAAGTCTCCGTTCGGTCAAAAAGGAGTTTGCTTTTTTAAGTGAGGAAATTTTTCCTGAGTTTGAGATCGGGCTTCTTCATGGCAAACTGTCCTCAAAAGAAAAGGGTCAAGTCTTGGATCGCTTCCGAAGTAACCAAGACCAGATCCTGGTAGCAACTCCTGTCGTTGAAGTTGGTATTGATATTCCCAACGCAACGATAATTTTGATTGAAGGAGCGGACCGTTTTGGTTTGGCAAGCCTGCATCAGCTTCGGGGGCGAGTCGGTCGGAGGGAGAGACAGTCTTTCTGTTTACTTTTCTCAGATGGAGAGAACCTGGCACGGTTAAAAAAGATGGAAACTCTGACCTCCGGCTTTGCTCTAGCAGAGACCGACTTGAGCTTTCGCGGACCAGGACAGGTCTTTGGTCAGCTTCAAGCCGGGCTACCGGATTTAAAGGTAGCTTCTCTCACTGATACTATTTTGATCAAGAAAGCACGAGCTTGGGCCGAAAAATTGCTCCAAGGAGGGGGAAGAGAGTTGAGCGCCTCTCTGCAAAACAGTCTGGATAAGAAAATAAAAGATCTCGGTTTTGATTAAAAAAAGATCAAATTGATTGACAGCATAGAGCAGTTTAAATATAATCTTCTTCGATATGACACCATTACCAAAGAAAAAACTATCTCGACTTCGTCAAGGAAGAAGGAGAGCTGGTATAAAATTGCAGGAAATCAGCTTAACTAAGTGTCCTAACTGCGGCGCAGACCGTCTCCCTCACTCTGCTTGTCCAAATTGTGGGATGTATCGTGGACGTTTGGTTACTATCCCGGAAACAAAAACAAAAGTAAGAAGAGTTTCTGGGGAGTAATTTTCATGAAACAAGAAACTGACCCAAGACATGAAGCTAGAAAAGTTGCCTTGCAGGCTCTTTTTGAATGGAGTTTTAACTCAACCAACATAAAAACGATCAGTGAAAGAGATATCGAGGAATACTCAAGAGTCGACCGTGAGGAAGCCTCAATCAACGTTGATAAAGACCTGGCTTTATTTTTAGTTTCGGGAATCACGGAAAATCTCGATAGTCTTGATAAAATCATTGAAGAGGCTGCCCCCGAATGGCCAATTGAGCAAATTGCCAAAATTGATCTGGAAATACTGCGGATTGCGATTTTCGAAATTTATATTGCTAGAAGTGTTCCTCCCAAAGTCGCTATTGATGAAGCTGTTGAGCTTGCCAAAGCTTTCGGTGGAGAAAACTCTTCAAAGTTTGTCAACGGAGTCCTGGGAACAGTTGTGAAACAACTTTTGCCGGAAATTGAGGGGACCAAGAAAACCAAAAAATGAGTACTTTTGAAAAAATTAGGAAAATAGTTGCTAACCACCTCGGGGTTGATGAAGCCGAGATCAGTTCTGAATCTCATTTGCAGGATGACCTAAACTCCGACCCACTTAGTATGGCAGATTTGGTTGTTAGTCTTGAAGATGAGTTTAATGTGAAAATCTCCCCTGAAGAAAATGGCAAATTTAACACTGTCGGGGACATTGAAATCTTTATCGCTGATCAAATTGGAGAAGTTTAGCTGGCTGTTGGTAAATAATGATTGAAATTTCAATCACTACTCACTAATCACCAACTACAACAAAAAAGTGTTTGAGGAACTAGAAAAAAAGGTAAAACTAAAATTTAAAAACAAAGAGCTGATCAAAACTGCTTTTACTCACCGATCTTATTTAAACGAGCACCCAGGTGAAAATCTAGCCCACAACGAAAGGCTTGAGTTTTTAGGAGACTCGATTCTGGGTTTTGTCGTTTCTGAGCACCTCTATCACAAATTTCCGGAAAGTGCGGAAGGGGATTTGACCAATTTCCGCTCCGCTTTGGTAAACGCACGCAGTCTGGCCCAAATATCGGCCCAACTTGGGCTCGGCGAGCATCTTTTGCTTTCCAAGGGAGAAGAGGCAACAGGTGGCAGAAACCGGCAGTACCTTCTGGCTAACACTTTTGAATCTTTTTTAGGGGCAATTTATCTAGACTCTGGTTTAGAAAAAGCGCGAACCTTTGTGGAAAAGTTTTTACTTCCCACGATCGATGAAATTGTCAATCAAAAACTTTACAAGGATTTTAAGAGTCTTCTTCAGGAAGAATCTCAGGAAAAACTCTCGGTCACCCCAATTTACAAAATCATCAGCGAAGAAGGTCCGGATCACTCTAAAACTTTTCGGATGGGAGTTTATTTCGATGAAAAACTCGTCGCCGAAGGTCAAGGCTCAAGCAAACAGCGCGCCGAGCAGGACGCAGCCGAGAAAGCACTTGCAAACTTTCCCAAAATGATCTAAAATCCCGCGATAATGGTAAAAATCAGACTTAGCCGTGTTGGAAGTAAAAACCAAGCCAAGTATAGAATCATCTCTGCTGATGAGTCTTCTCCTCGAGATGGAAAATTCCTAGAAATACTCGGCAACTATGATCCAACTGTCAACCCACCCAAAATCCAGGTGAACAAAGATCGTTTTGATTACTGGATTTCTGTGGGTGCCCAGCCCACGGAGGCAGTGGCCAGTTTAATCAAAAAGCTATGAAGGACCTTCTCCGCTATTTAGTTGAAAACATTGTTGACGAAACCGAAGCGATTCAAATCTCCCAAAGTGATGAAAACGGAACTCAAATACTACATTTAAAGGTTGCCTCGGCAGAAACTGGGAAGATCATCGGCAAAGGCGGTAAAGTGATCAAGGCTCTCCGAGCTGCTTTGAAAGTCAAAGCAATACCAGCACGAAAACGACTTCACTTGGTCCTTGAAGACTAGATCCAATGCCGAAACTGCGTTTTGACATCCTTACTCTTTTTCCCCAGTTTTTCGCTAGCCCCCTGAAGGAAAGTTTGCTTCAGAAAGCTCTCGCCAAAGATCTTTTAGAAATAAATTTGCTAGATATCAGGGACTTTGGTGAGGGGCCTCACAAAAAGGTTGATGATTCTCCGTTTGGTGGTGGAGAAGGTATGGTTCTGCGTGTTGATGTTTTGAGTAAAGCTCTCTCTTCTGTGAAAAGGACCAAAAACTCACAAGTCATTCTCCTCAGCCCAGGCGGGACAAGACTGACTCAGAAACTTGCCGCCGAACTTGTACAAAAGGAGCAGTTAATTTTGGTCGCAGGTCGCTATGAGGGAGTAGACCAGCGCTTTACTGATCTTTTTGTTGATCAGGAAATTTCCATTGGGGACTATATTTTAAACGGTGGGGAAACTGCCGCTCTGGTCGTTCTTGAAACTGTAGCTCGACTTGTCCCTGGTTTTGTGGGAAAGGAGAAGTCAACGCAGCAGGAGTCTTTTTCGGTTTTTGAGCTTGAGGGTAAAAAACAAATGCTTCTTGAATACCCCCACTATACTAGACCAGCCGAGTTTCAAGGCCAAAAGGTTCCGGAAATTTTACTTTCCGGAAATCATGAGAAAATCAAAAAATGGAGACATGAGACGGCTTTTGAAAAAACTAAGAAAGTCAGACCTGATCTACTCGACTAGGGAAAAGGGTTCTTTACCTTGCCAGTACAGTTCTCACAAGCACTGACTTCACCACTGTAAAGTACAAAGTCACTTTGAAGTTTGTTGTATAAATCTTGTTCTTCACTACTCAAAGAAGGAATATCCTCGGCGACTTGATCCTCGGAAGTAGCCTGATTCTGAACTTCTCTAAAGGGGGCGTTCAAGCTCAGGGAAAAAGTACTTTCTCCGTCAGGATTTGAGTTCGCTGCAAAACTTTCTACGAGAACAATTCTTTTTGCTCGTTCTAGCAGGGTCAAAAACTTTTCAAACCCGGCAATTTCGCCACTCAGTTGGACATTCAAAGTCAACTTGGAACTTTCTTGCGCAGAGGCAAGTTTGGCCGAAGCAGTTGCCACCTTACCTGGCCTTAAGGTCACCGAACTCAAGACCATATTGGAATTTCCTGCCAGTTTTTTTAGTCCTTCAATCAGAGGGGCCAAACCTTTACCCGAGGGAAGGGCCAATTCAACATTGTTCAAACTTTCGACTAGAGCCGCTTCGTTGTTTTTAAGTTGAGCAAGAAAAGAGAGTTTTTCATTTATTCTAGTCAAACGCTGGTCTTTTTGGCGGATAGCGTCGCTTTGATCCTTGATTTTGGTCAACTGTGGAAAAATAACAAAGGGAACCAAACCAAAGATAACCAGAAAAGTAACTATCGGTATGAGGTAACCGTAAAATTCGTCTAGGTTCAGGTTTTGGAGTTTCATGGGGTTTTCTCCTCTCTGTCAAGCAATCCTGGTTTGGTGTAATTGAGCCGAACCGTAAATTGGTAGCTATTGCTTGTCAAAGAAACTGAGCTAGCCACAACCTTTTCCAAACTTACTGTAGCCTTCTCGTCAGTTAGGTTGTCAAAAAAACGTCCTAAGTTTGAAGAAGTCGAAGCAAAACCGGCCACAGTAATGGCTCCGGCACTACTGAGTTCAACTCTAGAGAGGCTGACTTGTCCTGAAGAAGCTAGAGTAATAATTTGCTTAAAAGCGCGAGCAGTTGACTTGTTGCTGTTCAAATAACCTGTGATTGCTTCCAGCTTACCAATCAAAGCTCTTTGTTTTACTTCAAGTGCGGCGTTTTCTGGAGAAGTAATTTGGGCTGTCTTTTCGGTGGTTTCCGCAGTCAGAGTTCGATCCCGAGCGCTCAAGAAAAGCTGATAGCCAAAAAGGGCAATGATGATCCCCGCCACTGCCAAAAGTGAGGCAACAGCAGCCACGCTGATCTTTCTCTTGTAAACATCCTTTTTAATTTCAGTTTCCGCAACTTGCGGAAGAAGATTGATAGAGTCCATTTTAAATCGTTTTCAGAGCTAAACCTACCGCCACCGGATAGGAAACCGCGTCCTCAGTCAACTTTTGTGACAAAGATGAAGGTAGGGAGATCCCATCCCAAGGGTTTCCCAGCTGCACTTCCAAACCCAAAATTTCTGCCAAATAAACAACCAGGCCCGGCAGTTTAGCTGTACCACCAGCCAAAACTACTCTTTTGACACTACTTTCCGGGTGCCGGGTAGTGTAATAAGCCAGGGCACGCCGAATCTCATTGACAATAACGTCAAAAATTGGCTTTATAGCTTGCAAGACTTTGCCTTCCAGTTGGGTCGCATCCAGTCCGTAAGTCTTCATGTACTCAGTGGCCTGATCAACCTCGAAACCAAGGTCCTGGGCAACCCCACGGGCTAGAGCACTACCACCGGTGGCGATTGAACGAGTGAAATTTATTTGATTAGTGGTCACGATCGAAAGATCGGTAGTTGAAGCACCAATACTAACCACCATTGTAGTTGG
Source organism: bacterium (assembly GCA_030704665.1). Lineage (NCBI taxonomy): Bacteria > bacterium. The sequence continues at coordinate 500,423 of JAUYID010000009.1, read as the reverse complement.
AGTTCCAGCAACTCTTTGCACCAGAGCCCGAACCACGGCAGTGATTTCTGTCTCAAGGGCAATCGCTGACAAACCGGCCATTTTTAAAATCTGTAAGTAATTGTTAATCAGGCTAGTCGGAGCCGCCACCAGCAAAACTTCCATTTTCTGTTTTTTGTCCGGGGTGTTGATAGTGGAAAGGATTTGCCAATCAAGTTTTACTTCACTAATTGGAATCGGAACGTACTGCTCAGCCTCCCACTTGATGGCATTTTTTACTTCAGCTTCGGATAGAACTGGCAGCTCAACCACCCGAGTAAAAATTTGGGATTCCGGCAAAGCAGTCACTACTTTATCAGTCGAAATGTGGGTTTCGCGGTGAAGGGCTTTGATAGCCTCGGCAATTTTTTGATGGTCTTCTTCGGAAGCAGAAGCAATACTGACCGGTGTGTTGACTTGTCCGGCAGCAACAAAACTTGGTCTTTCACTACTACCACCAAGCTGAACTGCTTTGATGCTGTGTGTACCGATATCGAGTCCGAAGTGATTTAGGGCAGACATAGTTCAATAATTAGCCATTAATTACTAAAATTAAGTTTAACAAATTTTGCTTCTAGTGCGCAAGAGTTTCGTGCACTTACTTGGTCAGGGGTTGGTTGCTACCGTTAAAAAGTACGTAGTCAAAAATTGCCGGTAGCGAGGGGTAAGGCTGGATAACACGCAATTTTCGTGTGACACCAGAAGCAGTGCGCCCGGTTGATTCAACTACAAAACCTTGTGGTGGCAAAGCCGCCCCAGCCTGAGGACGCACGCCAATCGGTTCTGAACGCGATACTCCTGCGGTATGGTTGTAAAGCGGCCTGATGCGAAGCATGACTTTAACCGTATCAACAGCAACACTACCAGCGGTGTTCACACAATTTGTGCCACTGTTGGGAGAATAAAGTCCGTTGCTGACGTTGATAGTAGCTTTGTATTTAAATTTTTTGAGTTGGTTGTCGAGGTTGGCTGCCAGTTGGTTTTGTGAGTTTGGATTGCCAGTCGGTTGAGCTGGGTCCAGAACAATCACGTTGGCAGAGCAAAAGTTGTTGCCGGATGCTCCAGCAGCTCGAGAACTGTCTGGATCAAAAGCCCACTTGGTGATCGAATAATTTCCCGAAGAATAGTAAATCAGTGAAACCTCAATGGCGGTCGCCGGAGGCTCAGCTGAGGCTGGGTCCTGCCAGTAAATATCAACTGTTGCCGGACTGCATGGTCCCGAAACGCAAGTTCCGTAAGCCCCACCTCCCAGATTGTTAAAATTGTTCAGGAGAACGAATTGGGCCACATCATCTTTGGCGATGTTGTCGGCAAAAGCATAAAATCCATCGGTCCCGCTCTGAAAAGGTTTGCCGCTGACAACAGCATTGGTCTGGTTGACCGCACTAAAATCCAGACTAAAGGCGACACTACCAGCCGATTGGGAAATCTTTTTTAGAGCTGATTCAACTCCAGCCTCAGCCGCGAAATAAGCACGGTTGGATTCTTCTGAGGTAGTAGTAGTTCTGATATCAGTCAGAGTTCGACTCGCTACCGAAAGAACAATAGCGATCCCAACTACCAAGACTAAAAGGAAGACGATGAGGATTTGGCCTTTTTGCTTCTGTGTTTCTTTTTCTGGCAGGTTCATCAAAATGATCTTTCTCTAAAAATTGTAATGAAGTTGGCTTGTCTCTGTCAAGCTCTCTGGCAATTTAGTACGACCTCAAACCAACTGTGGTGGTGAAACGCACGTCGGTTTGGGACAGGTCGGTTTTGTTGCCTTGATTGACGTGAGCATCGGCACCTTCTCGTGCTTGAAAATCAAGTTTCAAAAGATGAACTTGACTGGTATCTTCAACACTGATAATGCAAGGAGTGGTAATGCTGACTCCGTCAGTACTACTCGTATTGGTCAGTGCTACTGCTAGGGAAGTAGCCGAAGGGTTGCTTCCACGCATGAAGCGCCCGTTCTGGCGTGGGCTGACAGAAGCATCCTCCGTCAAACAAAGCCAGTAAACTTGATCTCCACTTCGATAAGTAAAGCGCACTCCGTAAGAAGTAAGACCCGCTCCGGTGTAACCAGCCGAGGAAAGAAGGAAACTTAAGCTCGCATTGCTAGTATCTAGTGAGCAAGGTGGAGAAGCACTGATTCCGCCCGGACACATTGTTTCTGCCTGTATCGCGCTACGAGCATCTCTTTCGAAGGTGTCAATCACCAGAGCGGCGTTTTGGCGGATTTCGGTAGTTAAGTTAGTTTTGTTTTGGTTGCGCAAAATGGTGATAAAAACTTGGGCAGCAATACCCAGCAACAAGCCGAGGATTGCCGTCACGACCAGCATCTCAATCAGTGTAAACCCACCTTCGGTGGGACTACTTTTTGCCTCTGCAAAATGCAGTCCTGAACGTAGTGAAGGTTTATTTTTTCTCTCAAAACTCGAAAAATTGAACCCGTTTTCTTTATTTAATGCCAGTGCAGTTTTTTTCATATTCTTGAGGTGACACAATCATACAAGGTAATTTTGTGGGTACCTGACTGATCAGTCCAAGTGACCAGGACCAAAACACTTTTAACCTCATTGGCATTTAACACTAGGGGAGCCGTGAAACCAGGTAACGGGACTGCGCCTCCTGAGCCGCTATTTTGGAAACAACCGTTGACTCCAGAGGCACCGGCAATATCATAAATTTCTACTTGACGGCTGACTACAATCCCTCCAGTTCCCGGGGCGGTTGTGCTCCCAGCTTCAGCAGTTCCCAAACTTGCTCCGTCCAAACACCAAACAACGGCGCCACAAGCAGGAGTCAGAGTCCCACCGTGAGTACCGAGGGGTTGAACTAGATCAAGACGCAGAGGGTTGAGTGTCCCAGCGACACCGGCCTTGTAAAGGTCGCTCCACTTTGAGACCCCGGCAACACCAGAGTTGCGGATATCCCCATCGTTAAGTTTAATTTGTCTGACCGCCTCCTGTCCTTCTTGAGCAAATTTGGCAGCCACCTCAGCAATTTTTGAGGAGTTCGCATTTTGGTTGGTACGAGAAGTCAAACTAACCAACGCAGTGATAATAATTAAAGCCAAGGCAATCGCCACCACCACTTCGATCAAGGTTTGCCCTTTTTGTTTTCTAAAGATTTTTAAATCCATTATTTTCTTGCCTCGGAAATATTACCGTTATTTTCAATGTAAACGTAATAAACAACGTTGGTTGCGTTTCCAGATAGTACTAAGCGAACCTTAGCACAAGTAAAAATATTCCCCGACGGAGGGGGAAAGGTGCTTAGTGCGCTTGTTGTCAAAACGAAGTTGTAAAAACCAACGTTGCCGGCAATAGTGGTATCGGTTTTGTTGACCGTCAAAAATTCAAGGCTTAAAGCTATATTACCAATCGAACAAGCCCCTCCGGCTGAATTTAGCAGATCAATAGACTGCAAACGTGAACCAACTGGCAGAGCCTTGATTACATCTGTCCCGGCGCGGTACTGTGGAGTAACCGGTGGGTTCGGAGTGATAACACCGTCAAGTTTGCAGCGTTGGTTAATAACATAATAGTTTTGGTTGGGGCGGTCTGCAGAAAGGTTTGAGGTACTAAAAGTAACGTAATAGCCAATCAAAGTGTAATCATCTTTACCATCGGCTCCAACAGAGCCGGTGTCGTTGTTAAAAGAGTCGGCCCGACAGGTAGCGTCCTTGCGCCCGGCAATGGAATCGGTTTTGGCAGCCCGTAGATCTGATTTAATGTTGAGAGCAGCAATTTTGACCGTCTGGCTACGGTTGAAACTGTTGTAAGAGGCCACCGCAACCGAGGTCAGAATACCGATGATCGCCACCACTACAAGGAGTTCGACCAGGGTAAACCCTCGCTGAGTCTCTGGGCTATTTTTCTTCGCTCCACTCAGAAAATTAAACCCCGCTTCGGCTCGACTGCTTTTCCTCTTCACATTAGGAAAAGTAATCCCTTGCTGCGCAAGCGACTGCTTTGCTGAGAGCAAAGTAAACCCAAACTCAGGAAAACTTTTTTTATAGTTAAATTTCAAGCTCGTCGGGGAGGGCAGATTCATCTAATATTAAGAGTAACAAAATTCCCTGACTCTTTCAAATCTCTTACTGAGGGTTGTCGAGCCGGTAGTTGTAGACCCCGTTCCCGGGCCAATCATAGCAACGAACAAAATTGTATCTATCTTTTTCATCCGCAGCAATAGTCGGTGGAATTTCCAGCACCGCCATCAAGGCATAACCCTCGTTGGGAAGTTTGGTATAAAAATAGTCTTTGTAAGTGCCGCTAAAAGAAGGGTCGGCGGGAAATTCGTTCTCCGGAAAATAAGGTTTCAAAACAGTGATGACTTCACTATGCAGGACGGAAACAATTCGACCGCAAACCCCAATCGTTCCTGGGTAAGTGTTGCCGTTTTTGTCATAGTAGCGCTGCAGGGCTTCTTGTAGTCTCTTCAAATCGTTTTTTCTAGTCTCATCTTTTTTAGCTCGGATAAAGTTAAAAAGTGAGTACTTGGACAGAGAAAAACTTGGGTTGTAGTAGGAGTAAACGTTGAGGGCTGCAAAAATCAGGGCAAGCAAAATTATAATCCCAATCAAACCAAGACCTTTTTCTTTTTGATGAGTCAGCATGGGAAAATCCTAGTCACTACAAAGAGCAAAATTGACGGTTGGTACCGAGGGATTGTTGACCGTGATGACACTAGTTCCAGTGTTGATCGCCCCACATTTCGTGTAAGAATTAGTATCATCAGTGCTCGGGTAGGAAAGGTTGGTCAACAGACGGTAGCTTTGATACGGGTAGGGACCATCAAAAACTTGGTAATAGTAGCCACCCGTGGTAAAAGTAGGGTTCTTCGGCAAAGCTTTGATATAGGAGGTGTCCGAGGTCGTGCAGCTCGAGCTTCCATTCGAGCTCCAGGCGGTCGTGCCAGTAAAACTCAAGAGAGTTCCGTCGGAACCGGAAAGACTCCAGCAGTAAAGCTTACCTTCGTTATTGTTTCTCGGGTAATACTTGTAGTCATTGTAAAACTGCTGCAGGGCCACTCGCATCGCCTGTAAATCACTGCGGCGGCGTGTATCCTGCGATTTACGAATGACTTGAACTGGATCCACGGCGACGATGACGAGAGTAACCAGAATTCCAATCACCGCAATGACAACAAGCAGTTCAACTAGGGTAAACCCACGTTGAAACGCGGGACTATTTTGCTTGCGCAAATTGAAGCCTTTTGCATTGTCACTACCTTGAAAGAGTCTTTTGAGTAAAGAAAATTTTGTTTTCATTTTGAAAACTGCTGACTACAAACCTCTCCTGCTTATAGCCACTAGTTTGGGTGTTACCCAAAACCAAACTAGTTGTCAAGATTACGGACAGCGTCCCGCAACACTACCTGGCATGGTTCCGGATTGCTCCTGGACAGAACCAGCAGCTGTCGAAACCCCACCAGTCGGAGTACCGTTGGTTGAGGCTCGATAGTTGTACCAGTGCGGAGTCGCACCACTAGTCGCCCCTTGCTGGGAAACACAAATATCTGTAGTACCAGCGTTAGCTTCAATGGTCACTCCATTAGCAGGAGTACCGTAGGTCGAAAGAGTTCCTCCAGCAGCGATATCAGCACATCCGGTGCCTGCGGTCGCGGAATAAAGTACTGCTGAGCTAGTCGTTGGTGCTCGTTGAGTGATACAAGTCTGAATCAGGGTCCCGGTCGAACGAACGTTGGCCGAAGCCCGTCTGTCAGCCGCGTCAGCTAGTCTTTGGATTGGATTGATGGCCACGATGACGATCAAAACCAAAACTGCGATGATAGCGATGACGACCAAAAGCTCGACCAAGGTGAATCCTTTGTCTTTCTTTGCACCCCTCATACCTTCAAGATGAGAACGTAGTTTATCTATCATTACGTTTCTCACCCCCTTTCAACAGCAAGTATCCAATTTTTTCAATTTGGGAAATCTTGGGAAAATTCGGGCAGGATATTTTCATTTCATTAAACTCAAGTAAAGGTTTAGCAACTGGTCACCATAAAAGAGCCCAACTAGACCTCCTAGCGCTAAAAATGGACCAAAAGGAATCGTCTCTTTCAAGCCCTTTTTGCTAGCTAAAATAAGCATAACAGAGGCTAGCGCACCTGTCAAGAAAGCTAGTGCTAGCCCGACCAGAGCTGCCGGAAAACCAAGAGCAAGGCCGAGCAGAAAACCAAGTTTGACGTCTCCCAGGCCCATGGCTCGACCGCGGGTCAAGAAAATTAACAACAAAAAGAAGCCGGCAATGCCCGCTCCAAGCAGAAGGGCGGCGGCCAAGCCCAAAAGATCGTCCTTGACTAAATTGCCAAAATAACCACTCTCCAATAAATAATGTCCCAGACCAGTGTCATTTTTGAGAGTAAAGTAAGTTGTCGTTGCTCGGTAAGCAATATCAAGGCTTTTGTAGATAAAAGTGAAAGCAATCGCTGGCAAAACAATCCGGTCAGGAATAATTCCCCACGACAAGTCAGAGGCGGCGAGGGCGAGAAAAACCGAAACAATGAAGAAAGTATAGATGGCAAAGCCGACATTAACGGGCAGGAGAAAGTCTGGGTTGAGACGGGGGAGAAGCCAAAGTCCAGCAAAAACAAAGCTTAGCGCAAAAATTAGCTCGACCAAAGGGTAGCGCGGCGAGATCTTCTTTTTGCAGGCCAAACATCGACCTTTCTGCAGCAAGTAACTAACAAGAGGAACTAGCTCCCAGGCAGAAAGTTTGTGACCACATTTGGGGCACTGCGAACGGCCAAGCAAGCTTTTGTTTTCGGTATAGCGCCAGTTGAAAGCGTTGACAAAAGAGCCAATACAAGCACCAAAAACAAAAAGAAAGGGTAGTAAAAGCATTTCTGTAGTCATCATTTTTAGGGAACCAAAGATAAATCGGTTCCGATCTCATAACGATCGACTCTGGTTCCGCCGTCAGTCGCCATTTTTGCTAGCAAAGCCTTACTTTCAAAACTGGCGGTAATTTTAAACTTACCATCCTGCCCGGGAGTAAAGGTATAAACAAACGGGTCTTTGTTGAGCGGATCTATCGGCAGAGTAAGTAGGGGAGTCCTGCCAATACCAGCGTTCAGAGATAGATCAATTGGTACCCAGCCCGGGCCACCCACAGATTGGGAGTTTATCACCAAAGCCTCGCTGGCACCGATTCTGACCCCCTGGTGCGCAAAAACTGTTTGACCGAGACTACAGTTGTCACAGAGTCTCGCTTCCGAGGGGTTATTGCGCAAATAAAGTTTGACTGCCTTTTGCAACTCATCGAGTTGAGAAATTCTTTTCCGATCACGGTCTTCACGCAGCTTTTCCAAAGGATTAATCAAATAAATACCGACTGAACCAAGCAGAACAACAACAAAAAGCAAGACAAAAATTATCAGTAGTGAAAAGCCTCTTTCTCTTTGGAGGACCATTTTAAAAGGCACTGGTAATCGAGTAAATTGGCAGAATAATCGAAATCACAAGCAACCCCACCATGATACCCAGTACCACCATAATGATTGGCTCTAGAGCAGTGGTCAGATTTTTGACTTGCTGTTCAACTTCAACTTCGAAATAGTGAGACAGTTTTCCGAGAACATCATCCATTTTCCCTGTTTCTTCACCCACAGCCACCATTTGGGGCAAAATCGCCGGAAATTCGGGTTCTTGGGCCATCGCTTTGGAAAGAGCAGCTCCTTTTTCAACCAAAGTCGCCGAGCGCTTAACGGCTTGGCGGTGAATCGCGTTGGTAGCCACTTCACCAGAAATTTTTAGGGCCTCCAAAATCGGCACTCCGGCGGCTACTAGTGCACCCAAAGTCCGTGTCAGCTCGGTCAACGAGGTTTCTCGGTTCAGCTTACCCATTACCGGCAGACGCATCAAAATCCGGTCGATGACTAGAGCTCCCTGAGGAGTTCTGCGATAACGCCGGTAGGCAATCACCAAACCAACAATAACCAGAATCAAAAGCCACCAAAAGGTAGCCAAAAATTTGCTCAGTCCAATCAAAATTAAAGTCGGTAGAGGAAGAGAAATATTCAAACCAACATAAAGATCGGTCAGCTTTGGCACCACAAAAATCATAATTATGCCCGTCACCAGAGCCATAGCGATCAAAATAATCACTGGATAAACAAAGGCTCCTTTTACTTTACCCTGAAACTCTCTTTCTTTCTCAAGATTGTCGGCAAGGTCCTGCAAAACTTTGTCCAGAGTACCTGAGGCTTCACCAGCTTTGACAATATTTATGTAGGCGGCTGAGAAAACGTCGGCATGTTTGGCCAGAGCAGCAGAAAAAGTACTACCAGCCTGGATATCATCGGCAATATTGGTGATAATTTCTAGCATTTTTTGATTTTCAGTTTGTTTTTTCAGTACCACTAAAGAATCACTCAAAGGCAGTCCCGAAGTGATCATTGTCGCCAGTTGACGAGTAAAGTTGGCCTGCACGGAAAGACTAACCCCTTTGAAGAAGCTAAAAGCGAGGGCTTTGCTTTTTTCCTCGATGCTGATGACGACAAAACCACGTTCATGGAGAATCGCACTAGCAGCCCGAGGATCAGCTGCCTCAATAATGCCTTGTTTGGTTAGGCCTTTGTCGTCTTTAACTAAGTACGTATATTGTTCCATTTAGATTTTCATTCTTTCGTCACTTTTTTTAGCTCCCTCATCAACTCTTCGGGTCGCAAACTAAAGCTTTGGGCTACTTCCAAAGTAATCTTGTTGGAGCGGACTAGATCAGCCAAAGAACTATCCATCATCACCATCCCAATTCCAGTTGAGGTCTGGATGATATTGTCGATCAAATGCGACTTTCCTTCTCGGATGACGTTGCGGACCGCGGAGTTGGCAAGCAAAATCTCTACCGCCGGCCAACGGCCACTGCTTGCACCTGGTATCAGCCTCATTGAAACAATCGCCTCCAAGACTTGAGAAAGTTGTTGGCGGACCTGTTCTTGTTGATTTTCCGGAAAGACCCCAACGATACGATCAATACTTTGAGCGGCTGAGTTGGTGTGCAAGGTGGCAAAAACTAGGTGTCCAGTTTCAGCAATAGTTAGCGCCGCCTCAATTGTTTCGTAGTCTCGCATTTCTCCGATCAAAACTACATCAGGATCCTCACGTAAAACAGAGCGGAGTGCAATTTCCCAACTGTGTGTATCCAAATGCATTTCCCTCTGGGCGATCAGGGATTTCCTAGACGGGTAAACGTACTCAATCGGATCCTCAATCGTCACGATATGGGCAGAGCGGTTTTCATTGATTTCATTGATAATCGAGGCGATCGAAGTCGATTTTCCGTGTCCTGTCGGACCAGTCATCAAAATAAAACCCTGGCGCAATTTTGAAAAATTCCCCAAAACTTTCGGCAGGTGCAGTTCCGAAAGGCTCGGAATTTTGGAGGGAATCAAACGCAGAGCGGCTGACAAGTAGCCTTTTTGATAAAAAGCGTTGACACGAAAACGGGCGATTTCTCCTAGAGCAAAAGAAAAATCAATTTCTTTATTGGTTAAAAGCAGCTCCTTCTGCTCTGGCGAAGTCAAAGAAAGGACCAGTTTTTCAACCACCTCTGGTGTTGGGTTCGGTCCCTTGGTGACTGGTACCAAAGCCCCATCAATTCGCAAAGTTGGGTAGGCACCCACCATCAGGTGGACATCTGAGGCCCCGCGACGTAGTGCTTCTTCTAATAATTCTTGAATTTCCATAATTTCAAAATTCCTTCTTTCTAATTATAAATTTACTTGTTTTGAAATTATATGGTGCTCTAGCAGCATATAATTAACTCCTTGTCGCAAACTAAAATCATTCTTGAGCGACCCTCAAGACTTCCTCAATCGTAGTCAAACCCTCAATTGATTTGAGATAACCGTCCTGTTTCATCGTCACCATTCCTTGATCAACAGCCATTTCCTCAATTTTTGTCGAAGGGGAGCGCTCCAAAATCAATTTCCCAATTTGATCAGTCACAGGCAAAACCTCAAAAATTCCGACCCGACCTTTGTAGCCTGAATCCCCACATTTGTCACACCCTTTGCCACGGTAGAGCACAAGCTTCTTTTTACCTTGAACTTCTTCCACGTCCGCCTCTTCTTCCTGAGAAAGCTTACCCGCAGCCACACCATCCACCAAATTTCCCAAAACTTTTTTGAGATCGTCCTTGATTGGAGTCGGGGGGTCATAGCTTTCCTTACAAGCAACACAAATTTTCCTACAAACCCGCTGAGCCACAACTGCACTCATCGAGGAAGCCAGCAAAAAGGTTTCACTACCCATTTCCAAAAGTCGCGGTAGAGCTCCAGCCGAAGAGTTTGTATGCAAAGTCGAGAAAACCAAGTGTCCCGTCAGAGCCGCTTGAATCGCCAGCTCAGCAGTTTCAGCATCTCTGATCTCACCAACCATGATTATATTTGGATCCTGGCGCAGAAAACTGCGCAAACCAGAGGCAAAGGTTAATCCGGCCACGGGGTTAATTTGAACTTGGTTTACCCCAGGAATCTGGTATTCAACTGGATCTTCCAGCGTCACAATATTAACTTTGGGGGAATTTATTTTTGATAAGGCCGAGAACAAAGTGGTTGTCTTTCCCGAACCAGTTGGTCCGGTGATCAGAATAATTCCGTGTGGCCTTTGAATATTATCCTCAAAAACTTTAAGAGCTGTACCCCGCAAACCTAAGTCCTGTAGAGTTGGGGCAGAAGCGGCTTTGGGCAAAAGTCGCATGACAATTTTTTCTCCGTGAACTGTCGGCAAAGTGGAAATACGTAAGTCAACTGACTGCTCACCAAGCCTAAAAGTGAAACGACCATCCTGGGGGATTCTTTTTTCATCAATTTTCAAAGCCGAAAGGATCTTGACTCGGCTCACCAAAGCTTCATGAACTTTCCGGGGCAAGACCAGTCTTTCCAGCAAAACCCCGTCAATTCGGTAGCGGACACGCGTCTTGTCTTCCAGTGGCTCAATGTGGATATCACTAGCCCCACCTTTCATAGCGTACTCAAGAAGGGTGGAGACGATTTTTGCCACCGGAGCTTCCTTGATCACCTCTTCAACCTTACTCAAATCCTTAAGCTCTTCTTTGGCTTGAACCGTACCTTGCTCTTCGAGAGCAGCCGTCACTTCTGTGGTCAAATTCTGGGAGTATTGATCAGCTATTGCCTGATTGATCAATTCTTTGGTCGAAATAAACGGCTTAACAATTGTGCCGCTTTTCCTCTCGACAAACTCAGTTACCTGCAAATCAAGCGGGTCAGCCATTGCAACAGAAAGTTGGTTGGTGGTTTTATCAAAATCTATCGGAATCAAAGTGTAGCGCCGAGCAACTGGTTCTGGAAGGAGACTGAGGACTTCAGCAGAAATTGGTTTTTTGTTTGGGTCAACAAAGGGGATATCAAGCAGCTCACCACGAGCCGCAATAATGTCATCGCTAGTAGCAAATTTGTGTTCCAAAATGACATCTTCAACCGGCTTGCCGGTGTTAATCGCCTCAAGTTTCACTAGCGAAAGTTTATCGGCAGTTAGCTTTCCTTTTGAGGCCAAAATGTCTTCTATACCTTTTTCGTCAGTTTGTTCCATTTCAAAGGCGAACCTGCTTGGAATTGCCCTTGAGAAAGGGGCAGAAAACTTCTCTAACAAAGTAGTAGCAGGCGTTAATTCATTTTATAGTCTTATCCGCAGCAATGTCAATTGATATCTGCCCTTTGATAGTTATAATGTAGAGCTGATGCAACAACACTCTTTGCTTATCTCGGGCGCAACTCAAGACAAAAGGGTTGAGTCAGCTGCCAAAAAGGCCGGCGAGAACTCAAGCCAGTTTGACACTTTAATTCTCGACACAGAGGAAGACCCAGGCATCGAAAAAGTACGTGACCTTCTCGGCAAACTTGCCAAAAAACCTTTCAACAGTAAGCTAACCAGCGCAGTTGTTCTTGAGGCTCAAAATTTGAGCCATGAAGCTCAAAATCTTTTTCTCAAAACCCTAGAGGAACCGTCTTCAACTAGCCAAGTCATTCTCACTGCCCCAAGTGAATTTTCCGTCCTGGCTACCTTAAGTTCACGCTGCCAAAAACTTGATCTGGGATTACCAAAAATAGAAATCGCAGAGGAAAGGTTGCAAGGGCTTTTGCAGTTCGGAAGGAGGACTTTGGCTTCAAAAATCGACTTTGCTGAAAACCTAGATCTAGAAGAGTGGGAAAGTCTCTGGAGAGAAGTTCTTCTTTCCAATCTTGGAAGAAAAAGCCTGCCCCAAATCATTCAGTATTTAAGGAAAATTCAGAAAACCAAGGAGTTTTTGCTCAAAAGAGCAAGTCCAAAACTGGCTAAAATCAACCTCATCTTGGACGTACCAAATTTAGACTGAGAGGACAAGCATAAACTTCCGCCTGAATTCAAATTTCCTTGCATTATCCCTACCTTGTTTGCTAGAATGGTAAGGCTGGATTAATAATTAAGAGTTCAGAGTTCAGGATTGTTCTTTCCCTTTTCCCTTTCTGAATTCTGCATTCTAAATTCGTAATTCTTTTTTATTTATGGCGAGCAAATATTCCGCAAAAGATATTCAGGTTCTCGAGGGTCTCGAACCGGTCAGAAAACGACCGGGTATGTATATTGGTTCAACCGACCAAAGAGGTTTGCATCATCTCGTTACTGAGATCGTTGACAACTCTGTCGATGAAGCTTTGGCCGGTCACGCCAGCAAAATCTGGGTTTTTCTTCATGACGACAGCCGAGTAACTGTGATCGACAACGGCCGTGGTATCCCAACTGAGATGCACCCGACTGCCAAAAAAAGCGCTCTGGAAGTAGCTATGACTTATTTGCATGCCGGGGGTAAATTTGGTGGAGAGGGTTATAAAGTTTCCGGAGGACTGCACGGAGTTGGAGCTAGCGTCGTCAACGCTCTGTCAGCCGAAATGGAGGTCGAAGTGCGTCGAGATGGAAAAATCTTTCACCAGGACTACCGCAGAGGTGGGGCGCTCAAACCAGTCGAAGTCATCTCTACGACAAAATTTATAGGGAAAACCAAGGAGGTTTGGGACAATCTCAACACCGGAACCGCCTCAACTTTTCTAGCGGACAAGGAAATTTTTTCGACCCTCGAACTTGATTTTCACATTTTAGAAAAGCAAATTCGCGAAAGGGCCTATTTGGTTGCCGGACTAGCCTTTTCTCTTTTTGATGCTCGTACTGAGACAGCCAAGAACTTTTATTTTGAAGGGGGAATCACTTCTCTAGTTGCCCATTTGAACAAAAACAAAGTCCCTCTGCACCAGCCGATCACTATCAAAAAGGAGGTCAGCGAAGTTTTTGTCGATGTCGCCATTCAGTACAGCGACTCTTTCACCGAAACAGTTGAGTCTTTCGCCAATGTCATCAACACCATTGAGGGGGGAACCCACCTGACTGGGTTTCGCATGGCTTTGACCAGGGCAATCAATGATTATGCGCGCAAAATTGGAGCAGTAAAGGAAAACGAGGAAGGTTTGACTGGTGAGGACGTTCGTGAAGGACTGACTGCGGTAGTTACTATCAAAATGAACTCGGATAAGATTGAGTTTGAAGGGCAAACCAAATCCAAATTGGGCAATGCCGAGATCCAGCCAATTGTGAACTCTGCGGTCAGAGAAAAACTCGAAATCTTTTTTGAGGAAAACCCAAGTGAAGCGCGCCGGATCATGGAAAAAATTGTTCTGGCTGCCAAAGCAAGACTAGCCGCCAAGGCAGCTAAGGATGCAGTCATCAGAAAAGGGGCTCTTGAAGGGATGACCTTGCCAGGAAAACTGGCTGACTGTCAGAGCCGCGAACCTTCCGAATCAGAACTCTATATCGTTGAAGGAGATTCAGCCGCCGGAACTGCCAAACAGGGTCGTGATCGTAAATTTCAGGCGATTTTACCCTTGGGCGGAAAAATTCTTAACACGGAACGGGCGCGCCTGGACCGAGTCATCCAGTTTGAAGAAATCAAGGATCTTATCATTGCTCTTGGCGCTGGAATTGGGGATACCTTCAATATCGAGAAAGTACGTTACCACCGGGTCATTCTGATGACCGATGCCGATGTCGATGGGGAACACATACGAACACTGCTCTTTACTTTCTTTTTCCGCTACATGCCCCAAGTGATTGAAAAAGGTTACCTTTATATTGCCTGTCCGCCTTTGTACAAACTCACTTTTGGGAAAGAGGACTTTTACGCTTACAACGATGGGGAAAAAGACAAACTCGTTTCCGAGCATAAAAAAGAGTCTCGAGCGGTCAGTATTCAACGCTACAAGGGTCTCGGTGAGATGAACGCAGAACAGCTTTGGGAAACTACGATGAATCCCAACCACCGCTTGCTAAAAAAAGTGAATATTGAAGATGCTGCAACCGCTGATGAGGTTTTTAACATGCTCATGGGTGATGAAGTACCCCCAAGGAAGAAGTTTATTCAAAGTCGGGCAAAATTTGCCACCCTTGATATTTAATTATGGCTGACGAAGAACTCGAAATAGAAAAATTTGATATCGGCGAGTTGCAAACTGTTGAGATCGTTGACGAAATGCAGCGTTCTTACCTTGACTACGCGATGAGTGTCATTGTCGCCCGAGCTCTTCCGGATGTTCGAGACGGTCTCAAACCAGTCCATCGACGCATTCTTTATGCTATGAAGGAACTGGGCCTGAATTACCCAGCCAAGTATCGCAAGAGTGCCACTGTAGTAGGAGAAGTTTTGGGTAAGTATCATCCTCACGGGGATACAGCGGTTTATGATGCCATGGTTCGTCTCGCTCAAGATTTCGCGATGCGCTACCCGCTAGTCGATGGTCAAGGAAATTTCGGTAGTGTCGACGGCGACCCACCGGCCGCCATGCGCTACACCGAAGCCCGCCTGGCTGCTATTGCCGATGAGTTGCTTGAAGACATTGAAAAAAACACGGTTGACTGGGTGGAAAACTTTGATGGTACTAGAAAAGAACCAGTCCGCCTGCCAGCTAAACTACCAAACCTTTTGCTGATGGGTAGCTCAGGAATTGCCGTGGGAATGGCAACCAACATTCCGCCGCACAACCTCAACGAGGTTTGTGACGCGATCACTCATTTAATCAACAACCCGCAGGCAAACGTTGAAGATCTGATGAAATTTATCAAAGGACCCGACTTTCCTACTGGTGGGGCAATTTTTGATATTAATGAGATCATGGCAGCCTACGCCACCGGTAAAGGCAAAATTGTCATGCGGGCTAAAGCGGAAATCGAGGAAGAAAAAGGCGGACGCTTCAATATTATCGTTTCTGAACTACCTTACCAGGTCAACAAAGCTTTGCTTATTGCTAGAATCGCGGACCTAGTTAAGGACAAAAAACTTGAAGGAATCTCTGATCTCCGCGACGAGTCGGATCGAGACGGAATGCGCATGGTGGTTGAACTGAAGAGAGACGGCCGGCCACAATATATCCTCAACCAACTTTATAAATATACTAGTATGCAGCTTGCTTTTAACGTCAACACTGTGGCTTTAGTTGACGGTACTCCTCAGGTTTTGACTTTGAAGCAAATTTTGACAGAATACATTCGGCATCGCCAAAATATCGTTACTCGCCGCACTCAGTTTGATCTTGATGCTGCCAAGGCTCGCGCTCATATCCTCGAAGGATTGAAAATTGCCCTTGATCATCTCGATGCTGTCATCAAGACCATCAGAGAGTCCCCAGATGCTGATAAGGCCAAGACCAATTTGATGGAGCTTTTCAAACTCTCAGAACTGCAAGCTCAGGCAATTCTCGACATGCAGCTGCGCCGTCTGGCAGCTCTCGAGAGAAAGAAAATCGAAGACGAGTACACAGCTATTCAAAAATTGATCAAAGAGCTGGAGGAGCTGCTTGCTTCACCAAAGAAAATTTTGGGGGTCATTGAAACTGAGCTGAAGGAAATTAAAGATAAGTACGGGGATGAGCGGAGAACTCGAGTTTACAAACAAGCGGTCGGGGATTTTTCCGAAGAGGATCTCATCCCTGCTGAAGATGTCATTGTCACTGTCACCGAAACGGGTTATATCAAGCGCAGCCCACTAGATACCTTCCGCACCCAGGGCCGAGGAGGCAAAGGTGTCGCCGGAGTCGCTATGAAGGACGAGGATGCAGTTGCCGACATTTTTACTGCCAATACCCATGACAACATCATGTTTTTTACGAACAAAGGTCGAGTTTTTCAGATCAAAGTTTATGAGCTTCCCGAAGGCTCGCGCGCGGCCAAAGGTCAGGCCGTGGTCAATTTGATCAATATTGAACAAGGCGAGCAAATTACCTCAATACTGGCAGCACCAAAAAATGTTGCTGGCAGCTTTCTTTTCATGGCCACAAAAATGGGGGTGGTCAAAAAGACTGCCCTGACTGAATTTGCCAATATCCGCCGCAACGGGATGATTGCGATCAACCTTGGAGGCGGAGACGAGCTCTCCTTTGTCAATGTAACTAGTGGGAAGAACAACATCCTCATGGTTACCAAAAAAGGTATGTCAATCCGTTTCAATGAAAAGGACGTCCGGCCCATGGGCCGACCCACTGCCGGAGTACGTGGTATCAAACTCTCCAAGGAAGACCATGTCATTTCTACTGACAAAGCCGGGGATAACGAATTTCTACTCGTCGTTACCGAAAAAGGTTTCGGCAAAAAAAGTAAAGTTTCTGATTGGCCCTTGCAGGGGAGAGCTGGGTCTGGCGTCAAAGCAGCGGAAATTGCCACCCGCAATGGCTCGGTCATGGCCGCGAAAATCATGGGTGGGGGTAGCCAAGACCTGATCATCACTTCCAAGGCTGGGCAAGTGATCAAACTGCCGGTCAAAGATCTTCCCACCCTAACTCGTCAGACTCAGGGAGTAATCCTCATGCGCCTTTCCAAAAAAGAAGATTATATTGCCGCAGTTACTTTGGTGAAGAAAGCAGTCGAAAAACAAGAGACTCCCGAGACAAAAGCAGAAAAATAACTGTTTTAATTGCGAAAGCCTTGAAATAAAAGAGAATAACGGAACCTATTTTGACTTTATCACAAATTTTCTCTTTGGTTTTTGGGCGGGGCCTGGGGCAGAAATTTTTGTAGAAACAGTTTTTGCAGAGGCAACTTCCTTAGCTTCAGTTGCAGTAGCAATGACAAGAGATGGCTCTGGGTCAGCGACTTTGGCCACCACAGCCTTGCCTGGTGCGGAAGCAGCGGTCTGTTTTTCCTGAATTTTCTTGGCATTAAGAATCAAAGCTGAAGTGGAAACCGCAATTGGCTCTTTGTCGGGCGCATCTTTGGGTGCAAAAGGTACGATAAAGTTGAAAGTACTGCCTTTTCCAAGCTCAGACTCGACCCAAATTTTCCCCCCGTGCATATCAATGATGGCTTTGGAAATATAAAGTCCCAACCCAGTTCCCTTCGAACCCTGCTCGAGAGCTCCAGAAACGCGGAAAAATTTGGTAAAAAGCTTGGGTATGGCGGTCTCTGGGATTCCCTGACCATTATCCTTGATTTGGGTCAGCACCCCATCTTTTTCCTTTTGGGTAATGATCTCGACACTACCATAGGCTTTAGTATATTGCAGAGCGTTGGCGACAAGATTGGAAATGACTTCACCGATGCGGAATTTATCGACCATGACCGGCAGCAAATCTTTCCCCGGAGAATAGCTAAGCTTGATATTTTTCTGCTCCGCCAAATTTTGAAAATTGGTATAGACTTCATTGACGATTGACGCCCAGTCGGCTTTTTCAGCTTGAACTTTGAGCGCTCCGCGTTCAATACGCGACACAGAAAGCAGATTTTCTACTAAAGCGGCCAGTTGGTTAGAGGAAATAAAGGCTTTATCAAGAAAAGCTTTTTCCTCTTGGTCCAATTTTGTTCCCACATCTTCTTGGAGAACTGAAAGGTAACCCCGAATTGAAGTCAGTGGCGTACGCAATTCATGAGCCGCCATCGAAACGAAATCAAGTTTCATTTCCTCGAGCTCTTTTTCCTTGGAAACATCGTGTAGAGTGATGATTGCCCCCAAATTGACCATGTCTCCCTCCGCAATCGCCGAGCTAACCATGTCAACGTAAACCTCCTTCCCGGCCGGCCCAGTTGCCTTGACGTTGGACTTGGTCGCTACTACCTGATCTTTGTTGGCGTGTTTTTTTGGGAAGAGATCACGCACACTCAGGAGTTGATCACCTTCATAAAATTGAATGACTTTATCAATATCCTTTTCGGCAATATCACTAAATTTGACCCCTAGCATTTCTTCACAAGCCTTGTTAAAAATCAAAACTTTTCCGTCTTTACCAACCACGAAAACCCCATCGGCAATACCTGCCAAGGCAACACTGAGTTTGTTGCGTTCTGCCTCCAAATCAGTCACCAGCTTTCTTATTTCCCGCACGTCTGCCACAACTCCAACATAGGCCAAGATATTGTTCTGCTCATCCTTCAAAGACGACCCGGAGAAACTGACTGGCACTTTAGTTCCATTTTTGGCCACAAAGGTAGTTTCGACTCCTTTGACGCTATCCCCTTGAGTCAGAGGACCAATGACGTGATACTCAAAATCCCGCCATTGTTTTTCATCTGAGAAAATCTTTCTGACGTTTTCACCTACCAGGGACTCTTTTTTGTAACCAAGAAAATTTTCAATTGCATCGTTGGCGAACTGAATAATTTTGAATTTATCGAAGACCAAAATCGCTTCGCTCATCGTCGCAACAATATTGGAAATAAAAGTTGCCGGGTTGAAGGTGAAGAGATTGTATTTGAGAATCGCGTAAGTGATGATTATCCCCATCACACTTGTAGCTAGAATCGCGGTCCCGGGGAAGTCGAGCCCGAAAATAGGCAAAAGCCCATCGGTGATCGTTCCGATCACCAGGGGAACCAACAAAGCAATGACACAGAGAAGAGTCTGGGTTTTTACTGGTTGTTTGGCCCGACGATAAAACTGGTAGAGCAGTACTAGAGAAGTAAAAAATTGAGTCTCCAACCAAGCAAGGAAAATGGGGAAATAAGTTCCAGTAGGTCCGTTCCAACCCCAGTAAACAAGTTTAAACCTTGCCGTGTCATGCACAACAACTGCATTTGTAGTCCAAACAAAGAAAAGAAAGAGAAAGCCAAAACCAAAAATCAGAATTCTGTTTAGAAAGCCCTGCAAAATCTCCTCTTTCCCTACATAAGTAAGGGTAAACCCAAGAAAAAGAGAAGCCACAAAGATCCAACCCGGAGCTCCAGTTGAGGACCAAAAATTCGCTGCCGTTGGGTTGTTGCTGATTCTAGAAAAGAATTCTGAGGCTCCCCAAAGAACAACCGAAGAAACAAAGAGGATAAACCAACGGTTGACCGAAACTTTTAAGCCCTTGGAAGCGATAAAGAAAATCAGCCCCACGTTGATGATGATGGCAAAAAGTGAAAGCAAAGCAAAGGGACGCAGAACAAAATCAAAAATAGTCGCAGGACTGGCAGAAAGGATTACCACTCTTTGAGAATAATTGGTTTCGGGCTTTCCCGTCAATAGGTTTAACTGCGGACAAGAATAGTTTCTCGAACATTTTATTGCTTGTCGGTTGACTATAGGGTAACTTTATGTTATTACTGTCTAGCTTCGTGGAAGGCTCAAACCCTTCGGGTTTGCAGCATAAGTTTTTGTCCAAACAGAGAGACTGGGCGAAAACGCCCACGATGGCGCGTGTGAGGAAGCCACCTCAACCCGAACCTCAGCAGCGAGAAAGTAGGAATGCTTTCGGGGGATTTCAAATTTTGCTGAAACCTGGTTTGACTTGGACTTAACTACAACGCACCTCCGGACGCGCAACTTTTAAACTTTCCTTGAAAAAGGGAGTTTGCCTGTTTGCGTGTCCGGGCTCTGTCTGCTTTTTTACCTTTTTAGTCTAAAGGAAACTCCTCAACCAAAGTTTTTACTTCTGAGGCAACTTGCTTGATATTTTCTTCACTTTCTAAGTTCTTAATTATTTTGGCGACCAAACTGCCAACTTTTTCCATTTCGCCTTCTTTAAAACCTCGGCTCGTCAGCGCCGGGCTCCCAAGACGAATCCCACTAGTAACAAAGGGTTTTCGGCTCTCACCTGGAACTGTATTTTTGTTGACGATAATCTTGGCTTTTTCAAGAGCTTCTTGAACTTCTTTACCGCTTGGACCCTCAGAGCCAAGATTTATCAGCATCAGATGATTATCCGTCCCACCACTAACCAGCTTTAATCTTTCGGCAACTAATGTTTCGGCCAGTTTACGAGCATTTTTAACTATTTGTTTTCCGTACTCTTGAAACTCTGGCCGAGAGGCTTCCTCAAGGGCGACTGCAATGGCCGCCGTGGTCTGGTTGTGGGGCCCACCCTGTAAACCAGGAAAAACTGCTTTATCAATTTTTGTGGCCAGCTCTTCATCGTTGGTCAAAATAATTGCCCCCCGTGGACCTCGCAAACTTTTGTGAGTGGTGGTCATGGTGACATCGGCAATTCCAATCGGTGAAGGGTGGACACCGGCAACAACAAGCCCAGCAATATGGGAAATGTCGGCAATTAAGTAAGCTCCAACGCTGTCAGCAATTTTTCGAAATTTTTCCCAATCAAAAATGCGGCTGTAAGCGGTCGCCCCAGTCCAAATCATTTTTGGTTTGTGTTCTTTTGCCAGCCTTTCCAAGTCTTCAAAATCAATTAGCCCGGTTTGCAGATCAACTCCGTATTGAACCGCTTTGTAGTATTTTCCCGAAAAGTTCACCGGCCAACCATGAGTCAAGTGCCCACCGTCCGGCAAAGCCAAACCCATGACCGTTTCCCCAGGCTCAGCGAGGGCAAAATAAATCGCCTGGTTGGCCGGGGAACCGGAGTAAGCTTGGACATTGGCAAAGCTCACTCCAAAAAGTTTTTTGGCTCGCTCAATGGCTAGACTTTCGATCTCGTCAACCACTTGGTTGCCGGCGTAGTAGCGCTTGCCGGGATAACCTTCAGAATATTTGTTCGTCAAAACGCTTCCCAAAGCTTCCCGAACCGCCTTCGAAGCGTAGTTTTCGGAAGGAATCAGGTTTAGGACACTGTTTTGCCGCTTTTCTTCTTTTTTGATTAAGTCGGCAATTTCCTTATCAGTTTTTTCTAGTTCCATCTTGTTTGTGATTATAGCTTAGTATTTTTTCTATTTCTAGCTTGCAAACAACTTTTCGGTTATAATCCGAACCAAGAAAAAAAGGAGGAGAGTTATGGACGGTCACCAAGCCAAGGCCGAGCTCTTCCTCTCTGCAGGAAGAGTACTGGAAAGCCTTCGTAACGGGAGAGAGACACCGGGGATGGTAGTGGACAGGCTTCTCGATTTAATTGAGGAGGCATTCCTGGTCGGTATCCTTTCTCTTGGTCAGAGAGCGCAACTCTCGGGGTCAACCCAAGCCCTACCGGCGGTGCTACGAGACAAAAACACCGGTCCTTGGTTCAAGCTCATCAACGACTATCTCGATGGACTTCTGGAAATCCTGAGATCTTCGGAGCAAGCTCGAGACGAAAAAGAAAGGAGTTTTCAACCCTCGCATCCCGATGCCCCAGACGGCAGTCCCTATCGCGACCCGAAAACGCCGTAAGAGCTACCACAGCGAATCGAGCACAACTGAGCCACAGAAACCAGGGCTGTGGCTCTTTCCACGCTTAAATCAATTTATATGTTTGTTTTGAAGAAACTTACTTATTAGTGTGGAACTAATTAAATAAGTTACTATTCCGAAAAAGGGCACTGCGAAGATAGTTAAGAAACCGGCCACTCCAACAAAAACAACAAAACCACCGGGGTTTCCTCCATATCCTGAGTGAGGAACCAGAAGTCCAAGTCCATAACCAATCGACATTGGTACTCCCAAGCCTAAAAAATAGGCTCCAATTAAAGCTAGAATAAGACTAATAGTTCTTTTAAACCCGTTTGAGACGTTCATCTTCAATCCAACTTATTTCCTGAATGAAAGGCTTTGTGGACGTCTTTCAATTGCTTATTGGTGATGTGAGTATAAATTTGAGTCGTGGAAATGTTGGCGTGCCCTAGCATTTCCTGCACCGAGCGGATATCCGCTCCGTTAATTAGCAAATCAGTAGCAAAAGAGTGACGCAGGGTGTGGGGTGTCGCTTTGATCGGAATATGTGCTTGCCGAACATATTTTTCGAGGATTCTTTCAATACTACGGGTTGTCAGACGCATTTTTTCTCCACCTTTACTCGGATCCTCTTTACCTGAATAGCGAATAAAAATTGGCTTGAAGAGATCTTTTCTTTGAGCGATATAGCGACCAAGCCATTCTTTTGAAGAATCCGACAAAAAGACAATTCGTTCTTTTCTTCCTTTCCCAATCACACCAAACTCACCTTTATCTATGTTAACGTGATCTCGATCAAGACCGGCTAGCTCACTGACCCGCAATCCAGTTGAAAACAAAACCTCGAGAATAGCTTTGTCGCGCAAGCCTTCAATCTTTTCGATGTTTGGTGCGGAGAGCAATCTTTCTAGGTGCTCTGGGTCTAAAACTTTGATTGGTCTGGGCTCGTTGTCTCCAAGCTCAACTTTTTCAGCAGCTAAAGTTTCGATATCATGTTTAGCTAAATAGCGCAGGAAAGCGCGCAAAGCGATAATGAAATAGTTTTGGGTGATTTTTTTTAGTGGCAAACCAGAGTTCTCATCGACCCAACGGGCAAGAAAAACCCGGTATTTGCGAACCAGCTCATAGGTAATGTCTTTGGGATCAACATCGCCAGCAAAACCTAAAAATCTTTTGAGGTAATGGTCGTAGTTGCGGATTGTCAGTTGGGAAGCATTTTTCTCAACTTCTAGATACTCGAGAAAGTCAGTAATGTGCTTGGACAGAGTCATTGCTTTAATTTTAGCTCACTTAGGCACAAAAAGCAAATATTGTACGACGCGGCCACTTTATCCTAGAGTTCATTATTCTATATTGACCAAGCAAAAATCTTTTTCTACAACTAGCTAGTTCTTTAACAAACCGCCAAAACCACAGCGCAAGGAGAGTGATCAATGCGTTGGTTACTGGTTCTATTGTTCTTGCTTGCTGCCTTTGGAGAGAGTAAAACTCAGGCGGCAAGTACTGGCAAGCCTGCAAGCCTGCTTCTGCAGTCTGGAGGCTTAGTCCTGACCGAAAAATCAGAAGTTTCCGTCAAAGTGCAGCTCGGGGAAGCCTCGTGTTCGGAAGGGTTGCTTCTGCTGGAAACCCCGGCATTGCGGGTGGAACCTGAAGCCTCAATTCTTCCTGCTGAGATGGCCGAAAGGCTCATCGGGCGCTACGATTCAAGTCCCAAAACCATCAACATCGGCACCTACGAGAGAGGTTCAAAGCTGGTTTTCGAGATCATTCCTAGCTCGAGTCTTTGCTCAGGAACGGCTTTCTTTTCCGACGACTGGCGCCATGCCCGTATTGAGGCGGGAAGTTTGGGTTGCTACCAAATCTCCTGGGAAGACTACACTGACAGTGACTACAACGATGTCTTCCTTCAGGTTTGTACTTCGCCACCGGTCGCAAAGCAGACTGTAGCCCTTGAATCAGATCCTACCTATCGAGTGCCCTGGCAAGAAGGAGCAAAGACTTTTGTCAAACAGGCTCCTGGCCAGAAGGGTAGCGATCACGAAAATCGCCTTGCTTGGGACTTTGTCCCCAAAAATCCAGATGTACTTGCCAGTGCTGCAGGCACGGTTCTTTGGGTTGAAGACAGGTTTGGGCCCGGCAGCTGCAGTCGCAAGCTTTACAACGCTGCCAACGTCATCGTCATCCAAACGGAACGAGACGTCAACACGGTTTATCTCCACCTCAAGGCCGATTCGGCTCGAGTCAAGCCAGGACAAAAGGTCAAGCAGGGGGAGAAAATCGCTGAGATCGGCAACTCTGGCTACGTCTGCTCTAGCTTTGGCAGTACTGGAACTCATCTTCACTTTGAGATTCAGCACCACTGCCGCAGTTCCAAAGGTATTGCCAAGGTCAGAGGAGAAGAGGGCGAACCCAACGGTAGCTGGTTCTGCACTCCCTACGATCCGGCAACTGCCTTCACTTTCCTCTACCATAGGGAGAAAATCGAGCTGGAGTCAGGAGAGTGGTTGCCCAAGGAAGAATGGCGTTAGGAGAAACGATCAGACAAGCCGCCTGCTTTTTTTCAAAGCGCGCGGCTTCTCTGTTTTTAAAGTGAATAAGTATAGGTTAACTTGGGGTGTAAAGGACGAAGCGGGTGGAGGGTAGACAGGCTGCGTCCTTGAAAACCCTACCACCCGCTCAATTAAAACCAGTGTCTCTTCCTAACGTGCCCGTGAAGTGTGTTCAGAAAATCTAGGACAACCCCAGCGCGGAATCCTGCGAACACGAACTCGAACCATCGGAACAGGAGTCCCGTGGTGGGCATAGCAGTGTTCGCGTTCAACCGGCTGCTTGTCCATGACCACAGCGTTGTGCCCATCGACAACGATCGTGTCTCCAGGCTTGACCCTGGTGAGTTCACGAAGGAAGGTCTTGCGAGCATCTCGACAAATCTGGTCGACCTTGCTGCAAACCCACACACCTCTACTTTTGATGATGTGGGGATGACCTCCCTTGCCACAACCGCGTCGTTCACAGTACTTGCAGATGTGGGCGTCAGCTCGGTGTTTGCAATCAACACCAACTGGTCCAAATTGACACTCCATCAGATTCCTCCTTGAACCTTGACTGGAACAGCAAGCGTGCTGTATTAAACTGGTTTATTGGGTCTATATTATAGCAGAAATGAATCTAATTTACAACCTATAGTCTATAGGCTGTTTCCTCAAGAAAAATCCTGACTTTGCAAAGATTTTTCTTCTCAACTATACTTTGGAAAATTTATGTCTATTTTTGATCATCTACTCAAGCGTGATTTGGCTCACGTCAAACGCTTCAACAACCGCCCGGTCCATTTTCCCGAATCCGTCGCCGAGCACAGCTTTTATGTTTCTTACTTTACCCAAATTCTTTGTTGGGCTTTGGGAGAAGAAAAAATTGAAGTTAACACTGAAAGGGCGGTCAAAATGGCCCTCATTCATGATCAAGAGGAGGGCTTTTCCGGGGATATCTTGACTCCGTTTAAATATTTTAATGAAGAAGTCGCCGCCGCCATCCGAGAAGTCAACAACCAAACTATTGAGATGATGTTTGAGGATCTAGACGAAAAACTCAAAAAAGACTTTGTCGCCTTGTGGCATGAAGAACAATCTCGAAAAAGCCTCGAATCGCAGGTGGTCAAAGTTGCCGACGGTTTATCTTTGATCAGCAAATGTTTCGAAGAAATCGAAGCCGGAAATTCTTATTTTGAGGAAATTTACAAACGTATTCTCAAGGATCTCAAAAACCTCGACTATTCTTGGTGGCAAAAAATCCGACCCCGGGTTCTCTCCGGAACCGAAAAAGAAGTCTAAAAGCCCCTTGCTTTCAATTTTTCTTTCAGGCAATATTTGTATGCATGCCCAACTACAAAATTACTTACGGTGGCTGGTACCAACGCACCACACTACATCTCTCGGAAATTTACAATTTTTTTGCTCATGCTCATACCTATACCGAGCTTCCAAAAGAAAAACTAGAGAAACTGCGAGAAAGTTTGAAACTGACCCACGTCAGCCGTGAAGTAGGCTATTTAGAATACGTCAAAGCAACTAGCGGGGAGGGGATTGAAGTTCGCTATTATGAAGACGGTCTTTACATTCTGGAACTAACCTCAACTGACATTTTGGCGAGCAAAAAACTCCTCGAGGATTACTTTGAAAATGTTTTTAACCCCGCCCTCAGCTATCTTTTTTCCCTAGGCGCCCCTACCCCCAAAGTCCTAGCTAACATCAAAATCAGCCATCCAACGGTAGTTTCTTTTGAAGACCCAAAACCGGCAAGCTTTACCATTGACAAAGAGCAGTTTGGAGAGGTTTACAGCAAAATTGATTCACCAGACGTGACTGTCTACAAAACTCACAAATTTATCTTTATCGTTGCGAAGAGAGCTGAAACCGCCTCTGACCTGGTTGAGATGCAGATTTTCTTTCGCGAGTTCAAAGACCAGCTGGAAAAGTATCTCCATATCCACCGCAAAGTCTGGGAGGAAATTGCCGATATCAAAGAACGCAAGGTGGTCAAAGGAGCTGAGGTCGAGAAAATTCGTGGTCAACTCGACCGCTACCAAAAAACGATTAATTTGATCAACAACCGTATCAACCAAATGGGTATTTATGTTGCAACTCGCAGCTCAATTTCCAAAAAACTTGAGGTGGAGGAAAAACTTTCCACTCTCTTTCAGTACAAATTTGAAACTTTGGATGATACTCACGCTTACATCAAAGAACTCTGGGCGATGACCAAAGATTACTTGGCCAGCGCCATCCAAATTCTAGTTGAGCTCGAAGGGAAAAGTACCGGCAAACAAATTTCCTCTTTGACCGCGATTACCACCATCGGAGTCGTGGCTAGCATCCTTAGCTACATGACCAACAAAACTTTTCCGGCTATCACTGGTTTTGGGGTCATTTACTTCCTAATTTTGCTAGCTTTAACTTACCTGATCAACGCCGCAATTCGCTTTGCTTACCAACAAATTCGCTACAAACTAACCATCCCCGATACTGAGAAGAATATTTAGTCTTGAAATCCCAAGATCGATGAGCGCAGGATGCGCAGTATTTGATCTCCGGCAGGAGATATCAAATACGAGCGTCCTATAGTCTTGACATTATTTTCATTTTTTGCTAATATAGCGCAGCTTTATTGACAAAAAGAAATCTTTGTCTTAAATTTGCATACGTACTTTGACTATTTAGAAAGTAGAGAAACGAGATGTCCTGACGGACAATCCGCTCTTTAGGAAACTAGAGAGTAGTTTGTCCTTCGGGACCCCACCGAGGTAACAGGGGCAGAACGGATCCGGCAGTGTCGGTCCGGCCTCTAAATGGCATCCTAGCGGCGAACATCCGCAAGGAAAGCTCACCTCGGTGGGAAACTCTCGGATTCATCCAGTACGGCGGCAGGTAGCGTCCAGCAGCGTCGTTCAAACGACGTAGAGTCGGGTACCCTCTCAAGGGTTAACTCCTCGCGGCCATGCATTTCGGTGCGTGTTGCACGCGTAAAGGTAATAGTCCCGACAGCTTCGAACCACGCCCCGCGTTGATACCTTTGTGTGTCTGCCGACTCGTCGCTGGTGCCGCGCAAGCGAGCTACCTAGTGAACGTGCAGTCGGTAACTGCGGGCGTCGACTTCTCCTGACCGCCGTACTGGGGAATCGCCAAGGCCGAAAGAGGGGATGGTTATAGTCCGTGATCTTCAGAAAATTGGAGCACGGAGGGTACCCCTTAAGTCCCGCCCAACCTTGGCTATTAGCTTGTCTTGGCCGTGTACCAAGACTTTGGGAATGAGTAATCCTTAATTAATTGGGTCGGCAAAACCGCCCCCGGAATCCCCTCTAGTAGCACGGTACAAAAGGGGAGACTGAGATCACTCCTTCTTTGGACAGCGCAAGCAATTGCTGCGGTCTGAAGCGGGTTTAAATTGCCTCTACAGCTCGCCACTCACGTGCGCGACTCTGGGAGGGCCTGGTGATTCGGGAAGCTGTACAGCGCTGATGCGTTCTCCGCCAGAGAGTTCTTCAGTCTGGACACCCGTCCGGATACGCCCAGTCGCCAGGCAAATTTACCAACACCAGAGCTCCCCCAGTTCTGTGTTGGAACGGCGCGTAGTAAGTGAGTACCGTCACATCGCCCTCGATGACGATCACCCTGCGCGCCGCTCTCGTTTTTAGAACCTATTTTCTTCTGAAACTTATTTCTTCAAAATCTTTGGAATTTCCCTTGAGGAGCATTTGGCTAGCTGGAACGACCGCATCTTTACCATATTTATTTCTTAAGCTATCAATTCTTTCTTCAAGCTCAAGTCTTTTTGTTCGCAGACCCTCAAAAAGTGTCGGCTGCTTTTTGTCTTCAAACTGAGAAATCCCAATCCCAACCAAACGCAACGGCGTTTTTGAATCCCAAAGTTCTTCCAGCAGTATTTCTCCCAGATCATAAATTTCTTTAGTTATGTTGGTTGGATAGGGGAGAACACGCTGTCGAGAAATAAACCGGAAGTCAGAATAACGAATTGTTACTGAAACACAACGCCCCGAAAACCCTTCGGCTCGCAACTCTTCACCAACTGACTCAGTTAACTTCCTTAGCATTGCCAAAATAAACTTTTCGTCATCTCGATCGGTATAAAAAGTCTCGCTACGAGAAACTGACTTAGCCGTCAGGCGGGGAGTGTACCAAACGTTATCGAAACCGTTCGCCGCTCTCCACAGACCAGTCAGAGCCTTATCGAAACTTTTAATTTTTTCTGCTGGTAAAGACGCCACTTCGCCTAGAGTTTTCACTCCCAAACCCAGAAAATAAATCTCCGTTTTGGGCCCAATTCCGGGCAAATCGCGGACGGCTAGAGGAGAAAGAAAGGTTTTTTCGGTTCCAGAGGGAACGTAAGTAAAGCCGTCAGGTTTGTCGTAATCTGAAGCGACTTTGGCGACTACTTTGGTCGCGGCCAAACCAATTGAAGCTATGATTCCAACTTCTTTTTTGATCTCGGCACGGATTTTTTCGGCAACTGTCTTTAAATCTGGATAAATAACCTCGGTTCCTGAAAAGTCGAGAAAAGCTTCATCAATACCGATCTGCTCAACTTTTGGGGCCCAACGAGCCGCAATCGCCATGACTTGACGCGAAGCAGAAATATAGTCTTGGTAATGACCACCGACAACGCTAGCCCCCGGACAAAGTTTTAAGGCTTGGAAAAGAGGCATCCCGCTCTTGCAACCGAATTTTCTCGCTTCATAGGAGGCAGTGGCGACGACACCCCGAGGAACACTTTTTCCTTGGGGATTGACACCACCAACCAAGACTGGTTTACCTTTCAACGATGGGTTAAGTTTGATCTCAACCGAAGCAAAGAAACAATCGAGATCGAGATGCATCCAGTAGCTACGAGCAGACATGTTTATATTATCCGAAAGAAGAGCGAAAGAGTCAATTCGGACAAAGTGTATCACTTGCTAAATTTAGTTTAAATTTGTAAAATAACCAAGCTCTGTGAGAGATCAAACTTGGAGAGGGACTGATCTCTGTGTTCGCTTATCCCCATGGTTCGCGTTCAAACGGCCATCGTTCTCTGGAAAGGCGAGCAACTCCGCGTGAGGCGCACGTCTCTCCTCCTTGAATCTTCTTCCATCAACACTGTCTGATGGTCCGCAGAGCCAAGAAGAAAGTTAGAGCCGGGTGATTTTGTCTTGTACTCCACCCCCTGAAAAGTACCAGGGTTAGTTGATTTACAGATTGGCTAACTAACCACCCGGCACCCACTAGGAGAGAGTAAAGCGCACAGTGCTGTCAAGCTAAACGCTGGATGGACTTCTCACTGTGCGCTTTCTCTGTTTCCCCCCCCCACCCCAAATACTATCTTGCATTTGCCGAACAAGCAGTTCTAAAATTAAGGCGCTGAGGTTCCTTCTGGGTTTCGCACCGAGCACCCGAACTAGTACCCGCCGCCTAAACGACTGGTGCGAAACCCCCTCAGCATCAAAGAGATCAACTGCTTTGTCGAGACTGAAAGCCCCTTGCAGAAAGGCTAGCTTCCCTGGACCACTCGATAGGGTAAAAATGTGGAAGAAGGGAAAACGGCGCACGAGCTTTGGTACAGGAAATCAACCACAGTATCTCAGTTTCGTGCGCCTCTCCGTTTTCTGAGGTAAAATATTTTTATGAAGCCTAGCCTCCTGACTATACTTCTTGGCCTTTTTCTGATTCTGACTGTTTTGGTTAGTCTCTATTTGACTTTCCAGACGAGCAAACCCACCACTACGAAGGGCGAAACTCACCTACTGAAAATTGGCAGCCAACAAATTTCCGTCGAAATTGCTGATAGCCACGAAAAAATCGTGCGCGGCTTGAGCGGGCAAGCCGAGCTAAAAGCAGATACTGGCATGTATTTTGTTTTCAAAGAAAGAAGCCGGCAGACTTTCTGGATGAAAGACATGCTTTTTTCGATTGATATCATCTGGATTGATCAAGGGAAGGTCATCGGGGTAGAAAAGTCTGCACCTGTCCCAACCGGAACTTCAATTCCGATCTTTTCTTCTCCAGACAAAGTAACTGAGGTTCTTGAAATCCCGGCAGGGTTTTTTGATCAAAAGAACTTGCAGTTGCAAGATCCTGTTAAACTAATCAACTAGACAATTCAAGGAAGAGAGTGGAGGGAGAGATTCTCGTGAGGAACGCTCACGTTCCAACTGGAAGGCAAGTGCTCGGTATGGCGGTCGGGACTTTCCTCTTTGGCTTCTCGCTGATCGGGCTGATTGCAGCGCCAAAACCGGAAGGGACAAAACTGGGCAATCCCCAGACTGTTTACCTAGTCTCCAACCTCGGAGAAACTAAAGAGGTCACCGTTTACTCCTCACCAAAAGGAGTTTCCGAGGAAGGTCTTGTCTGGCCCTTTGAAGGTCCGCTTGCTTCGCCTTACGGACCAAGTCATCCTCTGGGAATTGACATCGACGGCAACGAGCGAGCCTGGGAACCAGTCATCGCTTCCACAAACGGGGAAGTGGTTTTCTCTGGAGGTAACCCTTGCTGCAGCTACGGCTACTACATCGTCATCTTCGAGCAAACTGGCCCGCTTCTCAGTGACGGTTTCTTCGAGATGACACCAGGGGTAGAAACTCTTTACGCTCATCTCAACCGTCTTAAGGTCAAGCAAGGAGAAAAAATAACTCAAGGTCAAGTCATCGGCTTACTTGGTGCGACCGGCTACTCAACTGGCCCACACTTGCACTTCGAAGTCATCGTCAATGGTGTGAGAGTCGATCCTTTGGAATATCTGCCCTAATAGGAGACTGGGAACGCCCCGCCCAGTCTCCCTCAACCCAACGGGTTCCCAAATCTGGTAAAATTGAAAGATGAAGAAGTGGTTCTTTTTTACCGGAGCCGCGGTTTTGGCTCTTGCAGCTTTTATCAACTACGCGCTGGTAACCGCCTGTTCAGCTCCTTTTGTTCCAGCTGGAAACCCGGCCCTAGTATCCTGTTCACCACTTCTGAAAACGACTTTTTTCCTCTTTACTTTTGCTTCAGCAGCCCTTTTTCTCGCCTTTATCATTTCTCATGATGAGGAGCTAGAAGCCCACCACCGCAAGAAAACCAAACATCATGAGTGATTATATCGTTGGCTCACGCAAACCCAAAGTGGGGGAGAAAGTTCTTGTAGTTCAGAAGAAAGACTACGGCAGTGGAGAACTTACCAGTGGAACCGTCAAAGATGTCCTGACCAGCAAAGAAGTCCATCCTCGAGGCCATAAAGTCAGACTCACTTCAGGAATTATTGGCCGTGTCCAGCAGTTCTCAGACCAAATCAGCTCAGAAACCGAAGTAGAACCAACTGCCCAAACACCAAAACCCTACACGCCAAGTCCCGATGATTTAGTTTAAACTTTGGTTATCTCGTTCTGAAAAGGTTGCTAACTTTGACAAGTACCCTCAACTATGTATATAATTCCCTTATTATAAATAAGTTTTACTCCGCTCTAGCAAATCTCCAAGTTTTCCCTTGTGTAGTGAAAGTTAGATAGTTGGTAGTAAAGTGTGAAAGGAGCCATAATAGTGGCTAAAAGATTATTCGTCGGTAGCTTACCTTATACCGTTACCGATCAACAACTCGCTGAGATTTTCTCAGCTGCTGGCACAGTCGAGTCAGCAAACGTTATCATGGACAAGTTCTCTGGCCGAAGCAAAGGTTTCGGTTTTGTAGAAATGTCTAGCGATGAGGAAGCTACCAAAGCTGTCTCTGAGCTTAATGGTAAAGAAGTTGATGGCCGAGCCATCGTCGTTAACGAGGCTAGACCTCGTGAAGAACGACCAAGCCGATAAGGCTTGGACCTGCCCAACTGCCCAGAATTGATTTAAATGACTGATACAATCAGCAATCCATGTATTCGTTGTGGAAAAGAACGGGTGCGCGGGAAAGAAAAAACTCTCATCATGAATACTGTCAACACCGTACGCTATGTCTACGTGTGTCCTGACAAAGATTGTCAAAAAATTGTCGAAGAAGAACTGGCTGCAAAAGCTGCAAAAAAACTTCTCCTCCAAACCAAAAAAGCCCCAAGAGCAGTTAGTTAAAAGTTTCATGATTGTCATCCTCGTGTAGATGAGGATCTAGATTCTCAAGCAGGTCAAGAATGACATTTTGGCCAAAGAAAAACGAGCCTTTCAGCTCGCGTCTCTTCCTAAACCAACCATCAATTAAATGATTGTCTTAGGGAGTTGGAGGTTTTTAGATAACCTTTTTTAATTGAGTCGACGGGAAACCTCCAGTGGTAACCGTGACTACCTCTCTCTCGCGAGACAGGATTTTGAGGGCAAAAAAGGGGTCGGGCCTTGTCGTTACCTAAAACGGTCTCGCGCTTCGGCTTCCGAAAGTACATCGGTGATTGGAAGAATTCCATCTGCACGAACTATTCTGGTCAAACTGGCCGACGATGAACCAGAAACCGAGGTTAGTGTGAAGGACCCCATCAAAACAGGGGCTTGCTCTTCCAAAGCCGCAAACTTTTCCAGGGCTGCTTCGTTGAGCCTGACTGTTACTCGAGTAATGTCCAGATTGGCGAGTGTTTTTGCGAGAATAAAATGGTCACGCCCATCCCTTTTGGGTTTAACATGGTCAGTTATTCCCACCAGTCGAAGGACCTTACCATTTCGTACTTGGACCGAATAGGGAAGTGCTTCCCAAAGAAAGGTCCACAAATACCCAGGTTCACCCGGCATTAAATAGAGATCCATTCCCACTCCTTTCAGAAGCTAAAGCCCACGAACACATTTGGATCATGAAACTTCCTAAACCAACCAATTTCTTGATTGTCTTAGGATTCGGCAACATGATTCTGGAGATTTAACATGTTCTCCATTAATGCTGCCTGTTGATCGTTAAGCCAGTAGTTCCACTTCTTGTGGTTGGTCTTAACCTCTCCTTTTCTTGCTCCCGTTTTTCTCCATTGCTGAAGAGTGAGCACCAAAAACCCGGGAAAGTTTAGGATGCCTTTGTGTTTCTCTGATCTCTTACATATCTAGTTGAGAGGACAACAGGCTAGATGGCCTTCAAGAGTTCCTCGGCACGCTTTGAAAGCTCTGCCCAGTACTCATTGTTGGCCCGGCAATTCTGCAAGCTAGCAATGATGGCTTCACCGATCGCGTGGTTGAGGCTATGGAACCCGAAGATATCGATGGCTTGTTGCACACCGATCGGAATTTCCAAGTCCACAACCCGCAAGAGGAAGCGGCCATTGGCGGTCAAGTAGAGAGTCTTCCCCTCAGACTGACCTACCTGCAAGCCCTTACCAGACGCTGTCAGTTGCGACAAACCCCACTCTTTGAGATGGGTAATCACATCCACCAGCTGAAACGCCTCATTGAGAGGGTCTGTTTCACTGGCCGTGAGACCAGCGACCTTCTCCCCCATGAGGTCCCGCACTACGTGCGCACTTCTTGCTGGCATCTCTGCCAACTCCTTTCACTCACCAACGACCATTCAAGGCACTCACCAAGAGGCGAGAGCTGTGATCCGTCAGCGAGAAGAATTCTAGCACAAAAGTGCAATTCTATCAACCTATAGTATTGTTACTTTGGGATTTAACTTTTGAGCCAAGCTTCAGCTTCGGCGCGACTGGAGAAAAACTTAGCTACTTCCGGCATGGCAGCGGCCAGCATTGCTAGAACGTGTTTGTAAATACCGCCTTCGCCGGCGTAGAGAATCGCCATTTTTAGGCTCCGGGGAAAACCTTTGTCGATACGGCGGAAGGCCGCCTTGATTGTTGCCTCTTCATAGCCAGTTTGCGCCGAGAAATCAAGCAGGACGCGCGCGGCCGGGTCTTTCTCAAGCAATTGATCGAACTGCTCGGTAAGAGCGTCCATATCCTGAAAGGTAAAAAAATTGTCCACTTTATAAACCGTAAAATCCCGTGTTTCTTCAACTGAATAAGGCATAAACCAAGTTTAAAACTTCTCTTCGACAATGTAAATCTTTACTCTGAGTAATATAATGGTAGCGATCAAGGAGGCAGATCATGCTTGAAACGTTTCTTGCCGCCAACGAGGTCGCCAACTCAGGCACAATCTGGGTGCTGGGAGGCATCCTTGTCGCTCTCGGCCTGGGCGCAATCATTTCCGGACTGCGCAGAAGGTGAGAGAACTGACAATGGAACTACTTTCAGTCCTTCCAAATGACCTAACAGTTTGGGTCGTCGTACTGACCGTCCTCGTTGTGATGGCACTGGCGACGATTCTGTTCGACAGACGATAAGAAGGAGAGAACCGGTGTCGAAGATAGACAACAGTCATTACACCCGGACCCGCTGGATTCGCTGGATTGCTTTCTCGGCTCCAGTCTTCGCTCTCTTCGACTGGGCATTCTTGGCAAAGGTGAGATTCGATCCAGACACCAGCTTTGTCCTCGCCTGGGTGATTTCCGTCCTTGTTGGCGTGGTCGCCTTGGTTGTCGCTTGGAATCTTCCCGAAAGGGACTACCTCTCTGACAGAGAAAAGGGCATAAACGACGACACCACGGCCCTTACTTTGTGTTTCGGAGCACTCTTTTTCGTCCTAGAGCTGTTGCTCCTAGTTGGAGTTTGGTCTCTGTAAGTAAAGGAGAAGGCAAATGACCACTCTCTCAAATATAACCTTGAGAGCCGTTCTAGCCAGCACCGTCGCTCTCGTTCTCGGTGCTTGGGCGCTGGCCATCATATCGGCTGATCTAAGGGTAGACAACCTTGGGTTCGTCGCCGAAGTCAGCCTCATCCTCACTGCGGTCGTGGTTGGGATTGGCGCAACCTACGCACTCGAGGCAGTATTGCGCAAAACAGACAACGCCAAGATCTACCGCAGAACCAATGAGACCACGGTAGGCCTTTTGCTGCTCTGTGCTCTCTTCGACGCCTTCGCAGTCGTGCTGCTCTTCTTTGTGACAAGCAGTGCTGCCGCGATCAGATGTTTCGTCTGAAGAGAGAAGACTCCCGCCGCCAAAAATCGTTCACCTCACCGGTAAACGAGGCGGCGGGAGAAACAACCTTTTAAACTCTCGTCCGCTTTCCTGTAACAACTCACCCACAATCTCGTCAATACTTTATAGCTGCAGAAACAAGGGTTGCAGGACGCGCTACAATAGCTCTATGCTCTTCAACCGAAATAAGACCGAGCATTCTGTCGAGAACTTGGTTGCAGCTGCCCAAAATGGGAGAACAGAAGCCTTCGGAAAACTTTATGACAATTTTGTGGACCAGATCTACCGCTTTACTTATTTCAAAGTGGGAGATCGGAAAACCGCCGAAGATCTGACCCAAACTATTTTTCTCAAGGCTTTTGAGAAACTTGGCACGTTCAAAAAAAAGTCTAGCTTTGTCTCTTGGCTTTTTGCCATTGCGCGCAACTTGATCATCGACCACTACCGCAACAAGGATCGCCTCACTGAATCGACCTTGTTTGAGGACTTCGAAGGTCTCGACCACACCGAGGACTTTGAAAACAAGGACTTACTGAAAGCAACTTTGGTCGAAATCAACAAACTTCCAGAAGAAGAACGACAAGTTCTTGTTCTCAGCAATATCGAAGATTACAGTTTCAAAGAAATTGGCAAGATTTTGGGCCGGTCCGAGGGCTCTCTAAGAATCCTTAAGTTTCGGGCCCTAAAAAAACTGAAAAAAGCCCTTAATTTATGAAAGTAGAAAGTTTAGAAAAAATCGAAGAGCGACTTTTGAAATTCAAAGGTTTACAACCAAACCCAGCGTGGAAGTCTGGTTTGCGTACGATCATCTCTTCTCGTTTCGAAAAAGAAGACTATATTTACCCACGCTTTCACTGGAGTTTCCGCTTGAGCTTGGTGGGAAGTTTCGTCCTTACTTTGCTTCTGACAACTGCTTATTTTTCCGCTCAATCTTTGCCGGGAGACAGTCTCTATCACATGAAACGTAGCTATGAAGACCTCGCTTTGCGTTCTTCTGATAGTCAAGGCAAAGTCCAGCTCGAACAGAACCTTACTTCCAAACGTATCGAAGAGCTGAAAAAAACAGTTGTAGTCAAAAATACGGCTGTTGGCGCGGCTCTGACCGAAGTAAAAAAATCAGTTTCCAAAGTCAGTACTGAGTTGGCTAGCGCGAAAAGTAAGTCCAAGGACGATCCTGAAATTGCTTCAGCTCTAAAAAAACTACCGTCTTCTCTGACGCAAAACCAAAAAGACCTCACCACTATTCAGGCGTCCCTACGACCCGAAGACCAAAAAGAAGTGGTCAGTATCATCAATTCCTTGGAGCAACTCAAGGTTGAAATCCGCCAAACGATCAGCCAAGAGCCGGAAACTCCTCAGGGAAACAACTCTCCAGATACTTTAAATCCAAACTAAGAATTAAACCAGAAAAAAATCTTTGTAACAGAATTAAGCCCGAGCCGTCTAATCAAATAACAAGCAAGGGGGTGACTTTTTACAAAGATGTTCAAGAAAATTTTAGTCAGTACTGCCTTGTTGGTTTTTCTTCCAACTGGGGCTTACGCAGCAACTCCTGCGCTGAGCTTTGCTCCTGGCCCCTTACCAATTCCAGAACCCCTGCCTTTACCTCTGCCACAGCCAATTCTGCTGCCTCGTCCATGTCTTTTTGCCCCTCTACCTCAAGTAGAAGACTACCTAGCAAAACCGTCTAGTCCAGTGACAATCACCGGACAGAGTCGACAACAAGCCTTTGGCAAAGGGACAATCTTTTCTAGCTTGAACAACGCTACCGTCAGCCTCAAAGGAAAGGGGATTGTTCTAATCAAGAAAGGAAGCAAACAGATCATCTCGAAGAAGGGCTTCCGGGAAGCCCACACCAACCGAGGCTGGAGAATCTTCAAAGGGGCCGGGGAGCTTTCAGTTTCTAGTAATTCCCTTCAAATCAAATTTATTGGCACGGGCAAAGTAAATCTGAGCGGGTCTGGAACAACTACTTATTCAGGTTATTGGAAAATTACTCTTTGGCGAATTTGGTACCCAATCTGTGGCGTTTTCGAAGAGAGACTTGAAGCTCCAACTATTCTGAAGAACTAAAAAAGGATGGGGCCGGGCCGGCCCCTTTCTTTTCTTATCTGTTTTTAAGCTGATGGTGAAAAACTTCTCTCCACAAAAGGTAGACATAGTAAAAAGTGCTCACCAAAACAGCGGCGACCAAAACCCAAAGCAGATAAGAAGCAAAGCTCAAAGGGTCAGCAAAAACCCCACTCAAGGCTCCCCAATTGACAAAGGCCACTAAAATTTGCAAAAGAAAGCTCACTAGCAAAATTTGCTTTCTAATTATCTGGTAAAGCGTGTCCAAATAATCTTGGTGGAGAACAGCCAAAATCAAACTTTCGGGAAATCGACTCAAGTGCGGTCGAGAAATCAGCGCCAAAGAAACTATAAAAATGAGAAGACCCAGAGTGGGCAGCAAGAAAAGATCCTGCCAAACTTTATTTGTATCAACACCTAAAAAATAAAAGTAAGAAAAAAGGAAATTACTGACCACCAAAACCAAAGTAACTTTGAGATAAATCTTGAAGCGTGTGGCAGGCCAGAGCATGGACAGAAGCATTTGTTTTCATTTTAACCTGTTTGCTTGCCATTGACAAGAAAGAAAGGAGGAGAGGATAATCATTTTGAAAGCCTGTCTCGGGCAGCAAACCACCTTGAAAGGAGGGGGGACATGATTGGCTCACAAAGACTTGGTTTGGCGGCTGTGCTTCCCTTCCTCTGGCAGGAAGGCAGAGCTCTGACTGAAATTGCACTGCTAGCTTTGTTTGAGCAGTCTTATCGCCGGCAACTTTCCGAGAAGGGGTCTGCGGTTCTGCTCATTCCTGACCTGCACTGTTCGGACTCATCCTTGCAACTGCTCTGGTGGGATCTGAGTGTACGTGGTTTCCGGGTTTATTTCTCGGATTTTCCAGTCAACCAGGACAACGGACCGACAGAGTTGTCCTTGCTACGCAGACGGGTCAGAGAACTCTCAACCAAGCTTGGCGAGAAACTCAACCTTCTCTGCCACAACCAAGCCGCGCTGCTGGGAGAGGAGCTGAGGCGACAAGAACCGCGCTGGGTTGAGAAAGTTGTGGTCCTTGGAGCCTTCAAGGCTGAGAAGCCGGAAAAACCTGCACGAAGAAAGCCAAAAATGCGTCTCGTGCGGCAACTTGAAGAGGTACCCTCTCTGATCGGTCAGAGCACTATGCCTCTCGTCCCATCGACCAGAGCTGGTTTAGACAGTCTGGCCACAGCCGGATTTTGAATAGAAAAAGTCAGGGGAGAGACAACGAACGCCTGGGGATAAAGGCCATTCAACGAAGCTTGAATGACCCGAAAACCCAGGCGTTGTCGTGGAATTTTTTAGCTTTAAGCTTTCTTGGAAAAGGTTTTTTTGTAAACTACTGAAGCCGCCATTAGCACAAGGCCAGCAGCGATCAAACCCCACCCAGCCACTAAAAGAGCTGGCAAAGATAAATCTTCGACAATTCCTGTCTTTGGCAAAGTTGTTGCCGAGAGTACAGTTCCTTTTTCAGTTCTGGGAGTTTTTGGCTCTGTCTTTGGTTCTGGCTTGGGATCAGAAGTGGTTTTTGGTTCAGGCTTGTCCTTTGCTTTTTCAGTGCAAGCTTTGTTTTCCTTTTTATCTTCTTTGTTTTCTTTATCTTTCTTTGCTTTGTGACCGCACCAACCCTCATTGTCGTCTTCACGATCGCTGTCATTACCACAACCGTTGTTGCCGTCACGATCATCGTTTATTCCACCACTGTAGCCTGGTTTATCAAAACCGAGGTTGGAACGGTCCGGACCTTTGCCGTTGTCGTCTGGATCAGACTGGGCCTTCCCTTGGTTCCAAGAGCGGGTTTCACTTTTTTCAATTTTTGAATAGGAGAAATGTCTACCACTGTGTCTGCTGCTAGCCAGAGCAGAGGTGGAGTTCAGAAATGCAAAAGCAATAACTAATAGACCTATAATGAGTATCTTTCTCATGTTGGTTGATTATTATACTAGTCCTATAGTTTATTGTCAAGAACACTATATTTTCCTTCTTCTGCTATAATCTTTCTTATCGTTCGGGCGAGAGAGCTAGATTGGTTAGATTGAGTCCTGGCCAACGAAAACTGACTTGCTTGAAGGAAGGAGAGAACTGGTTGAGAGCATCAGGGAAGTCCGCGCTGGAAGGGGCAGCTCTAAGCGCCTGGTCATTCCAGCCAGAGTAAGCAGCCCAACTCTGAAGGTAAGCTTCCTGAGAACGGTGGTGCGGAAACCTGCTAACCAGGTAGGAACCAACCCCACTGTGCCAAAAGACCGTAGAAAGAAGTTGCTTTCTTCGCGATTGCAGCACTGGGCAAGCTCTAGACACTACGGTTCGTTCTCTCCGGGCGACAGCCCCATCAGAACCTGTCGCCTTCACCCTTTTTTACTTCCTTTTTCTTTAAATTAGCTTTTCTGTGCTAAAATCCCTTCTAACAAGTTCATAGTACCTCCAAAAGAGGTTTGCAAAAGGAGCAGGGATCATGTGTCTTGAAGTCGAGAGTTTGAACGTTCAGGCAGGAGATCGACGGCGCAAGATCAAAACGGACACTGACAAGGATCGAGCCGAAGTCGCCGAGCTGATCGAAAAGAAGCGTCGTGACGGAGCGGTAATCTTCATCTCTGTCAACGGTGACGACTTCAAAGTCGAAGGCTACGATCAGGCTGAAGACGAGCTCATCGTGCGCAAGAACAGCTTCAAGCGTGGTGGGCGCCAGACTTTCAACGTCCCGGCCAACGGCGCCTCGATCAAGATCGTCCCGCCGAATGCCGGAGGGTGAAAAATGCCTCCCACGACCCAAGAGTTCTTGAGAGCGTTTGATGAGTTTGTCCAGCGGCAAGTGCAAAGGCAAGCGCTGGAAGGTCCAGACGGCTACGGAACACCGCGCCGAATCAGAGGCTACCAGATTGTGGGACACGCCAAAGGACGGCTAAAGAATGTCTTCGACATCAACGCACATCCTGGAGTGATCGGGGGTCAGGAAGACGACGTTCAAAGCCGGAACTTCAACTACGGGGCGATGAGTGTTCGATTCTGGAATGAGTTTTTCGCACGCTGGATGGCTCTCAAGGAGGAGAACAACCTCTGGCTCTGGATCAACACTTGGTTCCCCAAACCAGGGGTCATGGTTGTGGTCTACAAAGGTGCCGGGGAAAAGTACGTGCATTTCGTTCTCCATCGCTGGGATCGCAGCTATGAGCTGTTGATGAGAACCAACAAGGTTGTCCTCAAGACCGCCAGTGTTGCCGCCGAGAAAAAAGCGCGCAAAGAGCTTCTCACCCGCCTGAATCGAGAGCAACGACGGCAGCTTACCTTGACCAACTCTTTTGTCGAAATCGGCAAAAGCGCGGTTCGCTACCTGGTACGCCACGGTCGCCCCACCGTTGCTTACCGAGAAGAAAAGGTCGAGCCCGGTGTCGAAAAGACTGAGTTCCTGGCTGGTCTGTGTCTGCATCCCTTTGGGTACTACCGTCGCACTTACGCTGGCATCATGGTGCCCTCAGACGAAATGCTCGCGCACCTGTTGCTGATCCGGAGCGGGGAACACGGTTTCTGGCGCCGAGCTGAACAACACCCAATCGATTCTGCCACCGCCGGCTTTTGAACTTCTGGCATCTCACCAAACGGAGGAGGGGAGAGAGATGCCACAATTTTTAATTTCAGCCTTCTTGACAAAGCAAACTAAATAATTATAATCCAAACCGTGGAAACAGCGACGGGGCGAGCGAAACTGGCTCAAACTGTGGACAAGTCACGAGAGTGGCTTAAGTAAGGTTCGAATCCTTACCGTTGGTCTTGGTGAGGCATCTGCTTGAGGCGTAGAATAGGTGGGAGACGATGAAGCGGGCTGCTCGGGCAACGCAGAGTCGATAAGTGAAATACCACTACCTTGCAGATGAGCAAGAGCTCCTGAAGCGGTACCGGCTGCTTAGTCTCACAGGATTCCATACGGGAGACGGATTGCTGTAAACCAGGCCGTCTCCCGACCACCCCTTTCTTCTCAATTGTTTCTCTTTGTAAAAAGTCGTAAAATGCCAATCAATCAAGCTAGCACCTTAACTTTTTCCTGGAGGAAACCTATGCTTCCGATCAGTCAAGACGAACAAGAACACTGCCATGTCGTTCTTGAGGCAGCCTTTCCCTTTCTCGAAGTCACGGTTCGATCACCCCTTTACCCAAGAGAGAAACTTGGACAAGGCCTGACCATAGTGGGTAGAGAACCAACCATCGCAACCCTGATGCCCCACCTGCGCTTACTGCGCAACCAAGGTCAGGGCGACTACGTCTGGGACACTGTCCGTCGAGACGAAGCTCATCCAGAACAAATCGAGATGCACCTCGAAAACCAAGGGTTCCCTGTAATACCTCGGCTCGTTCTCATTGAGACTTTTTTCAGACGAGACGTCATTCGCTTCGCCAATCTCTGTCTCTCCCGTCAGGCGGTCATGAAAGTGACGCGCCCCAGTGGAGAAGTGCTGAAAATCAATGTTGACCTTCCAGTTCCCGAACGTGAAAACGGCCGGATTTTGGTTGGGCAACTCGCACCCTAAAGCCGACGAAAGGAGTTCGCAATGTTCCTTCGACCTTTCATCGCCACCCTGGTTCTCTATATCGGAGTGGCTAGCGTTGCACTTCTTGTGCACTTTACCTAAGGGGGTTTGGTGCATACTCACCGCTCAACAACCTGGCGAATGATCTTCGCAGTTTTGCTCCTGAGTTGTCTCGTAGGAATTGAGGTTTACGGGTTTGCGAACTCTAGCAATCTCGTCCTTCTCACCCAACTGGCTGATGTGATCTCGGACTTGTCCTTCTATTTGCTCGTTCTGCTCGTTGCTGCCTTCTCCTGGTACCGCGATAGCAAGGGCAGAGTCCACACTCATGGCCATCCGGAGGAGCAACTGGCCGGAGCCTTCAGCCTTGGCTTACTTGCGCTCGGAGTTGGAATCAGCTCAATTATCTGCCTAGAGCAGCTCAAGGACCCCGAAAAAGCAACTGGCTTTCTAGG
The DNA here is from genome assembly GCA_030704665.1 of bacterium. NCBI lineage: Bacteria > bacterium. The sequence continues at coordinate 458,362 of JAUYID010000009.1, read as the reverse complement.
TTGGTTCGCACCGATGCTAGGTCTGGGGTTCTACCTCCTCATCTTTGCTCTAGTAAAGAACGAGGACCAAAACCCAAGCAAAAGGATCCTTGAGGCCCACTTGATCGGGGACCTGGCCACCGCAATCTTGGTTCTTGGCCTTTCGCTTCTTGTCATTGTCAGCGGCTCGGAAATACTCAACCCGGCTGCTGCACTCTTGGCAGTGGCTGTCTTCATCGGCATTTTCGTCTGGAAGCTTCTCGAGTTTCTCGACGAATCTTCTGGTCAAAACCGACCACACCAAGGACGGATGAGAAAAATTAAGAGGTCTGCACGAACTGACTTCCGTCCCGAAGACGAATGGAAGATCCTCTACCTGGCTCTCTACAGCGGAAAGCCTGACCAACAAGTACGGCACATCGGCAACCGCATCGACTGAAAGGAGTCCGAGGGTGATGAAAACCCTGCTCCAAGCCCTGCTCATCATTGGCAGTGTCTGGTACGTCATCGGCAAATTCTGGGGAGACCCGCCCTTCAGGCCTTCGGGACCAAGTCCCAATCCGAAAAGGAAATCTCCAACGGAAACGGCCGCCGAACCAGGTGCTGCTAACACTGTCTGGCAGCCAGAACAGCATCTCTGACAAGGAGGTCGAGTTGAAAATCTGGAAAGTCATTTGTATCGCCCTAGTCCTCGGCCTTTTCTGGCCCTTCGAGAGAAAGAAACCGAAACCCGAGTCGCCTAGAGATGAGCACGAAAGGCTTCTCCACCGTGGCAAGCTCATTGCGACGCAATTAGGGAACCGTTCGGCTCTCCACCGCGAAATGTGGAGACTAGGAGAAGTGGAATGACCAATCTCCTCCTCGTAATAACGACTATCAGTGGTTGGCTCAGGGGAACTTGGCTCTTCCACTACCTCTACCCAAAACAAGAGCGTCCGACCCGACCAGGACCGAAGGGTGGGAGCAGACTCCGCTTGATAGTGAACACCCACACAGAGAGGGAAGAAAGGAGACTGGCAGCGTGATCAAAGCACTAGCACTAGTGATCGGTGCAGCAATTGGCGTGACCATCGTCATCATTGCTCTGGAGGACGACCGCCGGCGCTACCCAATCGACCGGGATGAGGAGAGCTGAAAATGAAGAAGTTCCTGCTAGGAGCTGTGATTGGAGCTCTTGCCATCTTCGTGATCTGGTTCATCTGTGAAGATCCAAACTAAGGGAACAGATGCCCAGACATTGGCTTGGAGGCTGTCTTGAAGAAACTACTCATCGGCTCGCTCTTTGTGCTCGCTTTGGTCGGTCTGTGGCTCATGATCGAAGGCCTCGACCCAAACAGCAATTACAACGAGTATCCGTAGTGGAAGTAGGAGGAGACCAACAGGCGTTCTGAGTACGGAAGCAATTCCCTCAGAACGCCTTTCGGTTTCTAGGCAGCTAAATTCTTTTCTATTTTTATTCCAATAGTTCGGGCTAGATCGGCCCGCTTCCAAGCATCATCGAGTTCTTGAGGGGCATGCACGTTCGTCCGCAAAGGCTCGGGAATAAGATCCTTTTCCCAAGTGTATCTCCTGATTGGCTTCGTCTGGTTCATATCACCAGTCCAGTACTCCTCAGTCTCTTGTTTTCTTGGTAGAGTAATCTCATAGTCAACTTTGTTCGGATCATCCGGTAGGTAAAAAACGAGTTTAACAGTTTCACCAGCATTGGCTACTTGAACACGCCTGCCATCGACGGCGAATTCCTCAACCATTTTCACTTCAGTAATTTTCCGATTTCCCGCTTCGTCATAAACCATTGTGTTCAGAGTATCGGGAGAAAAAACCAATGCAAAAGAAGGGGCTTCTGCCGCCACTGGCTGAGCATCTGTTGAATCAGCTTGCTCTATTATTTCACTCAAACTTTTGATATTGCCAACCTTGTGGAAAGCTAGGTAATTTAGCTGATTCTCGGGATTGTGGTTGAGTATCATGGTCTGATCATCAAAGACGCGAACAAAATCCAGTCCTTTGGGAGTTGCTCTCAACACAGTAGCGTCACTATCCATATAGCCTTGGAAATAACCTCTTTGAGAGTTTGGTGCTACATCTGCTTTGTAAATAGCCGCATAACCTTTGTTAATATGCATAGTGCTTTGGGTAAAAAATTTAATAGGTTCATCAGACTCATCATCTTTAAGATAACGGAAATAACGCCTTGCCACCTCTCCGTTGCTACCCCTTTGAGCAAAGAACAAATTAGCTGTGTCTTTTTCTTCTTCGTCTGAAAAGTAAAAGGGGTGATCTTTTCTAGTTAGCTCTGTCTTGATATAGTCTTCAAAAGCTTTTTGGGCTTCAGGAGGAACGACTCGATCCGGGGACTTTCTTTTTTCCTCATCTTCAGTTTTTGGAGCAGGGGAGGGGATACCAACAATTTCTTCAGGGGTTACTGGGTTTTCGCCTGGTTCGCCGATTGGGAACATATTAGTTTTAACCTGTCATTCCCGACCTGATCGGTAATCTAGTTGAGGATGACGAATTCATCATTCAAGACCGAATTCTTTGAGATCAACTTTCATCGGGCCTTTTTCGAAAAACTCATTGACCGCTTCTAGAACCTGAGAGGGTAGGACACGGGCCTTAAGAAGGTAACCCTGCGCACCAATTTCTAGAGCTTGTTTGATGATTGAACCCTGGCCAAGATTGGTAAGCAAATAAACAGGAATGTCCTTGGCCGCAGATCCTTCAGTTCTGATTTCCTTGAGAACATCAATCCCGGTTTTCTTCGGAAGCATGATATCGAGCAAAATCAGCTCTGGCTTTTCGGACTCGGCCTTATCAATTCCGAGTTGGCCGTCTTCGGCCGGGATGACATCGTAGCCACCTTTAACGAGCTCGCGCATGTAAATATCTTTGACAAACACATCGTCTTCAATCAAAAGGATTTTTCTTGACATTAATTTGCTCCTTTTTTAATCATAGCTACCATGTTGCTAAGTGTCCAGTAGTCTCATTAACCGTCCTCCTTGTCATCCTGAGTGCAACGAAGGATCTCAAGAGATTCTTCGGCTTCGCCTCAGAATGACAGAATTATTATCGGAATGTGATTAAGAATCTTTGTCCGCCCTGTCTATCTTTTTCTTGCGTGAGTAGTTGGAAACCACAGCAATTGAGCCGTTGGGAATGATGTGCTGGGCTTCCTCTTTGTCTCGCAGCCAAACTGTGCGCAGGGTCACTTTCTCAACTACACCACGTTTGTCGTTAACCGAAATTTCATCTCCTTCATCGAACTGGTCTTCGGCGAGCAAAAAGAAGCCGGAAATGACGTCTTTGATCAAAGTCTGAGCACCAAAGCCCACCGCCAAGCCAATGATCGAAGCCGAAGCAAGGATTGGAGCTAAAGAAATTCCAAACTGCGAAAGAATCTCAATCAGCAAAAAGGCGATGATGATAGTTGAAAGGGTGTTTTTGATGATCGAGGAAAGAGTCCGCAGTCTTTTACCTCTGGGTGTGCCGATTGTGACTGCGTTTACCAAACTTTTGTTGAGGAGCTGAACCAAGATCCAGAGAAAGACCGCAACTACAAAATAAACAAGGATGTTGAGAGTTCTTTGGTCAAAGTTGAAAGGGTCGCCAACCATTTGCTAAATCTTAACAGAGCTGGTGACTGACAAGCAAGAATCTTGCTTTAACAACAAGTTTTTACTATGCTTTGAAATGCATGGACGAAGAACAGCCCAATTCAAGTCTACCAACCGAACCTCATCCCGGCATTTTTTCACCGCAAATCATTGAAATGGTTTCTCCCGAGAAAAAGCACGTTCACTGGGGAGCCGTCTTGATTGGACTCGTTTTCCTTTTTACCCTGGGAGTTTTTAGTTTTGGAGGGGGTATTCTAGTTTCAAGTCTAGTTCCAAACCTCGGCCAAGCGACAACTAAGAAAGCTCTAGTCGCCACCTCCTCAGCAACACCAGAGGACTGGCAAACTTTTGCAGACAAGGCTAGCAAGTATCAAATTGGCTACCCGAAGGATTGGAAAGCAACTGCTCATGAAAGAACTGCTCCCGCCGGAGTTCGCCTCGAAAAGGGAGTGGATTCGGTCGAGCTCTGGCTCAAATTTGATCAGAGGCTGGAGCTTTCAACGGAACAAAAAGAAGGTTTAAAAAAACAGGAGACGACAAATTTGGAAATCAAGGGTCAGCCGGCTATTTTGACAACTTATGAGTACAAGGCGGGAAACTTCTTGAACATCATCGTCCTGCCCGCGACAGAAAAAACCGTCCAAGTTACTTTTTGGGTTTCAGCTGATGACAGCGAAGCTCGCGATCTGACCACCAAAATCGTTAATTCTTTTGAATTTAAATAAAAAATACAACACAAAGATGCAAATTGGTTTAAGTTCGGGGAAAATAGGAGGGTGGGGCCGCGGATCTTCCAAGGAGGTGTGCTTCAAATCCAGAGACTGACCTTTGGCCCCAAGAAGCAAGTACACGTCGACCACTTGATGCGCAGCGCGTGTAGGTTTGCTTTTGTTTTTGCCCCTTCAGGTTCACCGACAAGCTAGCCTCCCTCCCGCCCGGGAATAAGGAGCTGCGTGGTTAATTTTGGAACAAGGGGCGTGTCGTGGGAGACTCCGCATCTGGTACCAAAATCCCGTCCGGGGCAGTGTTGATTATACGCCGACCATTTCTTCAAACAACAAACAAGCACCTCTTGAATTGTAGGCAAGAACACTTCTATAATCCCTTTTGCCAATGACAAAAAAATCTACCATTTACACCAAAGCCGGAGACAAAGGACAAACCTCCTTGCTTGGCGGTGAAAGAGTCAAAAAAAACCATCCTCGCGTGCGCGCTTACGGCAGTGTCGATGAGCTCAGCGCAGCTCTTGGTCTCGCTACTAGTTTTGCCAAAAATCCTGAGATTGCAAAAATTTTAATGAAAATCCAAAACGAACTCTTTAACATTGGGGCTGAGCTTTCTAGTCCCAAAAAAATGAAGAATTCTGCTTCTGGCGGTTATTTTGAGTTGAAGGCGGAGAAACTAACTGAGTTGGAGGTTTGTATTGATAGCTTTGACGCAAGTCTTCCCCCGCTGCATACATTTATACTGCCTGGCGGTACCCCCTCTGCTTCTTGTCTCCATCTTGCTCGCACCATCTGTCGGCGAGCAGAAAGAGAAGTCTCTAGCCTTTCTGAAAGTGTCAGTATTAACCCAATTTTAGTTGCTTATTTAAATCGCCTTTCTGATCTTCTTTTTGTTCTGGCTCGAGCCGAAAACCATGGTCAAGATATTGCCTGGAAGAAAAAGTAACCTTGCCCTCTGGGTTTTAATTATTTTAACTTCTACTGCTCTAGCGGTTTTCTTTTTCGTTTTTAAAAAAACTGCCACCGCTCCCATGCTGAGCCCAAATAGCGATTCTTCTAGTTCGGCTAAAGTCGCCACCAAGGCAGAGCCAAAACCACCTGATTTAACTTTGGAAAACATTTTTGCGGGGCAACCTGTTTCTTTGTCTGATCTTGACCAAAGTAAAATTGTTACCCTGATTGCCACTGGTGATGTCATTCCGGCACGCGGGGCCAACTATCCACCGGTTAAATCAGGCAATTTTCACTACAACTGGGAAAAGACCCGCGCTTTTCTCAAAGCAGGGGACATCACTTTGATCAACCTTGAAGCGCCAATCATCAAAGGTTGTCCTTTGATCAGTACTGGTTTTACTTTCTGCGGTGACAGCCGCCATATACAAGGAATAGTCTGGGCCGGGGTCGATGTTGCTAGCCTAGCCAACAACCACATTGGCAATTTTGGCTCCGAAGGTATCAGCGAAACGATTGAAATTTTAGAAAGGGCCAAGGTTGAGTATTCCGGCTTTGGGCACCTGGGAAGAAAGAAAGTCAAAGGAGTCAGCTTTGGTTTCCTTGCCTACAACGGCATCGGGGTCAAAATTGATCGAGCTGCCCTGGCCTCTGAAATAAAAAAAGCCAAACCAAAAGTTGATATCCTAGTCGTCTCCGTTCATTGGGGCAAAGAGTATGAGTCTCTACCCATGACAGATGGCAACATTGCCCCAGATGACCCAGTTGAGCTGGGACACCTGATGATTGATTCCGGCGCTGACCTAGTGGTCGGCAACCACCCCCATTGGGTTCAGGGAGTGGAAATTTACCAACCGAAAGGTTTGCCCAGCGCAAGCGCTAAAGGCAAGCTCATCACCTATGCTCATGGCAATTTTATTTTTGACCAAACCTGGTCAGCAGAAACCCAAGAAGGGGTAGTGGGAACTTATTCCTTTTATAAGGGTGAGCTAGTTCGTGTTCACTACACTCCGATCAAGGTTGGCATCAAATACCAGCCCTTTTTTGCCACTGGTAAAACTGCTACTAAAATCCTCAAACAGATGGTGGACTCTTCGAAAAAACTAGCCAAATAGCCTTCCGATTCTTTAGCCTTGTCGTTTTGAACTCCAGCTTTGTCACTTTTAGCAGGGCGAAGAGTCTCAAGTTCATATTCCGCTAGAACCTCAGAGATCCTTCGTTAACACTCAGGATGACAATAGTAGGTTCTTGCTTCGCAACCTATTGTATAATGTCCTCAACTGGAGAGAAATCCAACTCAAGTTCGAAAGGAGTCGGTCCTCGTGTTGGACACAATACTCGAAACCGAGAACCTGAGCGGGCTGGTAATATCTGTGATTGGGGTCATCAGCGCCGCTCTGATCATCGGCTGGGTGGTGAGCTACCTTAACTACAAAGGAAACCGCCTCGCCCTGACCATCGGCCTGGCTCTTGGTTTGCCAGCCTCGATCGAGCTCTGCTGGATCTGGCCCACACTGGGAAACTAGCTTAAAGAATCGAGGTAAAAGGATGCCCTTTCCTGAAACCAAGCAGACGATCCCGGCTTTTGAACTCAAAGCGGGGGATCAAATCGTTGACCGTCTCGATGGAAGCACTCGAGAGGTTCTCACGGTTGAGAAAAGGACCGACAGCGTCAGCGTTGAACTACCGGTTCTGGGACAAGTTGACTTTGACCCTACCCAGAAGGTCGACGTCATCCGAGAGTAACCCGCTTGAACTAGTCGAAGGAGGCAGTAGCATGGGCGAGGACTATGATGACCTCATCGACCGGGACAACAGTGATGAGGTTCTCTGGGACGAACTCGAAGAAACGCTGGTCCTTGACTCTGGTTTGGGACCATGCGGTAGCTGCAGGGAAGAACCTGCTGTGCAAGAGCTTGATCTTTGTCCAGTTTGCGGCTCTGTCCTAATTCCTGCTGTTGCTGTTTGCAGCTCCTGCGAAAATAACTCTAGCACCTACTGCCGCAAGTGTGAAAGGCAAACGCTTATCCGAATGTGGGAGACCCCACTAGCAGTTGCTAGAGCTGGTCAGCAAGATCAAGGAGGGAACATGCAACCATACTGGATCGATCACGCCCCCGACGGGTCCGCGCCCGGACTGGGAAGAATCGTTTTTTCTCACGTCCACGGTGACGGGAGCAAACATCCCACTGAGGTGAGAACTCCGACTGGAAGTTGGGTGAGCATACCTGGTCAATTCGACCCAAATCTCTTGGTGCGCTGTCTCGAGTGTGGAGCAAACCTCCAACGGGAAGACCAGATCAAGTACCAGTGATCAACCAAGAAATCCTGGGGAGAAAACGAGGATGCTCAACGCTCTTGGACTAACAATCTTGGTGATCAGTTTGATGGTAGCCTCGAGTTGTCTCTGCCTGGCTACCAAGTTCAACGAGGAGGGAAGACTCAAAGGATCAGTAGTTTCGCTGGTCCTCATGCTCTGCTTTGGAGCAATTGCCTCCGGCGGTCTCTTGCTCACAAGGATCGGCTAACGACGGGAAAGGTGGATCAAGATGTATAATTGACTACTGGAAGGTCAGTTCAGGAAAGAGAGGATTTTCATGGTAGCTTACATGCCGTTGTTCTTGGTTCTGGTCGTCTTCGGTGCATCGTTCGTGCCAATCAAGAACCAGCTGATCCGCTTCTGGCTCATCTGGGGGAGCCTGGCTCTTGCTACCAGCGTCATCGCAATCTGGCTATGGCTCGTTGACACTGCCATGGATCACGGCCGGTACGAGCAGCCGACAGACCTACCCTTTTACTGGCTGGGCGGCTTGACCCTCATGATCATCATGACGGTAAGTCTCGGTAGAGGTGTTCGTTTCTTCAGTCAACACACTGAGAAGGGATTGGGGACGAGCACTACCACCTGAACCAAACCGCTTGTGACAGGAAGAGAGATCCGGTTTTCCACCCCCTGGAAGACCGTTTCCCAAAGGAAGTCTTTTTAATTTTAAGGTTTCTTTTGGACAAGCAACTAGCTTATTAATCGTCATTCTCAGCTTGAAGATTGTAATCAAGCGCAGAGTGTGTAGCGCTCTACTGAGAATCTAGATCCTCGATTTCTCGAGGGTGACAGAGGAAGGCTAGTTTTTTGTTGCCTCGTAAGTGTCCACCCGACGGGTGGACACTTTTCATTCCTTGACCATATCTTTGAATTCTTTATACTTGGCTAACCATTTACTCAAAAATTTCTAAGACAAGTACAGTCTTTTCGCAAACTTTCGCAAGCCTAAAACCCTCTAATTTTGCTTCTCTTTGATTTCGGGAGCGAAAAGTTTATACAGCTTCGTTATCTTCGGATCGATGATGACTCGACAGTAGGGCTGCTCAGGATTTTTGGCGTAGTAGTCCAAGTGGTAATCCTCAGCTTTGAAGAATTTTTCAAAGGCGACAACCTCAGTGACAAGGGGTTTAGAATAGATCTTCTCTTTCTCAATTTGTTTTTTTATTTTCTCCGCCGCTGTTTTTTGCCTTTCATCGTGATAAAAAATCACCGAGCGGTATTGAGTCCCAACATCGTTACCTTGTTGGTTGAGAGTAGTGGGATCGTGAAGTTTGAAAAAAACTTCAAGCAGTTTCTCGTAGGTGATAACCTTCGGATCGAATTCTATCTGGATTGCCTCAGCGTGCCCGCTCCTGCCTTCAGATACATTATAGTAGGTGGGCCGGCCCACGCTACCACCAGAATAGCCCGGAATAATTTTTTCCACTCCTTTGAGCCTTTTGAAAATAGCCTCGGTGCACCAAAAACACCCGCCTGCCAGAGTTGCAGTTTCCATAGATTCCAATTATCCCCCAAACCTGACCCAACTTCAAGCAAAGAGACAGACTATAGAAGGTCCTTAGTTAGCCAAGTTAATACAAGCCAAGAAGCAGCTTTAGTTGTGTAACTACGCAAGCCACAAAGTGGCTTATAGTCTTTACTTTATTTTAAATTTGTGCTAAAATTGTGGCTAGAAAACTCGCACTTTGAAAAACTCCTCTCTTGAGGTAATTGTCTATTTTTCATAAAAAGTAGGTAGCTACCTCAAGTTGAGGAAATCAACCAACGAATAGTCAAGGAGTGAAGTGATGACTTAGCAACGCCAACCTTTTTGCTCTCTTTCTAAAAGAATCGAGAGGCAACCGAGCAACCCTGCTCGACAAGAATGGCTCGCCGACAAAATGGCGCGCAAGTCCAGCCAAATCTGGACCAGGCAGGGTGGGTCTTCCCGAAAGGGGACTCTGCTTGTGTTGACAAACGAAACCTAGAAGAAAGCAGTGTAGAAAGGGTGTGCACGTGCTAGGACGCACTGATTTACCCATTGCAGCTCACCGCCACAAGATCATCGAGGCGGTGAAAAACAATCAGGTGGTCATCATCGTCGGCGAAACCGGCAGCGGTAAGACCACTCAAACTCCACTCTACTTGGTGGGGGACGGCTTCACCAAAATCGGAGTCACCCAACCCCGTCGTCTGGCCGCTACTTCAGTAGCCGAATATGTCGCCGGACAGCTGGGAACCCGAGTCGGTGAAGATGTCGGCTACAAGATTCGCTTCGACGACCGCACCGCAGAGGGAACCCTGGTCAAATTCATGACCGACGGCATCCTTCTTCAAGAGGCCCGCAACGACCCAAACTTCAGCGCCTACAACGTCTTGGTGCTGGACGAATGTCATGAGCGCAGTCTCAACACCGACTTCTGTCTCGGCCTAGTCAAAAGGGCCTTGGTAGTACGTCCAGAGCTGCGCGTCGTCGTCATGTCGGCGACCATCGATGCGGAAAAGTTTTCGGACTTTTTCAACAGGGCACCCGTTCTCAACGTCGAGGGTCGTATGTATGAGGTCTCGGTCAATTACATTGATCAAAGCTTCAGCAGCAACGCCCGCGACAAGTTCGGCTACGAGTTTCTACCCGAAGGCCTGGCCGCGCTCAAGGTGGCGGAAATCCACCGCTCGGGCAAAGCCGGGGACATCCTCGTCTTCATGACGAGCAAGGCTCAGATCAACCGAGTCATCGAGTTGATTGGTCGATTGGAACTTTCCGGGCTAGTGTGTCTTCCAGCTCATGGTGAGATGTCAGTGGAGGAACAACGGCGCATTTTGGAACCGGCGAATGTCCGCAAGGTCATCGTCGCGACCAACGTGGCCGAAACCTCAATCACCATTGATGGCGTCGTCTACGTCCTCGATTCTGGTCTGATCAACCAGACCAACTTCGATCCAATCACTGGTATCGGCTCGCTCAAGCCGCGCAAGCACAGCAAAGCTGGGCTGGCGCAACGAGCTGGCCGAGCTGGACGGACGCAACCGGGAGTGTGTTGGCGACTCTTTCGCGAGGAAGAATTTGACTACCAACGACCCGACTTTACCGAGCCAGAGATCCAAAGGACGGATCTCTCTGGAGTCGTCTTGCGGATGCTCGGTCTGAGAATCACGCGGCCGGAGGATTTCGAGTTCGTCGACAACCCAAGTTGGGAAAACATCCAGCACGCACTGGAGGCTTTGACCGACTTCGAGGCGATCACCTCGGAAAGGACGCTTACCGAAATCGGGGAGCGCCTGCTCGATCTTCCTTTGGAACCGCGTATCGGCCGCATGATTTTGGCAGCGGAGGACTACGGTTGTGTCGAGGAAATCGTCACCATTGCCGCCGCCCTTTCCGCCAAAGAAATCTTCTTCCGTCCCCAAGACGATAAGAAGTACGAGGCGAAAGAGTCCCAAAGAAAGTTCCTTCACCCGCGCAGCGATCTGCTCACCCGTCTCAACGCCATCTACTGGTACGAACGGGAAGGGCGCAATCGGCAAGTGGCGGAAGCAAACTTCCTCAACAGCCGATCACTGGACGAGATCATCAACATCCGTGACCAGTTGCTGGAGGTCATCGACCGCAGCCCAATCCAATTCAGCCGCCTCGGTTTTCTCGAAAACCGCGACCGCACTGACGAAGAAAGGGCAGTTGCCGACAAAATCTGCAAGGCGATCGCCGCTGGACTGATCCAGAACATCGCCAAGGCAGACTGGAACTACGCTTACCGCATGGCCAAGCGTGGCAGTGTCTTCATTCACCCCGGCAGCGTCCTCTTCCACTTCGGACCAAACCTTCTGGTTTGCGAAAATGTGGTTGAGTCCATCGGCAAGCGGGGAGCAAAGACCTACGCCCGCAACAACACAGCGATCAAGCCGGACTGGATTGTTGAGATCGCTCCGCACATGATTCGCGCTAAGTCTGAGGGCGACCCTTACTGGTCGGCTCAGCATCAGGCCTACGTGGTGACGGAAAGTCTCTATTTCCGCGGCACGGCGATCACGAGTCGCGAAGCTCGAGCGCAAGGACCAGAGGTGGTCGCACGCTTTGCTCGCGATCTGGCCGGTTACCAAAACCTCCACCCTTGTCAAGAGCACAACCGTATCATTCTCAGGGAGCTGGAGCTGATCAACCGCCGTAGTGGAGGAGTAATTTCGACTCCCCTCCCCACCCGACTCGAGACTTTCTATCTTGAAGCTCTCGGAGAAGCAACCAGTGTGGCAGAAACCGAGGACAAAGAGCTCTTTCTGCGAGTCTCCGACTTCGTCGGGGAGCAAGCTTTAACACGTTGGGGCAGCATCTGTCTCGACCCAAGATCTCCTCTGTGGGATCCGAGCCGAGCAGAGAAAGCTGTCCCTATCGTCGAAAAGCTTCGACAGCGGATCCGAGAACTCAAGGACGAACACCTCGAGATTGAGAGGGAACTGCGTACTGACTGGGAAAGCTGGAACGCTTCCCAAACGGAAATAACGCGCACCCGCTCCCAACTTATTCACCTCGAGATTCAGCTGAACGAGACTTTCTTTGAGAAGGAGATCTTTGAAAGTCTCGAGGCGATCGAGGGCAAGCTCCAGAACTATGCTCACCTCAAAGAGCGTAGGGCCACACGCCGTACTGAAGAAGCTCGACGGGAAGACGAAGCGAGAGAAAAGGCCCGGCGAGCAAGCGAAGAAGCCCTAGCCGAGCGCCGAGTGCAAGAAGCAGCGGAGAAGGAGTGGGAGACCTATCTAGCCAACAAAACCCGCCTCGAGGAAGAGTACCGCTCCTACCACGAGTTCGGCCTCTGGTGCTTCAAGCTCGACTTGAAGGGCAACCCTCTTGCCTTCCAAAGAGACAGTGCGACCTACCACTTCGATACGGACAACTTCCTGGCAATTCCGGACGGAGTTTCCGATTATTGGGGTTGTGTCTCGCAAGAGTACACGATCTCTGATCGACCTCACCGGAAAGTCGCCATCCTACTCGAAGTCATGGAAGAACCAGATCACCTACAGGTGACCTCGGCCAAATAGAGAGACAAAAGAGGAAAACGCGCACCTCATTCCAAAAGCGCGGAGCCCGATCGATCAAGTTGCAACGTGAGCAACCACTGATCATCGGGCTTTTTCATGGCAAAATTTAAGCTTTTTTAAATATCCACATTGTTTGCGATCTCGCAGTATAATCTTTTTAATCAACGGTAGTTAGAAGGAGAGGAAGGATCATGGTTTTAGCAACCAAGCTGAACCGGGGAATGGGTGGGGATACAAACATCACCCCGACCGGAGAAGTCGGCAAGGCTCTTCAACAACGGATGGCCAAACTTCCGGACTGGCCCTGTCCAGTCGATAGAGGGAAACACGACTTGGCAATTCACGTCCGAGTCTTTTCTCTACCGCAGGCAGTCAGCGACTTACTGGCAGGTCTACGGATGTTTAGCGACCCGTTCAATGTATCCGACACCTACTGCAGGAAGTGCCGCATCATCTTCAACACGGAAGAAGCCGAAGATCCGGTGATCGGGACGCTCAAGCGTTTCAGTAAGGCCGGTAAACGCAGTCGGCCCAAGTGCTGAGAAGGAGAAGTGGATCGCAAGGAGGATAGCGGGAGAGGGATCCTTCCGTTCGTCTTAGGGTGGTTGTGTTCGCAGACGCCTCACGGTGACCCTACCTATGAGCAAAAGTGACCGCAAGGTTCTGCACTGACACGCTGCCACAACCACCCGCCGTCTCCTCCGTTCCTGTCATCGCGGAGTTAACCGCAGTCGGGCACCTTTCGAGGTAACCTGAACTTAGCTGGTATCAGGAGCGGAGAGACAAACTGGGGTTGCCACCAAGAATCATTTCTCAAGGCGGCAACCTCACCCTCACCTTCTTTTATTACCTAGAAACCCAAGTTGTCATCCTGAACACTTCGACTCTGTCACTCTGAACGAAGTGAAGAGTCTCAAGTGCAGGCTCCGTGAAAGATCTCTTTTAGATTCTTCGCTAAGCGCTCAGAATGACATTTACCTCCAGTTCCGTTATTATTTACCCAAATGATTATTTGTCCTTTTTGTAGTCCAGAAACCCAAAGCCGGACTTTGAAAGAAGGGGAATTCTCCTACGTGATTTTCAGCAACCCCCGCGTCGCTCCCGGACACCTCCTGGTCATCCCCAAGAGACACATTGAAAAACTCATTGAACTTTCGGAAAAAGAGAAAAGTGAGATTCTAGACTTTTTGTCTCTCTTTCAAGAGAGAATTCTTGATAAATTGGCAAGTGGGACTGAGATACGTCAAAATTTTAAACCTTACATGGCCGAAAGCCGCATCCACGTCAACCACCTTCACTTTCATATCATTCCCAGAGAACTCGGAGATGAGATTTATGAGAAAATCGACAAGCACCGCACACCCCTCTATTTAGATCTACCGAAAGAAGAAAGGGAAAGGCTTTTTAAAATCCTCAACGACTAAACCCGTACTTAAATTAAAGGGAGGGGGAAGGGTGATCAGGGACCACCCTTGTGGGAACGAGGACTGCGCACAATTCCTGAAGGACTGGACACTGGCGTGATGTACCTGATGCCTACCTTAGCGAAGGTGCGTCCTCTTTCCTTGCAGAGCTTCTTTGCATATTGTTTGGCTCTACGAAGAATCTTGCCTGCAGCTAAAACCTCGGGAACTGGTTTTGGAAGAGCCGCTCTCACCAAGCTCCCGTCTTCCTCGGAGAAAACCTCAATGCCTACGTTCAGGTAGACCTTCGGCTTGCGCTGGACACGGATCTTTCTTCCCGCTACCCGAGAGACTGCCTTGCGGGCTTTCTTCCCAACAGGCTTTTTCGTCGCGGTCTTGACCATGGTTCTTCTTCTCCTTCTTTCAGCTCCGCACCGCGAGTGCTTTCACTTGCTCGTAGAGATCACCTGGATCAGCCGGATGGGCAACAAAACGAAAGCCTGACGCGAAACGGCGCAGACTTGACTCAGTACGTTTGTTGGTGAAAAAGAGGATCACCTCGACCTTCTCTTTCCAAAAAGAGAGGAGTTTCAACTGACCGATCAGTTCTGGATCAACCCAAGTTGCCCTCACAAGCACATCGCCATGAATGATGAGCGCGTCCATCTCAGCACAGAGCTTTGGGTCTTTGAGAATCGTCTCCAAGCCCTTTCTTTCCATCGCTGGATTGACGTGAATGCTTTCATCAGCAGCCAATCTTTCGATGAACCGTCTTGCACCTCGTCCCTGGGTCACAATCCACACGTTCACTGCTTTCTTCCTTTCTCACTCTTCGTTGCTCTCATTATAACTCTTGTTTGCTAGCTCGACGTATAATACTCCTAACTGAAACGGGAGTAGTATCATCGGAAGAAACTATGGAGGTGATCTCTTGAAAAGGCTTTTGGCCCGAGCAGCAAAAGTCTATCTCGCTCTGTCAGCTCTGGGAGGTATGGGCCTGACTATCCACCTCCTTATCTTTCGCCCAGAAAAGGTAGGGGAGCTAATGAGGCCTGACAAGCATGGTCCGGCCATACCTACGCCTCTAGCCATACCCACCATCTTCTTTGGTAGTTCAATGGCAGCGGCACTAACACCCTTCGCTCTCATTTATTGTGTCGTCTCAAGGGGACTGAGACAACCAACACAACTTGAAGGGCTAAAGGAGTACGTTCTTGAACAAGCTCGGTTGAGCTTTTCCATGAAGGTTGGAGACCGAATCAAGTTTGTCGGAGGCACTGGTGAGTATCACCTGGTTGCACGTGCCACGATCCGGGAACTGTCTCCAAACGGGCTTGTCAAAGTCCGCCTCGATGAGATCCACGAGCAAGGAAATCGGTCCTTGTACCGAGTCGGCCGAACAATACTGGCGCAACGCCATGAGATCCGTACGCTTGAGCGATCCTTGAGCACAACACCGTCAGGCAACGACTGACTCAGCCCACCTGATCGGTGGAGGAAGAAGGAGAATCATGCTTGAGTTTATTCTGACCCTACACGCAAAGTACGATGAGGCAGGTCTTCTGATGGACGGCCGTATCAGCTGTCCACGCCAAGCCGAAGGTTGCCGTGGCTGGGACAAAATCCGCTACGATATAGCTAGCTATCTGCGGCTAGGTCACGAGGAGAAAAGTCTCAAGGTCAGCGATCTCCGCGCCAAGGAGCTTAATGCGCTATTCGAAGACCTGAACGGCACCTTCAGAAGGTCGCGTTGGAGCTTCGTTTTCATCTGCCCAAGCTGTGGAGTCCACTTTACCTTCTCGACCGCGGTGCGCCGCTTCGTCCGTCAGTCGGCTGAAGGCTACCTGACCAAAGCAGTACAGAGACGTGGACGGCCCAAGAGCTTCAGCTCGATGACGGTCAAAACCAAGCCCGCCGCCAAGAAGACCGCAGCCCGGAAGGAGTGAGATCGAAAATCTAGTGCGTCGTCTGATAGGTTCCAACAACCCAAGGCAGGAAAAGAGCACGCACCTCTTTTTCTGCTACTACCTCAAGGAGAAAGATCGTGATTCAGAAAAGTAGGACCTCAGGGTCCAGAAAAGAGTCTCCGGTCGCCGACATAGTACTAGGAAGCGCCCTTGTTTCATATGGGTTTCTTGTTACTTCCGCAGCTATCGTCCTCGACAACCCCGGTTACTCGGTGATCGTTCTTGCAGGAGCATCCTTTTTCCTCTTAACGATTCTCTATGCAACCTTTTCGATCGTGGACACCATTCGGAAAAGTGTTAACAAGTAGGACAAAGGAGTAGAGGGCCCGTCCAACACCTGCCCAACACTCCTGATAACCTTTGTCCACCCGTCGGGTGGACATTTTGTTTTTCACACATAATTCACAAATAAACCTTGCTTCCCTAGAGTATAATTTTCATATCGGAAAGGGATTTCACTTTCAGAAGGGGAGCAAGTGCATGGATCGCAATCTTGGTCGAACCCGACAGAGTGACCTGAACCGGAGGAATCTCTTCAGTCTCACCTGTTTGGTAGCTGCGGTAGTCGGAAGCGTCGTCATCTACCTTAGTATCAGCTCTGGGCAGGAAAGCGGTTTTGCTTTCGGCTTCACCGCCATCGGAGGGGTAATTTTGGCTTTGGGCCTTTTTTTCCTCTTCGTTCCAATCAACCGCTAAAGCCAGCCAAGAAAAGGTTAGGAGGGACGACTTTGAAAAAACCATTCCGTGTGATTCTGGGTCTCCATTTGGGCGGAGCTGCAATCACTGGTCCGGGTTTGGCCGCAGCTCTGGTAAGAGCGCATTGGATCAATCCAGCCCAGCCCCGACAGCTACCTGCCTTACATGAGATCTTGCTGTGGTTTGGAGTAGGAAGTACGGTCGGTTTCTTCTTGCCGGAACTCATCTTGCTTAACCTCCTAGAAGGCGGCGGCGAGATCGATGAAGCCGATTCAGATACCTAAGTGCGAAGGTAACCAAAACAACACACAACCGGGAAGGACCTCGCACACTCCTTCCCAACCAATCTCCAACTCTTTAATTAATCTTTGACAAGCAGCCAATCTTTAGTCTAAATTAGATGAGCTTATGGAATGCCGCAATTGTGGAACTCAAATCGCCCCGACTGATCACTTCTGTCACGTCTGTGGCACTCCCATGGACCACCCTTCCAGTTTTTTTCACCAGAGAGAGGGCACCGTTCCAACCGTGGTTGGGCGCGGCAAAGTCTTCGGAATCAACAAAGTTCTCCTTGCCTCAGGTGCCTTTGTTTTGGCTCTTGGCGCAGGGATAACTTTCTTCGCTATTTTACCTCGAGTAAACGCTCTTTCTTTCATCAAAACTACTCGGCAGGCTCTAGCCGAAACCAGTGACAAGACTGCTAAAGTCAACCAATCTCTCGAAGCAATCTATAGCTACGTAACCAACTCTTCAAGTTCAACCACAGTTAGTACTATCGAACTTACTGCCAACGGTGGGGGAGGAGGGGAAAAAGCTGAGCTAAGTTTTCTAGCTTTGAAAAAAGCAGTTAACGAAGCTACAGCTAGTGCCAAAAACAAAAATGTTAAGGGTTTTTCAACCCCAGATTTGGATCCTTTGAAGGGCTACCGCAATCTTTTGGAGCTGTCCCAAGCGGCTAAACGGGTCAGTGAGGATGGTCTCACCTCGGTCAATAAATTCTCGAGTTTGGTCAAAGAAAACTCAACTAGTGCGCGTCTCGCTCCAGTTGCTGATAGCCTGGACAATGTGCGCGAAGATACCCAAGATTATTTGAATGAAGCGGAAAAAACTGCCCAGTACTACCTGACCTACGCCAACTCCTATGTTGATTTATCTTCTATGATCATTGAATCCTTGCAAGGTAGTAGCCAAGAAAAGGCAAAGAGCAACCTAACCAAAGCCAAGGCTATTGCGGAAAGTTTAAACAAGATCAATGAGGCTAATTTGCCAGTGGCGATGGCGAGTTTTCATCAGGATATTTTGGAGGAAGTCAACGGAGCAGTCGATTTTCTTGACAGCTTCACAGAGCTTACTTTTGGCTCGGACAAGAACAAAATAGGCAAGGTGACACAAGCGGCTGAGAATTGGCTTGAAAAGGAAAAGTCCTTAGCCTTGCGTCTGCAAACAGATCAAGTCAGCTTTTGGAAAGGCAATGAAGCACTTTCCGGCTTCGAGTTTCTTGCCGGTAAGCAAAACGACGCTCTCGACAAACTCGAGGTTGAAAGAAAAAACAACAACCTCTTTCTCCTTTCTTGGGTCGGAATCAAATAACGTTTAAGTTAAATTGCCTTAGCGAAGACAGCGTCTTTGAACTAGCAAAAAGACAAAGAGGAAACTGGAACTGACCGAACGAAGTGAGAGAATTCCAGAGGAAGTCCCGAAGTCTTTTTGCTTTTAGTGCAACAGCTGACGCAGCTCTAGGGTGTCTTTTTCTTGTCTACTTCTTTTTGGACAAGCAAAAGAAGTAGAGAAAGAGATTCTTCGCTCAACGCTCAGAGTGACAGCTACGACTTTAGTTTTTCCCAAAAAGCCAAATTGTGGTAAAGTTATTTTAAGTACTGCCCATGAAATTCAAGATTTGCGTTTCCGGTGCTGCCGCCGGAGAAACTCTAAACCGCGACAACGCCGAAAAGGCTAAAGAACTTGGCCGTGCCATTGCTGCCCGAGATTGTATCCTCATCACCGGTGCTACTACCGGCCTACCGCACTACGCTGCCGTTGGCTGCAAAGAAGCGAAGGGTATTAGCATCGGCTTTTCACCAGCTTCAACTTACCAAGACCACGTTTACCGCTACCACCTGCCGGTCAATTATTTCGATCTCATTGTTTACACTGGTTTTGGTTACTCTGGACGAAATTTGATTTTGACGCGCTCGGCTGATGCGGTCGTCACCATCGGCGGGCGGATGGGGACTTTGAACGAATTTACCGTTGCCTTTGAAGACCGTAAACCCTTGGCTGTTTTGGAAGAGACTGGAGGCATGGCTGACGAAATCAAAGAACTGACTGAAATCGCCCACAAACATCAGTGTTCTATCATTTACGATACTGATCCTGACAAGCTCATCGGCGGTCTGATTGCTGATCTGCGGCAAGATCGTCATCACATCCGAGAAGAGCACCGAGCTCTTAAAGTTGATCAACCCGAATAAGACTCTCAACTTCCATTGACAAGACTTAGCTAATAAAGCATAATCGTTTTTGCCCATGGAGACAGTTGACCTGAGCCAGCCCAAAACTCCCAAGAACAAAAAACCCCTTCTCATCACCGCTGCTGTTTCAATTTTTCTCGCTTTAATAGCTGCGATTGCAGTTTATCTTTGGCAGCAGGGGCTTGTCGCTGGTTTGAGCCAAGACAAAAAGGACCTCAACAGCAAAGTTGACTCTCTCACTTCACAGCTCGACAAGCTGAACAAAGTTGAAAAAAAGAACGCCGATCTAGCTGCCAAAGTCGCTTTCCTCGACAAAGCCTTGCGTGAGGCAACCGCTAGTGCCAATCAGGAAATAGGCAGTCTAACAATCACAATAAACAGTGTCAAAGAATGGGATGATCCTATGAACCTGGCTGATGATGACACTCTCGAGATAATCATGTCTTTGGACATCAAAAACAACACCGACCAACCTCTTTACTATTCAAAGTTCGCCATGAAGCTTAAGGATGCCCAAAACCACACCTACGGCAACCCTTACGACCCACCGACAACCGTCTGTACTGAAGGTGGAGCCGCCGATTGCACCACCAAACCGACTGGGTTCACCCGAATTCCGGACCAAGGTGTGCAACCAGGCGAGACTATCAGTGGTGAGATAGCTTTTGGGTCTCTACCGAAAAGCACTAAAAACTACACCTTTTTCTACGAAGAGCAAACCTTTCCAATTACCGTGAAATAAACTCCCCTGGTAAAAAAGGGGTGTCATTCTGAGCTAAAGGCGAAGAATCTAGTGGGTTATTACGTTTATATTTTAACTAACAAAACTAATACTTCCCTGTACACAGGAGTAACAAACAACCTGGAGCGGAGAGTTTTGGAGCATAAAGGCGAATTGATTGAGGGGTTTACAAAGAGGTACAATCTAACTAAGCTGATCTTCTTTGAAGAATTTAACAATGTTGAGGACGCTTTGAGAGCAGAAAAGAAGATTAAAGGCTGGCTAAGAATTAAAAAGATAAATTTAATTCAAGCTAAAAACCCTAATTTGAATGACTTAGCAGAAGAGATCCTTCGCTAGTCACTCAGGATGACAGCACTATGAACATCGGTATTGACATCGGTGGCACTCACACTCGTATAGCGACTGGAAATCTTGGAAAAGTTGACAAGAAGTTTGATTTTCCCACTCTCGAATTTAAAGAAACTCTACGAGAAATTGTCAGTCGTGTTCGAGAAGTGGCGGGGGACCAAAAAGCTCAAGTCGGGGTGGCCATTCCTGGACCGATCGAAACCAAAACTGGTTTGCTACGCGCCCTGCCGAACCTCCCAACTTGGCGCGACCAACCTTTGCGCGAAATTCTTTCCCAAGAACTTGATCTTGAAGTCAAAGTTGAGCATGACGCTTCTTTGGCAGCTTTGGCGGAATCGCTTTACGGATCTGGAAAAGAGAAGGATCCAGTCCTTTATTACACCGTCAGTACCGGAATTGGTACTGGTCTAGTCGCGGGCGGCCAAATCTACAAAGGAGTCTACAATCCTGAAGGTGGTCAGCAAATCGTCACCGGTGTTAACAAAAATTTGGAAAAACTTTCTTCTGGTACAGGCCTAAAAGAGCTTTACGGCAAAGACCCAGCCGAAATCGTTGGTACTCCCGACTGGGACAAAGTCTTGGAACGACTCGCCCGCGGCATTACCAATTCAATCGTTCACTTCTCACCGGAGGTTGTAATAATTGGCGGGGGACTGACCACCAACAAAGAGGCTTTCTTCGAGCCTTTGGTAGAAAAAATCCGCGATTTTCTGACAATTTACCCGCTGCCTCTGATCGCCATCCCTGCTCTTGGTGCCGATTCGACCCTCGTTGGCGCAGTTGAACTAGCTAGTCAAGATTCTTAAAAAGTTATTTTTAGAAATGAGAGTTCTTCCCAAAGTTAAACAAGCACAGTACATGGTCGGTTCTTTTCACTTACCGATAAGTAAGCCGGTCCTTGACGCGATGTCGCGCCTCCCCAGAGACAAATTTGTTCCCGCAGAGCTGCGAGAGGCTGCTTATTCTGACCAAGCCCTGGGCATTGGCAAAGGACAAACTATCTCCCAACCTTCCCTCGTTGCTCTGATGACGGATCTTCTGGATTTGAAGGCAAGCGACAAAGTCCTCGAAATTGGCACCGGCAGCGGCTACCAAGCTGCGATTCTCGCCCAACTAGCTCGGCAGGTTTTTACTGTTGAGTATGAACGAGAGCTAGCAGCGAGCGCCGAATTGCGTTTGATGAAACTAGGAATTGATAATGTCACGGTAGTTGTCGGTGACGGCTCGGAGGGCTACAATCCTGAGGCACTTTACGAAGCAATCATCGTCACTGCTGCTTCTCCAACAATCCCGCAAAATCTCGTCGAACAACTCAAAGTTGGTGGCCGACTCGTCATTCCTGTCGGAAGTAGGCAGGAGCAAGAACTCACCAAAGTAGTTAAAACCGCGGGCGGATTGGAAAAAACTAGCCATGGTCTAGTTTATTTTGTCCCTCTTCTCGGCAAGTACGGTTGGCAATCATGACTGAAAAACAACTACCAAAAATAATTAAAGAAGTTGGCTTTGATTTTTCTTGGGACGAAGGCAAAGTCTGGACCTTAAATATACCAGTAGAAGAAATGGATATAGGCGAACTTTCTTGGCACTTCGAAATACCGTTTTGGGGCTCAACTAATGGGTTTTATGATTTGAAACCCAGTGAGGTTCTTGCTCATCCCGAGAAGCACAAAGAACACCTCGCTAGAGTTGAAACAGCGGATTTAACACACCCACTTGATATCATGTTTTGGAAAAATCGGTGGCTCCTACTTGATGGTCTGCATCGACTCGCTAAACTAAGCTCTTTGGGCTTTAAAAAAGTCAAAGTCCGCAAAATTCCTCAAAGTTCTATCCCACAAATTCAGAAGTGAGTCATTGAAAACAAAAGAAAACGACCTTCTTTTTTCATAATATTGCTATTACGAAACTTTCAGATCGTTTTCTTGATGCAGCCCACCTTGCCGTCCAGATTTTACTCTGTCCTCCAAACCTTGCGGTTTGGTGCAGAGATGAGCTGCGAGAAATTTTTTACACCTTTTTTCAAAAGCCTGCAACAAACAAGCAACAGAAAGATAGCAAAGTTTCCAGAAAGATTGTAATTCTTGCTTGTTTTGGACTTCTTAGTTTAAGATAAAAAGGGACTTGCTTAATACTTGTCATCCCGTCCTTGTGTCATTCCGAACCGATTCGGTCTGAGCTCACGGTCGAAGACTCGTTTCGGAATCTCTAGATCCTGAACCAAGTTCAGGATGACATTTACTACTGCCATGAAATATATTTTTGTTTTTATTGACTGTTTGACAGTTATCTTTGCCTCAGCCACTGCTTTGCAGTTTGGTACCAACTATCAGCCCAATCTGGGGGCTTTTATTCTCGTTTTTCTTTTCAGCCGGACGCTACTACAATGGCTCGTTTTTGAAAGTTTCATTCACCGCACTTTCCCGACCTTACGTGCGGCTGTCCAGTTTGCCATCATTCTTTTGGTCCTGCCTTTTCTGCTCTTTGCCTTCAGTGTCGTGCCTTTCCTAACTCCGATTCTTGAACATCCGTTTTATTTTTATTACCTCCTCATTCCAGTGGTAGTTTTGCTTTTAAGCAGTCTTTTTCAAATTTTCTTTAAACTGGAAAGTTGGGTCGTCTAAACAAATGGAAACGCCACCAAAACAAAATATCCGCCTGCGCAAACGTGAAATTGTGATCATCGCTTTCGGCATGCTTTTGGTGGTCGGTGCTCTCGCCTGGGCTATTGATGTTGTGCAAAACAAAAGGGTTTTGCCGGAAAACAAATCACCCAAAACCGCAACCGACTCAGCAACGCCTTACTGCCAAGGTGGGGTAGTTTACCAAAACAAAAAACAAGGCTACCAGCTCTGTCTACGTAGTGTCGAGGAAATCAAAGACACCTCCAAAGCCCAAAACGGAACAAGTTTGACTCTAGAGCTCAAATCAGTTTTTGTCGCTACGCAAAGCGCAAAGCAGGCAACTGCTTCTGCCTCGGCAGTTTCAATTGAAGTCGCGCCTCCTGCACTCGTCCAAGTCAGCAGCAATCTTGATATCGTCAAAACGCAAAGCCTAAAAGTTGCTGGAACTGAGGCAGAAAAGGCTGTTTACAATACCCCGAAAAAACCTGGCTTCCGCACTGAAGTAGTGAGCCTAACCAAGTTCAAAAGACATTTTAGTTTTAAATTTACTTCGGAAATCAAAAACTTCGCGACTGATTCTTCCTTTCTCCAAGCTCTCTTGGACAACCTTCGTTTCCTGGAAGGAACCTCTGATCCGCCTTGGTCAAGCAGCGGCATGTTCATCGTCGAGACACCGTGGACAGGAGACACTATCGCCAACCCAGTCACAATTCGTGGTCAAGGCGAGGTCTTCGAGGCAGTTATCAACCTGCGTATCAAAGATAAAGACGGCAATATTCTCATCAGCACCACGACCAAGACCGCCGTCGGTCAGGAACTGTCGAATTTTTCCAAGACTGTCAAATACAAAAAGCCAAGCACAAAGCAGGGGAGTATAGAAATTTTCACAATCTCTGCCAAGGATGGTAAGGAGCAAAACAAAATCGTTATTCCCGTCATTTTCAAAACAGGGAAGTAGTTTTCTTCTTTAAGACAAACTAATTATTCCTTTTCCTTTAGTTTTAACACGATATAGCGAACAATTTAATTATTTTGTTGGTTCAGAAACCAAACTTGCTTTCGCAGCTAAAGTTTTTAATAATAAAGTTATGGTGAAAGTAGTTAAGCGCGGTCAGGGTAAAAAAGCGATTGGCCCTGCTGAAACTGAAGTGGCAATTTTTGTCGATGAGGTAGAGTCTCTCAGTATCGGCTCAATCACTTTCCAACCAGGTCAAAAAACTGAAAACCACACCCGAGAAGTAGATGAAACTCTCTATATTATTGAAGGCCGTACCACCGTCGTAGTGAACGATGAAGAGCGTTTTCAACTTGAAGAAGGGGACTGTATCCATTTACCTGCTGGTACCACCCATCGTCACGAGAACAACTCAACTGAAAATTTTACTCAACTCTGGATTTTCTCTCCTTCCGGACCAGAAAAGGATTTTAAGAGCGAAGAAGGACGGCTATGAGCTCAGAACACCACTCTTCTGGGAGTGACAATGTCTTTGCCCATCCACTTTTTTGGGGACTCCTAATTTTCCTTGGTCTTTTGATTTTAATCTTCGGTGGAATTTTTTTGAGCATTCGTCTTCTTCCCAATACCTAACTATCCTCT
This sequence comes from bacterium, assembly GCA_030704665.1. NCBI lineage: Bacteria > bacterium. The sequence goes on along the minus strand of JAUYID010000009.1, from coordinate 433,903 downwards.
CCCTATTTGACTGACAATCGAATCTAGAGTAAACTTCCGGCCAACGAGCCAATCAGCCAAGGATGGCTTAAACTGTGAGTGTGAAACTCACTAGAGAGGAGGAGATCCTTGGCACTCAAGGTTCCAACCTGGATACCCAAATCTGTTGCTGTCATCGGCAGTTCAAGCTCCATGGCAAAAGCAGACATCAATCCCTGGCATGAAGAGCTCGGGATACCGTTGTTCAAGTCGGATCCAGCTGACAGCAGCTCTCTGAGCAATCGCGAAGCTGCTGCGGGTGCGGATCTGATCTGGATCTTTGTCATGCCAATGGCAGAAACCTGGCACATCATTGCTGATATTCTGCCAGTAGTACGGGCCGGTACGGTCATCGTCATTGGATCCACCGTTCCGGTTCCAAACTCGGTCATGGCTCTGGCTGACGAACAAATTGATCTGGCTAGCGAACTTGGAGTTGGTTTGGCATTCTGTCACCTTATCAAAGGCTCTGGAGCCAAACCACGAGGCAGACCTGGACTACTTGGCTACTTGGTTGAGCCCAAAGTCCAGAAGGGAGGCCCAACACCAGAGGAGGTTATTCACTTTATCTTGTACCTCCAGGCGAGAAAGGTGATGACAGTCTTCGATGTTGATCTCGAGATCCACAACGTTCTCACCGGAGCTTCCCAGAACTCAAAGTGGCTTGGGGCACTGGAATCGGCAGAAGTGCAAAAACACGCCGGTTTTCCTTTCCACCAGGCCATTGAAGTGGCAGGTGGCCCAGCCGCTCTGGTCTTTCTAGGTGAGTACGCTATGTCAGGCTACTTCGACCCTCACCAACTTGATGTCAACCTAGAGGGTCTCTATGAAGGGCCGGAGACAATCAAGATCATTGACCAGAGAATCGGAGCTCTGCTGGGAATAAGAAACGACTTGGTCGAGAGTGTTGGGCTCGAGGAGTTCAAACGCAGAATCAAGAAACGGCTTCCCAAAATGCCGAGAGGGCCACGCCGATCCCTGCGTCGACGCTTCCGGATGCTTGCCCAGGCAGATGGCGATATCACTGGCGGTGGTCTCCGCTATGAGTTCCTGAAAACTCAGGATCGCAAGGGTCTTCTGGTGGACGCGCTACGCACCTTTCGGGAGATGCATTTCGAGTCAACCCTGGCCCAGTTGATACCGGAAAACGGTCACCCTGTCTTTTACTTCGTGGTGACAGGACAAGATTCACCAGAAGCACGACGGAACGACAAACGCCTACGTGAAATGCTCAACCCTCTGCCAGAACCGGGCCCTCGCCGTCGTATCGGTCGGCCGGAAGATGTTTTCATGAGGCAATTTAGGAGGAGGAACAACAACTAACCTGTCCAATAGCCGTGTGCACTGCATCGATGCAACAACTGAGGAAAGATGCACTGCACGCGGTTTTTGGTCTTCTTGCTTTTTGCTTACTTTGCTGAGACAATTTAGCCAATGCCCGAATCACCAAAAACCACAATCTATTTCGTTCGTCACGCGCAAGCTGAAAATCCCAATGGAATCTATTATGGCCGTATGCCTGGTTTTCATTTAAGTAGTGAGGGGAGGGAGCAAGCCAAAAAACTCGGTGAATATTTCAAAGACAAACCAATCGAAATCATTTACACCTCGCCCCTGGAGCGTACCTACGAAACCGCCAACATCATCTCGGAAAGTTTGCCCAAAGTAAATATTATTCACGACTACGATTTGATCGAAGTCAATATGATCGGTTGGCAGAGCCTGAAGTACGACGAAGCTTTAAAAAACGAAGAACACGAGCATTTCATGAACGATAGCCTGGCGAGCTTACAAGGGGAAAACCTGACTCAAATTTCCGAACGGATGAAACAAGTCGCGGCCGGCATTTGCCAAAAGCATGCTGGCAGGCAAATTATCTGTGTTACTCACGAGTTTCCGATCAGTGCTCTTGAATTAAGACTAAAAAACCAGCCCCTTGAAGAAATAAAGGCGATCAACAAAGCTACCGGCTCAATCACCAAAATTGTTTTGGACGAGGCTTGCAATTTAGTTGAGAGTGATTATATTGAACTAAGCTAAATCAACTGGAAGTTTCCTTTTTTCTTGGCTCTGCTTGCGCCGAGGCTCCAAAACTTCCTTTTCTTTTCTTCGCCGCAGAGTTTCAATCATGCGCTCGATTGCTTTGTCGATTGCCTTGTACATATCATTTTCTGAGTCCCGGATCTGAAAGGTATGCCCGCTGACATGAAGAGTGACGTCAACAATATAGTCCTCCTCTTTTTTTAGATGCGCCGGCTCACTGATCAACTCGATTTCCAGACGAGTGATGTCTTTGGCGAAACGAGAAAGCTTTTTTGCTTTTTCAAGAGCGTGGTTTTCCAAAGCTTCGTTTTCTTCCAAATGTTTACCTCGAACAGCAACATGCATGATTATATAGTAACAATTTAGCAACTTTTATCAAGCAGTTGACAGGCCGAGACCTTGAAAGGTAGGATTAAAGACGAGAATGGAAAACTCTGCCGAAACAGTTCTTGAGCCAATCATTTTAAATCCCACCAGTGCTGAAACTACGAAAAGTGAGAAAGGCAAAACCCCACGTTTTCGTACTTTGCGCCTCATGCTCGCCGGTTGGCTACTCGGCAATCTCATCCTTGGCTCGATCATCGGTTTGCTGACCATTTACTTTATTGCTTCCACTGGACTAGTACGAGTCCCAGTCTTAACCAATCTTATGTTTAAAACTCCGGCCAAAGTCGAGACGAATGCCGATTCTCTCAAGAGCGCGCAAAAAAAAGCTGACCAAATTGCCTCTCTTGCTGCCGGCCAATCAATACCGGAAATCACTTTTACTGAAGCTGAAATCAACGCTTTACTGACTGAGAATTTTGAGAAAACTAAAACTGATATCATCAACCCTCATCTCACCCTTGATTCCAACAACTTTGTCTTCACCGGCAACCTATCTTCAACCTCAGCTCCGATCAAAGTAAAAGGGACTATAAATGTAGATAGTGGTGTCTTTAAGCTTGATATTCTTAAAACTACTTTTGGTCAGCAAACTCTACCACCGCTTCTGACCAACAACGTCATCTACACCGCCTTTGCCAAAGTGGGCTTTGATCTGCAAAACACTCCGATTCCAGCCCGCCAAGTCGATCTGCAAGTTGGTCAAATCATCCTTCACGACGTCACCCAAGTTCAATAGTAAGGCTGTCATTCTCAGCTTGACTGAGAATCTAGATCCTCACCTACGCGAGGATGACGAAATAACTCAATTGTCAGCTTCTTTTTGAAAGTGGTAGAATCTTTCCGATGGACCTGCGAAAATTGATCGAAGAGTATTTGAAAGAAGCGAAACTGATGCAGCTGGCAACTTCTGTTGACGGGCAGCCCTGGGCTTGCAGTGTTTGGTTTGCCGCTGACGAAGACCTAAACCTTTATTGGTTCTCCTCAACCACTCGTCGTCATTCTGCTGAAGTTGTTAAAAATAACAAGGTAGCGGCCGCTATCGTTCTACCACACACCCCAGCTGATCCTGCTAGAGGACTGCAGCTCCAAGGTGTAGCAAAACTTCTCACCGATCAAAAAGATATCGACAAAGCAATCTCCGTCTACGCTGATCGAATTTTTACTCAAGAGCAGATTCTAGAATTTATGAACAACCCGGATCGCCCCCACAAATTTTACCGAATCAAACCAACTCAGTTTGTCCTTTTTGACGTCGTCAACTTTCCGGAAAACTCTAGACAAGAACTCAATTTAAATAATGTTTAAGCCCCATCATATTGCACTAACCGTAAATAATGTCGAAGAATCATCCCGCTGGTACCATGAAAAATTGGGTTTTCAAACTCTGCACCACTACAAAAAACAAGGTATGGAGATTATTCTCTTGCGACTTAAAGAAGTGCTGATTGAACTTTTCAGCTTCGAGGAAAGCACAAAACCTTTACCCAACTACAGGCAAACTTTAATGGAAGATCTTCACACAGTTGGTACTAAGCATCTTTGTATTGAGGTAGAAAACTTAGATAAAGTAGTTAAAGATTTGAAGAGTAAAGGAGTTGAGTTTGTGATGGAAACAGACGATGCCGGTTTTGGTGGAAGATATATCTTCTTTAAAGATTGTAACGGAATCTTGGTTGAACTTTATCAAAATTAATTTATGAAACGCGGGCCTTTTGAAGTAACGACAACAAAAATAGTTTACAAAAATCCTTGGATTGAAGTAAGAGAGGATAAAATCATTCGGCCAAACGGCAAAGAAGGTCTTTTCGGGGTTGTCACTGGGGGAAGTGGCTCATCAATCGTTGCTTTGACAGAAGAAAATGAAGTTTATTTGATTAAAGAGTTTCATTATGCGCTTGGAGATTCCAGCTATGAGCTCCCTTCTGGTGGTATTGATAAAGGAGAAACTGCCCTTAACGCTGCCAAAAGAGAATTGCAAGAAGAGACTGGAATTATAGCCAAACGCTGGACTACTCTTGGCATCGTCAACCCACTTACTGTTTTACTGAATGCCCCCAATCACATGTTTCTCGCCGAAGGTCTCGATGAAGGGGAACCTACCGACGAAGAAACAGACTTGATCAAAATTGAGAAATTTCCCTTTGAAAAAGTTTTAGAGATGGTAGACAGGGGAGAAATCACTCATTCTGCTTCCGTAACTGCAATCCTCAAGGTTGCTCGGCTAAAAGGTCTTTAGGAAAGATACCAGGACCATCCGTCGTGGTGACACGAATCTCCAGGTTTGATTTAAAGCTAAAAAACTGTTAAGATCCACCTCGAAGAGAAAGGAGGCGAGACGTGTCTGCGAGAACTTACCAACTTCAAGAGCACGTCCGGCTCTTGGAACTGAAGAACCCGTGGGGTTTGGGAGCAGTCGAGATGACCTGCTTTGCTTGGTATCACGGGTTGGGAATGAGTAAGCGGGTTATTGCTGAAACTCTCTATGGTTACGGTAACCAAGATGTCGTCAAAAAGATCTCGGGCTATATTGACCGTGTCTTTGAAACGATTGTTCCGAATCCCCAAACGAAAACGACCGGTTATGGGTCTATGGTCGAGCAGATTCAGCTACTGGTTTGCACCCCCATGGAAGAAGAAGAGAAAATCGCCCGCATCAAGCGGCGAATTGGAGGTGCTCTTCGCAACCAAGGCCTTATTCCGCAGTCCAAAAGTCGACGCGAGGACAAGACCAAGACTTCCAAAGGTAGAAAACCAGTCGTCGCTGCTGTTGCTGAAATAGTCAGTCAACACTTTGGCGACCCAGTCTTCATCGACCGCGGACCTACCCCGCCCAAGAACTGCAAGCGCTGCGCGGGAAGAATTATCCAGGATCGGGAAGATAGAGACATCTGGAATTGTTTCTCCTGCGGCTGGGCCTTTACTGTCTCAGACACCTCCCCGGTGGAAACCCTCTCTGAGGATCTTCTAACTAACAGGAGACTACGCCGTCGTGGACCAAGAACCGTCTCACTCTGAGGGTGCTCTTTTTTTGAAAGGAGACACGAGCCCCTCAGAGTTCACCCTTTTTTTAATTTAATTTCCCCTGGCGTGATAAAATGACCATTAATTGAATAGTGAAAGGACAGAGTCATGACCATCGCTGATCGAGTCATCCTCGCTTTCGGCAACTGGTTTTCGGAAGAAACCGTTCGTCGAAGCTTGGCAAAGCGAGCCATGGAAGAGTGCTTTCTGTTTGGTCTGGACGTCAATCGCTCTTGGGGCGCTCCGGTTGGTACTTTCCGCAGTGACTTCTACATTCTCCCTTTCAAAGGTCGGATCGAAATCGCCATCCGCCCGAGCATTGCACCTGAACAAATCAGAAGCTTCGCGCGGGCTTACGCCGGAAAAGACTACCTTTGTGTTCTTTTCGTTTCCAACCAAGCTCCTGACGAACTCTTGATTCAGGATGCCTTCAAACAAAAGGTTCTTTTGGTGTTTGGCTCCAAACCAAAAGAGATTGCTCACTGGCTTAAGGAAAAAGCGAACGAGTCCCGCTGTGGTTCCTGGCCAAACTAAATTCAGCATTCAGGGTTTCCCTGAAGCGAAGACTCACCGAAGCGCAACGATCATGGTTAAGGAGGAGAAGATCATGCACTGGTTCAATCAGTTAATCCTGGCTATCCCAGGTCTGCCGGACTCGCTGACCTTGCCGGCCCGAGTCAGCGAAGTGGGGCGCAGACTCAAGAAGCTTGGCTTTAAGACTCATTACTGGGGCAACTACCCACGAGCCTCGATTTTGAGTCTCAAGCTCTCGCTCGGGACTCTCTTCGTCGCCATCACTGACCAGTTGGACGAAACGGATCTGGTCCTAATTCGCAATTCCATCGAACATCTTGAGTCAGTAGTTGGCCAACGCAAGCTGATTGCTTTCGCTGTTCACCAGATCTTGCCCAAAACTACGCAACGGCAGTGGCAGAAAGCTTACGGAATCAACGTCTACACTGACCGCAAAGTCGGTGAAATCGTCAGCTGCATCGAGCGTCTGTACGACTAACTGCAAGACTAGGAAAGAGACCAAAACGGAAGAAAGGAGGTCTCTCTAATTCTAGCCTTTAACCAACTCTCTTGTCATTCTGAGCACAGTGAAGAATCTATCCTCAAATTTTGTTGACCCGAAACCTTTCCCGAAGTAAGATAGCTCATACCAATGGGTATGAAACTTGTCAGCAAAGCTCGCACCAAAAAACTTCTGCGCCAACCCCAAGACCAAAACGACCAAAAACCTTTGGCCGAGCGCTTGCGCCCGGAGTCTCTAGCTGAATTTGTCGGTCAAAATCACCTAGTTGGGCCGGGCAAATTGATTTCAACTTTGATCAAAAAAGATCAAATTCCCTCTTTGATTTTCTGGGGGCCACCAGGCAGTGGGAAAACAACTCTTGCAAAGATAATTGCTGCCGAAACCAAAAGTTTCTTTGAGTTTCACTCTGCGGTCGAGGTCGGAGTCAATGATATCAAGAAAGTAATTTCCGAAGCCAAGATTCGCGCTGAGGAAAAGGGGGAGCGCACCGTTCTCTGTATTGACGAAATGCACCGCTGGAACAAATCCCAGCAAGCTTACCTTCTTCCTTTCGTTGAGGACGGAACGATTACTTTGATCGGCGCTACCACTGAAAATCCTTCCTTTGAAGTCATCGCTCCACTTTTGTCCCGCACTAAGGTTTTAATTTTAGAACGCTTGGAAGTTGACGATATTAAAGAACTAGTTAAACGTGCCTTAAGGGATAAGGCCAAGGGCCTGGGTAGTTTGAATCCCAAAGTTGAAAGCAAAGCCTTTGATTTACTTTTGGGGACCGCCAACGGGGACGCTCGAACAATTCTCAATGCTCTGGAGATTGCGGTCAATTTGACCGGACAACGAGACGGCGAGCGCAAAGTTAGCGAAGAAAAAATTGCTCAAGCTCTGGGAGATAAAAAACTTTTGTATGATAAAACCGGAGAAGAACACTACAACGTGGTTTCCGCCTTCATCAAATCCATGCGTGGCTCTGATCCCGATGCGGCGGTCTACTGGCTAGCCAGAATGCTGGAAGCAGGCGAAGACCCGGAGTTCATCGCCCGACGGATGATCATTCTTGCCTCTGAAGACGTGGGCAATGCTGATCCGAAAGCTCTCACCATCGCGGTGGCGGCCGCTACCGCTCTACAATATGTAGGTCTACCTGAAGCTGCTCTCAACCTTGCCCAGGCAGCAACCTACCTAGCAACAACCCCAAAAAGCAATGCTTCCTACATCGCTCTCCAAAAGGCCCAACGTGACGTGCGAGCTACTCTCAACGAGCCGGTTCCACTGCATCTACGCAACGCCGTCACTAAGTTGATGAAAGAGATTGACTATGGCAAGGGCTACAAATATGCCCATGATTTCGAAGGTGGATGGGTCAAACAAGACTTTCTGCCGCAGCGGTTAAAAGGCAGAAAATATTATGAACCAAAAGCGATCGGTTACGAACGTTACATCAAGGAGCACCTGGAAAAGTTAAGAACGAAGAATGGAGAATGATGAATTCAGAATTAAGAACTTACATTGGACAAGCAAAAAGAAGAAGTTAAGTTTGCAACAAGAGATTCTTCAGCTCCGCTCGCTTAGTTTCGTAATCGAAGCTAGCTTCAGAATGACAGTTTTATCTTTGAAAAGAAATTTATTTAAGTTGTCTTAGCCAAAACTCCGTGCTACACTGACCAGGTAGAGCTTTATGGTAAAAGTGACTCCAACAACTGAAAAAGAAGTTGAGGAGTTCAATCTCCGCGAATGGGCGAAGGTTGATCAGGAAAAATACGGGCAAGATGTTGAGTGGAGAGAAAAGTATGTCGTTTTGAAAGCAGAGGAGAACGGAGAAATAGCTGGCAGTCTAAAGATGAAAATAGAGGCTGGGGTAGCTGATCTTCAAGTCGTGATTGTCGCTGAGGGCAAGAGAGGCAAGGGTGTCGGCCGTGCTCTGATGGAAGAGGCTGAGAAAATTGCCAAAGAAGAGGGTTGCCACAACATTGATTTGGTCACTGGCAAACACTGGTCGGCGGTCAAATTTTACCAGTCCCTTGGCTACAAACTGACCGCCCAAATTCCTTACTACTACAACAAAAAAGATTTCGTCGAATTCAACAAATACATTGGCTAACCTGTCATTCTGAGGCGGAGCTGAAGAATCTCATGAGTTATTACGTTTATATTATTACCAACAAGCTAAACAGAGTTCTCTACACAGGTGTTACAAACAATCTAAAAAGAAGACTTTTTGAGAATAAAAATAAACTGATCGATGGGTTTAGCAAAAAGTACAATCTGAATAAGCTTGTTTTCTTTGAAGAATTTGAAAATTCAAGTCAAGCTATTGAAAGCGAGAAGAGAATAAAAGGTTGGCTGAGATCAAAAAAGATCAGTTTAATAGAAACCAACAATCAGGTTTGGAAAGACTTGGGGGACGAGATCCTTCGCTAATCGCTCAGGATGACATAACACGATTTTAATTACCAATCGGAAGCGAAAAAGAAAAAGTACTGCCTTTGCCTAGCTCTGACTCAACCTCAATTTTCCCTCCGTGTGCCTCAATCAAACCTTTGGCAATGTAGAGACCCAGGCCGGTACCTTTGGTTCCTTGCACGAGAGAGCGGGAGACGTGAAAAAATTTGCTAAAAAGTTTGGGTAGATCTTCAGCTGGTATTCCACTGCCGGTATCGCGAACATAAGTAACGATTTGGTCGTCCTTTTCCCGCACGAAGACCTCAACTTTGCCACCCTCTTTGTTGTAAGCGACAGCGTTGCTAATTAAATTGGAAAGAACCTCACTCATCCGAAATTTATCAACCGAGATTTTGGCTAGTTCCTTCTCCGGTTTGTGGAAAACCAGCTCAACTTTGTGTGTTTCTGCTTCTTGTTTGAAAATCCCAACCACTTCGGCAATTAAATCCTCCCAGTTGACTTCGCTTTTGGAAATCTTGATTTCTCCGTGCTCAACTCCGGAAACGGAAAGGAGATTTTCGACCAAAGCAGCGAGCCGGTTTGAAGCAATTGAAGTTTTCGTCAAAAAAGCTCTTTCATCCGGGCTCAATTTGTCGGCAATTTGCTCTTGAAGAAGAGACAGATAGCCTCTGATAGCGGTCAAGGGAGTGCGGAGTTGATGCGCTGCCATAGAAACGAAATCGAGTTTCATTTCCTCAAGTTGTTTTTCTTCTCGCACATCACGAGCAATTCCGACAATACCTTGGACTTGTCCATCTTCCTTCAAAGCGGCTGCGGAAAAACTGATTGGTATTTTGTCTCCTTGACGGCTGCGAAATTTTGTTTCGAAATTGGCGATCACGTCCTTCTCTGGCAATTTTTTCAAAATCTCTTCTGAAAATCTCTGCCAAGTCTCCTGATCAGAAAAAATTCGGCTGACATTGGCTCCAATCAGTTCTTCTTTTTTGAAACCCAAAAGCCGCGAAATGGCTTTATTGACTTGCTCGACGATATTGTTCGGACGGATGACAAAAATTGCCTCGGACATGTTATCCAGCACTGTTTCCGAAGTCAGTGTTGGGTTGACCACAAAAAGACTATAACGCAGAATCGCGTAAGAAATCGACAGACTCAAACCACAAGAAAGCAGAACCGCAATGGGCAAAACAGTCTCTACACCCAAGGCTGGCAAAATCGCATCAGTCACCAAACCACCAACAATCGGAATCAAGGTACCGATGATGATAAAAAGAGTTTGGCGTTTGTTGATCAAATCTGGGGTACGCAAATAAAAACGGGTCAACAGTCCTACTGAAGCAATCGTCAAAAAGCTAAACCAAACAAGAAAAAGAGAGTAGAGATCAGCTTGTGGTGAGATTTGCCAGCCCCAAAAAGCTGGGTGGTTATCGCTGACAGTGTTGTTGAGAATGACATTGGTATTCCAGGCGAGAAAAAGAAAGACCAAACTAGGGAGAAAGACCAGAAGCTGGTTGAGGCGGGAGCGAAAAAAACTTTCTCTGCCGGTAAAATGAATAACGAAAGTAAAAAGTAGTGTCGGCAGTCCGATCCAAGCTGGACGGCCGACGTAATCCCAAAAAAGAGAGGTCGTCGGGTTGGCACTGGAACGATCGAGAAATTCCGAAATCCCCCAAAGAACCAAAACTCCGAGCACCAAACTGAACCAACGGTTGGCTTGGTTTTTTGCTCCACGCCTCTGAATCAGAAGCAAAAGGACAATATTAATAATGATCGTCAGAAGTGAAGGTAGAGCGTAGAGGTTAAAACGAAAGTCAAAAATGATGGACAGATCAGCAAACATTTTTTGAAATTAACTTATTTTTCTAGTATAACACTCTTGTTTGGTGGTTTCTGCTAAAATAGCTCCAATCAAGAAAGAGGGGGATCAAGATGAAAGCGGTCAATCTTGGCTCAGGAGCGGACATGCGCAACCTTTCGGCTGCGCGGTTCCTGCGCAACTTCAATGTCAGAGGTCAAGCCAGAGCTGATTACCGAACTCGGGCTTAAGTAAAGGAGTTGGACTCATGTTAAGAGTAAAAGAAGTTCGCGACTTCGTCATTGAGTCTCGCTACCACCACTTGTCGGGAAAAGAAAGCGAGCGACCTGCGGCAGTGCTGCTTCCGCGAGCCGAAGTCTGGGTTTACAGCCGAAAGCGCTTCCGCTTCGAGATTTGGTCTGTTGGGAGCAAAGTAACCCAAAGCCAAGAACTGGTCTTTGCCGATGAAGAGCCGATCTGGGGGATGACACTTCGAGGTTTACTCCGTACCACAAGACGCGATGCGGATGCCTTTCTAAGACAAGTCTCACGACAACTGCTGCACTCAGTCAGACTCGGTCGGGGAGAAATCGACTTCGAAGACGGTGGTATGGTCTACTACTCCCAAACCTACGAGATGTTCAACTCCGGCTTCGGTAAGTTCGCCGGTTACGAAACTGCCGGGATCTATATGGGACCTGATGATTTCTACGAGAGCAGTTTCGCCGGCGGCTGGATCAAGAACTGACAATAAGGTCGAGATCTCTGAAAAGGAGAGAGGTCACGACCACTTTTCCCTTTTTTAACTAGTTCCAAACTTTACCTTTAGTGTTAAAATCACTTTCGAACAAGCAAGCGGGCTCTGAAGGAGTCGATCGTGAAGAAACTCAGAAAGATCGTATCAAGGCTTGACTGTCTGCGTATTGCGGCGGTTTTGTCTGAGTCTCCTCCTTGTGTGAGGACTCAACCAACTGAAAGGGTGAGATCATGCGCTCTAAACTTATAGTTGCCGTCGCAACGGGGCTGATGCTCCTGACTCTGGCCTGCCGTTCTGAAGCCAAGAAAGAAGCTGCGGTCGCGGGAGCAACAGTCGAGCCGGTACCAACCGCAACTGTGGTTGTCTTACCAACAGCGACTCCAGCACCACCCGCAAACCCGGCCGACCAGCTCTTTCTTCTACTCAACGAACAAAGAATGAGGACTGGTAGAAACGCGCTCCGACTCGATCCAACTCTGAGTATAGTAGCTCAGTATCGAGCCGAAGACATGGCGCTCAATCACTACTTCGGTCACGCACCACCGGATGGTTGCAACTTCGTCTGTCTCATGGACCAAGCGCGAATAGGACACGCTTGGGCGGGGGAGAATCTGGCTTGGAACAACTGGCCAATCGAAGGAACGGCCACTCGTGCGGCAAAGATGCTCTGGGAGAGTCTGCCTCATCGGGCCAACACTCTCAATCCGCACTACGAGCGGATCGGAATTGGGGTTGTCATCGCCGAGAGCGGTCGCTACACTTACGCTGTCATCTACGAAGGGTCTCTACCCTAAAGTAGGTGGTCATGACTGCGGTGAAGCTTATTGTGGCTGCATTTATTCTGGGGTTGGCCGTGACACTGGCTTTATCGACCCAGATTCCTGATAATCCCGCTGCTCTCTGTGGTGTCGGGGTTAGTCTGGTCGTTCTGGGTCTGGGCTGGTACTATCTTCCAGTCACAAGACCCCGACTTTAGTGAATCAAAGACTGGTTGAAAGGTTTTCGATCTCTGAAAAAGGAGAGAGATCAAAAGCCACCCATTTGTCAGCTTCTTTTTTCAGTGTTAAACTCCTTTTATGATTTCCTACGAAGATTTTTCTAAGCTCGATATTCGGCTCGGCGAGATAATTAAAGTTGAGGATTTTCCGCAGGCTCGAAAACCGGCTTATAAGTTGACTATCGATTTTGGTCCGGAAATTGGTATTAAAAAATCCAGCGCTCGAGTCGCCGATCTTTACAAAAAAGAAGAACTAACCGGAACGTTGGTACTCGGTGTCGTCAACTTCCCAGCCAAACAAATTGGCCCCTTTATTTCCGAATGTTTAACTTTAGGTGTCCCAGACGAGCAGGGGAGAGTAGTACTAGTCCGACCAGACAAAGACGCCAAAATTGGGGGTAAGCTTTTTTGAAATTCCACACCTTCCGACTCCACCCGAGAGAAAAACTTCGTGCCTCTTTGCTCCAATATTGTGCGGACAACTCGATCACGGCCTCTACTATAATAAGTATTGTCGGCGGCTTGAACCAAGTAACTTTACGGATGCCCGGAGCCACTCCGGAAAAGGCAGATAAAAAAGTTTTTGAAGAAGACTTGGAGATCGTCTCTGTCGAAGGAACTCTCGGAGAAGGGGAGTCTCACATCCACATCAGCGTCTCCCGCAAAGATGGCTCAGTAGTGGGCGGCCACCTCAAAGAAGGGACTGTGCGCATCACCGCCGAGGTGACTCTAGTCGAGTTTGAAGACCGCGTCTTCAGTCGAGAACTAGACCCCGAAACTAGTTTTGAAGAACTTGTAGTCAAGGTAAAATGAAAACAGACCAAGTTTTTCTTGAACACTCAAACATCGATGGTCAGGGAGTTTTCGCCGCTCGCAACTTCCACAAAGGCGAAGTGGTGCTGCAGTGGGACACCTCACACCTTTTGACTAAAAAAGAGTTTGCCCAACTTTCAGACAAAGACCAAGAATATGTTGCTTTCAAGGACGGTAAGTATGTCGCTATGCAAGAGCCTGAAAGATACGTCAACCATTCTTGCGATGCCAATACCGAACCTAGAGAATTTTCTGATATAGCAACACGAACTATTCAAAAAGGTGAAGAAATAACCAGCGATTACTCTCAAGATATGCCTCCAGGTATGGAGATGGCCTGCAACTGCGGAAGTAAGAACTGTAAGAGAAGTATCAAAGAAATTTCCTAATTTTCCAGAAGCGAAATCCAACTCCACTCCCAAGTTCTAAAATAAATTCCTTTCCACCTCCCATCTTACCCTATAGTTGATGCAGTGTGTTAAAATTTAAACACAAAAAGGAACCTAGCGATCGAAAGGAAGGATCAATCGTGACAACCGGTTACAGTCTTGGTTACCTCTTGGACAACCCAGACACCGTTGAGGCCGAGGTGGGAGGTCTTTTTCCCACACTCTCTGGGCAAAGCACCGCACGACTTATCCGCGACATCCGAGTCACAAATCACATCGACGCGGTCAGGGAGGCGGTCGAAAATGACCCCGAGATAGGTGACTTCGTGGTGGCAGAGAATCGAGAAGCCCTGACCCGGGAGATCTTGGCCCTCTACCGAATCGTGGTACGCGAAATGGTGGAAGAAGCCTGGACCAGGGAAGATGGAGCCCCGGCTTTCCAAACCGTCTACACCAACGTCTTCGCTCACTTCCAGCATGTGGCCCAGAACCACCTCGAGAAGGAGTTCGTCGCCGGCTTGATGGAGCCAGTTCGTGAAGCACACCGAAAGTGGATCGAGGAACACCCAAGCTTCGCGCCGGACTGCCACCTTCACATCCGCCCCTGTCAACAGGATCATCGACCTGGTCTCAACCTGAGAGGAGTCCACGTCATCGATCTGGGCGAGCTGACACGGCGCCGCTAGAAGAAGCAGAGATCAAGGGACTCCCGTTTCGCCCACAAACGGGAGTCTCTACCAACATTTTTATTCCACAAGACCCATAGTTGCATCACCCAACCATTTTTAGTAAAATCCATTCTGATCTGCACGATAGTCGTGTCAGAACAAGTTTTTGCGGATAGTCCGCAAGAAAGGGATGAGTCATGGATCAGGAAGAGACAAGGGGCTGTCGTATCACTTTGCCGCTAGGCGAAGTTGATCCGAGCGTTAACAAAGGTGCTCTGGAAGCTGGAACCAAGATCTTCAATCTCTCTGGTCTCAGCAACGAGCTGCACCGCATCAATTTCTACGAGGACCGGTATCCTCCTGCTGAGGCAACGACAGTCTACCAGCTCTACTTCACACTTCTGGGAGGGTCGTTCTGGTTAAAGATCGCTTTCGCCAGCGATTCTAGCTTCTCGTACCTGTTCTCAAGAAGAGAAGGAAGAATTGCCCGGATGGAAAGCGGGATTGAGAATCTACCCTACAACTGGGACGCTCACGTTTCTCTCACACTTCAGACCCTGCGGACCGTTCTTCTCGCCCAAATCTCCGTCAAGGCTGAAGAAGCACGAAAGAAACGTTCCGAGGCTGACAATGTCGAGCAAGAAGCGGTAACCCTGGAATTTCGCGCCAGACAGATCATCGCCCCACCACTTGACGGAGTGCGTTTGGTCGACTAAGCGGAAAAACAAAGAGCAGGGACTCCCGTTGGCGCAACAAACAACGGGAGTTCCCACCCACTACCAGGGAAAGAAAGGGACCCGCAATGCCAAGACCGTATCACTCGGTCAAACGTCTCGAGACTGTTACACGGACGCGTCGTCGTATTCTTGACTCTGCTCTAGCCCTGATCATAGACGAGGGTCTCTGCGCAGCCAACATTCGGACGATCGCCAAAAGTGCCGGTTTCACCCGCCCCACTGTTTACCAGCACTTTCACTCTTTGGAAGCTCTTCTCATCACGATCTTCGAGGATGAAGTCGGGCGAATCAAGGAAGGGGATCTTCATAGCACTGAAACAGCTTCTCTCCACGCTGACCCAGTGGTCGCACTCCGAGAAGTGCTGAAGACTTGGGTCAGAGTCTGGTGCAGATACTACGAGATCATGCGCAGTCTCGAAGGCTTCTTCACTCTGCGGGGCGAGAAGTTCCAGCCGCAAGAAGAGCTCGAGATCCTTCAGCGCCACCAAATCGAAAACTTGGTGAAACGCCTCTCTGCCGGAAAACTGAAGAAGGGAGTCAGCCAAGCCCAAGCGGTTCGGACGCTCTGTCTGCTCTGCAGCTTTGGCACTTTCAACCAACTCTCAAACTTCGCGGCCTTTGACCACCTGCGCAGGGAAACCGAACCCAGCGTCAGGGAGATCGCTGCGACTCTCTTCTCGATTGCCCAAGGCGCTGTCCTGAAAGAGTACTGAAGAGCTCTTCCAGACAGGACCAGGGACTCCCGTTGGCGCAACAAACAACGGGAGTCTCCTCACACCTCAGTTTTTATTCCAATCAAAACAATTTTTAGGATCCCTGGCTTTTCTTGATCTAGCCCTCAAAGAGGCCTACAGCTGCGCAGCAGTTGCGGGACTTTAAAACTTATTCTCTTTCGAAAATCCCAAGTTCGTAGAACGCAAGCTTTTCTTGATAGAGCCCTCAAAGATTAGCCTACAACCACGCAGTGGTTGCGGGACTTTAAAACTCAACTTCTTTTGAAAATCCCAAGATCAAGCAAATAGTCGTCAGACTATGCTTGAACGCAAGACACGCAGTAGCTGATTTCCGGTAGGAAATATCAGCTACGAGTGACTTATAGTATTTGACTTTAGCCTCAATTTTTGCTATAATTTCCGATAACGTTTTGTTCGCCAGTCTATCTGGCTTTCCAGAGGGAGAAGAGACATGATTGACCCGTCCAAGCTTCGGATCAGACGCTCGATCAGCGACGTGACAGCGATGGAGATGGCAACCTACGTACGGGAACACTTTCGCGAGAAGTTTATCGGCAAGCAACCCAGACGTGGTGCCTTCATTGTGCTCGACCCGGCCGGCGAGGTGCTCGTTCAAACTCCAATGGGAGACTGGCAGCCGCGCCACAACGCAACCGCGCACAAGAAAGCTAGGACCGCCCTCTTCCTGCAGGCCAACACCGGCCCGCTGGAACAGAAGATCCGCAACGGGCACGGCAAGGACATCGAGACCACCTTCGAAGGCGGTGTTGCTCTCTTCGCATTGGATGATTGCAGCCCCGAAAGTTTCGTCGGCGTCGCTGCCTTCTCCGGTGTTCCCGATTCAAAGAAGGACGTCGAACTCGTCGTCGAGGCGGCCAACAGTGTCAGACTCTTCGCCCAGTCCTGAGATCCGAACCGCGCGAACAACACGAACAAGGGAAGCCCCAGCAAAGGACTTCCCTTTTTCATTGGCAAATTTTCTCAAATTTTTCACTTTGACAACAACCCAAAAGAAACTTACAATCCAAACCAAACTAAACAAGGAGAGGGTTATGGAAGTTCTGATTGGTCTTACCGTTCCAGCCGCTCTAATTGGCTTTGTTGCCTTTATGATGTGGTTGTTCTGGCACGACTTCGAGATGTACGGTAGTCTGGGAATGACTTTCTTTGGTATTGAACGTCTAGGCGACGGAACCGCCAAAGTTGTTCTGAATGGAAAGGGAGCCTTTCGTTGGGAAGGGGACTACCGCCTCACATTCGAGAACGGCGGGGGAAAAGTAAAGGCAGACTGGTACGGAAAACCGCTTCTTTCAGAAGTGCGACTCCGTGATCTACTGTTTTCGGCTGACCTGGAAACCGACCTAAACAAAGAGTTCTTAATTCCTCGGGAACGCGCCTTACGTCAAATAGGTGCAGTAGCCAAGCTTCTTTTCGAGTCACGTCCTGAAATTACAGAACTCGAAGTCACCGGCCCACTGAAAAGATACACCGGCTACCACATTTGGCGCCGCCCAACCAAAAAACCGGTTGTACGAAAAAAGCCGTGGCCCAAGTATGAGCAAAGTCTCGCACTTCCAACACCACCTCGAGAGCGCCTGCCAGAACCGCGACCTCGTCGGTCCGTACCAAAAAGCCCGGCCCAATCAGCCCTAAGACAGCGGGAAGAAAGTGATCTTCCGCCGCGGTCAGGGATCCGAGTCATCTCGCCGATCTTTTCTTCCGGAAAAGCTCTCTGTCCCAGCTGCAACTCTGAGCTTTCCGAAACAAACAAAGACGGGAAGAGAAGCTTTACGTGTACGAGCGGTCACTACACTTGGACTAGTTGAAAGGAGAGGGATCTAGTCCACCAACCCCAATTTTGTTATTTAAAGTGTTTCTTGATCCAAAGTGAAATTTCTTCGAGACTTGGTTTTTCGTTCTCCACCCAAAGTGTAAAGTCGACCCTTTCTCTTTGTGTTGCTCTTAATTCACCTTTATTTAAAAACAAAAAATATTCCAGTGTTGCTAAAGCTGTTCGTTTATTACCATCAACAAAAGGATGGTTGGAGGATAAAGACTGGATTAGAGCCGCTGCTTTAAGTTCCAAAGAAGGGTAGAGATCTTCACCAGCAAAACTCGCTTGGGGACGACCTAAAGCCGAGGCTAAAAGGCCCCAGTCTCGAACTCCTTGAGAACCGCCTGTCTTTTCAGTAATACGAAAATGCAAAGCAACTACTTCGTCCAAAGAAGGATATTTCATGTTGCTTTATTTGTTGGCTAGCTCTTCAAGTGCTGGGCGGTTGTTTTCGATATACTTATCAACCCATTCAACAAATTCTGGGGTAACTTTTGTTTTTTTGCTAATCGACTGAATATCAAACTCAGCTAAGTCACCAATCTTAAGATTTTTTTCCTCAAGAATATTTTTTGGGATGGTAACTGCAGCCGAATTGCCAACTTTAATAATTTTTTGTCGCATAAAAACTTCCTCCTGTTAGAAAGACGAGTGTAACGTTTACGTTATAACAATGTTCTAACAAAACTGTGGGAAAGTCAACTCACTACCGACGTCAAAAACAGGGGAGGGCACGGTGAAGCTCAGGAAACCGTGCCAACTCACGACTCGATCTGTCTCCTGAGTACAAGGGCGATGGCTGGCTCAAGCAGAAACAAAATCGCCAAGCCAATCAACACTCCGGCTAGATCCGCTCTCACATCTGCCATTTCCGGGCCGTGGTTGGGAACAAAAGACTGAAGCGCCTCAATAGCCGCCCAAACCGCAAATGCGAAAACAGCCGCCGCCAAAATCCTTAGCGTAGTGATGAGCGGGTTGTCCCGGTGGTTCGTTGTTGTTGATAGGCCCAATCCCACCATGACCGTCAGGCTCAAACCGCCCGCGATGTGAGCGAGAGGGTCCAGCTCTGGGCTGATGAACGTCCAGCTGACTGGAACCATCGAGAGTACCACCAAAAGCACAGCTGAGAACACCGACACGACCGTAAAGACAGCCAACATTTTGGTCTTCATCCAAAGCCTCCCCTTTCTTGGGATCCTTCCCTCGAGCTTTTGTTCATTTATACCACTTTTCTCTTTAGCAACCAAGCGAGTAAATATTTGCCTGTTGTGCCCAAAAATGCTAAGATCCACTTCGAAAAGAACGGAAGAGTGAAGTGAAGGAGAGCTGATCATGAACGGCAAACGCCTACCACAAGTCCAGCCGATGCGGGAAATTGGCTACGAAGTCTTGGCCGCTTTCAAGCTCGGGCCACTAACCACTTCAATGGTTTGTCAGATCCTACCAACCCAAACGCAAGGGCGGGTAAAGATCTATCTGCGCACTTGCCAAAAGCATGTGCGCGTGCTCACCGCTGCAGGATTACTCCAAGAGCGCTTTCCCTCAGCAGTCGTTGGTGGAAACATGAAGTTTCTCCACGAACTCACTTCTGAAGGAGAGAAGAGACTCAAAGAACAGGACGAGGCGCAGAGACTTCGACGCCAAAAGCGCCGGTACGAGCAGACGGAATTGCTCCGCGGCCCAACAGACCTCAAGGTGAAAGCCTTGAAACGCGTCTTGAAGAAGCGTCTGCGCCGTATCGAAGCTGGGGTATTTTGGGAAGACGGACTCGACTCGATGATTCTCTACTTCGAGATCGACGGGCAGCGTTTTGGTGTCAGAGACGAGGATATTGAGGCCCTCATCGTGGTCATGGAGAATTCCGACAAACTAGAGTTTCTCGAGGAGCTATTTGGCCAATTCGACGAACTCTTTCCGTCACTTCGACACGAACACGGCTCTCAGTCTCCAGGCGAAGAGTCTGGCCCGACCGCTGAGGCAGAGGTCGACCCTGAACTACAGCGCGAAGAAGATCTACCCCTGACTCTATCAAGAGAAAGAGATCAGGCTGACTCCGACCCGGCCGAAGACGAAGGGCTCAGTCCACTTGGTGAAACCTTGCTGGAAGCTTTGCGGGAAGTGCATGTAGAGGCTGCGAACGAAAGTGAGACCGCAAGCACTGAGGAAAATAGTCTCGTCGATTTCCGCCTCCAGATCAAGAGCAACAGTGGCAAACCCATCGATCTTACGATCGTAGACGATACCATCGGAGCACACCCTGCAGTCCGTGACCTTGCATTAGTGGACTACGACGGTTTCAAAGCTGTCCTCAAAGTTTGGATCGATGATAAGGTGACGGGGCCATCCGAGGTTGCCCCTGCTATTGCTCTCGCTGAAGCTCTGGCTGAGAACCTGCGTCCCAACCAGATAACCGTCACTGTAGTACCTGTGGGAGAAGAGCATCCGAACTTCGACCCGCCCACAGACAGTCGAAGCGAATAGCCCTGCAGACAAGCAGGTAGGAAAAGGAAAGGAAGAAAACCGGATGAACTTGATTCTCGGTCTTTGGGTACAACTGACACTCTTCGGTCAGAAACTGAAGAGGGAAGGTGGTCAAGAGCTTGCCGAGTACGGTCTGATCATAGCAGTTGTCGCCGTCGCCGTCGTCGTGGCAGCAGTCGTCGCCTTCCGAGAACCAATCGCTGATCTCCTCTTCGACTGGTAAACCGGTAATTTGGAAGAAAGGTGCGGGCAGGGGAGAGACAATCATTTTTTAACCCCTGCCCACCGCCTTTATTATTTTAATCAAAATTTCCCCACAAACTGTATAATGAGCAAGAACAATTCAATAACCAAGGAGGGTCGATCACATGAAAACCTGGTTCAAGGAATGGATTGAGTGGGCGAAAGAAGTGCCTCTTTTCATCTGGAGCACCTTTCTAAGTTTAATCCTCATGTATGCTCTAACCCTAAGCTGGTCCTTCTTCGTCAACTGGACCGGACCGGCAGCCACAGGGGCAATTCTGCTACTGTTCTTGGCTTGCTGGCTGCCAACGGCTTTGGTCTTCGGCTACCTGAAAATCCGCGGTGAGAGCAAAGGAAACGGCCAATGCAAGGATCTCTGACCAAGAAACAGGCGGTAGATCGAGAACTGTTGAAGGGCTGCAGTGCCGTAGCGGCGCTATTACTACTTGTAGTTCAGTTTGCCGCTATCCGCCTCGCGGACACAGACCTGACGGTTCGGATCCTTGTCCCCTTGACCATTGCCTGCGCTCCGATAGTGCTCTGGATTTACCGCGATCGCCTCGGAGTAGTGGTTATGTTTGTGGGTTTGGCTACGAATCTTTCCGTGATACTCGCCAACGGTGGGCTCATGCCGGTAGAAAGACCCGTCCTAGCTAGAGCGATCAACTCAGATTACGCTCTAAACTATGAAGCTGGGGCGTGGGCGCCGCAAACAAAAAACGTTGTCGTCGAAGAGGGTGAGGGCAACCTTACTGCGCTAAGAGATCAAATCGTCATCAAACTAATTCGTGGTGGTGTGATAGCCAGTCCCGGAGATATCGTAGTCCTTTCCGGACTCCTCCTTCTCGTCACCGAAGAAGTTTGGAGAGGAAAGAAGAGAGAAAAGAGGCGGGGTAAATCCAAGTAGTGGAGTCCAAACCACTCACCCCGCCACCACCTCTTTGACAAACGATCAACCTCAGCTTAAAATCACAAACAACAACTCAATACTCACAAAGGAGACTGATAATGGTTGCCACCACCAACTCTTGGAAGCCGTTGGCTTTTCCCAATCTGCGAGTTCAAGCCGCTTTAGAAAAGGTCGAGAAGTGGGCTGAAAAAGCCGGGATCTCCAAGGTACAAGCTCAGAAGATCGCTCAAGCGACAATCGAGTTTCTCGACGAGGGAGCGGAACGCGGCTTTGCCTGTCCCAGCTGCGGCGTGTTTTGCGGAGAAAAAAAGAAAGTCACCTGCAAAACTCACGGACGTGTTCCAAACGCCATCCAACCGCTCTTCATCAAGTTCGAACCTGTCAAAAGCGGGAGATAAGTCATGAAGCGCCGCTGGACTGACATCGAGATCTTCGTCGTTGCCGTAGTCTTGAGCTCTACCATTGCCATGATAACCTCGGTGTTCTTCGACGTGACCTCACTGAGCAGGTTTGAGGCTTTCATCGCTACCTGGCTACCGCTCATTCCTGTCACACTCGGCCTACTCTACGTGGTTGAACGCAAGCACCGCCGAGAATTCAAGAAGAGACGCTTCCGTGTGCACCGCCCAAGCTGGTGGGACAACGACTCAGCTAGCTGACAAGTGCTCCAAAGGACGGGTGATCAATTTGGTAGTTGGGGGAGAGATCATTCGTCTTTGACTTTATCCTCATCCGAACGTACAATTTTCTTTAATGGCCATTCTTTTTGCCTTTCTTGCTTTCTTTGGCTGGGGAGTGGGGGACATCTTTGGGGCGGTCGCCACCCGCAAAATCGGACCCTACTCAACTACGATCTGGTTTATTGTCTTCCAGTTTCTTCTCTTTATCGTTTTTGCTCCTTTTTTTCTTTCTGATTTAAAAAACTTAACTTTTGCGCTTTTGCTTCTGAATCTGGCTCTCGGCCTCGTCGCCGCCGCCGCTTCAACTACTTTTTATGAAGCGATGAAAGAAGGGAGCGCTTCTTTGGCTGGAACCCTGGTTGGCTCCTTTGCAGCTCTGACAGTCATCCTCTCTTTAATTTTCCTCGGTGAGAAGATTAACCAGCCGCAAAGTCTCTCGATTATCATTATCTTTGCCGGGATCGTGATTTCATCTCTGGATTTCCAGGATTTAAAAGCTCAAAAACTTCTTTCCTCTCGCTCGGTTCTTTTTGCTCTTGTCTCCATGGTGTGTTGGGGAGTCTATTGGGCTTTTTTGAAAATTCCGGTCCAAGAGCTCGGCTGGTACTGGCCGATTGTTCTCTCCCAGCTCATGTATGTCTTTGTTTACTTTTTTATGAGAGTAAGAAGAATCAAGCTGGTTAAACCCACTTTTCAGGGAATTTTGCCAGTTTTAATTTTGAATTCTTTGATTCTTGGCATTGGTTCTTTTAGTTATAACCTCGGTATTGAAAGGGGACTGGTAGCGGTTGTTGCTCCGATTGCTGGAGCCTACAGCGCTCTCTTCGCAGTTTTAGCTTATTTTGTCTTTCGTGATCCTCTGCGAAAAAAAGAGATCTTTGGTATTGTGATCACTCTTTTTGGTATCGTTCTCCTTTCAATCTTCAGTGCCTAACCACCGACGAAGTGTTATAATGACCTATAACAATGTTAGTTAAGGAGGGGATTTGAAGAAGGAATACCGCCTCGGTCTGAGCGTGACCCTGTTGGTGGG
Organism: bacterium; assembly: GCA_030704665.1. Classification (NCBI taxonomy): domain Bacteria; species bacterium. The sequence continues at coordinate 410,930 of JAUYID010000009.1, read as the reverse complement.
ACTGACCTTGATGTTGGTCTTGCTAGTGACTTCGCCAACAGACGACCTTATCCCTGAGACAAGTCCAACTGTCCAGCAAACAGCAACACCCAGTCTAGAGTAAGGAGGGAGAAATTTGTTCAACTCCGGCAAAGACCTACTAAGACTCTGGTTAACCATCTTGGTTCTGACCCTCTCACCAGTCTATGTCGGTGGGCGAGTGCTTTACGACGGGGTGATGCACCGTGATTGCAACCGTGAACTTGGGGCCAATTCTCCAAAACGAACCGAGGGTTATGTGCCGGTTTACGGGGAAGAAGGCTGTATCATCGGTTTTGTCAAATGAGAAGAACTCAAAGGAGGGAGATCTTTTCATCTTCCAATTACTTATTTTTAATAATGATAGTCGTCATCCTCGTGAAAACGAGGATCTAGAAGCTTTGTCACTATTGGCTGCAAGGGTGATAGAAGGAAAAGAGATTCTTCATTACATTCAGAATGACAAAAAGATCCTGACTTAGAGAGGATAAACTAGGCGAGGGTAGCCGTGGGTAGTGGTAATTGTTCCCACGGCTACCGACCTGTCTCCTCTGCCTCATCCAACCGCTGTGATTGCGAGCTCCCTTTCCTGTGCTTCTCTTCGTTCGTTTTGTCCCGAGAGTAGCTGAACCAGCTGTTCAATGTGCAGTTCGGCTTGGATACGACTCTCGGAGGACAGAGAGCGTAGAATTTCGTCGATCTTCTCCTCTGCGAAACGCCCCTGCTCCTGAACAACCAAGGCTTCGGTTAATTCTGCCACAACTACCGTTGCCCGGACGCGCTCCTTCGCAGGAAGATAACGCTTGAGATGCAAAAGCACCCTCTCGAAGTGGTTGAGCGCTTTACGAATCGCCTTGATAGGACTGCTGATCGAGAAAGGGGAGTCGGCAGCCCCCAATGTCCCATCGTCAAACCGATCCTCAACAGTGGTGAAGTATTGGATGACCAAGTGATAACTAGCAACGAAATTTCGCGCCACCACTTGACGGTAATTTCGTTGTCGTTTGGTCTGCTCTTCAGTCTCCTCGTCGAACAGACCTACTTGCCCAGAGTGTTTGTTCAGCAGGTAGGCATCGACTAGATCTCTGAAGTCAACAACCCGTCGATGAACGCCATTCACGATGGCATGAGTCGCCCAACGGTGTAGAGAGTCTTCTGATTCACCGTCTTCGTTGAGTCTTGCCAGCTGCAAGGCGATCCCGTAGGAAATCGTTCCGGCTGCTGTCGCAATCTTGATCGATTCCGGCAGAGCAAAGTAGGCAACTGCAGCGCTGACCTTACCTACACCCATACCAATCTCACGGGCCAAAGCAGAAGGACTTATCTCCGGCATCCTCTGCTTGAGTAGGGCATAGGTCTCACCTATGGCGATCGCCTCCTCATGCGGTGCTACTCTCTCGTGCGTGTTCTCGGCTAGTTGCCGATAGAGTGCCTGTAGCGGAGGAATGTTTCGGGCGAGCCTGACTTCAATTTTTCCAGTCCGAAAGTGCTTCCTAAAGCACTTGCCTGGTGTGATTCGCCCTTTTTCACGACAAACCATACAGCCCTCAAACCAAAGGTAGCTGAAGGCTCGATAACGCCGTTCGCCAGCAACCAAGACGTAGTAACGTTCCCCCTCTGCTGTCTGGGTACTAGTCAATTGGTCTATGTCGTAGTCAGAGTGCCAAATATCGTTGATTGCAGACAAGTAGCGTTCGCAATAGCCTCGGTCGAATTCAGCTACAATCACCGGGTGAAGTAGCTGGTGAGCAGCGAGGTCCTCAGCCAGAAGCGCAATGTTCTCGAAAGTCTTCCTCGGCTGGGCCAGGACATTGATGTTCGACAACTCCAGGCTACTGGGTTGGAAATTGTATTCGTAGTTACCATCGTCAAGAAGCTCGGCCAAGTTTAATGACGAGGCTTTCCTTTTCGCCGCGGCTATGCCAGAGTTACCCATACTCCCTCCTTAAATGGGTACAGAACGTTACGGGTTGGTAACGTGCGACTTTCTAGCTTGATTATCCCGGTGGGGAATTGGAAAAATCAACCGCTTGTTTGCCGGTAATTTTTTGTGTTATTGTCTTTATAATCAGTCAAAAATTTTTCCACTTCTGAACCTATTTCCCTTTAGTGTTACAATCATTTTATGAAATTTAATGTCCCTCTGGTTCGACAAGAAAAGGGTTCTGAAGATTGTGGTCTAGCAGTACTAAATATGCTGACTAGATACTATAAATTGCCAACCACTTTTTCAGATTTAAAAAGGTCCATTCGAGTTTTCAAAAACGGTACTTATTGCGCTCAACTTGGCTCTCATTTAATTAAGCTTGGTTTTAAGGTCGAAATGGTTACTTTCAACCCCGCTCTTTACACTCTAAAAGATGTTGATCTGAGTAAAGATCAAATACGCAAAAGATTAGAAGAGATGCTTTTAAAGAAGAAGAAAAGACAAGAGAAAGCCTCGCTAAAATTTACCCTCAAATTTCTCGAAGAGGGTGGGAAAGTCACCGTTCGAGTCCCCACAGTCGAAGATATACGAGCAGAATTGGAAAAGGCTCAACCGCCAATTGCACTTCTAACTTCCCAGTTTCTCACTTCAGAAAAACCAAGATTCAATTTTCATTTTAACGTAGTCACTGGAATAGACGAAACACATATCTACGTCAACGACCCCCTTTGGGATAAAAGGGGAGGAGAACACAAATATTTAATTTCTGACTTCATCTTTGGGATGTATGCCACTACTTACAGCGATTTGGAAGACCCTTGCTTGATTAAAATTAGACGATAACTACTACTTCAGTTCTCTTAATCTTTCGTCAGAAATCCCGAAGTGATGAGCGATCTCGTGCTGGACTGTTTCAATCGCCTGAGTTTTAATTCTTTCCGGATCCCCAGCTGAAACTATTTCAATCGGTTTTTGATAAATAGTGATTTTGTCAGGAAGAACAGTGACACTCCCACGTCCCCAAGCAGTTTGGGGGACTCCTTGATAAAGTCCGAGCAAAAACTGACCCGGCGGGTTTCTCTCTGGCCAATCTTCGATAACTAAATCAACGTTGTCCAGTTTTTCTTTAAAGAAAGCCGGTATTTCTTCCAGCGCCTCTACGACAAGGGCTTCAAATTCGGGGTTTGTCATCATCTTCATTATAAACTGGCCTACCAGTTGTATAATGCACTCAAGCAAGAGCGAGAGTTCAAAAGAGAGGGATCTCATGGGTAAAGTATCACAAGGCGTACCGGAAACTCCGCTTTCCGCCTCAACACCGTGGTGGAAGCGAGACTGGTTCTTTGGGTTGTTACTTGTAATCGGTTCGCTTACCTTCGTCGCCGTCTTCGTCTTCTTCTTTGGGAGTGACGAGGAAGCGGAAAACACTGCGAGCACAGGTCAGAACCAAGCAGATGTCTCGGCCAATCAGGTTGACACACCGACTCTGACTCAACAACACGAGGTTGGGGATGTTTTGCGTGTACCGGCCACTTACTGGACTTGTGAAGTCCTTCCTGATCTTCCTGGACGTTGTCTGACACAGCTTCACGTTCATCAGGGCGACTTCGTCCAGGTTCGTGGAGAGCCAGAAATTCTCGGTAAGAGCGAGAAGTACCCGGCCGGCTTTTGGTTTTGGCCGGTGATAGTTCTGCGCGGCGGCGTCTATGTCGAAGGGTTGGATTTCTACATTTCGGACAGCGATCAGCTGTACGGTCCTTTCCCCGAACTACCTTCGCGGCGCAAACCCGATTTCGAGATTGGAGAGGAGTTGCTCGTCGGCTACAACTTCATCCTTCGGGCGTCACCGAACGGTGAACCTCTCCACATCGATGAGTATGGACGCACGGACCTTGCTTACGGAAGAGACAGGGTTACCCTGATGTCCGAACCCGTCCTTGGCAACGATGGTCACTACTGGTGTGAGGTCCAAGGTCAGTACGTAGAACTTGGCTGGATTCCATGCGAATTCCAGAGAATCGAGTAGAGGTCAAGGGTGCGAGCACAAACGGTTTTAACCAACCTAGCTCGCACCCGAAGGACCCGAAAGAACTCCCGAACACTCACCCGAAAGTTACTTAAATAGTCTTATTCAACACCCTAACGTCATCCTGAACGACTAGTGAAGGATCTCAAGATTCTTCAGCTTCGCTTCAGAATGACAGCTTTTTATTTTGCTCTTGTTGCTGCGGTAGGGTAATTAGGTTAAAATTAAATTCATGCGGCCTGCCGTTTCTTTTACTAGTTATTTGCTTCGTCTCCCGATTGATTTCGTCGTTTGGTGGTTTCTCGAAGCAACTGTTGAACTCATCCAAATCCTCATTTACATCTTTCGCGCCTTTCTCCAGCTGCTTTCCATTGATTCGATCTTCAAAACTTTCTTCAAACCGTGGAAAAATGAGTACCGAGAAGGTTTGACGCGCTTTGCGACCTTTTTCGGAGTAGGTTTGAAAAGCTTACTTTTGGTCTTTGATGCTTTCTTCTTGGTTGGGTTGATCGCAATCGAGGCCAGCCTCTTTTTAGTTTGGGTCGTTTTACCGTTTATCTTTTTCTGGGGAATTTATGCATCTATCTTCCGTTAAGGCTTCTATCTTTCAAATTGCCAGTTTCGACCTTTTCTACGGCTCCCTACCAGCCAAAGTCGCCCGTGGTGGACTGGGAGTAGTGCTTTTCTTGTTGCTGATCCTGCCACTGACCCAACAAACCGAAAAACCGCCTTACTTAGCCTTTTCCCTTTTCATTCTCTTCGTCATGTTTGAAGCTTTTTACCGCTACAAACTTTCTTTTTGGAAACCAGCTGCCAGAGTTGGGCAAGTAGGGGACTACCAAAAATTTATCAGCCTTTCTCTAGCAAAAATCTTGCTTAAAACCTCAGATTGGAAAGCGGTCGGTTCACTTTTTTCTTCTCTAGATTCAGCAAAACTTGTTGCTGAAGTTTTGACGAGGGCTGATTTTAGCCGCGAAGAAACTGCTTCTTTGAAAAAGTCTTTGGCCGATGAAAAAACTGACCTCAACCAACTGATGACCACCGCTGCTGAGTATACAAAAAAAGAAAAACGCTCCTTTGTCGATGAAATCGATTTACTTTTAACTCTCTTTGAAAAAAGTCCACTCCTGGCGCGGGCTCTTTTTCAGAAAAAGCTCAAAAGCAGCGATCTACTCAATATTGCTTTTTGGATACGCGGGGAGGAGTCGGTCCCTTTCTGGGAAAAATCTCCCAAACGTATGGGCCAGGGTATGGGAGAATTCTGGAGTGGAGGCTGGACCTACTGGACTGAGCAGTACACTCTCGATTTGAGCAAAGGTCTGGTCAAAGGTAGTTTTGACGGGACCTTGATCGGGCGCGACAAAGAAATCACCCAAATCGAAGAGGTTCTCGGTCGAGGCAGTAAACGCAATCTAATTTTGCTTGGGGAACCCGGCATTGGTAAAGAAGCTCTGATCTACGGTCTCGCCCTCAAGTCTTTGGTTGGAACCCTGCCGGAAGAGCTCAAATACAAGCGCTTTTTGCAGCTCGACCTGACTTCTTTAGTTGCGCAAGCACAAGGTGGGGAGCTGGAAGACAGAATCAAAAGTATCTTTGACGAGCTTTCACATGCCGGCAACGTCGTCCTTTACATTCCCCAAATAGAAAGCATTGCTGGAGCGACTTATGATCTTTCTGGACTTATTTTTAACCAAATCGCCAACTCTGCTTTACAAATCATTGCTACCTCGACAAGAAACGCTTACCACCAATATATCGAACAAAAACCTGCCTTTTCAGAGCATTTTGAGGTAACCGACATTCCCGAAACAAGCCAGGAAGAAACGATCCGTATCTTGGAAGGAAGGCTTGCTCAGATTGAAAAGAAACACCGGGTCACTGTCACTTACAAAGCTTTGACCTATTGTGTTGAGCTTGCCAACCGTTATTTGACTGATCGGGTTTTCCCCGGCAAAGGGATTGACTTACTCGACGAAATTGCGGCCGCCGTCAACCTCAAAAAGAAAGCTGTGGTTGAGCCAGGTGATGTTGAATCTGTTCTAACTGCAAAAACCAAGGTTCCAATCGCTTTAGCTTCTGGTGAAGAAGCGGAGAAACTGCTCAATCTTGAAAAAACGCTGCACCAGAGGGTTATCTCCCAAAACGAGGCTATCACTTCTGTTGCTGAAGCGGTTCGGCGGGCTCGCACCATGGTCCGAACCAGCCCACGACCGATCGGGGTTTTCCTTTTTCTCGGACCAACTGGAGTCGGAAAAACCGAAACTGCCAAAGCTCTTGCGCAATCTTATTTTGGGGATGAAAAAGCAATTATTCGTCTCGATATGAGTGAATTTGAAAATGAGACTTCGATCAACCGTCTCATCGGTCCACCGCCTGGACAAAGCGGTTTTGAGAGCGGGGGACAGCTCATGGAGGCGGTAAGGACAAAACCTTTTTCCTTGATACTGCTTGATGAAATGGAAAAAGCGCACCAAAAAATTCAAGAGACTTTTTTGGCTATTTTTGACGAAGGTAAGGCAGCTGATTCTTCAGGGCGTATCATTTCCTTTACCAATACTATCATTATCGCTACTTCCAACGCGGGGGCCGAGTACATCCGCGAATCAGTCAACGCAAATCTACCACTCACACAAATCAAAACTTCCTTGCTCGACAAACTCCAAAGAGAAGGCACCTTTAAACCTGAATTCCTCAACCGCTTCGATGATGTCATCGTCTTCAAACCTTTGTCCCAAACTGAAGTAGTTGAAGTGGTCAAACTCCTTTTTGCTGACCTAGTCAAAAGAATGGAGCAACAAGATATTAAACTCCAAGTCACAGCAGCAACCCTCGAGTTCTTGGCCAAAAAAGGCTACGATCCAACTTATGGGGCCCGCAGCCTGCGCCGCCTCATGCAGGATGAAGTTGAGGCTCTTCTTTCCAAAAAACTTTTGGAAGGGTCCTTGCAGCGGGGGAGCAGTGTCATTCTTGATTTCCAAAACGACAATTTAAGCCTCCTTCCCACTGTTCCAAATTCTTAAATACATTATCTTATAGCTTCTTCCGCTGTTTAAATAAGCCAAAAACTTATAGTTAAAGGATTACGGCTGATAGAGAACCCTTTGTCTACTTGACAAATGTTTTTTCGTTCCGCATAATAACCGAACGAAATTGCCCAGCTTGTCAGAAGCTGGTTTTTCATCTTTAAAATGACAAGACTTACCGAAAAAGTAAAAACTCTATCAAGAAAACGCGGCAAAATAGTTTTGGCAATTGTCGGGCTCATCATCGTCTTTTTCATTGGCAAGACCGCTCTTGGCGCAATCGGAAGTGACACCGGATCTTCTTCAAGTTCAACCTCAGTCAACATTGGGAAAAATTTTGACAGTATTGGTCGCACAAAAGATGGGCGACCAACCGACGGAACTCTTCCGATTAAACTTACCAACGCCCAAATCACCGACAAAGTTTTGGTTCAGGGCCAAAACGCCACCGCCCGAAACGGCAAGACCTTTATCGTTATTTACCTTGAAGTAGAAAACAAATATCAAGTTCCACTTTACACCACACCACTAGACTTGTTTCGTCTCGTCCGCTCTGATGGCAAACGCATCGCTCCGAGTGTTTCTCAAGGCAACGTCGAAGTCAGACCAATTTCAGTCAAAAGAAGCAACGTTGCTTTCGTCATCGACCGTAATGAAAAAAACTTCACCATCGAACTAGGTGAAATACGTGGGGAAAAACAAGCCGTACAAATAAACTTTAGATAGTAAGCTAGCCCGTAACGAAAGCGCCTTCGGCCCGTCTATATAGAAATAGAAAAGGACCGAAGGACCTGAGTCCGAAGGAGATTAAAAAAAGCTAGTCAACAAATTTAGTTTGTAAACTAAAATTATGATTGATGAGTTTTCCACTAGTCCAATAAGCGACCGTCTTCTCGAAGAGATAAAGATGGCCGTGGCCAACAAAGAATTTGGTTCAATTGAAATCTACATAGAATCAGGCCGAGTCGTCCAAATCACCGAAAGAATCATCAGGAAAACAAATAAACCCGAAGCAAAAAGACCTAATTACGTTTACTCAAGGCCTATTAACAAATTAAAATAGCTAGCTTTATGGTAGACCCGTTGGGTCTTGACAAGTTTTTTGAAAGCAACTTATAATCAAAGAAGAAGTGACTAACTTCTTCGCTGATTACGCCGAACACAGTGCGGCATAATACAAACTAACGAGAGATCGACATCTTCTGCTCCTTTTTAACAAGTAATTGCCCAAAACTTATTTCTTTGCCGACCGCAACCGGAGGCAGGTAACTCTGAACAAATTTATTTTGTTCTCAGGGTTTTCTGCCTCCGGTTTTTGTTTGGTGAAATTGTTTAACACTCTAAATTGTTGAGACTAAATTTATTAGGAATTTAGTAAATCTAAACACGAAAGGGGGTGAAACACAAATGAACAAAAAAGTAATTGCTGCTGCAGCATCTGCGGTAGCATCCCTTGCTTTCTCTTTGACTCCAGCTTTGGCGGGAACTGCTAGCAACGACACTACGGGTTACGGTTCCTACAATGAAGCGGAAGTCAGCACTAATAACGATGTAGATATCGATCAGAAGAATGAAGCTAATATTGTAAACAACATTAGCGTCTCTTCAAACACTGGTGGAAACACAGCAAACAAGAACACTGGCGAAGGTTCCGTCACCACTGGTGACGCTTCCGTCACAGTTTCTTTGAGCAACACCGCCAACTCCAACACTGTCAGTCTTGACAACTGTGGAGCTTGTACTGGTGATGTCTCAGCTTCTAACACCAAAACTGGTGCCGACTCCAAGAACATTGCTGAAGCTTCAGTTGACAACGACATCGATGTCGATCAAGACAACGAGGCCAACGTTTTCAACAGCGTAAGTGTCAGCTCAAACACCGGAGACAACGAAGCAAACAAAAACACTGGTGAAGGTAACGTCACCACTGGAGACGCTGAAGTAGTTGTCAGCATCGCCAATATGGTAAACGAGAATTCAGTTAGCATCAGCGGGGGTGACGGTGGAAGTGTTTCTGCTTCCAATGACACCACTGGAGCTGATTCTGAAAACTACGCCGACGCATCTGTAGAAACCGATGTCGATATCGACCAAGATAACGACGCCAACCTCTGCAATGACGTAGACGTTGAAGCCAACACCGGAGACAACGAAGCAAACAAAAACACTGGTGAAGGCTCTGTCGACACTGGTGACGCTAAAGTTGAGGTTGGAATTGAAAACAATGCCAACTCCAACTCAGCAAACGTCGACGCTTGCTGTGATGTTGAACTCGAAGCCGCCAATGAAAAAACTGGTGCGGATTCAAAAAACAAAGCTGAAGCTTCTGCTGACAACGATCTTGACATCGATCAAGACAACGAGGCCAACGTGAAGAACAGCGGAAAAATCAGTGCAAACACTGGTGACAACGAAACCAACAAAAACACAGCTGACGACCAGCACACTGGTGATGCTGATGTTGATGTTGAAGTTTCCAGCAGTGCCAACGAAAACTCCGTTAACGGAGACGAGGCTGATGGCAGCAACAACAACGTCGATGTAGACGTAAATGTAAACAGCAGCAACTAATGTCTGTTACCGATCCCTTTGTCTCTCCGGGTTTTCCGGAGAGACAGGGAGCCGGGAAGAGGTCGGGTAGTTAAAAGTACATTTTTTACAAAAGGAAAAGTGGGTTTTTAACCGCCCAGGAAAGAATAGAAAAACAAATGAAAAAATTTAGTCAAAAAACAATTAGCCTTTTACTCAGCTTACTCTTGGTAGCTTATTCAAGCTTTGGTTTGGTTGCCCCAGTACTAGCAGAAGGAGAGACGGGCACTACTACGACTACGACAACTGACAGCAGCCAAATCGATTGGAATGACCCAAACAACTGGTACGAAAAATGGACCGCCGAAAGAGCTGCCCGCAAGGCTGAAGCCGAAGCTGCCGCCGCCGAGGCAGCCGCGGCCGCCGCGGCCGCTACCAATTCCAACACCGGAGCAGATTCAACCAATAGCGCTAGTACCACAACTAACTCTGATACTTCGGTCAACGTCGACAACACCGCTAGTCTCCTCAACGTTACAAGTGGGGAAGCGAACACCGGTGAGAGCAGCTCAGATAAAAACACTGGCGACGGCTCGGTTGTCAGCGGAGATGCAGGTTTGGTCGCCAACCTAAGCTCAGATGCAAACAAAGTTTCAATTGGAGCAATGGATCCAAGCATTTGTGCGATCTCAACTTGTCTCGCTGTCAGTGGTGAGGCAAGCAATTCCAACACTGGAGCAGGTTCGGAAAACGACGCTTCTTCAGAAAGCAACAGCACAACTGATGTTTATATTGACAACGACCTCGATGTACAAAATCTGACCACTTTGACAGCCAATTCTGGTGACAATACTGCCGACAAAAATACTGGCGACGGCTCGGTTGTTACTGGGGATGCTGACCTGACTCTCACCGCCATCAACGTTGGTAACAATGTTAACGTGGGAGCTCAAGTTTTCAATGTCATGGATGATCAAAGCGGAGACTTAATCTTGAATTTCGATGATCTTCAAGTTCTCCAAACTGCCGCTGGAACTGGCCAAGCCAGTAGCAACGACACCACCGGAGCTGAGAGTAGCAACACTGCTTCCGCAACTTCCAACACTTCAAACACTTACTTTATCGACAACAACGGCAATCTGGTCAACTCTACGACTCTAGATGCCAACACCGGTGACAACTCAGCCAGTAAAAACACCGGTGACGGGACGATTACTACGGGAGATGCCAATGTTGCCGTCAACGTGATCAACTTTTTGAACAACACTTTTCTGGGTGGAGCCGGTGAACTCTTGCTTGGGGTAGTCAACGTTTTCGGAAACTTAAATGGAGATATTGTCTTCAATCCACCCCCAGTCGGAGAAACTTCGACAATCTTTTCACCGGAAAGCCTCAATGCCGCCAACTTAACTACTGGTTCCGATTCAGCCAACTTTGCCGATAGCTCAACTAACAACAGCTCAACTCTTGGAGTAAACAACACCGCCAACGTCTTGAACGGAATAAATCTCAACGCCAACACTGGTGATAATACAGCTGACAAAAACACTGGGACCTCCAGTATTCAAACTGGGGATGTCAACGCCAACCTTAAAACAGCAACCATCGCCAACACTACCACCGCTGGAAGTGACGGTACTCTCTGGCTCGTTTTGGTAAACAATTTAGGTAACTGGACTGGTCAGTTGATGAGTCTGAATGAGGATGGAGTAGCTTCTCCTTTCTTTAGCTTTGTAGTTGGTCCTGACGGCTCTCTGATGGCAGTCAACAACCAAACAGGAGCTGACAGCAGCAACAGTGCTGACTCTAGCGCCAACAACACAAATACTGTTCAAGTCAACAACTCAGGTACTGTTGACAACAATATTCAGATCAACGCCAACACTGGAGGCAACCAAGCTAGCAAGAACACCGGCAATGCTTCGATCAAGACCGGAGACGTCAACGTCGCTGCCAACGTCCTCAATATACTGAACAACACTTTTCTAGGTTCTCGTATGATCGTAAGTATTGTGAATATTTTTGGAAGCTTCAATGGGGATATCTTTCCTGACGGCAAGCCAGCAGAAAACATTGGCTCTACTGGCTTAGATCACGGAAAAAACAACCCAAGCAATAAAGTGATCAACTCTATCCTGGGTAGTAACACCACAACAGGATCTTCCAATACAGGTTCCAACCCCGGCAGCACGGGCGAGCAGAGCGCCAGTGCCGAAAGCCAAGACAAAAAATCCTTAGTCATGGGTGTTTCGGACAACTTTGGAACACCAAATATTACTCAGGTCGTCAACCAAGCCTCGGGTGGACTCTCACTGCGCAACCTTATCTTTATCTTGATTATTACTGCCGCCTCTGCCCAAACAATTCTGAAATTGGTCAGAGGGAGGTGGTACATACGAAAAATCTAGTTGTAAAAAGCTCCCTTATCGGCTCCACGATCGCAGCCCTGTTGCTGACCGCACCGTTAGCTTTGGCTGACAGCGCTACCAACGACACTACTGGAGCTGATTCTGAAAATACCGCCTCTGTTGAAACATCAAACCAAGTTACTATTTCTTCAAACAATGAAGCAAATGTAGTTAATACAATCAAAATCAGCGCCAACACTGGAGGCAACCAAGCTAGCAAAAACACTGGGGATGCCTCGATCACTACCGGAGACATCAACGGTTCTCTGACTGTAAATAACACACTCAACAGCAGCAACATCAACCCACCAACGTGTTGTGGAAGCTCAGAAGCGTCATCATCCGCCAATACCCAGACCGGTGCTAACTCAACCAACACTTCAAGGGTTGATATAAACAACTCCTTGACTCTCAATCAGAGTAACGTGATGAACATAAACAACCAAGCCCAGGTTGATCTGAACACTGGTAACAACGAAGCTGATAAAAATACTGGGGAAGCAACGATCAGCACTGGTGATATCAATTTCACTATCGGGATCGGAAATACTGGCAATAACAACAACGTCGGACCTACTCCAACACCAGGAACTAATCCAGAAGAGCCGGGAACTCCTAAAACACCCGGGACAGTCCTCGGAGAAAATGTCGGTGGTCTACCTGTGACTGGTAGCAGCCTTCCCGTACTTCCAGTCTTACTGACCCTTGCAGCAGGACTTTTGTTAAGAAGCTCTGAAGGAAAACTGCGAACTCGTTTCCTCGCCTAAAGCAAACCTGCCCTTTAGGCCTCCGCGGCTTTTTTTCTCAATTATCCCTTTAATTTAATCTTGAGGCTAAATATGAGCTTTTTTCTTGATTTATCAATCTATTTTCTAGTTTTAGTCTGACAAAAGCGGGGTGGTAGAGGATACCCACCCAAAGTAATAAGCAAATAAAGACCGTTCTGTCAGCCAGAATATCGATTTTTATCTAAAGTAAAACTAAGAGATTTTTAGAGAATGAACTTAGAGGGGATTCGCGTTAGATTTTACTGAAGAATTTAGTTCAATCAACGAAAGGGAAGAAAGAAGAAAATAAAAATCTATCTCGGCAGGGGGCCTTAGATTACGTCGGATAAGATACATTGTGCGACGTAATCACAATCTGAACCTCTCTAGCCTCAGCCAGGCTTATTCGGCTTCGAGAGAAGAGTGTGTGGAAGATTAGACCTTCGAAAAACAAGGAGACACTACACTTCTAAAACTCCTACTGTCTTTTTTGTTTAAAATTTAAAGTCCGGACGACTACTGATGCATCTCTTGGATCTAAAAGCCGTCCTGGGCCCTTACAGCGCCTTGCTTTTAGCCTCATTTTCAGGCTAAACTCATAATTACCAGCTAGGTTTGTTGGGGATAAAAATAGCCCACTAGACCAGGCTAAAAATTAAATTTTCTAGCCAAACAGACTGTGAAGGTGGTAAAAAGAGAGCCACTTATCCACAGAGAAGGGGTTAGCACTCTCTCCGCGTGGGCGTCAGACGAAGTCTCTTTCGGGTTTTTTTGGTTTTGTCAGGGATTTGTAAAGATTGTTTAAGACCCTATAGTATTAATACTTTCCACACGTGGAAACTTACTATATCATAGTGCATCACTTTTGCGCTCCAAAAAATCTACCCCTCTTCCGTTTTGACTCTACTCCTCTACTCGACTTTTGCTCTCTTCTATCCCCAACTAGTTGTCGCTGACAAAAGAAAGAAAACACAGAGTGAGACGAAAAGATATTCTACAAAAGCTCGGCTCGAAAGATCTTCCTTGGCCAAGTGCTGCACTATCCCCAACAGCACGTAAACCAAGGCTGCCAGAGCTAAACCAACTTTTGCTGGAGATAGGGGCCAAAAAGTAAGCACCCAAGCAAATTCCGCTAGAATCAAGGCACAAACTAGACAATCACGAAAAAGGGTCTTTTTGTCTGTTTCCTCAAGATTTATTTGCCAAAAAGCCTGTCCGAAAAGGAAAAAACCAACCCCGAAAACAAAAAGACTAAACGCCCAACCCCACAGCCCCAGACTAAACAACAAGGAAAAGAAAGCGAAAGAGACAAAAAGGCTTGTCAGATAACCAACCGTAGTAGCCGCCCGCAGCAAAGGAATGTTTCGCTCTGCCGAAACGTTAAAGATGTTTTCCGCGAGCAAGATAGTGTAATAAACTGTCCCGAAAACTCCTACTAGCAACAAGCGTAAAAACGGCTCAGGATCAAATTTGAAAACAAAGAGAGCAAAACTAGAGGTCAAAGTCACCGGCAAAACAAATAGAGTCAGAAATTCCAAACCAGAAAGATCAGAAAAGATCGACCAGGCCGACAACAAGTAGCTTAAAAGAATAATCGCCCCCAGGGCATAAAGTTTGTAGTCGGGAGTCAAATTGGGCAGCAAAAAAATTGCTGCTGCCAAAAAGAAGGTACTGATAGCAATTTTCTGTCTTTTGGTAAGGCTTAACATTTACTTTGGCTTTATCTTTGCTCCCGTGTCAAGCCCAGCTGTCTTAAAGTGATGACAGAGGGCAAGTGCCAAAGCATCAAAAGCATCATCACGAAAACGAAAATATTCTTTTCCAGCCTGACTTTTGACACTGGGTAATTTTCTTACTCCAAGGAATTTGAGAACCCCTTTTTGAACCTGTTCCTTGTCGGCTCGCCCACTACCCCCAACCATCAGTTTCATCGTTAGTCCAGTGTAGCCAAAAATCGGCAAATGCTTCTCGGCTGCGGCTAAATAAATCGCTCCAATCGCTTGACCCACTGCAATCGCGGTCCGATGATTTACCCCAAAGAAAATTTGCTCAACACTCATCACATCGGGCTTGTACTCGGCAATCAACTTACTAATCCCCTCCTTTAAAGAAAGCAAGCGGTACTGGGCTTCCCTTTCCTTATCAGTAACAATTATCCCGAAGTTTCGAGCAATGAATTTGGTCCGGCCGTTCGCCCCGTCTACTTTAAGGACTCCCCAACCGGTCGTCGCTGTACCTGGATCAATACCTAAAATTAGCATAAATTTTAACACCCAAACCCAAAGCAAACTTTAAAGTTAATAACAAAATACAGGAACCAAAAAACTATCGAGATAAACAAAACTATGAGAAAACGAATAACCCATTTCATAAATGGTTAAAGTCCCCATTTTTTCTTCGCTCCTCTATTTGGGCAAGGACTTTCGGATACTCTTCCTCCAAATCTAAATTGTAAATTGCGGCAACACAAAAAATTGAGTAAAGGACATCACAAACTGAGTCTGTTAAATCAGCTTTCGAGCGCTTAGGACTCTTCCATCCCTCTTTAACTTGGATAGCATTGGCCAGCTCTCCCACCTCCTCGACCAAATCATTGAATCTTTGGTAAATCTCCCACTGTTTTCCTGGCATGGAGTCTGAAACTTCTTTTGTCTTAATAACTGCTTCGTTTAGATTCATCGATTAATTAGTTTATAAATTACCTTAGCCAAAATGGCTATTATCAAGGCCACCAGAATCGTAGGGAAAGCAAGAAGAAGCAAATCAACTACTGACACCTCTGTGTGCAAGAACGGTAAGAAATGAAAGAATTTAGCCGTAGCAAAGACAAGGTGCGCTCCGGGATCAAAAACCAGTTTACCCTCTTCCAGACTCAACCACAAACCAAGAAAAACAAATACTAAACCCCCACCAATTAAGGCTGAGAAAATAGCTTTAGTATAGGAAACCTCCCCTTTAGTAGAACCAATCATGTAACCTTCTCCAAAATCTCCTCGGATATATCGAAATTAGCATAAACTTTCTGGACATCGTCGAGATCTTCAAGCCTGTTAACCAAATTCAGCACTGTCTCAGCTTGTTTTGGATCATTAACCGCCACTTGGCTCGCTGCCTTTTTACTGACTTCCCAACCTGTAACTTCAAAACCAGCTGCACGAAGCTTTTCTTTGACCTCTTCTAATTTTTGAGGAACGGTGTAAACAGTGACTGACTCTCCATTTTGTTCAACATCCTCAGCCCCGGCGTCCGCAGCTGCTAAAAAAACTTGGTCTGGATCTGCTGCTTTGACATCTATTGCTGAGGTTGCTTTAAACAAGTAATTTACACTTCCTGGGCCTCCAAGAGAACCCCCAGCCCGTTCGAGAAGGCTTCGTATCTCCGAGGTAGTTCTTATCTTGTTGTCGGTCACAGCATCAATCATGATCGCCACTCCGGCCGGTCCGTAACCTTCATAAATAACTTCTTCAAGACTTTTCTCTCCAGAGGTACCGGTCGCACGCGTAATTGCCCGTTCTATGTTTTCCTTGGGCATATTGACTGCCCGCGCTGCATCAATTGCCAAACGCAATTTGAAGTTTGAATCGGGGTTTCCTCCCCCCTCACGAGCCGCAACTGTCAGCGCATTCCCGGCTTTAGTAAAAGCTTGACCTCGTTTAGCGTCATTGGCCCCTTTCTGTCTTTTAATAGTACTCCATTTGGAATGACCGGACATTGCCACCTCATTTTAACACAACAACCTTTGGCTTTGAAGCTGGCTTGGGATGAAATCGAGCCGTCTTTTTTGCTCCTCTGTCAAGGTCTTGACAAAACTCGCCCTTTAATTCTTATACTAGTAACTATGAACGAAGCTTTACTTGATCCTAGATCCGAGCAGGCCATCCAACTCGCTCTCGAAGCCAAGTGGGACCAAGCCTTGAAATTGAACCTAGAGATAATAAACGATTATCCTGACGATGTTGATACCCTAAATCGCCTGGGCAAAGCCTATACCGAAACCGGCAACATCAGCAAAGCCAAATCTTTTTATCAAAAAGTTTTGAAGCTGGATCCCTACAATGGAATCGCGACCAACAATCTAAAACGTCTCTCCAGTGTCAAGGCGGAAGATTTAAAAAATCTTCCCTCACCGGTGGTAAATCTTGACACCTTTCTTGAAGAACCCGGTAAAACTAAAGTTATCGAAGTTGAAGATCTAGCCATGACACAACTTCTTGCAACCCTCAAAACCGGCGACCCCGTCGATCTCAAGGCTAGCAAAAAAGACGTGACTGTTGTTTCTTCAGCTGGGAAAAGAATTGGTAAATTAAACAACCTCTGGGGCGAAAAAATCGCGGAGGCAATAAATTTGGGGGCCGAATTCTCAGCGGTAATAAAGGCGGTTACAATTCAAAAGCAATCTAGTGTTTCAGTTTTAATTCGTGAAACCAGGCGAAGTCCCAAGCTCTCTCAACCAATTTTTCCAATTGACAATTCCTTCACTCCCTACGTCAGAGAAGAGGCTTTGGGTTTACTCTCCAACCAAGACCCGGTTCAAACCGAATCTGATGAGTCAATTGAAGAAGTCGAAATCAAAGACATCCCTGCGGCGAACTCAAGTTTTGACAACTTGAACCACAAAGAAATTGAAGAAAATGGTCCTGGTTTTAACGAAATGGAAGAAAACTAAGTCAACTCGTCCTCATCGACGACTTCTTTGACTGGTGGGAGTTCAACCTTTTCTGCCTTTGGTACTGTTGCCTGAGCTATTTCAACCTCTTTGTACTCTATTTCTTTTTTGGGAGCTTCTTTTTTGCTTGTCTCCTTGGCAATTTCTTTTTTGGTACCAGACGGTTTTGGCTTGCCTGGCTTTTTCCTTGGCTCATTATGAACCTTTTGCTTACTCTGCTGTGAAACAATGTCTTCTGGTACGGGAGGGGCTTCAGAAACGCTCGTGGATTTTTTACTTATCGATTCTATCGCACCAAAGGAGGTCGAGAGGTTGGTTGCTGGTAAATGTAAACTGACTTCGTCCCCAACCTCACCGTCAAAATGAGTCACCGCTGCGGGCAAAACTTTGTAGGATCCTTCTGAAGTGACGACCCTCCATTTTCCATCCTTTTTGGTAAGAATACCAACTGATTTGTGTCTTTTTACGTGTTCAATTTGTTTAAACCTCTTTTCTCCCCCCTCCTCCACCAATTTTAGAGTGTCCCCAGCAACCAATAAACTTTTGGAGGCATAGTTTTCTGCCACGGGAAAGCTTTCCCCACTCTCAGCGACCATCTTTTCGCCATCAAAAATACCAACTACACCCGGCAATTCTTTGCTAGGGTTTGTCTTTTGGTGGTGGCTACCAGCGGAAGGGCTTTCCAGTTCCTCCAAGAGCTGCTTGGCTAGCTTGATACTGGACTCGGCTGACCCCAAGGCTTGTCTGATCAAATCAAATTTATTGTTGTTTTTGGCCATTTTACCTCCTTATAGTTTGGCGCTTTGTATTTTATTAAAGTTATCTTCTCGGCATCAAAATTTCGCCTGACTCTGATTCTTTTTGGCTTGGTTGTTGGATAGGAAAACGAAAGATTTCCACTTCACCACTTGAACCAACGCTCTGTCCTAAACCAAGGCCAGTATTTTCCCGCGAAAAAACAGGCGGTGCTAGATCTGCAGGCGCTGGGAGCTGAGGTTCTAAGTTGGTTTGAGAGACTTGGGCCCCCACGGACGGAGCCTTTTCGACTTTTTCTTCTTGGTCCGAATCAGCTAGTTCGCTTACGGGCAGTGGTGGACTCACCGCTGGTTCAGAAACTGGTGTCTGAGAAACTTCAGGAACGCCCAGCGGCCCCGTTTCAGGAATCGTCTCTAGTCTAACCTGCTGTTCTTGCAAAGGAACCGGGATCGATAAAGATTGTTCCGTTGGAGGAGTGGTAGTTTCTAGGGTTGGGATAACTTCTCCTTCAACCGGAGAGTCTATTTCCCGTCCGGAAATAAGAGCTTGCTTTTCCTCCTCAACTGCCCAGGCCGGAAGAAGTGGCGGCTGGCCAAGACGAAACTTGGTTTCAGTCCATTTTTTAATCATCTTCTCTACCCTCTCAACTGGTCTGGAATAGTTCATTCTGGAAATCTGAACCGCTCGCTCGTGAAGGTTGGTTGCATCAGTATAAGGAGCCAGAGAGCGGGCCGAAAACGGTGTTGAGGAAAAATCATCAATCTGAAGTTTTAAATACATTTCAAAACGACCCAAGTTGATAAAGTCGTTTTCCAAAAAAACTGGAGAAAACTCTCTCTCAAGGAAATGAGCGTCTTGATTTCCTACCCCAAAACAAATCAAGGTACCAACGTTACCAAAAATGGCGTCGCGCACTTCTTCAGGCATTTGTTCAATATATTGATGGGTAATAGTCAAATCTAGGCGGTATTTACGTGCTTCAGAAAGAATAACGGCAAAACTCTCAGTCGCAAAGCTCTGAAACTCGTCGGCATAAAGAAAGAAATCGACTCGTTGCTGTTCTGGAATATCAACCCGTCGCATGGCTGCAAATTGAAGCTGGGAAACAATCATCGCTCCCAACAAAGACGTGTTGTTGGCTCCAATACGACCCGAGGCTAGGTTTACAAAAAACAGCTTGCGTCTGTTAATGATATCGTCGACTTTAATTGTACTCTTGGCTTGTCCCACAATGTTGCGGATTAACTCTGAATTTAAAAACTGCCCTACTTTATTTTGAATCGGACTGATAGCCTCAGTAATTAATCTTTCGTTTTGCTCCATCCGAGCGTACTCGTCCCTCCAAAAAGCTTTCATCTGCGGATCATTAATTTTATCAACGATAAATTTCCGATAGTCTTTATCGGTCAAAAGCCGAGTAATTGAAAGCAAAGAAGTATTCGGAACCTCAAGAAGGGTCAAAATACAGTTTTTTAAAATATACTCAAGTCGCGGTCCCCAAGAGTTCGCAAAGTATTTTTTAAAGACATCAACCAAGGAGTCGGCCATTAAGGTTCGTTGTCTTGGATCCACCATCTCCAACATGTTGAGAGAGACCGGATAATCTGCATCGGCTGGGTTGAAAATAACGACGTCATCAATTCGATTTTCCGGTACAAATTCCAAAAGTTCCTCTATAAGTTGCCCGTGAGGATCCAAGACTGCAACACCTTCACCATTACGCATATCCTGAATGATCATATTTTTGATCAGGGTGGACTTCCCTACTCCAGTTTTTCCGATTAAGTACATGTGTTTGCGACGATCTGCTTTTTTGATTCCAAATCTAGTACTTAAGTCGCGGTACATAGTCTCTCCCAAGAGAGTAGCGTTTTCTGTTGGGAGGTTGAGTGGTGGCTCCCCCTTCTTGGCTCGGGTCCAAGAAATAGTCGGGGTTTCAACTGACAAGTTCGGTAAGTGGAAAATAGAGGCCAACTCCTCAATGTCAAGAATAAAGTCTCCACTCTCTTTCTCTGGGAAAGAGCGCTGTTGAAAACTGGTGACAACAGCAGAGGAGGAAGGAGAATCTGAGTCAGCTATAAACCCGTTCAAATTTGCCGTCGTAAACTGCTTAAAGGCGCCAAGTATTCCTCCTAGTTTTTGGCGGGCGGAATCTTCACTTTGCGCTACAGCCACAGCTCGTATTTTGGTCTCAAAACCTATCTTAGAAAGTTTGTTTTCAATCATTTTGAGCTCGAGTTCTTGGCCGGCGGAGAGCCTTGGAGGCGGTGGTGTCCGGACCGGCCCGGGATGAGGGTCGACTGGAGTTGGGCCTTTGGCGATATAAGGGAAAATATTCGCTCCAACAGAAACTATTTGTTTTCCAACATCAATAATTATGTCTTGTGGGTTGATACTAACCGGGTGAGTTCCTTCTCTAACTAGTTTTACGTATTCATGGCCGCGGTCCTGCCAAAAGTCATCAACAGGACGAACTAGTATTTGTAACCAAAGTTGCTCACTATTTCCCAAGGAAGAAAGGGCACTTGTAATCGCTGCGAGCGGATCAACTTCAAAATCTCGGAAAGTTTTAATGGGAAAAATGAAGTCTTTGCTTAAAGTTATCTCAGAAGCCGCCACGTGGGAGTTGTCCCCGATACTTTTGGTGTAGTCGACAGCCTCGCGAATTTCAGCAGTTGGGTATTGAGCGTAAATTTGACTCTCAACAAAACTTTTAAACTCAGTTGGAGTATAGACATAAAATCGTAAACCATCCACCGACGAAGCCATTTCCAAAGAAATATGCTCTTGGGCATCCGGGGTAAACCGTAACAAACCATGAAGAGACGCGAACATCTGTTCGGCCGCCACCGGAAGTTTTTCGTTTTCTTTTGGGAGTTGGATTGAAAGTAGAATACCTTGTTGTATTTGCGACTTGCGGTCACCAATCTCAATTCTGCGCGCCGCTCTCCAAGCAAAGAAGAAACAAATCGCCAAAATCACTATGATCGCAAGAAAGTACAATGGAGCCATTTTATTGTCTCTTTCCCTGCCAAGCTGACAGGCGACCCTCCCTTTTTATTTTTCTCCTCATGAGAAGGATTTTAACCTAAATCACGTTCGGAGTCAATCTTGAAAGTCTTTGTCTCAGCTTCAGAAAAATTTCGAGTTTTTTGCCTCTAAAAACGAGAAAACCCCCGAAGGGGTTTTCTCAAATTAGGAGAGGCTATTTTGGCCCCTCCTCGGAAGAAAGGAGAGAGATCGTTTAATATACTACCACAAAGAGCTCAAAAAGTCAATATTTCTGTTTTACTTCTTGAGGCTAGCTAGGCTTAGTCTTTCAGCCAAATCTGAACCTAGAAATATCTCCACCTCGGCTTCAGAGGTTTGGTTTGTTTTGCTTACCCCAACTCCCAAAAATCCCGCTATTCTTCTGGCTAGCTTGCTGTCTTCATCAACCGCCAAAACTTTTGTCATTTTTTCATTACCGGACTCAACTGTCAAAGATCTTCCACCCAAATTAGTTACAATCCGTTTTAAGTTGCTGCCTAACCCAGCAACCCCACTACCGTTGACAATCTTTACTAAGGAATTTTCCTCTGCGATGTCCGGATCAATCAATAAAGAGCCGATTTCCCGATCAATCTTCTCTGCTTCGACAACTCCTTTTTCGGCGAAACCGGACAAATCAGTAAAATCTATTTTGTCCAGACTGACTGCTTTAAAAATTCGAGCGACACCGATCAGTTGGCTGCTAGACAGGTTCGTCGCAAGGTGCTGATCAAGCCAAGCCTTTTGTCCAAAAAAATTGAAAAAGAAGGATAAAGAGAAAAGTTCCCTTCTCGATTCTAAGAAGGCCTCTTTTGAGAACGCTTCAAGATCTCGAAAGGCCAGATAACCATCGAGCGGTGCACCAATCAGGTTGGCGCTGAGCCAGAAGTTTTGGTCGAAACTTGCGGAAAAAACCTCACTCAAACTCTTTTCCTCATTTGCTAAAGAAGCTTGGTGAGGAAGTTTGAAGAAGTGGAGCTGCCTTGAGGAGTTCTCGTAGCTTAATACCCAGCTTTCTTGTAGGGTCTTCTCCGCAGAATACCTCAGAAGCAAAAGATTCGATTTCTGTTTTAGATCGAGTCTTTTTTCACTGGCAAAAGCACCTGCCAAAGAGGGAAAGGGCTTCTGGATCGCCCCAACCAAACGCAGTACCTGCAGAACCAGATTGGCCAAGAAAAAGATCAGGATAATAAAAAGAAAGACCCGCCAATAGATTTTTTTCCTATTTCTAACCGGGTTTACTGATTTTAAATTTTTTTCGCTGGGAGAGTTTTCCACTTCTTTCCTTTAAGGCTTTTAGTTTAGCACAGGTTTGCTTGACAGCCAAAGGCAGAAGAACTTAACATAGAAGCAATGCCTAGTACTTGGTCGATCTTGTTAAAAAAATACTTTTATAAGGCTAAAGTCGACCCTGCCACCAAACAGCCAATTTCCAAGCCGGACACATTAAAGATCGGTCTCGCCGCTTCTTTGCTATTTTTTATCCTCATTTTGGTGGTAATTCTCATTTGGTCTTTGCTTTCTCTACTCTTAAAACCTCCACCTGACACTCTTCCTGATACCAACCCTGAACAAAATATTGAGTTGGAAAAACAAAGGCAAAAAGAAGCTTCTGAGGCTGCTCAACGAGAAAAAACCCCTCAAGCTCAACTAAACAAAGCTTACAATGAAATCGTTGGTGCCCCTGACTTCCTCAAAGAAATCACCTTGATTGATGGAACAGCCACCTTTCGCTACACTATCAACGAAACTGACAAGTTGACCATTTTAAAGACTGGCTATCAAAATTTTGCAGATTTCGCCGGTAGGGTTTTCAATATCAAAGAAGTAGAAAAGCTGACTTTAATCCTCTACGCTACTGGTATCATTGATTCTCAAGGCCAATCCACTACTCCAGCAATGACTTTAGAGATTTCTAGCTCGAGAGCTGAAAAAGTAAACTGGGAACAAAACAAGTTCCGCTACGAAACTTATCCAAAAAATCTAGACGTGAACAAAATCAACTCGATTCTAAAATTCGAATACCAAAGCCTTATCAAAAAAGAGCAGTAAACTTTTTAACCAGTACGATCCTTGATACGATCAGAAAGCAACTCAATTTGCTCAATCCTAGCTTCACCAGAAACAATTTCCTTCAAGTTTTCTCCGGAAAGTAAACTTGAAACGACCTTACTTGAGATGACTCTAGGAACGATAACGTAGGAAGCACCGGACTTGTAAAAATCAATACCTTTGATCTCCGTAGCTGCCGTGACTACTACCGGAACTTTTATTTCCAGTTTGCTCACTAGATCAAGAAGTTCCTCTGTGTCCTCTGGATCGAAGACAGTAGAAATTACCATCTTGGCCGAACTGATATTGGCGCCCTTTTGAATTTCCGGATCGGTTATATCCCCGAAAAGACAGTCAGTTCCTTCTTCATCGAGTTTCTCAATCACCGCTGGATTAAAATCAACTACCAAAACTTTTTCCCCGTGTTTTTTCAAAGTCTTCAAAATATCCCACCCCAGCCGTCCTAAACCAACCAAAACAAAATGCTCCCGTAACTCACTACTCTTTCTAGGCTCTACAAGCCTGTGTTTGGGTTCAAAAAAGGTCAAATACTTCATCAGAAGGCGATAGACCCGATTGGAATTTTTGACTAAATACGAACTCACGGCAATCGTGATCAGCGCGGAAAGTGTCACGACTCCAACCACTTCCTGCGAAATTTGACCGACCTTCTGTCCTAAATAAAGAATCACTAGAGAAAATTCACTGACCTGAGCAATCGAAATACCACTCAAAAAGCTAGTTCTAGCCTGAAAACCTTGACGAGATAGAAAAAACATTGTTGAGAGAGGTTTAAGCAGAAGAACCAAAAGTGAAAGTACCACCGCGGGAAAAATTATTGAACCTATATCAACTAGAGCAAGCCTAGCCCCTATCAAAATAAAGAAGATTAGAATGAAAAAATCACGCAAAGGTCGTACCCGAGCCGCGATTTGATGCTCTTGCGGCAAATTCGCCAAACCAACTCCGGCCAAGAAAGCCCCAATTTCAATAGAAAACCCAGCGAAGGAGGCTGCGGCAGCGACGATGAAAAGCCAAGCCAAGGCACCAATAAAGAGCAGCTCACTGTGATAAGCAATTCTTTCGAAAATATAGGGCAAAATATTTTGGTTGAGAAAATACCCAACTCCCAAAAAGATTGCCCCAACCGTGGCAGTGATGAAAATATCAAGAAAAGAAGAGCTTCCAGCCGAAAAACTTGAAATAAAAATAAGGGTGAAAATGGCGAGTAAGTCCTGCAGCAAAAGCATTGTCACGGTCAAACCGCCGTAGAGAGAGTCAAAATCCCTTTTCTCAAGCAAAAGTTTTACCGTCACAATCGTACTTGAAAAAGCGAGGGCTATTCCAATATAAAGAGCAGAAGTTCCGCCAAACCCAAGAAGATTAGCAACGAGAAAACCCCCAACCGCGGTGACCAAGACTTGACCAAGACCAGCTTTAAAGGCCGGAAAGCCAAAACGTCGCAACTCTTTGGTCCGTATATCCAAACCAACCAGAAAAAGAACAAAGGACAAGCCTAAATCACGTAAAAGGTTGAAGATCTCGACATTTTGCGCACTGCCAAAAATAAGACGCCCCGCAATCAAACCAGCCACTATATAGGCAATAAAGATTGGCTGTTTGAGGAAACTAGCCCAGGCCCCGAGAAAGGCAGCTAAAGCAATAATGATCCCGATCAAGAAAAAGGCAGAGGAAGTTTCCATTTAGTCTTTCTTTAATGATAACCCATCTAAATAAGCTTGCAAAGCGTCTGGCAGTTCGGAAAAGAATTTCAAGATTTTTCCGGTCCTTGGGTGGCTAAATTCAATTTCACTGGCGTGTAAAAATAGTCTCCCCAAGTCCGCCGGCGCCCCATATAGCTTGTCCCCGACGATCGGAAAGCCAATTGAAGAAAGATGAACACGGATTTGATGGGTGCGACCAGTCTTGGGAAAAACAGAGACAAGGGTAAAGCCTTGAAATTGTTTCACAACACGGTAGTCTGTTTCAGCTTCTTTTCCCGCTTCCAGAACAGCAAATTTCTGGAAAGAGCGCGGATGGCGACCAATATTAGTTTTGATACTACCAAAAGGTTTAGCCATTTCTCCGATCACCAAGGCGGTGTACTTTTTGGTCACTTGTCTCGCCGCAAACTGTTTTTTAAGCTCCTGCGTTGTTTGTGAATTTTTGCCAAGAATAAGTAGCCCTGAGGTACCTTTGTCCAGGCGGTGGACAACACCAGGACGAATCCCCTCCTCGGCCACAGCCAAATTTTTTGTGTGAAAAAGAAGCCAGTTTACAATAGTTCCGGAAGTGTGATCAGAAGTTGGATGGACAACAACTCCAGATTCTTTTTCGATAACTAGCAAATCTGAATCCTCATAGAGAACTTTTACGGGCATATCTTCAGCTTTAATCTCAGTGTCTTTTGGGGGAGGTAAATTCAGGGTAATGGTATCTCCTGAATGAATCTTGTAGTTTTGGCCGACCCCTTTTTTGTTCACCAAGATTTTTCCCTCAACGATCAGCTTTTGGATTTTGGAACGGGAGAGGTTTTTCGTTTGCGAAGCCAAAAAACGGTCTAGTCTGTCTTCGACAGGCTTAACTCGAACTTTAAAAATCTGCATCTTCTTATTCTTTGGCTGACAGAATGGTAGACATTAAAAAGACCTGAAAAAGTATCATTTGTGGCTGATGTTACTCTTACTTAAAAATACTTTTACCTCATTGAGAACTTGGTCTGGGTTCATAGCTGATTTTATTAGATAACCCGCCGCACCCAAAGAAAAACCTTCTTTGATGATCGAGTCTTGACCCAAATTGGTCAGCAAAACCGTGGGACCGTTTGCTTGTTTTGGAGGAGTTTCTTTTAGTTTGCGTAGTACTTCCAGACCATCAATTTTTGGCAGCATAATATCAAGTAAAACTAGGTCAAAACCACCAGCGGAAACTTTATCAAAACCTTCTTGACCGTCGGCGGCCACACTTACCTCATAACCCTCTCCTGAAAGAAGTTCGTCGTAGAGTTCTCTCAAAAATTGATCGTCTTCAACTACCAATATCTTCTGTGCCATTTAAATCCTCCTCATAAGGAATTTTACCACAAACTCTGCGGAAACCAACAAGTTTATCTAACGACCTACTTGCGCTTTTCCTGACAATCCAAGCAAAATTTTGCGGTGGTCATAATACTCAATCTATTCTCTTCGATCTTTTTCCCGCAATTCTGACAATTTCCGTAAGTACCGTCTTTAATACGTCCCAAAGCTTCTTCAACTGCCTTCAGATCTGTTTCCAAAGCAATTCTCGTCGCCGTGATACGGTCGTGACCCTCTATCTCAGTTATATCATCATCGACAGTGTTCGAGCTTTGCCGATCGGGAATCAGATATGGGTCTTCCTTTTTGTAGTGATCAAGTTGTTTTAGCAGTTTGGCTTTTCCACTCTCTAGCTTGCTCTTCTGGACCGGAATTTGCACACTACCTCCTTGTTAGAACTCCTCTTAATTTAAAATCAAGGTTGCTCAATCTTTTCAGGACGACCCTTAGATCGGTCCGCAGATTGCGCAACCCGAAATAGTATAAGCAAACTGCTCCTACTGTTGCAACGATTAAACTAAGAATTTGTGCTAAAGCAACTCCGGCAACAAAGTCTGAGTCAGCTCTGAAAAACTCCAAAACGAGCCGAGCGACCCCGGAAAGTATTAAGTAGTCAAAAAAGACCACTCCCGAACGCATGCTCCCGCTTTTTTCAATATTTTTGAAGTAAAGACGAATCAGAAAAAAGAGAATAAGCAAACTCACAAAAGCTTCGTAAAGTTGGACCGGGTGGCGCGAACCAACTAAGTTTGGAAAGACTACACCCCAAGGTAAATTGGTTTGGCTACCATAATCAGTTCCCGCCAGAAAGGTCCCGAACTTACCAATTGTAAAACTCAGAGCCGCGGCAATTGCTCCCAGATCAGCGATCTGAAAAAAAGGCCACTTCCAGGCTCGCACAAAATACCAAACCACAACCACAGCCGCGAACAAAGACCCAAAATAGGCAAAGCCTCCTTGCCAAAGAAAAAGGCTTGATTTTGGATCTAAAGAGAAAAGATTCCAGTTTATTAAAACGTAAAGAATCCTCCCTCCAACGAGAGCAGCCAAAAGGGCCAGGACCGAAAGATCCAGAAGTTTCTCCTCGCTAAAGCCCCTTTTTTTTCCTTCTCGCCAGAAAAAGAAAGTCCCGGCCAAATAAGCTAGTGTCAAAAAAAATCCGTAAGAGTAAATTGAAAACGGTCCGAGCTTAAAAAGTATTGGTAACATTTTTACTAACCTTCAGTATAACTTTTTCCCCGCAAACGGTAAACACCAGCCGCGATGGTGACGATAGCCATAGCAATCATCACCGAGCGCACACCAAAAGTGTCCCCAATCGCTCCAGCCAAAATCACCGGCAGGGCCGAGACCCCACTAACAAACGTTCCTAGTATCCCATAGGCTCGCCCCCGAAACCGCTCAGGAGTGTCGTGTTGAAGCTCAGTTGTTGCTGGTATAGTGATCAAAGACGCCGCCACACCAAGCAAAACAATGAACAAAATTGCCAAGAGAAAAATGAAATTGCTCAGCTTTACTCTTTCCAGCACAGACAGAGCCGAAAAGGAAATACCAGCCACGAATAGTCCCCAAGTCACCAAAACTGCCTCTTTGTGTTTGCCGGCACGATGACTCAAAAAAACCGACCCGACAATCATTCCCACTGCCGCCGGTGCTACCAAAACTAGACTAGTCAAGCGAACATCCAAATCCAAAACTCGATCAACAAAGCCCGGAGCGATTGTTGCCAAAACCAAAGTAATCGCCTGTGTACTGGTCAAGAAAAAAATAGCGTCTCGGACGGAACGAGTCTTGAAAAAGAAGATGATACCATCAAGAAAACTGCGCCACGAACTCACTCCCTCTTTTTCTTCAATCGATCTGATTGAATCAGGCAAAAACCAAACACAGGCCAGTGCAATCAAAAAGAAAGCGACCAGAACGATCAAAGTAGTTGTCTCTCCAAGTAAAGAAAGTAAAGGGCCGGCGGCAACAAAGCCAATTATGAGCGCTCCTTGAAGAGTGAGTGTAAAAAGAGAATTTGCTGAAATCAGATCCTTTTTTTCTTTTACCAAGGCCGGCAAAGCAGATCCCTCAGCTGGCAAAAAGAAAAGAGTCACCAAAGCCAAAAGTAAGACTAGGCCGTAGATGAAAAAAATATTGGTGTAAACAAACAAAAGACCGAAGACGACCAAAGCACGGAAAAGATTGGTATAAATCAAAACTTTTTTTAAATCTTGATGGTCAACCAAGACTCCGGCCAAATAACCAAAGAACACGGAAGGAACGGTAAAAGCTAAAATCAACAAACTAACCGCGGTATTAGAGCCCTGAGTTTGCTCATAAACTTTGAGAGCTAAAATAAAATAGAGCGCGTTCAAACCTATTTGCGAAGTAATCTGCGCCAACCAGAGCTTGAGAAAATCTATATTCGTGACAATACTCGGAAAGAATCTTTTAATCTGTTCCCCCCACAAAAACTTTTAACCTTAATTTCCTTCCAAAGCCTTTATCAAAGCAAGCGCAGTTTCAATCCCTACTCCAGTCGGGCCCTTAGTCAAATACGGTTTGTCCCCTTCCAACCAGGCAGTTGCTCCAATATCCAAATGCGCCCAATCATTTTCCTTTTCAACAAACTCTCCGAGGAAAACTCCTCCTGCAATGACATCGGCTGCCCGGGTTGGAGGTATATTGGCAAGATCAGCAATATCACTTTTCAACATTTCTTTGTGCTCGGAGTAAATCGGCAGCTGCCAAATTCTCTCCCCCGCCCTCTTTCCAGCAGAAATAACTGTATCAACCCATTCTTGCGAAGACCCGATAATAGCCGTAGCTTCCGGACCCAAAGCAACGTTCACTGCTCCGGTCAGGGTCGAGAGTTCAAAAATCTTCTTCGCCCCCAGTTTTTGAACGTAAGTAAAAGCATCGCTCATCACTACCCTACCCTCAGCGTCAGTGTTGAGGATCTCAATCGTCCGACCGGACAAAGATTTAAAGACATCTCCCGGTTTGGCCGCTTTTCCACTCGGCATGTTCTCAGTCACCGGGGCAATGCCGATGATATCAAGATTGGGTTTAAACTCCCCCACCAATTTCATGATTCCGAGCATAGCGGCTGCCCCAGACATATCCATCTTCATGTCCGCCATTTTGGCTGAAGGTTTGATCGAAATGCCACCGCTATCAAAAGTAATACCTTTTCCGACAATGCCAAGGACAGTCTTACCTGGTTTTGGCGCTTTGTAGTGCAGAACGATCATATAGGATGATTCATCACTCCCTTGCGCAATCGCAAGAAAGGCTCCCATCTTTCTCTTTTTTGCTTCTTTCTCGTCGATAATTTCAATCCCTAGTTTGTAGGTTTTGGCGATCTTTTTTGCTTCTTCAACCACACGAGCCGGAGTCATCAGGTTGGCTGGCTCGGCAATAAGGTGGCGAACCCAGTTAATTGTTTCGGCCGCTGCTTGAGCCTCTCCAACGACTTTTTCATCTGCACCGACAAGAATAAGTTCTTGAATTTCCAGTTTCTCTTTTTTGGTTTTGTGCATCCCGGCATCAAAACTGGCAAGCCCGACTCCTTCGACGACACCAGCCGTTTCTTCAGGGTGGTTCAACAGTGTCGCTAGCTTCTTCACCCCCAACTTGATTGCCCGTTTAGCCGCAGCACCAGCCACATTCTTGGTCATTCGTGGAGCTTCAAAATCCTCTTCTTTGCCCATCCCAACTAATATGAGTCTTTGGAAATTCAAACCTTGGGGATAAAGAACTGCAGTTTCGTAAAGTTTCCCTTTGAATTCTTTGAGTTTGAGAAAATCACTGAGAGCAGAATTTAGTTGCTTGTCTAGCTGGACCATCTTTTCAGAAAGGCTTTTGTCTTCGAAAACCGCCAAATAGAGAGCGTCAGCTTCAATGTTTTTTAAATTTTGATTCGAGACTCTTACTTGCATTGCTGGCAATTTTAACACAAGTTTGAGTTCAGTCAAAGAGTGATTGGCCTTAAATAGTTACGTCTTTGATCTCTTTGGTAGTTTTGGTGAGAATCTCGGCCCCGTTTTTTCCTAAAACAACAATATCTTCTAGCCGAACCCCACCCCAACCAGGACGATAAATCCCCGGCTCGACCGTAAAACAATTTCCAATTTCGAGTTTTTTCTTCCCTGCCAAGCTCAGCTTCGGTAGCTCGTGAATCTCCAAACCAACACCATGACCCAAACCATGCTGGAAGTAGTTTGGGGTTTTTTCTTTAAGAAAATTTCGTACCGCTGTGTCAATCTCTTCTCCACTTTTACCTGGTCGAACCAAGCTCTCCCCTAGTTCTTGGGCCTCTCTGACCCAGTTGTAAATTTTGATTTTTTCTTCGTCTGGTTTTCCAATAAAAATAACCCGAGAAGTGTCTGAATGATAACCTTCAACTACACTAGCGAAGTCTAGCTGCAAAAGGTCTCCCTTTTTGATTTTTACCTTTGAGCTATTTCCGTAATGCGGAATAGAAGAGTTTGCTCCAGAAGCCACAATAAAAGGTTGCCAACCCATTCTCTGCGCCCCAAGCTCTTTTAATTTTCTTTCCAACTCCCAAGCTACCTCTGCTTCTGTCTGACCGGTTTTAACGAAGTTCAAAATGTATTCAAAAGCACTTTGGTCCAGCCGAACTGCTGCCCTGATCGCCTCAATTTCATCTTGGTCTTTGGTCGCTCGTCTTTCTTCAAGCAAGTGGGCAAGAGGGATCAATTTTGAGGGGAAAAGTTTCTTAAAGCGTTTAAAGTCAAAAACGGAAAGATTGTGGCTTTCAAATGCGATTCTTTTTAGCTTCTTTTTGCTGATAAACTCGACTGCAAAAGAGGAAAAATTCCCGGGAACCTCAACTACCTCAAAACCGTCTACCAGCTGAATTGCTTGTTCAGTGTAACGCGAGTCGGTAAAAAGAAAGGCTTGGCCGGGTGTGATTAAAAGATAACCACTTTCCGGGTCCGCTTCCCAACCAGTTAAATAGGTTTTGTTCTCAGTTTTTGAAACTAAAAAGCCGTCGAGAGAAGTTTTATCTAGTTTACTTTGCAGCCACTTCAGCCTTTTTTGCTCTCGGCTTGGATCTTGCTCTTTTGGCTTTTCTAACTTGCTTGCGGGTCTCACCATTGCTTTCCTTTCTGAGCTCAGGAGCAATTGAACGCATATTTTTGATCACTTGAAAAACCCCAGAAAAATCTACTCCTAGGTGTAGGGGTTTAGTTTCGACTGATTTAGTCTGGGCCTCAATCACATTTAACAAGGGTACTTCAGCTTGAAGATTGCCACAGTTAGGACAAGCTGACCAACTGGCATGAACCAAAAAACCACAGTTTTTACATTTATTCTTTAAACTGGTCGCGCAACGAATACAAAAGAGGAAGTTCTCAGGAGTAATCTGCCCACACTTCGGGCAAGCTAAGGAACTAGCAAGAAGAAACTGTTCCTCTAGCTCCTGGGTTTCAGATTCTTTTTTGGTCAGACTCGGTCGAATCATCAGATAAAAAGCAAAGCCCACAAAGGCTCCCAGAGCAACCAAAAGCAACATTGCAAGCCGGTAAAACCAATTGTCACTTCTCCGGCTGATATCAACCCAGGTCCAAACAATCAGTCCCAGCCAAATAAGAAAGATGTAGGAGACCAAAATCACCAAAACGGTTATGTTGGTCAATAAGCTAATTAAATCCGCCATAGATAAAAAAATTAAGTGGAACAGTTATACTAAACTTGGTTGTCTTTGGCAATAGGTTTGCTTAGAAGTCATTTGTTTGACAAAAACGTTTTCTTGGCCTAGAATTTTTAGTTGTTAGTCTAGCGAAAGACTAACTCTTATGCTTTCGACTCCCCATTTACTTATCGGTGCCGCTCTTGTCAAAGCCATACCCAATCCGGCAATTTCTTTGCCGGCCGCCTTTGCTTCTCATTTCGTTCTGGACGCAACTCCTCATTGGGACGGCTCGCCTCACCCACCCTTTGGGAAAAAGTTTTATTTTTGGGTCGGGCTCGATTATCTTTTTGGTTTGTTTTTAATTTGGTGGTTTGCCAGAAGTAATCCCCAGCTTCCGTTAATAATGTTTGGTGGTTTTCTTGGTACAGCTCCTGATTTTATGCTGGCTAGCTTTCGAGGTTTTGAGTTTCTCCCTTGGAACAAGTGGGCTTGGTACAAAAAGCTGAACAACTTCCACCGTGGGATTCAAAGCAACGTACCTCCGGCGAGCGGTTTTGTGACTGCCGCAGTCGCGGTCGGGCTGGCAATTTTCCTTTTGGTAAAAGTTTAGCTATTTTGCTCTCTCTAGGTAGTCACCACTACGCGTATCAAGACGAATTTTCTCTCCTTCTTTGATAAAAAGAGGCACCTGCACCGTCATTCCGTTTTCAAGAGTAGCTGCCTTGTAGGCACTCGAAACGCTGTCGCCTTTGATTCCCGGTCCAGTATCTTCTACTTTCAACTCTACTGTTCGGGGCATCTCAACACTCAAAATTTCCTCATCTACGCAGACTAGGTTGTAATTTCCCCCTTCCTGGAGATATTTTTCTTGACCAACCAAAGCTGATAGCGGTAAAGAAAACTGCTCGTAGCTTTTCGGGTCCATAAAGTAAGCCAAACTTCCATCAAGATAAAGAAACTGAGCTTCTTTCTTTTCAACCTCAGCTGGATCAACCCTAGCCCCAGACATGAAGCTTTTTTCAGTAATTGTCCCGCTACGAAGATTGCGCACTTTGACCTTGATGTTCGCACTTCCCCTACCGACTTTAATATGTTGGTATTCGAGCACTTCCCAAAGGTTACCCTGGTCTTTGAAAGCAGCTCCGGACCGTAAGTCAGTAACATTAATCATAATTGGTCGCCATTTAACCATTTCCGAGGGCATTTCGCAAGCTTTATTCTTTATTTTAAAGGTGTTTAATTTAGTCTTCGAGCAGAGTAAAATTAACTTGAGAAAGGAGGCCTTTGCATGAGTACCACAAGGACGAGAGAAGATCTCAAGGAACTGAAGCTGGGGGTCGAAGAGATAGCCCACACACCAGGCCGGGGCCAGGTTCGCGATGGCTATCTCAACCGCCTACGCCGTCTCCTGCGACTGCGCAAAGATCATTTCGACGAGCTGAATGAACAAGGCCTGCGGCTCCTTGATCGGTCCATCTTTGCTGCCTACTGCGACTGTGTGGACATTGATGAGGGTGCCGCAGCCAGGAAAATCCTGAAGGATGTTCGGCTAACCCTCAGCTTGAGTAGCCGACCAACCAGTAGCTGACAGCCTCTGACAAGAAGAAAGGTGAGAACAATTCCTGGACTTACCCATAGGCCCTGACAAAAACTGCCGGGGCCTAGACATTTTGTTTTGCTTAAAATTTATTGAATTTTGCTCAGGCGGAGTTTGCCTTTGAGGACTTCTTCAAGAATTTGCACGGGTGATAGGTCAACTTTGCTACGCAGTTTTTCTTCTGAAACTCCAAGCTCTCGCAGAATCGAAACTGCTTCTTTGGCAAAGCTCATCTCTTTATCAAACTTTCCTGATTGGTTCGTCGCTCGCCTCCAGAGAAAATCGGTTAGCAGCATTCGACTAGCCTCATCTTCAACGTTGTGAAAACTCACTTTCTGCAAGATCTGATCAGTTTCCGGATAAGCCTCTTTCTTGACCTTTTCCACCTCCCGCAAGGTAGCGGCTAGTTCCTGAATCTTACCAGCAAAGTCTGGATAGGCTTTGGCTACCTCCTCCCACTGCGCCGTGTTTGCTTCGCCACTCAAGGCAAGCTTTTGCCGATAATCCAAATAAAGAATAGTCACATCAAAGGAAGCTTTTTTCAGGGTTTCTTCACTCGAAAGTTTACTTACCTCCACCGCCGTATCGGCCAGTTTGTCCAGTGTCGGTGGTGAAGAAATCACCCGCTCCTCTTCGACTGACGAGTCGGGTGTTTCGCCAGTTAGTGGCGCATCAATAGCCACCCCTAAACTGTCTGGTGAGGCAACTTGAGCTGCATCTGAGACAGTCAGCGGCTTTTCCTGAACTGGTAAAGGCTCTACCCCCGATCCATCAAGCGGAGAAGGAACTACCCAAGAAGGTTGTTGTGGGACAACGGTTGCTGTCGAGTCAGGTAAATTAGTCGGTAAAGAGCTGCTAGGCTCGGGTGGGTTTGGATTGTTTTGTGAAAGAGTTGCTCCCGGCACTGACGGAGCCGGGCTAGAATCTCCGTTTGGGTCAAACATAGGCCCATCTATAATGGCAAAGAAACGCTAGGGTGTCAATTGACTAAATTGCAAAACCAGGCTCAAAACTATATAATCGGGTTTCACTGGGCAAGTGGTGGAATGGTAGACACGCAGGTCTCAAAAACCTGTGAGCTCAAACTCATGAGGGTTCGACTCCCTCCTTGCCCACCAAAGAAATGAAAACTCCTTACTTAAAAATTGCAGTCTATATACTTGCTTCCCTTTTCCTGGGTTTCCTTTTCTCTTCAATCATTAATTACTATGACTATCAGAATTTTGAGCCAATGACCATAACCCAAATAATGGGTAAAACTTTGTTTATAAAAAGTTTTTGGCCTTTTTGGTTTTTGAGTTCTTTTCTAATTCTAATCTTGATGGTTGGAGTATCTGAAATTGTTATTAAACTTACTAAGTATTTTTCGAAATAACTATTTTTTTACTAACTTGTAAATCGCCCCAATTTTGTCATCGGAAATAAAGAGACTGCCTTTGGAATCAAATTCCAAATCAACTGGTCGGCCCAGAGCAGAAGAACCAGCAAGAAAGCCAGTGATGAAATCTTCTTGTGAAATGACCGAACTACCTTTTACATCCAGTTTAACTATCTTATAACCAGTTGGAACTGTGCGGTTCCAAGAACCGTGAAAGGCAACGAGCATGTCCCCCTGCCAGGAATCCGGAAACTGCTGCGAATCAATAAAATTTAAGCCTAAGGGAGCTGAATGAGCCTGCATACTCCAAACCGGAGCAGAAGTACTTTCACAACTATGGTTGTTGCCTGGATCAAATTTGTCATCGTGAACTTTGTTTTCATAGCAAAAGGGCCAGCCATAGTCCCCACCGTCTTTAATAATGTTGATATCTTCTTTCGGAGTATTGTCTCCGAGAAGGTCTCGACCCATGTCTGTTCCCCAAAGTTTACCTGTCTCCGGGCTAATTTTGAGAAAGACACTGTTGCGTAGACCTTTAGCAAAAAGTCTTGGTTTTCTTCCTTCAGTATCAGAAACCACTACCCCGGCCAGCCATTCTTCGCTTTCCACGCAAACATTACAACTCGAACCCACGGTCACGAAAAGCACGCCATTTTTATCAATAACAACACTTCTCGTACTGTGACCGCCTTGATAGGGATAAGAAAAAAGCTTTTTGTCAAAAGAGGTGGTCAATTTCTTCTCATCAAAAGAATACCGACTCACTTTGGTAAGTTCAGCAACAAAAAGCTTCCCCTGGTAAAAAGCTAGACCGTGAGGTTTGTTAAGTCCTGTGAGCAGGTTTACAACTTTATCAGCTTTCCCGTCATTATCGACATCAGGCAAAGCAACAACCCTCCCCTGAGCGGGTACAGAAGCAAGCAGAGTCCCACCTGGGGAAAACTGCAAATCCCGCACTGGCCCAAGTTTTTTGGCAAAGACTCCAATTTTAAAACTAGTATCAAATTTTAAGGGTATAGAAACATTCTCTCCGATTTTTTGTTTCTCAATTTCAGAGACAAGATCTTTGCTCGGTGGAAAAAGAGCTGGGCGCAAATCCCCAACTTTGGTTTTGAGAAGAAAGAGAAAAATAGCAACGCCCAGGGTTAGAATCAAGATAAAAAGAGGGATGAAGATTTTCGGCCTGAAAAAATACCTCATGAGATCTGTTTTTTTAAGAAAGTCTAGCTTTTTCTACTGCGTAAAAACGTCGGCGCTCACCTTTGAATTTGAGGTCAATCTCACCCAAAGGACCGTTGCGGTGTTTGGCAATATTGAGTTTAACGTTTTCGGTATCATCTACGTCTTCTCGGTAAAGAAACATGACCACATCGGCGTCTTGCTCAATTGCGCCTGATTCTCGTAGATCGGAGAGTTGAGGATTTCTAGTTTGCCTCGATTCAACCGCCCGTGAAAGCTGACTGATCGCCACCACCGGAATTTTGAGTTCGCGCGCTAAGTTTTTCAGAGCTTGGGAGATCTCGGAAACTTCCTGGACTCGGTTTTCCAAATCTCGACCGTGAATCAGTTGTAGATAGTCAACGAAAAGGACTTTCAACCCTGCTTCCATTTGCAGTCTTCGTGCTTTGGTGCGCATTTCCATGATTGAAGCTCCTGGCGTATCATCAATATAAATTGGTGCTTCAGCTAGTTCCCCCATCGCATCGGAAATTTTTTCAAAATCTTTCTCTTCCAAATTTCCCGTGGTGATTTTCCAAGCGTCAACATCAGCTTGGGAAGCAAGCATCAAATCAACCAACTGTTCTTTGCCCATTTCCAAAGAGAAAATTCCCACCGGAACTTTTTCTTTGGTAGCAATGTGCTGAATCATATTCATTGCCAAGGTAGTCTTACCCATCGAAGGTCGAGCCGCGAGAACAATCAAGGTCGAGTCCTGCAGACCGGAAAGCTTTTTGTCGAGCTCCGTGTAACCAGAAGGAATGCCTCGCATCCCAGAACCGCGCTTGTGGAGCTCGTCAAGCCGGTCGAAACTTTCAGCCAGTGCGTCTTTGA
Source organism: bacterium (assembly GCA_030704665.1). NCBI lineage: Bacteria > bacterium. The sequence goes on along the minus strand of JAUYID010000009.1, from coordinate 373,977 downwards.
TCGCCAAAAAATTCTGTTTTAAATTGTTTTGAGAAATCCCAAAAAGAGTCGATTCAGCGCTGTCCAGCAAATCTTTTACTTCGGTTTCTTCGTTGTAAGCTTCTTCCGAAATGGCATTCGCCGCCGAGATGAGGGCTCTTTTGGTCGCTTTGTCTTTGACCAAGTTGGCGTAGTGTTCGATGTGAGCTGCGGTTGGAACCAGGTTCACCAAACTAGAAAGATACCCCGCTCCACCAACCATTTCAAACTTATCAATTCTTTTGAGCTCGTCAGTGATAGTGACCAGATCAGCGGGCAATCTTTTTTCGTAAAGAGTCAGAATCGCACGATAGATCTCAGCGTGGGTTTCTTTGTAAAAGTGTCCTGGTTTGAGAGACTCCGCCACTTTGACAATCGCGTCTCTATCAAGAAGTAATGCCCCCAGTACTGACTGCTCAGCTTCAAGGGCCTGGGGAGGAATCTTTCCAGCCACTGATTTTATTTCGACTGTTTTTAAACCTGCTCTACCTTGGACCATGAGTTTTGACTAAGTTGTAATGCAGTTGTTGGTTGGTAAGCTTTTAACTGCTTCCCGGCCGAACTAACTGAATGACTTTGAGTTCTTCCGGAAATTTTTCTTTGGAAATTGAGAGTTTGTCGAGTTTTTCTACATTTTCTTTGGCCATTTCTTTGAAGAATTTTTCTGGTCCTTCGAGCTCCTTGATTTGCGAACCGATCTCTTGATAGTGCATCGGAATGACAATTTTTGGCTCGAGTTGGGCGGCAATTTTTGCTGCACTAGAAGCATCAATGGTAAAAAAACCTCCAACCGGAATAAGCAAAATATCCACATTTCCCAGCTCTTCCACTTGAGTATTGCTCAAACTTGCCTGGCCCAAATCTCCGAGATGAGCGACATTTACTCCATCCATCTGGATATTGTAAAGGGTGTTTCTGCCACGTTCCGCGCCTTCTTTGTCATCATGAAAAGAATCCACCCCCACGACACTGACTCCTTTGATCTCGTACTCACCCGCGCCGTTGATTATGTAGGGCGCACCACCGACAAGACCAGAAGCGTTGTGATCAAAGTGTTCGTGGGAAACGGTGACGATATCAGCTTCAACTTTGGGGAATTTCAGGCCCACTTTTGGGTCAAAGGGATCAGTCACCAAGCTAGCGCTTTTTCCTTTCAATCTAAAAGCCGCGTGTCCTAAAAAAGTAATATCCATAAAGGTAGAGAGATATTAACACTCCTTTTTATTTAGATCAATGCCTTAAGGACCACTTGAAAAATTTTTGAAAAGGTGCTAATTTCGTAAAGTTCTTTTTCTAATCATTCTATGAACAAACGCAGTCTAATCACTTTTCTAATTTTCTTTTTGGTGATTTTGGCCCTTGGCACCTTTGTTTATTTCCGCTTTTTCTCAAAAGGTTCGGACACTTCAACTCAAAACAGTGCTAAAAGCTTTTCCCTAATTCTGACTGATGCCCCCGCTGACGGTTCCTCAACTTTTGAGAAAGAGGTTGTCATTGAGGGCTCAACCGGTAGCGACTCAGTTGTCGTGGTCAGCGGTGGGGCGCAAGATACTAGTACCGAAACCACGGACGGAAAGTTTAGTCTCACCTATACTCTCACCGAAGGCGAAAATCAGATCAACATCATTGCCTTCGACCAAAAGACTGGTGAGGCCAAAACTCTTTCCCGAGAAGTTTTTTATTCTCCTGAGATCAAAAATCTATGATTAAACTAGTTTTCACTACTTTGCTTGTCCTTTTTACCGTTTCTTCGGTCGGAGTTGTTTTTGGACAGGACCCGGACAACTCAGTGGAAAGCCGGGCCAAATCAAGGCTTGAAGAGATTGAAAGACGCCTCGCGAGCAAATCAGCAGGTAACGCCGAAACTAGAGTTGGTTTTGGCAAAGACCACTTCGTTGGCTTGATTGACCAAATTGATGGCTCGACTATCTTTGTCCTTTTTGGAAAAAGCAAAAAATCAGTCTTGACTCTCTCAAGCACCAAATACTTTCAGTTCGGCAGCAAGAAAACAAAGATTAAACTCCCCAATCTAAAAATTGGTGACCGAATCGCAGTCTACGGAGTCGGGAAAAAAGACTCTTCCGGAACTGCTCTTTTGATCGGCAAACTTTCTAAAGAGCCGCAACGAAGAGCGGTTTTTGGTTTTATCAGAGAGCTGAACGCTTCTGGACTGGTGGTCAATCACATCCGAAAAACTGAAGAGAAGCTGGCAACAGCCCTCTTCACCACCAAAACCAAAATCAAGCAGAAAAATAAGGATTTACTGGTCTCGGATCTGAAAGTTGGCGACATTGTCGTTGTTGCCGGAACTCTTGAGAGTGGAGGCAATTTAGTTGCCAATTTAATTTATTCACTCCCCTCTTTGGCAAAAATAAAAATTTCTACTGCCTCAGCAACTCCCTCCGCTCGCTGAGCTTCCTTTTAAAAACCACGAGCTAAACAAGCGTCTGGATTTTTACCTCCCGATGTGCAAATATAATCTCGCCTGCTTAGCCGCTAGGCTAGTTTGTTTGGCACCTTAACCTTTTGAATGGATTCTGGAAATGAAAGGGAGGGAGACCCCATGACCAGTATTGAGTTCAGAACTGCTGCAAATGCCCTTCTCAGCTTCCTCTCTGAGGCAGAGAAACAGGAGAAAAGAAAGGCCAATCCAGATCAGGCTTGTCTGGAGCGTCTGCGGGAACGCAAACGTCTCTTGACGCGGCTCGGCAAACACCCTGACCAAGCTGATGAGCTTTTCCAGGCTAGCCTTGAAACGGCTCTACGCAACCCAGACGGACTGTCCGGAGCGCAACTCTCTACCGAGCTGCTCTTCTACCACAGACTACGGCCGCTGGTCCGAGAAGGCAAGGTTTTGAAGGCTCCTAGGCAGGAACAGCAAAGACTTCAGCCCGCCAAAAAGGCTCTTCGAGCCGATAAGCCTTCGGCGGTGAAGGAAGTCCCATCTGCTGACCCAGAGCCAGAACAAACGCCAACTCCTGCTTCGACAGAACCCAAAGCCGAAGCAACCCTTCCGGTCGTTCAGGCCAGACGAGCCGGTCGACCCAAGGGTTCGAAGAACGCTCAAGGAACAGCTGAGCCCTCTACTTCGACCGAACCCAAGCTCTCTCATGTCTTCTACGGCAAGACTCTAGCCGCCCAAGAATGGGAAGTCGCACAACTCATCGTTGCGGGTTTGGAAAACGCTGAGATCGCCGAGCAAACCGGTAGATCCGTGCTGGCAGTTGGGAGCATCATCCTTAACGTCATGCGCGTCTTGGGAGTAAGCAGCCGAGAGGATCTGATCTCCAAACTCAGGCAGACCTTTCCCGACATTCTGGACAGAGTAGCTCTTCCTTTTCCCTCGGAAGGGGGTATTCGGGGTGATAACGAAGACACGGAGGAAATGGCCGCTTCTGTTTCCGTTTCGCAAGAACCGGTTCAGAGACCACCGTCTCCACCTCTGAGTAGGCGAACCCTTGCTACACCGGCTACTCCCCGATCACAACCTGCGTCAAGGCAACGAACCGACTCTTCGAAGAGCCTGACCGGGCGTGAGGTTGAGACAATGCGGGAGGTTCTCCTCGTCTCAACCACTACTACTCTGTCAGGGATCGACGAAAAATTCGGTTGGTCACGCGGTACAGCCCGGATCAATCGAGACCAAGCTATCAAGAAAATGGTTCATGTGTGGGGCACGCTCGAAGAATCACTTGATGCAGCCACTCGCACTCTTTTCTCCGATATCCGCGAGAAATTCGGAGAGACCGTCCGCTTCTCTTCTCTTGAAGCTTTCGCCACGCGCTTCACCCGAGGCACAGCTGATCCCAGGGAAGTACCAAGAGTTAGGGCAAACTCAGTTGGGTTTGAGGACTTTGAGAGAGAAAGGGAGCAGGCAGCGGCCGCAGCTCGATTATCTGCTGAGAGTAAAGATCCTGGGGAGGCAGACGAGGAAGAAGAAGAAGAAGAAGTCGCGGCCTCAGGCTTTGATCTGAACTTCAGCGCCGAAGAGCTCAAGATTGCGCGCTTTGCCTTTCTTACCCGAAAAAACCTGAACCCGTACCAACTGTCTCAAGCAGTAGGTGGGCCCACCAAGCCGGACGATGCGAATATGTACCTAAACTCGGTGGTGAGGAAGGTAAATGACGCCCTGTATGATCCATCCTTGAGCACTTCTCCGGAATTTTCGCAATTCCTGGATAGCTTTAGGACCCAATGGCTTGGGACCTTTGGAAGTATCGCTGAGGTCATCATCCATCTGACCCCCAAAGGTCAGACGCCCACGATCAGCTCGATCCCATTGCTAGTCGGGGCCAATGGTGCCAAGCCGAGCAACAAACCTCCGTTCAAGTTCACAACCTCGAGTTGGGAACTTCTTCTAGCCAGTGTCGTCAACCGCGACTTGACCTTCAATGCTCGTCTGATCGACAACCGCTGCGGTATCCCAGCAGGTCTTGTCCCGAAGCTTCTACCCACTGCCTTTGAAGAGCTCGGGAAAGCACGAGAAGCGGAAAAGAACGGAGAAGTGCTCGACAACACTGCCAAAACCCTGATGATCCGTCTCTCTCAACGCTACGGTAGCAGATGGGAGGTAGATGAGCTGATCGAATTGATCCGGGAAAGCGACAGATCGAACAAACGGGAAGGAGTAGAGATCGCTGTCTAAACAACCAAGGCCCGGAGAGGAGTTTTCACAACTGTGAGCTCCTCTCCCCCGACCCCTTTGTCCCAACCAACAACTTCCAAATAGCCCTAACTTGCGCTATAATTGCGACCATGAACAAATCAAGTTTGCAAACCCCGAAAGGGTTTCGAGACTTTTTACCAGAAGCCGCGCGCAAGCGGTCTTTTTTGCTGGGAAAAATGGTCGCTGAATTTGCTAAATTTGGTTTTGAACCCCTGGAAACCCCAGCCCTGGAGTACGCTGAAATTCTCAAAGGTAAGTACGGCGAAGAAGAAAAACTCATTTACGAATTTGAGGATCGCGGTGGACGGGAAGTTGCGCTGCGCTACGACCAAACCGTTCCCCTCGCCCGAGTCATGGCTCAATATCCGAATTTAACTAAACCCTTCAAACGCTACCAAATCCAACCCGTTTGGCGAGCGGAAAACACGCAGGCGGGACGCTTCCGTGAGTTTCTCCAAGTCGATATCGACACTGTCGGCACCACTTCTCTACTGGCCGATGCCGAAGTGATTTTGGCTGCTGCCTCAGTACTCAAAGCAATTGGTTTTGAAAAATTTACTTTTAAAATCAACGATCGCAGCCTTTTTACTTCTTTGCCAAAAGCAATAGTTGTCGCCCTAGACAAACTAGACAAAATCGGTGAGGTTGGAGTGGTTGAACAAATCAAGAAACAAGGTTTTAACCAGCGCGCTGCTCTCGAAACTCTCGAAAAAATCAAGGGGGCCGCACCTACTGAGGCAATTAACGAACTTTTCGATCTTTTGGAAGCTTGCGGGCTACCAAAAGAAAATTTTGCTTTTTACCCGACTCTGGCCCGCGGACTCGACTATTACACCGGGGCAATCATTGAAGTCGAAATTGAGGGTTATGGCTCTGGCAGTGTCGGTGGTGGTGGTCGCTACGACAAACTAATCGGTATCTTTGGTAAAGAAACTGTACCGGCGGTTGGTTTCTCCTTTGGCTTTGATCGCCTGCTTGAGGCTGCCGAAGAGAACGGTTTACTACCGAAGGCTGGCTCGTCAACCCAAGTTCTCGTCACCATCTTTGAAGCAAAATATTTGGTTAATTCACTGGAACTGGTCAACGAACTGCGCAAACGGGGAATTAATTCGGAAATTTACCTGGATCCAAACGCCAAACTTGATAAACAACTCAAATATGCCGACCAAAAGAAAATTCCTTTTGTAGCCTTTCTCGGACCTGAGGAAATCAAAGAGGAAAAAATTACTCTCAAAGATTTTTCTACCCAAAAACAGGAAACCCTCACTCTGGCCAACCTCGTCAAAAAAATTAAGTAACTTTCAATCTAAAAACGGAGAAGGACCACAAAGTGGAGTTGTGGTCCTGAAAAGCGATCGCTCTCTTTCTCTCCGTCTGATTCCGACTAGGGTCCAAAACGCTTGACGTTGCCGACAGCCTGACCCGTGACCCCATAGCGAGCGGCGATATCTTTCGGCGAGTGACCATTCTTCAAGTCCGCCGCGATCTTGACCCGAGTGTCGGGGTCGACTTTGCCCTTGCTCGCCGCTTTCTTGGACGCAGTCTCCCCGGCAGCACGCTTGCCAGCGGTTTTCTTCGCTGCCTTCTTGCGTGTCCCAGTCTTCTTCGCCGCAGTCTTCTTCTTGGCCGCCTTGCGCGCCTTCTTCGGCGTCTTCTTGGCGGTCTTGCGGGCGGTCTTCTTCGCAGCTGCTTTTTGAGGACGCCCACGCGAATCTGGAACCGATTCGTCTGCCGAATCCAGATCTGCTCGAACTGTCGCAGATGCATCCGCGAATTCCAAAGCTAAACGAACCTTCGGCGAAAGTGCCTCGAAACGCTGCGGAAGCTCGGAGGTATTGTCGATGGCGGAAATCGCCCGTGAGATCTTCATGACCTCACCCTGATCCCCATCCGCGGCCTCCTGCAAGTGTTTGACCAGTTCAGGCCGAACTCCCACCAAAGACAGGATGAAGTCCTGAATTCTTTGGCCTAGGGAAGTATCCATGTTTCACTCTCCTTATCCATGGCTTACCAACCGAATTGAATAGGCATGATATATCACACTATGAGATTGGATGTCAACTTAAACTGAGGTTCAAGAGGTTTAAACTTGTTCGGGTTTTGGGGTTCTGTCACTCGCGCTTTTCAGTTGATCACGCAGCTGCTCAATTTGGTCGTTGTCGATACTCTCTCCTCTTTTGAGCAGAAAATTATCCACTTCCTGGTCAATGTCTTTTCCGGAAAGGGCAGCCTTGTCCTCGGTATCGGAAACATCTTCATAAATTGCGGCCAAATTTTGCAAGCCCAAGGAAAGAATCAGGTTCGTTTTATCTTCCTCAGTCATGTTCGGAACCGCCTCCAAAAAGAGATTTTTCTGCTCGGGAGTCATTTTTTTCGTTTTCAAAACAAATTTGGTAAATTCAAGATTGTCGATCATTGTTTTTGTTGAAAGGCCTCATAGCTGGTTAAACCGATCACCGCAACCGTAATTAACATAAGTATACCAGTTGTCGCCGCTGCTTTTTTGCCAAAGCGCCAGAAAGCAATTCTCCTACCTTTTTCCTGTGACTCTGCTGAAAGCTCTTGGAAAAGTGGTGCCAGGGCTGGATTGGTGTTGGCTGCTCCCGCCAAGATGGCTACTCCCCTAGTCAGCAAACCATTCATCTCCTTTTGCGACATTTTTCCGCCGGTTCGCAACCAAGTCCTCATCAGCTCAAGAGCAAAAGCACTTGCGGCAGTCTTGGCCGCCGCTGCCGCCTCAGGGCTGGAAGTGGTTTCGCTCCCTCCCCCAGTTTGCGTTCCTGAACTTTGTGCGTTAGTTTCGGCTGCAACCGGGAGTGGAGCGGAACCGGCTGCTCTAGCAGCAATCAGCTCATCTTCCCACTTAGTCAGGTTTCTTTTTAGTGTGTCATCAATTCTCTCTCTGGAATAGTCAGCCTTTTCGAGCACCTGCAAAAGATCGTAATCAAAACCAAAAGCTGCTGCCCTCTGAAATCTTCTTTCGACTCCAATCTCCCGCCATTTGAGTGGGTTGGCCCTTCTCATCAACTCAGCCATGCTCTTGACGAGGCCCCGTCGTGGCTCAGCGCGCAAATTCTTCTCCAGTTCTTTTTGAAGGTTGTTGAGCTCGTTCAAACGATCCTGCTGGGTTGGGCTGACTTTTCCTCCCTCTCCTCCGGTACCGATGGCGTCACTCTTCATACCTTCAAGCATCAAAATCGCTCGCACCAGGTTCTGTCCTGAACCAAAGCTCTCCCGCTGCCGCAAAGTCATGATCGCTTGAATGACCGGGTCTTCCAGCGGGTTAAAGTTCGGATCTTTGAAAACTTCAGGACGGTGATTGGCTAAATAAAAATTCTGTACTTGCAAAATTCGTTTGAACAAATCTTCGCTGATAGGCTCTCTTTCCGCTCCTGCCCCCACTCCGCGCCGGGAGAGGTCCTCAAGAGCTTCTTTGAGAAGCGCGTCATAAGCTTGCTTCGTTCGCTCTGAAGGCGGCTCCCCTTCAGGCCCACCTGCCGTTGTCGTCGGTGGAGTTTCCGGTGGAATTCCTCCTCCACCAGTTTCGGTTCCAGTCGGTCCAGTTCCCGCTGCTACTCCACCAACTCCGGTTTCCGCAGCTGTTTGGGCGGCAGTTCTAGAAAATGTTCCTCGCACGGCTCCAACTACGTCTTTCCGAGGAAAAACCTGCTCTTGGTCTTCTGCATTACTGACCGCGTACTGGACGCTGATAGACTTACCCGGAAACGCATGTAAAACCGCTCGGTAACCGAAAAGATTTACATCCTCCCGAAGAGCCTCTAATTGCTCCGGAGTCAACGAACTCAAGTCACTACCCGTAAGAATAAGCTCGTTAACTCGGTAGGTATTTACCCCATCAGTAAAAATGCCTCCCTGTCCAAGGTAACTAACAAAATCTCGTGCTGCCTCATTTGGGGTGTCCCCCCAATGTCCCTCTTGATTTAGTGGCCTGGCCCAAAACATTTCTCCTCCACCCCGAAGAAAGTCTCGCTTCAGGTCAACAATTGCATCTTTATCGCCTGGTTGCAGTTCTCTGGTTTCTTCTTCCACTGCCTGAATTCTTTGCCGGAATTCTTCGACTTTGTCAGCTTTTTCGACTTCGCTCAGTTGGGTATAATCAAATCTCGCCAAGAGAGGTGGTAGCCGCTCTTCTAGTTGAGGGGCCTGTGGTTGAGTCTCGGGAGGCGGGACAACCCGCACTCGGGACGGTGGTCCTGGCGGCCCAGGTGGTTGCTCTTGTCTTGGCTCACCTACTGCGGCGGTTCTTCTTCCCTGATGATCAAGAGCGCTGATACCTAGTAGTTCTCTCATCGACTCATTTCCGTCAACCCTAGCATCGTAGCGATGACGGCTTTGCTTCCCACCTTCTTCTCCCAAAGCAAGCTCTATTTGTACCCCTGGCTTTTCTTCCCATACTCCCCTCAAACCCTTCTCTACTTCTATACTATGGAGTCTTTCTGCTTCTTCCTTACTAACATCAACAAACTTTGTTTCCATTACTTTAAAATTTCTACCATCAACTGACTGAAACTCAGCACCAAATTTCAAATCTCCGTAAGTCTTTAGACCTTGTTGGTGTCTTTCTAGGTCTTCCGGATCAGGCTGGCTCTGTTCAACTCTAGGAAGCGCAGGCGGTGTAGTCGCAGTAGTTTCTTGTCTCCGCTCATCATCTTCAGGAGCAGGTGGAGCTGGAGGTTGGCGGTCAATTGGAGGTGGTCCTACCGCACCAGCATTGGCTTCGACTGGTGGTTCAGGTGGGGCTGGAATTCTCGGTGCTCGGTGGGTTCGTCCTCCTGGCTGTCCAGCTTCTAGATCAGCCTCATCAGCTCTTCTCGCTCTGCCACGACCTTGGGAAGGTTGCTTAACCACGCCACCCTGTGGCTCTTCTTCAGTTTCATCGACATCTTCTGCTGCTGGAGCTCGACCTTGGGAAGCATCCTCGAGCTCAACGGGTGGGCGACTTGTGTCGAGAGGACTTGGAGACTCCTCCTCGCGCAGCCCTCCAATTCCATTTTTGGCTAGTCTTTCTAAATCCTCCTCAGTAGCTGGTCTAGTCTCATCTGAATCCTGTGCAACCGCCTCTTCCCTAAAAGAAATTCTTGTAGGGCTACCCTCTTCTTTTTCTGTTCTCTCAACAATTTTTTCAAAGAGTCGACGCGGGTCCAAATCGTTTGGGTTTGGTGCTCCGGGTTCACCAGTACCACCACTTCGAGAGACATAACTAGCCATGCTAGCTACATCTTTCTTGGTGAAGGATTTTCCCCCCTCGTACCTTTCTTTCCAGGCTGTAAACTTTGCCGCATCTAAAGAAACTTCTTTCCCACCAGAAGCACCGCCCTCACCACTTTGAGGGGCCAGGTCTGGTCGGAATGATTCAGGGTTTAACATAAGTTACTTTAATAATAACAAAACTTGCCTAAACATTTTTTGTGATCGGCTCTGGATTTGGTTTTTGTAGGGGGACTGGTTTATCCAGCTCCGCCCGCCGATTTATTTCAGCTTCAACAATATTTTTATCTTTTCCGAATCTGAGTCGAGAGAGCTCAGCAATGGCCGAGCCGGTTTCTTTGTTTCTGGCAATTCCCTGAATCTGGTTCCAATCAGTTGAAAAAGAAAACGGTGGCGTCGGTTGACCCTTGACGAGCAGGCGAATGTAGGCGTGCCCGATCGGGTTGTTGATCAGATCTTGCTTGTTGAAAACCGGTTCAAACTGATGTTCCAGGTAAGTAGCGTCATCAATACCGACTCGGAAGGCAATCGTAGTTCCAACGTTACCAAAAACCGCGTCTTTGATATCCTGCTCGATTTGAGCAATAAACTGGTTGGCGACAGTCAAGTTGAGGTGATACTTTCTCGCTTCCGAAAGAATGACCGCAAAGTCAGGAGTAGCAAAGTTCTGAAACTCGTCCACGTAGAGATAAAAGTCACGGCGTTGCTCCTCAGGTACATCAATCCGGCTCATGGCGGCGATGAGGATTCTTGGAACTAAGATCAGTCCCAAGAAATTGGAATTCTCATCCCCTATTTTTCCTTTGGAGAGGTCAACAAGCAAAATCTTGCCTTCGTCCATCAATTTGCGAAAATCAAAAGCCGATTGACTTTGACCGACAATATTGCGCAACAGTTTGTCAGTGACGAAACGGTCAAATTTGGAAACGAAGTAACCCATGGTTTCGCTTTTATGAAAGTCCGAAGTTTGAGCGATCTCATCGGTCCAATATCTACGTACTAAGGGGTCGGTAATGAGCGGCAGTTTCTCCTGAACAAATTTCGGATCGATGAGCAAGCGCAAAACTTCTACCAAAGTGTTCCCTTTCTCCACCATAGCCGTAAGCATGACGTTGCGAATGGCCCGCTCCAATCTCGGTCCCATGATGCCAACTTTTTTTGGATCATAGAGTTTGTAGAGCAAGGCAATAAAAGAGTTCACCACCATGTTTTTCTGTTCGTCAGTTTCACCCTCGAGAATATTGAGTCCAAGCGGCCTTTCTGTATCGCCCGCGTCGAAAAGAATCACGTCTTCGGCTCGAGAAGCTGGAATCATATTGATCAAATCCTCAATTGCGCTCCCATGAGGATCGATAAAAGCCACCCCTTTGCCTTCAACAATGTCTTGGTAAGCCAGGTGCTTGAGCAGCTCACTTTTTCCAGTACCGGTTTGCCCGATGATGTAAGTATGGCGACGGCGATCATCCTCGGTAATTCTGATCGGGGTTTCCACTCCCCGAAAGACACTTTTACCAAGGTACAAACCTTGGCTAGGAACGGTGGTTGGGGCTGCGGATTTTTTGGCTAGTGCCCAGATAATGTTCGGGGTCATGACCTTTTTGCTGGGAAAATGAAAAACTGTTGCCAGCTCATCAGTATTAAGAATCATTTTGCCAAAAAATAGGGGCATGATGTGGTTGACGAAATCAGAAAGAGATTGTTTTTTGGTCAGAGTCCAAGGCCAACGACGGCGCCGAAAACCGTTGCCTACCGGATCAGCAAACTGCGCGAAAGAGCCAATCATATTGTTGATATAAACTTCAGCGTTGTATTTGTTGTTCGCGCAAACCACGAAACGGATCACGGTGTCAAAACCAGGCTTTGAGGATTTTTCTTCAATTTTTTTGTAAGGGTCCATAGTCACTGAATTGGTTCTAGCCTCGGGTTGTTGTAGATCAGGCTGTTGGGGTTGCCCGGGGCTGGTAATACTTTTGCCGATTTGGGCAGTAATTGAGCTTGAGGCACTCGTCTGGACTCTGTGAATTTCACGAAAACCGCGGCCTTGCCAGCCACTTCCCGCCGGAGCAATCAGTATCTGTAAAGCTGCTGCTTCTCCTTGCTCAAGTTTGGAGAGAGCCGTTGTGATTGAGTTCATCGGGTCAACGTCCTCCCCAAACTCTTTAAAGCGCCGGATTGGCTTGAAAGCTTTGGCCTTTAAAGACAGCTCCACGATATCAGTATATTTTCCAGTTGAGATTGTGTAGTCCGGAACTGGGACAATCTCTGCTTCAGGGTAAAAGCTGTGGATTTGCTTTTCAACTAGGTCGGAAAGCTCATTGGGGGTAGAAACATAAAAAACAATTTCGCCATTTTTGGAAACAATCTCAAACCCGATGTGATCCTGCCCCTTTATCCAACCCTGGGCACCCGCCCGAAAAAGTCCGTAGAAAGAAGCGAACATCGCTTCCGCGGCTTCGATTTTAATTTCGTTGTACTTGGTCGGTTTTACCTGCAAGAGCACGTAATCCCAACTACGCTTCTCTCTTTTTTGGTAACGACGAAAAAGGATAAAAGCAAAGGGTAAAAGGGCAAAGAGAACCAAGCCAAAAAGTAGGCTTAAAACCAAAACCGTCAAACCCAAAAGACTTTGGCCCAGATCAGGAGAATTTGGAGTCTGTGCGTAAACAGTAAAATCAAACATCAGGCAGCCTTTTGCCCTCCGCCACTTTCAAATTGCGCTTCTAGTGCTCTAGCTTTATCTTCTAAGTTAGTTGGGGTGCTCGGAGCAGCTTCCCCTCTGTCTTGAGTCGGAGGGGGCACTTGTTTCTCTTGCTTGACTGGCTCGGTGGCATCTACCCCAACCAAGGCAGCTAAGTGAGCGGCTCTTCTTTCTTCCGCCTCCAAAAGGAAGTGTGTGGCTGGACTGACACTGGGTCCTTTGTCTACTGGCTCGTGTTCTGCCCGCAGACCAGTTGCTTGCTTGTTTAGTACCTCAGCTCTTTTTTCGAGGCTCTGAGCAAAATTTACTGGTTCTTCCGTCCGTTCTTGAGCTTGACGAACTTGGCTGGTTAACTCTTGAATTCTTCGTGCTTCGTCAGCCTCTTGCTGTTCATTGCTTAGTTGTGGTCTCACCTCAACTTGGGGTTGCGGGGGATTTGTTTCCAGAGAAGTAGAAAAGGTTGAAGCTGTTTCTGCTCCTTTGGGCAAGCCATGCTCAATCGAAGCAGCCTGGGCAGGTTCATTCATAGTTACATAAATTATAGAGGAAAAGATCCTAACCTGGCAAGCGGAAACTTTCTTTTTACGTTTTTGTTAAACTAATTGGTAATGAAGAAAGAAACTGCCGGCTTTCTCGCTGTCCTTCTCGCTTCCACCATCTGGGGCCTGACCACACCGGCTTTAAAAATTGCTTTGTCCGAAATCCCTCCTTTTTCAGCTGTTTTTATCCGTTTTGCGATTGCAGCTCTTTTGATCACCCCAATCTTACTTTTGCATCCTCCTCAAAAAGTCAGTCGGCAGGACTCCGTCTCGTTAATTTTTGTTTCCCTCTTCGGGCTCGCTTTTCATATTGGCTTTTTGGTTCTCGGTTTGAACTTAACTACTGTCGTGACTGCAGCTCTTTTGATTTCAACGGAACCAATCATTGATTTAGTTGCGGCTAGCTGGTTTTTGAAAGAAAAAATCTCCTTGCTCAACAAAGCCGGCATTGTCTTTGGTTTTTTGGGCACCGCTTTGCTCGTGATCAGACCTATCTTGACCAACGGAGGTGACTTTGAGTTTCCACTGCTCGGGAATTTTCTGCTTGTTTTATCAGTAATTTTTGGCTCGGTCTATATCATTGGCTCGAAAAGACTCTATGCAAGCTACTCTTCGTTGACTGTCACTTGCTTTGCCTTCTTTGTCTCCAGTCTAGCTTTTCTTCCCTTTTCTCTAGTTGAAACCGCCACCCACCCTTTTTGGATTCGGGAAGTAACTTTGGTCGGAATCCTCGCCATTCTCTTTTCTGCTCTTTTTGCCTCCTTTTTCGCCTATCTTCTTTTCGATTGGGGGCTAGCACGAATCAAAGTCCACTTGGTTTCCTCGCTCAGCTATATCACGCCAATTGTGTCGATTGCCCTCGGAGCAATCTTTTTGCATGAAAAGCTCGATCCCTTCTTTCTCCTGGCCGGAGTAATAATTCTTCTCGGAGTTTACTTCTCAACTTTGAACAAACCGCACCACCACCTGCGTAAACACCAGCGCAATTGATTTGATTTTGAACTTGTAGAATCACAATTCCTGTGTTAGAATCATTGGGACAAAATTTTGAAGCTAATTTTATGGAAGAGCAGAAACAAGTAGCAACAACTCAAGACTCCGTCCAAACTGCAGTTCTCGAAAAAGAAGAAGCTAGCGAAGCCGTGGCCGAAACTCCAGTCAAAAAAGAAAAAGGTCTAGAAAAGCGCGAACTTGGGCCGATCGAGTACTTCGAAAACGCCAAAGTAACTTGCTCTTGCGGCACAACTTTCACGGTTGGTTCCACACGACCCGAGATTCACGTTGAAGTCTGCAGCAAATGCCATCCCTTCTTCACCGGGCAAGCAAAATTTGTCGATACTGAGGGTCGAGTTGAAGCTTTTGAGCGCCGTCTGACTGCTAAAAAAGATCGAAAAGCAAAAAAGCCTAGCGAAACCAAGGCGGCGGAGAGACCAAAATCTCTCAAAGAAATGCTGGAACTGATTGAAGCTTCTTAAATTTTCCCCTATTCTATAAGTTAGATGGACTATCTCCAATCCCAAATTGAAGAGTTAGACAAAAAAATTGCAGATCTCAAAGAGCTGATTGCTTCTGATGAAAGTTTGAGACAACTAGCAGAAGAGGAAGTTAAGGCTCTCCAAGAGCAGAAGGAAGCGCTTGAGAAAGCATTGACCGGCTCAAACCCCGGCGAAGTCGAAACCGCCTCAGGAGCGCTGCTTGAAATCAGAGCTGCCGCTGGAGGTGACGAGGCTGGCCTTTTCGCCGGTGTTCTCTACCGAATGTACACTCGTTTTGCCGACAACCAAGGCTGGAAGGTAGAGCAACTTTCCATCAACGAAGGTGGGCTTGGCAATATTAAAGAAGTGATTTTTCGAATTGGCAACCCTGCGGCCTACGAAGATCTAAGGCTCGAGTCCGGAGTCCATCGTGTTCAAAGAGTACCTGAAACTGAGTCTGGCGGAAGGATTCACACTTCCACTGCCTCGGTGGCAGTTTTACCGGAAATAAAAGAAAAAGACTTCGAAATTAACCCAACCGATCTCAAAATTGACACTTTCCGCGCCGGGGGCCATGGTGGACAAAATGTTCAAAAAGTTGAGACCGCGGTAAGAATCACCCACCTTCCCACTGGATTAGTCGCCACTTGTTCTTCAGAGCGCAGTCAGTTGCAAAACCGGCAGCGCGCACTAGGTGTTCTCCGCGCCCGCCTTTATCAAGCCGAAGAAGAGAGAAAACGAAGTAATATAGATTCTACTCGAAAAGAGCAGATCGGCTCTGGGGATAGGTCAGAAAAGATTCGTACTTACAACTTCCCACAAGACCGTATCACTGATCATCGTCTCGGCAAAAGCTTTCACAACATCGAAGAAATACTTGAAGGCAATTTAAAACCCATCATCACCGCCTTCCAATCTCAAGACCAATGACAATTAAGTGGACCTTGGCTGCCTCAACGATTGATCGAACCGAAACTGAGATTCTGCTCGCTGAGCTTTTAAAAAAAGATCGTTCCTTTCTTTTTGCTCATCCGGAACAAGATTTAACCAAAACCCAAACAACGAACTTCAAGAATTTAGTTGACCGACGAGCCAAAAGCGAACCCCTAGCCTATATTCTTGGTTATAAAGAGTTTTTTGGCTTCAAGTTTCTGGTCAACCCAAAGGTTTTGATTCCTCGTGCGGAAAGTGAAGATTTGGTAGAAGAAGTAATTCAGTCAGTAAAAAATTTCCCAAACCCAACTCTAGTTGACGTTGGAACCGGCAGTGGCTGTATCGCGGTTTCTCTCGCCCTCAGTCTTCCTTCCGCTAGAATCATGGCTACTGATACTTCCACGGCTGCTCTCTTTGTGGCTCGGAAAAATGCCGCCCTTCATTTAGTTTTAGACAGAATTGAGTTTATCCAAACTGATTTAACCGAGGGAATAGAGGAAAAACTTGATTTGATTGTGGCCAACCTACCCTACATCCCAACAAGGAATTATCTGAACTTAAAAGAAGAGGTGAGAAACTACGAACCACGAAGTGCTCTTGACTCCGGTCAATCCCAAATGACTTTTTACAAACGGCTTTTTGAAGAAGCAAAAAGTAAACTGAAGAAGGGTTGCAAGCTAGTCTACGAAATCGACGGACAGCTTTTGACCAAAGTTTTTTAGCTACCCTCTCCACTCACCGGCGGAGTCGGAGGCTGATTTGTTGGCGGTGGGGCGGCGGTCCAGGCGTTGTAGGGCTGGTCCGATGACTGTTGTTCGGGAGTTTCCTCAGGACCTGGTGGGACAGAAACAGGCGGTTGCGAGTCAGCTGCCGCGGTCTCAGTTGGTAGTGAGGCAGCCGTCTGCTCTTCTTGGCCCTGAGCTGTCAGAGGCTGCCCACTTGGAATTTCTACATCCTTTGGAACTTCGTCCATTGGCACTGATTCTGGATAAAAGACATCCTCATCCTGCCCTCCTCCACCAAAGAAACCAAAACCCCCTCTTCGGACGAACCAGAAAACCCCAAACCCGATTAAGAACAGGACAAAGATTATGATCAAAATTGGAAAAATCCTTTTCAAAAGACTGACCGTTTGTTGCCCAGGAGTCGCTGTCACAGAATAGTTTCCGCCGTTGACGCTTTGGAGAATGTCTTTGAGGGTTTTGTGCTGGACTACATTTGAATCAGTCGTCGAGCCTTCGCTAAAATCAAAACCAACCGCAGCTACACCTGACTGAAGAATAGTGAAGGTCACTTCGGCGAGAGGAATCGAGGTTTCAAAATTTTGCCCTTCTTTGGAAGCTAAAGCGGTGATTTGTAGTCTCCCTGGACTTTCTTTGGTAATCAAATTGCTAAATTCTCCAGTTGACTTTACTTCCTTTGGCTTGAGTCGGTTGTCATCAAAAGTGAGGATAGCATCAGCTCCATCAACTGTCTCAGTACTGTCAGTATCAAGAACAAGTTGAACTTTAAGCTCTTCTCCTGATTTCACGTTGCCTGAACTTGGAGTAAGCGATAAACCCGCAGCGGAAGCTGCCTTGGCCAAAGCCAAAAAGACCAGTAAACAAAAGCCTGCGGTCATGACTTTGTTAAAAAAGTAAAATTGTCGTCTCTGTTTTTTCATTTTAGGTTGTTAATCAAAATTGAATAATCAAAACTGTTGACCACCCCATCTGCGTTAAAATCGTAGTTTTGATCGTTGATAAAACCCGCCAAAAACTCTACTATATCAGTTTCCGATATTCTGTTGTCTGCGGTTACATCCCCAAAAATCAAAGGCCCTGCAGCCAATTTCACCCCTGATTTTAGCTTGAAACTAAAGTTTTGTGTAAGTAACCACGGAGTTTTGAGTTCCAAAATATAGGTTTTACCCACGGTTAAAGCCGAGGTCTTAAGACTAACGCTAGTCGCATCTTTGGAAAAGGTAACCTTTTTGGTGACGCTTGTACCTTTGATGGTTGCCTCGACTTCTTTACCATTTATCAAAAACGCGTTGGCTGAGGTTCGGAGACTAATACTAGCAACCGTCGGCTTTGCCTTTGTTTCGCCTCCAGACGAGGGTGGGGGGCTAGAATCAGAACCGCCACCACCCGAAGTAGGAGGAGCCGAAAGGTTGACTCTGACCGAGTCGCTTCCGCTTCCCCCCTTACCCGTACAAGTAATACTAAAAGTCCGCGACGAGGTCAGTTTACCGATTGATTTGGAACCACTCGTAGCTGAAAAACCAGGGCAAGAAGTAGCGTAGCTACTACTCCAACTCAAAGTTGCGGCGCTGTTGTAGGGAATAGTAATTGGCCCGTTGGAACCATTGGCCTTGATATTAACCATCGGAGCTTTATAAACCCAACAAACATCCATCCACATTTGCGTGATCGAGAGTGCGTTTCCCTGATTGACTCGACTGGAACGGGCAGCCACACCCGCCGAATTTACCGAACTGGCGGTCCAAGACCCACCAGCTGGATTGGAAAGCCAAGTGTTGCTGTACTCTGAGTAATTGGGCCCAGCCGAATTTGTAGTTCCAGAGTAAAAATTACCTCCCAGATAAAGTCCGGGCGCCACACTGGCGGCATTACCGCTTCTTCTGGCGACGAGGTAAACAGCAACCCTTTTGACAGCTTTGTCTGAACTCAAACTTAGGCTTTGGTGAGAAAAAGCCACGAAATTGGAAGGTTTCGTATCATCCCAGATATAAGTATTATTTCCATCAGCAACTGCCTCATCTACCTTGTCAAACTCTGTACCGCTACTGGGACTTTGGGACCAAAGCTTGACGTAGCTGTTGGCAACTGGACGTAGACTCACCAAATTTTCTCCTGAAGCGCAGGTAGCTGCTTTGATACGCAAATCGCCAGAGTTTTTAGCAGCAAATTGAGTAAACACAATTGCCCCCAATAGAACAAAGGTAGTAATAAGGCTGAGCCAAACTCTTCGTTTTTGAAATTTTCCAAACTTGCTCACTTAAATACATGCTAGCAGGGGGTTTTCCCCTTGTCAAAAACTTAGGTTCCTTCCGAGTTGCCAATCAAAATAGAGTAATCAAAACTGTTGACTACCCCATCAACATTAAAATCATAAAATTTATCGCTGAGAAAGCCGTTCAAAAACTCAAAAATATCATCGTCATTGATCCGACCTTCGCCGGTCAAATCCCCGATAATAAGTGGTTCTAGCTTTAAATTGGTTCCCTTTGCGTTTACTTTGAAACGTTGGGTCTGAGAAACAAGCCAGTCTCCAGAAATTTCCAAAGTGTAAATTTTACCAACCTTCAGTTCAGAGGCACTGATTCTAAAATACTCGTTGTCGTGGTTGATAACCAGTTTTTTGCTGACTTTGGTCGCAGTGATTGAAACCCTAACTTCTTTAGCTCCAATCAAAAAGCGGTTGGTCCCACTGCTTAAAACAATATCCAAGGCTGTCTTCGAAGTAACCTTGGTTTTTGACCCGGCAAGTGCGTCTTTACTTATTGAAGTTGTCTTCGGAGTCGTGCTTTTGATGATCGGAACAGAACTACCGCTAGTTGGACTAGTTGAGGCGGTCTCGACATTGACTACAACTGAATCTGACCCACTCCCCCCAGGACCAGTACAACTAGCTTTGAAGGTGGTCGATTTACTCAATGCCCCACTACTTTTTGACCCGCTCAACCCGGTCCAACCAAACGGCGCAATCGTACATGAAGTGGTGTTGGCCCCACTGGTCCAACTGATCGTCACGGTTTTGCCTTTGGTAATTTTGATTGGGCCATCGGAGCCATTGGCTTTGATGTTGACTGAAGGAGCACCCGGAGCACTTACATTGACAGTCACTGAGTCTGAATCGCTTCCGCCACTGTTACTACAAGTCGCCTTGTAAGTACGCGCTGAGGTCAGAGTTTGGCTCTGCTGACCGCTCGTTCCAGTCCAACCGGTCGGTGAAACTGAACAAGAGGTTGGTGAGCCGGAGGAAGTCCATTTTATCGTCACACTTGAGTTGTAGGGAATCGTAATTGAGCTATCTGAATTGTTTGCCTTGATATCAACACTTGGTGGTGGAACCGGACAACTGACAGTACAAGGACCGGTATTACCCGACAAATTCTTGATCGTAATTCCCTGAGGACTTAAATTGTCCAAATAGTGGAAAACTACACTACCAGTGTAGCTAAAATTCGGCGGAGCTGAACTGTAAGTATAGCTTGTTGTCGGTCTTCTCACCGCGTGATCAATGTTGTCGATTGTCGTGCGCACCACAAAGTCCACTTGAGCCCAACTAAAGGTTCTTGAGCAGGTCGAACCGGGACAATCCTTGCTCAAATTGTTGTTTTGCTCCCAACCGTACCAAGTTGAGCCGTCTTTACTCACATCAACGTGGAGATCATAGCTGACATTGTCAGCTACCGTCCAAGTATCTGAAGTAGAGGTCGTTGTATGAAAAGGCTGACAAACACTGGTTCCGTGCAAACAAACAGTATCGCGGAAGCGGATCGGATCGGTCCAAGTCACTGTAGTTGGAGCCGAGGCTGCTTGCGTGCGTGTATCACGGCTGTTCAAACTCGCCAGTTGGGTAAAAATGACAGAGACAAAAAGTACTAGAACAACAAAAAGAGAGAACCAAAGTTTTTTCGCCACTTGAATCTTGGGCATTAATTAATATGCTAACAAGACGGATCTAACCTGTCAAAGAGAATTAATGGGTGACTTTTAGGGTTGAGGCCCCAACTACTTGCCCACCGGGGCCGCTTGCGCTCAATTGGTAAGTTTTACTTTCAGTTGGGTTAACTTTGATTTCGCCTTCTTTAGCAACCTCTCCGACCCCCTCAATCTCGACTTTGCTCGCGTGAGCAACCGTCCAGGTCAAAACAGCACTTTCACCTATCTTGATACTATCCGGACTAGCAAAGAAGGTTACTTGTGGTGAGCAGGTTTCGCCCAAACTTTCGTTTAGAATCAGCTGGTCAGTTTCGTTTACCACCCCATCACTATCAAAGTCGCTTGCCTTTGAATAGATCTTGGTCTCAATTTGATTCTTCAAGAGACTGCTATCAGCTGAGTCAACGCCACCGTCATTGCTGATATCCAGACAAGCCGCGGCCCGGGAGAGATCGGAACGGCCTTGCAAAGTGGCAATGACTGTGACTGGAATAGCAAAAAGAATGAACAAAGAGGCGACTACTCCAATTCTACGTCGGAAGCTGGGTAGTCCAAATAAACCGTTGTCAGACATCAATTTATATTAAAGCGTGAAATGCCTGCTGCTGTCAAATGATTTTAGTCCGCTTCTCGAGGAACAATTTTGAGAGCAATGCTTCTCCCATTCCGGTAGACCTCGACTGAAATTTCCTTACCTACAACCACATCATTCAAAATGGTAACAATATCGTTACTTAAACTCACCTTTTGCTTGTTGAGCTTGGTGATGATATCGCCTACCTCAATACCTGCAGTGGCTGCGGGTGAAGCCACCACCACACTAGAAACAAACGCTCCCTGCGGAACACTGCGGGCCGCAGATTCCTGAGGGTCAATCAAACGATAACGAATCCCCAAGAAAGGACGGATGATGCGGCCTTCTTTTTTGTACTGATCAAGAATTTTTTTGACCCGGTTGATCGGAATGACAAAGCCGATGTTTTGGGCACTGGTGGAAACGGCAAAGTTCACGCCAACCACCTTTCCACTCAAATCGAGCAGGGGTCCGCCAGAATTCCCCGGGTTGAGAGCAGCATCAGTTTGAATCACATTTTGCAATGTTTCTTCCGATTGTCCCCCGCAACCTCCCTGAGCAGTCACTCCCCGACCAATACCGGAAATGACTCCAACAGTGACTGTATTCTGAAACTGTCCTAGAGCATTGCCAATGGCAATGACTTTTTGTCCGACTTTTAAGATCTTTGGGTCTGAATCGGCAAGGGCAAGTGCTTGGAAGCTGCTACCTTTGATCTTGAGAATAGCAACGTCATTAGCTGGGTCCGTATCAATTTTTGTCACGGCGTAGCTTTTGCCGTCTTTGGTCAGGACGTTGTAATCAATTCCCGTTTCACAAACGACATGGTTGTTGGTAATGACAATTCCTGAAGAATCAACGATAAAGCCGGTCCCAATACCTTGTTGGTCAGTCACGACTCCAAGGGCCGGGTCAAAGTTTACTGTCTTGGCAATGATGGAAACGACCGAAGGAGAAGCCTCCTCAACTGCGTCGATGACGGCCGATTCCTCAACAGTGCGGACTACTTCTTTACTTGAGTTGACCTCTGAGTCGGGGGGTTTTAAAAAGTTTGGTAGAGAGTTTTTGAAAGGAAGGGAACTGTACCAGTTTGGGTAAGAAGAGGCGACCACCCCACCGATCAGCCCAGTGAGTAGAACCGCTCCCAGCAAAACCCCTATTTTGATGTAAAGTCTCTTTTTTTCTTCGGGCATGAAAATTTATTCTAAACAAATAATCTAGGGAATTCAAGTCTCTCTGTCAGGATATTAAGGCCGATGAAGCGCCCCCGAACCGAAGTTCAAAAAGGGGCGCCTCGTCTCTCAACCTCCTTCCCCAACCACTTCGGGCTGATAAACAAGCAAGTGCACTCGATTGTGGACATAGACCCGAGCTCGCAGCTCCATCAACTTCAACAAGGATAGCGCGCTGCTGGATGCATCTGGTTGAAGCTCGTCTAAACCCAAATAGCCCATCGCCAAGCTACCGTTGATCTCCATGGCGTAGGCCTTACGATCGTGATCGACGATGATGTCCAACCCCACTGCATCTTGCTGTGGATCGACCAGACCCAAACCATCTTCGATAGCCCGAAACATCGACAGGCTTAGGGCCTCTATCGCCTGACGAACCTTGGTTAGATCCCAACCCATCCGGGAAATGAAATCCTCGAAGGTCAGGCGCTTAGCACCTTGGGCCGCGTTGACGACACCACCCTTTGAGGAGTAGCGAATTTCGATAGCAACCACGGCGGGTTCGTTCAAGCTGTTGCGGGCAACAAGGACCCGGAAGTTCCAGTCGAAATCTTCTCCCTCAATGACTAGAGGTGGTGGATTGATGCGGCGTTGAACGATAACATCGTGATTACGGGCGAGTATATCGACGGCGATTTCCTCCACCCTCACACCCTCCGGGAACATCACTACTCCCATTCCCAGGGAAGAGCCGACTGGTTTAACAACCGCGCCGGTAGTGAAAATGCCCTTAGCCTCCATCTCGACTAACCTGGCTTTCACCTTCTCGTCTCGGTTCTCAACCCGCCTGAGACTCATCCGAAAATGAGCGGTTTCAGGACAGGGCGCCTTTGCCTTCGCAAAGAATTCAAGGCTGGCGAATTTATCCATAGTCGCTTCTTCGAACTTCTGGTTGAAGATGCCGGGGATCCCCCGCTGAAAAAGATCTCGCCACTCCAGAAAGAGGTCGAAGGGCGAGAGGCGAACATAGCCAGCTAAGAGAGGGTGCTCGTAGTAAACCACTTCCCACCTGCCTTCACGCTCCCGCAAACCCCACTGGACATAGATGGCACGTGATTCCAGCAGCAGCGAACCTTCACCGTGAGCAATGACCACCGGTAGACCGACTGCGCTACTGGCTCTCAACAAGGCAATCGGCATTTCCTCCAGTTCCTGTAGGGCTAGGAAATGGTCGTAAACACCAACGATCGCTGGTCCTTGGGTGGTAGTGTCGATGACCACTTCTTCAACAATCGGGGGGATAGGCAGGCCAGGATACTTGTTCGCGAGGTGCTGTCTCATCTCATCAAGCAAGTTCAACCCACGCTCTTGAATACCAGCGAGAATCTCCTTATTCATTTCGTCCTCTCTTTCTTCCGCACTTAACGAATTGAGGCTGATATTAGCCTTTGCCCAACCAGAAGTCAAGCTAACTCCTCCCTTCACCAGACTAACTACCTCTTGGCTAGCCTAATAATGTCTTTGTTTATCTGGAAATTTGTTTGGGGAGAAAGCTTAAACCAAGGCACAACAAGACCGCCAACTTAGTTGGAAATCTTTTGCTTCTTCTGGTTCAGGCTGGAAAACATATTAGAAATTTAACAGGAGAAGCCTCTTTTTGTCAAACTGGGAGAAATCTTATTTTAGCAGTTTGAGGGCTGCCTCTAGTTGGGGATCTTTGTTTGCTTTGATGTCTTTGGCGGTTAGTTTAACTTCGGTATCGGGCTTGAGCCCTTTACCATGAACCCAAATTCCTTTGGGGGTAAGCCATTTAGCGATAGTGATATGTAGAGCTGCACCTGCCTCCAAATCTTCAACTTTTTGGACCGTCCCTTTTCCATAGCTGGTTTCCCCGAGCAGAGGTGCACCTTTCAAGTCTCTTAGGGCTCCGGCGACAATTTCAGAAGCTGAGGCACTGCCTTTATTGAGCAAAACTACTGGGGTAATCTCTTGCAGGCGCCCGTTACGCTCACCTTTAAATTCCTGTCTGTTTCCACCCGAGTCTTCTTCCAAAACTACACTAGTTCCGGCTGCGACAAACTCATTGGCAATGTAAATGGCAGTATCCAGTCTGCCACCAGGATTGTTGCGCAGATCGAGAATAAGTTTTTGGAACTTCCCCGAAGTAAATTTGTTCACCGCACTGTCCCACTCTTCCTGAGTTGAGTCTCCGAAGCGATTAATCCGGATCACAGCAACTTCCTCTCCTTTGTTGGCAAACTCAACACTCTTGATGGTGATTTTGGTACGAGTGATGGTCTTGTTAACTAGTTTCCCGGCTCGTGAAAAAACAAAATGGACGGGGGTGCCCGCTTGCCCACGAATAGTTTTGACTGCCTCTACTAGTGACAGGCTGGAAGCGTCCTTACCGTCAATTTTGGTGATGATATCCCCCGCCAGTACCCCAGCTTCCATCGCTGGTGTGCCTTCAATTGGTGAGATGACGACAAGTTTGCCGTCCTTGGAACCAATCTCAATCCCCACCCCCTCAAAAGTACCGTTGAGCTGCGAATCAAAGTCTTTGTTGGACTCTGGGTCAAGGTAAACAGTGTAGGGATCTCCAGCCGCTTCAACCAAACCTGAGATTGCTCCGTAAAGAAGTTTTTGTTGGTCAATATCATTTTTGTTCAGGTACTCACTGGTTAGATGATCCCAAACTTCCCAAAACTGGTTGAAACTGACCGTAGTATTTGTCGGAGTTTGACGATTGCTGAGACTGATCAGGGGTTTGAACTCACCACGGGTAGTTTTTTGGCCGACGTTGATGTCAAAGTTTTGCCCGATCCAAACTCCAAGAGCAAAAAGTACCAGGGCCCCAACCGCTTGAACGTAATGTTTAACTATTAGGCTTTTGATTTTTTCTTTCATTTTTAGCTAAAAACAATTTGCAAATTGGCTGCTGCCACTTCAACCTTTTTTCCGTCAGTCAACTCAACAAGAGCAGTTTCGGCGATCACGGTCGAAGGAAGCACTTGGTTTTCTTTCAACTCCAAAACTTTGCCGAGGAGTTTTTCTTCTTTTTCATGGAGAACCCTAACTTTATCCCCGACACCAAGCTTCTTCCAGCTCTCCACACTAGGTTGATTGGCTTTGGTTGTTTTGGCATTAAGATCGGGGATTACCAGTTTAGCCTTTTCTCCAGAAATAAAAGCAAAATAACCCTCGAGGGCTTTGAGCTTATCGTGAATATCCTCCCCCATTGGAAAGGCCCCGTAGCCGCAAGTAACTAAAACCGTCAAACCGACATCACTACCAACACCAAGGCTTAAAAAATCACGGTAGTTTATTCCTCCGACAACGATACCGTGCACACCTACAGTCAGTGCTTTTTCGATCGTCGCCCGCTCGACTAGGGCTCCACCGACGATAATTTTTCCACTCGCCGAAGCATCAATGTGCTGAGGCAAAAGAAAATCATTGTGGGAACCAACCACCTTTAGCGCTCCGTCCCGTTCTTTTCCGGAAGCGATCGGGGCGGCAACTTCAGTCACATTAGTTGAAATCGTCACACCGTCTTCGGACACATCAGTCACTTTACCACTTGCTCCGGCTGCGAGGCGAATCGAAGTCGGCATGAATTTGATGATCAAGTCTCCGTTGACATCGACACCAAAAATCAAACCATCGGCTGGCGACTTGACCTCTTTTTTACCCAAGCCAAGTACTCCAGTTCTACGGGCAATCACTTCCCCCTGGTAAATTCTGTCTCCTACCGAACGGATCAAATATTTTTCTACCTCGCGCGCGCCCACTCCCAAACTGTGTGCCACTTTTACTAGTCTTTGTCCCGCCGAAACTTCGCAATGGGCCACGATATCAGCTGCGGCCACACTGTCCCCAACTTTAACACTGGCCTTACCCTTTCCGGGAAATTTTCTGACCAGATCATAAGAACTCGACCCGATACGCAAGATAGTGGGATTGATCATTTGATCAGCTCCACTTTTTCAATTGCTTCTTCCCATTTCAACATTGCTTTTTGGGAAGACGACTGTCCAAAAATCAGCGGTAAAGGTTTTTTTCTTCCGTCTAGCAAAATTCCGTAGTGTCCTCCACCGGTTTCCACTTTACGCTTTTCTTTGCCAATGGAAAACTCAACCTGAACTTCTTGTTCCTCATTGGCTGGGATCAAAGCAATCTCATTTTCGGCGACCTTGACTTCCTGCACATTTTTCAGTCCGTAGTCCAAGCCAACTGTTCCCTCCCCACCCAAGGAAACAAAACTACCTAGTTTTTCCACAAAATCGATTTCGAAATCGAGCAGTTCTTTATATTTAGTAATTGCCGCTCCCCAACTGTTCGCAAAGTTTTTGGTATCAACCAAAACTTCAGCCACTTTGTGTGGACTCAAAACGTCAAGCATGACCAAGGCAAGTTTTGAAAACTTGGTCTGAGCAGCAACCAAAGCTCCCGTCATCAAGACGTTGCTCGCCTCATTCAGGCTGTCCTCGAGTTTCGCGAGAGCAGAGCGTATTACCGCCCGGTCCGTCTCCATTTCCTTCTGAGTTTCAGCTAAAGTATGAAAATGCATGGCTCGATTGGCAAGATGGTTTTCCAGATCAATTTCTCCAAACGAAAAGGAAAGGAAAGCCCCAAGTTCGTTTACTTTGTAGTCAGCTTTAAAAATATCACTACCCGCGTCAAAAAATTTGCAGTTTGGGTAGCCTTGCTGTTTGAGCCACACTCCCAAGTTTTTCTTTATTTCAGCCAAAGGAACGAAAATTCCCTTATAGTCGCTGGCAAGACTATCAGCTTCTTCAAAGCTGCTTGAGAAAAGCAAAACATTTTCTTTCGGAATGATTTTTAGTTTTTGAAAAATTTCTTCGATAGAGAGTTTCAGGTCTCCGCTCGAGGTTGGAAGACTGTAGCTACCCCCAATCGCCAGTTTGTTGCCACGGTCATGATCAATGACAAAAACTTTTGTCCAGGAAGAACCAATATCGATGGTGACAAGTTTGCCTTTTGGTACGCTCATTGAAGCAAGTTTTTCTTTTCCGGTCTTAAAATTATACCATTAAAACTGGCTTGCCCAAGATGAAAAGATGCCGCTTGTTTTTTTTTTGTTATCTCTTTAGCGGCTTCTGGTGGAAAACGGAAGCAGAGCCAAATAGCGGGCTCTTTTGATTGCATTCGTAAGCTGCCGTTGATGACTTGAGCAGGTTCCGGTTTTAGCTCGACCGACGATTTTTCCTCTTTCGGTAGTAAACTTTTTTAAAGTTTCAAGGTCTTTGTAAGAAACGCTTGTCTCTTCTTTGCAAAAATTACAAACCTTGCGCTTGTTTCGTGAATTTGTCTGTGCCATAGTTTTTAGAAGGGAATATCGTCGAGGTCAATGACGTCGTCTTCCTCTTTACTTTCCTTTTCTTTTTTCTCGTCTTTTGATTTCTTTTCTACTTTGCTCTCAGAAGAGTCTTCCTCTTTTTCGGCGGTGGCTTTCTTGGTCTCTTTCTTCTCGCCAGCTGCCTCGGCAGCTACTTCCTGACTCCCAGACTCAGAAAACTCAGCCTCACCACCTTCTCGTTCTCTTTTTGAATCAAGAATGACCATATCCTCAGCAACGACTTCAGTTGCTTGGCGCTTTTCTCCATCCTGACCTTCCCAACTCCGGGTTTGGAGCCGACCTTCAATATAAACTTTACGACCCTTGGTCAACAGTTGACTACAAAGCTCAGCTAGTTTGTTCCAGGAGACAATGCGGTGAAATTCAGTTTCTTCCCGTCTTTCGGAGGCATCTGATGGCATCCAGCTACGATTCGTAGCTAGTCCAAAAGAACAGACCGCAGTTCCCTGCGGGGTGTAGCGCAACTCCGGATCTCGGGTCAGATTACCAATCAGCATCACTTTGTTCAAACTTCTACTAGACATAGTTTTTAACCTCCGTAGCTAAAATTCAGAATTCTTCATTATTAATTCTAAATTAATTCAGATCCTCCTTGGCCTTTTTGATCCTTGCTCTCCTATCTTTGGCTTTTGCCTTGACTGCCTCTTTTTTTATTAAAAGGGAACGCAAAATGTTTTCGGACAAGTTCAGTTCTCGTCTGATCGCCGCTGGAACAGAGGCATCTCCACTAAATTCAACGAAAGTAAAATTGGCTGTAGTTTTTTTGTTGATTGGGTAAGCGAGGCTTTTTCTCGGCCACTCTTCAATATTTCCCACTTTTCCTTCGCCGAGAGCAACTTTCTTTTCGACTGTCGAAAGCAACTCTTTTTTGTCTTTTTCTGGCAAATCGTCAGAAGTTACTAAAGCAAGCTCATAGTCAGCCATTTTTGCTTTGGTTTCCTTTCGTTTTCAGGTATTTTAAAAACCGAGTCCGAGTATAACATGCGGGAGCAAGCACCTTCAAGCTTTTTTGTAATTTGCAATTTTTGTCTTTTCGAGATATTATCCCGCCTAAGAATCCGGGAAGGTGAAAAGGAGAGAACGGTGAGTTTTCGAGACAAGGTTCTTTCTTGCAAGGACTGTGGGGACGACTTCAGCTTCACAGCTGGCGAGCAAGAGTTTTACCGGGATAAGGGGTTAAACAACCCTCCCAAGCGGTGTCCTGGCTGCAGAGTGGCCAAACGAGCACGTTTCGAAGAGTGGGAGCAGGCTTCCCGATCTGGGGACAGAGTACTGAGCGAGACAACCTGCACTGACTGCGGAGGGCTCGCCAAAGTCCCTTTCGTACCAAAGCCAGGTCTGCCGGTCTACTGTAGCTCCTGTTTCCAAACCAGGACCCCGATGCCTAGAGGTGTCTAGCTGAAAAAGACAAGAAAGGCTTACCATGATGCTAGCGCAAACGGAGGAGATTCAAAGCTGCGCGCGGTGGAGCTGTTATCGGTGTGGGAGTAGTGGCAAGCTCAGTCTGGGCAAGAACCTGATCACGCGCCTGCTGCGGTCCCACCGACGCAACGCTCTTTCATGTCCTGATGGTCTTGGAACCCGGCTCTGGACCAACGCGGTCACGCTTGCTCAAGAGTTTGGCATCGCCACTTGAAGTTCGCTTTCTACCTACCCACCGCCCGGGACCGGTTGCTTTTCTCGCTCTCAAGCAACCGGTCCCACCCCAAATTTTTAGCCAACCCTAAAACAATCTTGCAATTTATCCTGACAAATAATATTATCGGCTCGAGAGAAGACGAGAGAACGAAGGAAAGGAGGTCTCGGAAGTGGTCAATCAAGCCATAAACTTGGTCGGGGTTCCAAACACTCCCGAAGCCCCTTTGCCCTCAGTTTTCGCCAAAGAGGTGACGGCCAACAACAAGATCGGTCCGGTTTCTACTACCAACGTCTCCCAAGGCTCTTGCCCAAAAACTTGCCCCCTTCTGAACAACGGTTGTTATGCCGAAAACGGCTACATTGGGATGACGACTACTCGCCGCCTCAATGCGGCCAACCCAAAGGCAACAACCTTTGATCTAGCAGTCGAGGAAGCAGCCGCAATTGATAAGCTCAGTGGTTTGCGAGCTCTGCGACTTCACGTCGTTGGAGACTCAACTACCGTAGCCGGAACTCGTCTTTTGGTTAAAGCCGTGCAGCGCTATCGTCTTCGTGGCTACCTAGCCAAGGAAGAGATGCCTGCCGTTTGGACTTACACCCACGCCTCCCATCTCGTCCCCAGTGAGGTCTGGGGTCCAGTCTCGGTCCTGGCTTCCTGCGAAACCAAGGCCGATGTCGAAGTTGCCTGGGAAAGAGGTTATGCAGCAGCCATCGTCGTCACTGAACACGCTTCAAACAGTGTTTACGACATGGCTGGGTTGAAGGTTATTCCCTGTCGAGAACAAACCCACGGCACCAAGTGCGACAAGTGTCGTCTCTGTTGGGATGACAAGAAATTGCTTGAACGCAGGCTGGTCATTGGCTTTGCAGCTCACGGAGGGTTAGCCTCTGAGAAGCGCGCCAAGGCAGTAATCCTGGGACAAAACAGAAAACCAGAATCTGTGGGACAGGTGGTGAAGAGTTCTCCGCAGTCTTACCGAAGGGGACGGTCTTTTGTTCCAGTCGATGAGTTCGCCAGCCTACGCAGGCTAGTTAACCTAAACAGAGAAACTGTTCCGACAACCGAACCGCATGTCAGTACGCTAACAATTAACAACCCACTGGGAAAGAACACAAGCTGTTCCTTTGGGGGCTGGTGTAGCAAAGCTTACGGACGGCGCTGTGGGACCTGCGCACGGCGCTTTTGTGCTGGCCATCTTTGTTGGGAGCATGAAGTCAAAGACCTACCCTACCAACCCCGTCTCAGCGAGCGTTTTCTGTCTCGGCAAGAAGAGTGGTTGCAGACTCTCCGTGTTGGCCGCCCACCACGGATCCTACGCTACACCTGGCACTGTCGACGCTGTGAAAAAAGGGGTAAGTTCCAAACCAAGAAGCTGAAGAAGGACGCTCTGCGTACTTTGGCTACAGAATCGCACCGAGAGCAATCGTCTTCTTGCAACGGGGCTGGGTCGCTACTCTTTGTCCAACCCCAGGAAGAGACTACGGAGAGATCGAGACGGGCCGACTGAACGCACTTGCGTGCTTCGGCCCTTTCGACCTAAAAGTCAGTTATTGAACTTGAAACAGTGGTCGCAAGGACCGCGTTTTTAAGTATTGAACTTAAAAATAGCGGTGTCCCCGTCTTGGAAGAGATAGTCCTTACCAACGAGAGCGACCCAACCCTTTTCCCGAGCAGGATTCCAGCCGGGAGCTTCAACCAGTTTTTCCCAATTGATCACTTCCGCTTTGATAAAACCACGTTCAAAATCAGTGTGAATCACTCCGGCCGCAGTCGGGGCTTTGGTTCCTTTTTTGATCGTCCAAGCCCGCGCTTCTTTTTCTCCGGCAGTGAAGTAAGTGATTAACCCTAACAGTTCGTAACTTTCCCGTATCAGCCGCTCCAACCCAGACTGATCTACACCCAACTCTTGCAAATAATCCTTTTGCTCAGCAGCACTCAGTTCTGCTAGTTCGGCCTCAACTTTGGCACAAATAACCACACTTGGAGTGAATTTTTTTAAATTCTCAATTCTTACTTTCGAAGAAAGCAGTCCCTGAGCTCGTGAAGGGTTTAATTCTTCATTCAAGTCAGCTTCGCTGACATTGTATACATATATAGTAGGTTTGATGGTAATCAGTGGCAGCGGGCCCACTGCTTCAAGCTCTTCTTTGGTTAGTTCAGCCCCCTTGGCCAAAACCCCTTGGTCGAGCCCAGATTTAATTTTCTTCAAGGTTTTTAACTTTTCATTCCCAGCTCTTAATTCTGCATTCTGCATTCCCTTTAATTCTCGCTCTGCTCCATCAATTAATTTCGTAACAGTTTCTAGATCAGCAAGAATGAGTTCAGTGTTAATTGTTTCCACGTCATTCTTCGGATCTGTTGACGAATCACTGCGCAAAACATTGGGATCTTCAAAAGCCCGCACTACGTGGGCAATCGCATCAACCTCACGAATATGAGAAAGAAACTTGTTCCCCAGCCCCTCTCCCTCAGCGGCTCCCTTGACCAAGCCGGCAATGTCAACAAACTCAACCGCCGCCGGAATGATTTTTTCGGTTTTAACGACTTGAGCCAATTTTTCTAGACGCCCGTCCGGAACCTCAACCACACCAACATTGGGCTCAATGGTGGTAAAGGGATAGTTTGCACTAGCCGCAACTTGTTTTTTTAGTAAAGCGTTAAACAAAGTGGACTTACCCACATTTGGAAGCCCTACAATACCAACTTTTAACATCCCAAGATTATAACAGAGAACAATCCAAAGAACGGAGTTCGCAAGATCTTTTTTGATATAAATCTCTTTGAGCTTTGCGTTGTCCAACTTAGCTCTCAAAAAAGTCTTACTTTCAACATGAAAGCAGGAACTTTCCAAAAGTTAATGACTTTAGCCTGAGAAGAATTGTACAACAGTGTTAACTGTTATTGCGGCGGTAGAGGAAAATACTGATAGTCAAAAAGGCCAAGGTGATTCCACCCATCCAAAGCAGGGCTGGACCCAAACTATCATGGGGGCCACCAACCATAAAACTACGAACGGCTTCAGCCACTTTGGTCACGGGCTGGTTGCGAGCAAAAACTTGGAGCCACTCGGGCATAGTCCGCACCGGTACAAAGATACCGGAGGCAAAAACAAGGGGGAAAATCCAGAGAAAACCAGCTGGTAAAGCTGCTTCCGGATCACGAACGAGCAAACCCACACTCATGGAAATCCAAGAAAAAGCAAATCCAAAAAGAACAGCAAGATAAAGACCGATCAGTCCATTGGCAATTCCGTCTCCAAAACGGAAACCAATCAACATGCCAACGGCAAGCATGATCAGGACAACAAAAATATTTCTGATCGTGTCAGCCAGAACTCGGCCGGCAATGACCGCAAAACGCGCGATTGGCAGCGAACGAAAGCGGTCCATGATGCCGCTAGATAGGTCTTCGGCCATACCGACACTGGCTTGGGAGGCTCCAAAAAGAACGGTTTGGACGATGATTCCAGGCAAAAGAAAGTTAATATATTCTCCTGCTTGGTCGGTTTGAATTGCTCCCCCGAAAACATAGTTGAAAAGCAGCAAAAACATCACTGGCTGAATAGTTGAGAAAATGAGCAGCTGAGGCACGCGTCGATAGCGGATCAAATTCCGCTCCGTGATCACCAAGACGTCACTAACTGCATTGAGAAAACTATTCATCGCCTGCTCCCTCCGTCGTGTAGGTTAAGAAAACCTCATCGAGAGTTGGTTGAGTCAAACTAATGTGAACCAGCTCAATCCCCGCCCCTTCGAGAAGATTGAGAGCATCGCGCAGATCCGCGGGCCCGTTCGGGGCCGGGAAAGTGATCATTTGGTGGCTATCCTTGACGTGGATTTGGTGGCCACCAAACTTGTTTTTGAGGAGATCGCGAATTTTTTCATGGTCAACCCAACTCTTTGGTTCAATTTCCACCATACTACCACCGAGCTGTCGTTTCAGTTCACGGCTAGTTCCGGCGGCAATGACTTTACCTTTATCGAGGAGAACAATCTCGTCGGCGAGAGCGTCGGCTTCTTCCAAATATTGGGTCGTCAGCACCACAGAAGTTCCTTTGGCGACCAAACTACGAACAAATTCCCAAAGGTCACTTCTCGTCCGTGGATCAAGCCCAGTCGTTGGCTCGTCAAGAAAAAGAACTTTTGGTTCAAAAAGTAAACTTGCTCCCACATCAAGTCGGCGACGCATCCCCCCGGAGTAGGTTTTCACCGGCCGGTTGGCCGCCTCTTCCAGACTCATTTCTTTCAAAACACTCTCTGCCCGCTTTTTAGATTCTTTACTACCCAAATGATAAAGCTGAGCCACCATTTCCAGATTTTCTCTTCCGGTGAGGTTTTCATCAACGGCCGCGTACTGTCCAGCCAAACCAATGACACTGCGCAGTTTGGCAGCATCTTTGACAACGTTGTAGCCAGCCACAGTTGCGCTTCCTGAATCTGGATTAAGCAAAGTAGTCAGAATTTTTATCAAGGTAGTTTTCCCCGCCCCATTCGGCCCAAGCAAACCAAGAACCTTGCCCTTTTCAGCTTCAAAGCTGACTCCTTTGAGAGCTTCGGTCTTACCGTATTTTTTGTAGATGTCTTTGACTGAGATGATTGCTTCCATTTTCGGAAGCGTTATTGTAGCTGAAATTTTACTTTTAGGCAAGCAAAAAAGAAAACTCCGGAACCCGGGGTTTTCTTTTAAGTAGCCCAACCTTGGTTTACCTTTTTTCAAAAAAGCAGTCGCGCCGCAGGCGGATTTACTTTTTAGCGAAGGTAGCCGATGACCGCGCCCATTGCCAGAAGGGTAGAGGTTAGTCCGCTAGATGGATTTGGGGGTTGTAGTTAAAGGCGTGAAAAACTAACCTGGCGAAGAAGAACTTACTCTTCTTTGACAAAAATCGCACGGGTGGGGCAGTTGTCAGCCGCAAGCTTGATATCTTCAATGTCGTCTCCCTGCCCAGGGGAGACAGCAGCCTTACACTCACTGTCAAGCTCAAAGGTTTGTCCGGCAAACAAAACACAAGAACCAGATCCAATGCAGAGAGCACGATCAACTGATATTTTGTAACTAGCCATGCAAAAGGGGCCTTTCTTTCAATTCTCCAAGGCTCTTTCTACTTCAGTTTTGAAAAAGTTGAGGCTGTAATTCCCAACCAGTTTTTTGCCGTTGAGGTAAAAGGTTGGTGTTCCCGCAACATTCAATCCCAGCCCATCTTTTTTGTCTGCTTGGATTTTTTCATCAAAATCCCCACTCTGGTAAGAGTTTTGAAACTTTTCTAAATCCAAACCCAACCCAACTGCATAGGCCTCAAACTTCGCCGTCGGATCAGATAGCGCTGACCACTCTGTTTGGTGTTGATAAAGGAGGTCATGATAGCCCCAAAATTTGCCTTGGGCGCTAGCTGCTTCCGTTGCCCTCGCAGCTGGAAGAGCGTTGTCATGACTTGGCAGTGGAAAATGGCGAAAGACAAATTTGACTTTGTCTTTGTACAAAGTTCTCAATTCCTGTAAGGTAGGTTCCACCGTGGCACAAGCCGGACACTGAAAATCCCCAAATTCAACTAGTGTCGCCTTGGCATCGGCCACACCAAGAACTTGGCTATCCTCCCTGACCAAACTGTTTATTTTATCAGCACTCACCTGAGTCGGTTTCTGATTGAAGGCAAGCAAACCAACAACAAAAAGCATCGTCAAAGCAGTGAGAGCAGAAAAAACAAAGACTTCCCCTTTAATTTTCATTGAGCCTCCGAACTTCAAAAGCAGAAGTTAAAAATAAAAATAAGATAACAACCGCGGATGCCAGACACCAAATGCAAAAAGCTTTGATTTTGAACGCTTCGAGATAGGTCAGGTAGGCTGAGACAGCCACGCCAGCGCTCGCTAAAACGAGAATCACTTTTGAAGAGGTCTGAAAAAAACGCGCCCCAAAAAGCGTGCGTGAAAAACTGGTGATAAAAATTCCTAGGTACATCAGCCCACCATAAGCTGGCAGGGGGACAGACAAAAAGTAGGAGTAGCCGCTCGCCCGCACTAGCTCACAACCAGAGTTGACACAAAGAATTGGCGTTTGCCTCACGTAAGTGTAGAAAAGATAGCCTGAAATAGTCAACCCAACCAGAGAAAGCAAAAAAATTAAACGGTTGTGAAGCCGTCCTGTTTTTGTCATAGAAACAATTTATCCCAACACCACCACTCAAGCAGTGATATTTATCACAGCACCAGGCTTAAGATGGCAGCAGTAAAACTTTGGTCCGCAGAACGCAAGATCTTTCTTGATATAAATCTCTCTGAGCTTTGCGTTGTCCAACTTAGCTCTCAAGAAAGTCTTACCTTTAGCATAAGTTTGATTTAACTTGTTAGCAGGAGAGAAACAAGATAAAATAAACCCATTAGTGGTGAGTTTGGTCTTATACTTACTTTATGTCTGAGTTCTTTACTCCGGAAAGATATGCCCAAGAAGAACTAAAACCAACTGATGCACCAGTAAAGCACTTTACTCCTGTCGAAGGTTCTTCTAGAGATCGCTTTGGAAATAGAGTCTTTGAATCCCCCAAACTGGGCTATCTTGATCGAGAAAATGATGAGGTGAGAGCTGCTCTTTTGGTATCGGAAGAAGGGGAAAGATTTATTAAATCAAATCCAGGAATCCTTAAGGATATAGAAGAGGGTCTTTTAAAGTTAGAGTATGCAAGAGATGAAGGATCTAACCCAGTATATTTTGACTCTACTGATTTACCAAAGGGCAATCACTTATCTCGCTACTCTCAGGGCAACCAATCAAATGTTTATTTACTCGAAGTCAAAGGCGAAAAATACATTTTAAAAACCCACAGAGTTTCGGCACCACACTATCAAGATGCACGACAGCCTTATATAAACGAAATGCTGCAGACACAAGAAATGGCTGCAGATTTGAAAGAAGATTTCGAAAAATTGAACATGCGGATGCCGGACTTTTTATTTGCTTCAGGACAGGTCTCTTTAGTAAGATTCGAGGAAGGAAACATACCAGAAGATTCTCTCCTTGATACTGAAAGGTTTAAACAATTTGCTGCGATTGCAAACAGATATCTTTCAACGAAGGAAGACCAAGATCTTTGGAAAAAAATCTGGGCAGACGATCTTGATGAAGTTTTGGTTCACGAAACCAAGAAAAGCAATTTTGTTGAGACAGAAGATGGTTCCCTAGTGTGGATAGATCCTTTCTTTTACGAAGAAAATGACCCACTAGAAAAATTTCTTAAGATGCTAAACCCACCAAAACAATCTTCTAACGAC
Source organism: bacterium (assembly GCA_030704665.1). Taxonomy (NCBI): domain Bacteria; species bacterium. The sequence goes on along the minus strand of JAUYID010000009.1, from coordinate 337,722 downwards.
CGATAGTAATTTGCTTTCTTGGACGAGACGTGATATACTGCCCGTTGAAACAGAAATAGAGCTAAACAAAGCTTTCAATCCCCACTTTAGCGGATATCTTTGGTCACTAGCTCCTAAGATATCTTTTGCTTTTTACCAAGCATCTAACAACTTAGTTTTTCTTTTCAAAAAAACAATATGTATAGACAAAAACGAAGTAGATTCGGGCGTCCAAACCAGGGCCGAAAACTTTATAACAAATTTGCCGGCAATCAAGCCGTTGGCTTTGCTGGAAAAAACAAAAGTAAATTGATTGGTGCTGATCACAGTATCTTTATCAAAAAAGCCGCTGAAGTTTTGCAGGCGGAAAGCTATCAAGCGAGCAACTCTTTCGCAAGCTTCCCGATTGCCCCAGAACTAAAAAGTAATATCGCGCATCGTGGTTACACTCAACCTACTTCAATTCAAGACAAGGCCATCGGCCCCATGCTTGAAGGCCGAGACTTGATTGGTCTAGCCAACACTGGAACGGGGAAAACAGCCGCTTTTTTGATCCCAATCATCAACAAAATTTGGCGTGATCGAAGCCAGAAAGCTTTGATCGTGGCTCCGACTCGAGAGCTCGCTACCCAAATCAATGAGGAGCTACGCAGCTTTTCTTTTGGCTTAAAAATTTATTCAGCAGTTTGTATTGGGGGAGCTTCTCTCAACCGTCAGCGCTGGGACTTGGAGCGCAATCCAAACATCGTTATCGGCACTCCCGGAAGACTGAAAGATCTTCTGCAGCAAAAAATCCTTAACCTGGGCAACTTTCGAACTATTGTTCTTGATGAAGTTGACCTCATGGTTGATATTGGTTTTATCAATGATGTGAAATACTTTATTTCCCTTTTGCCAAGTCCTCGACAATCGCTTTTCTTTTCAGCCACGATTAACCCCAAAGTCAGACAAGTTCTGCAGGCTTTCGTGACTGATCCGGTCACAGTTTCAGTGCAAACTCAACCAACTAGTGAAAATGTCGACCAAAATGTGGTCAAAGTTACTCCCGGAACCAAAATGGAGCGTTTGCATGATCTTTTGATTCAAGAGGAATTTGACAAAGTCATGGTTTTCGGTCGTACCAAACACGGTGTGGAAAAACTCGCCCGCCAACTGGAAACTCGCGGGTTTAAGGTCGGAGCTATTCACGGCAACCGCTCGCAAAGTCAAAGACAACGAACTCTGAAAGATTTCAAAAATAACCAGTTTAATGTTCTTTTGGCAACTGACGTGGCCGCTCGCGGACTAGATATTGACAACGTTTCTCACGTCATTAACTACGAACTTCCCGAGACTTACGAGGACTACATTCACCGTATCGGCCGAACTGGAAGAGCGAACAAAAAAGGTATTGCCTTAACCTTTGTTGAATAATTTCCCTTGTCTTAATATAATCTCTGCAGATGGCCGAACTGAAGACAAAGGTAAATGATGCCAGTGTCAGAGATTTCTTAAACGCTGTTCCGGAAGAAATCAAAAGAAAAGACAGTTTCAAACTATTGGAAATTTTCGAGGAAGTAACCGGCGAAAGACCCAAAATGTGGGGTCCAAGCATTGTCGGTTTTGGGCAATACCACTACAAATCCGAACGCAGCGCTCAGGAGGGCGACTGGCCACTGACCGGCTTTTCTCCCCGCAAGCAAAATCTAACGCTATACATAATGTTAGGTCTGGACGATCCCAACCTGCTAGCAAAACTTGGCAAACACAAGACCAGCAAGGGTTGTCTCTACATCAACAAGCTCTCCGATGTGGATGGATCCGTTCTCAAAAAGATAATCGAGCACAATCTGCAAGAAATGAAAAAGAGAAAGCTTTTGTGATCTGGAGACTCTTAGTCTGAATCTTTTCGCTACGTGGCAGTGTTGGATTTAATCATTTTGGCGTTGTCGCCGCGGTCGTAGATCCGAGCAGCAGAAGTGAAACCAGAAACCTGGGAAGGGGTCTTATTGAGGAAAACCTCAATTTTTAGCTTTCTTTTTTCTAATAATTGAACTAACACCGTTCCCTGACTATTCCCCACTTTCATTTTTAGACCACCAGTTGGAAAGGCCTTACCTAGCCAAACATTGCCGTTTGTTTCAACGTGTTGCCACGCGCCAATTTCGTATTTTACCAGTCCGCTGGCAATTTCAAGTTTGTCCGGGGTTGGACTTGGTGCTTTAATGCCAAACTGCTTCGCTTCACCGTTTAAATTCCCAATCGAGAAAACCCAACCGCTCGGCTCGTAAAGATCGTGTACCAAAGCCAAGTGCCCGGCCCAGTAGTTGTTTTGTCCTCCACCGGCACTACCATAGCTAAAAACTCCAGCGTAACCATTGGTCCCTTCGGCAAACCAATTTCCGGCGGCCTTGCCATCGATATCCTGATCGATCACCCCATCAAGCGGCTCAACTTTTCTCAAGTAAAACGGTAGTATTTGTGATTTAACCGAGTCTGAGAAATATTCCAGAGGATTAACCGTGTTGATCTTCCAAGGCTCGGCATTGTTGTAGGCAGTTGGAACGAGCAGGTTTTTTAATTGTTTGGTGGTATCCCAAACTGCAAAATCTAGGGATTGCCCGCCAAATTTCGCCAAAACTTGTCCCTCTTTAATGTTTATATCCGTATTAACGACTTTGTTGTCAGCTTTTTCCCAATCCTTTGGCAGCTGCCTGCGAATTGCTGGATCCAGACTGGTGGCCAGATCGAAGTAACTGAAAAACGTACAGGAGTAGCTGATCACAACCCGATAATCCCCTTTTACTTTCCTGCCCTCGCCACTGCGATCCCGATAGCCAATATTGACGATTTTCCCATCCGAAAGTGCTAGAACGTCGTACAGATCTGGATCTCCGAAAGGAACCTTGCCCCAGTAATAACCGTGATCGATTGGCGTCACGTGAGGGCCGGCCAAAAGTCCGTAGGGTTGGATGTAACTAATATCCTTGATTCTCATTGGGGCCGAGTTTAACTTCTTGCTTCCGGTACCAGAACAATTACCGCCAGACAAAGCTTTTCCTTTCTCAACTGGGTCAGTGGAATTGGGGTCCCCCATACGTGAACCGCCTTGGGTTTCTTTTTGTGCCGAGCTGGAAGAGGCGGAATTGGTTTTGGGGTTGGCAGAATTTTTGGCGAGTAAAAGGTAGCCGCCCCCGATACTTAAGAGGAGAACCGCGGCTAGAGCAGAGCCTAAATAAATTTTGTTGTGAAGAAATTTCCTGAGGTAAGTCATGGGCAGACTGCATTTATCGTAACACAAACTTTAGCCGTTGAAAACTTTGCGCAACTTCAAAATTTATCCAATAAACGGATTCTTGCCCTCTGCCAGACTAGGTAGTAGTTTCTCCACCCGCTGCTTTCTCGTTTCTTCTTGTTTGGCGCTATAAATATAGTAGAGAATTTGTTTGCGCACGGACAGGGAAAGTTTTTCAAAGTTCTCGGCGGCCTTAGCGTTTTTCGCGAAGGCTGCTTGCAACTGCTCTGGCAAGACTAGATCCTCCACCACATCAAAGGCTGACCACGAGCCATCTGCTTTGGCCCTCTCAACCACTGCAAGGCCGGGCCTTGTCATTAAACCTTCTTGATTAACTTTTCAACTCTAGCTTTATTGGAGGCTGCCCAGATACTTTTCGGCTTGCGGGCACAGACATAAATCATGGAACGATTTTCATCCAAACTTTTGAGGGTAGCGTCAATCCAGCCAAAACAAAGCGCTTCCTCGACCAAGTCGTCGTAGGAAAGTTTTCCACCTTTGGAGGCCTTGTCGTGAACGAGCCAAATACTTCCCACTTTGTCGTGGTTTTGGCTAAGCCACTCTCTCCAGGCTTTTCTGTCGAGAATATAAATTTGCGGCACTTCAGCTGTCATTTGGGAAAGTATAGCAAAAAGAAAAGATGCTCGATCGAGCAAAAAACTTAGGTCTAAAAGAAGTAAAATTTTCTGTTTACTACATAACTATTTACTCTGCCCATTCAGCGAAAATTCAACTCTAAGAACCTAATTACTACTCTACCTTAGCCTTGACAATCTCAGTTTCAATGTCTTTAATAAAAGAAGCAATCTAACGATTGCCCCGTCGCTAAAGAAGTTGAATAACTTTAGAAAGCGGCAAAACAAGAGGACTAAGAAATTCTTGCGACGGGCTGTAAAGCCACTCGCAAAAAAGGGTGGCTTTTGCGCTTTAAAAAGTCGATAGTTGCTTGGCAACCTCAATCCGTCTAACCTACCTTCCCCTAAAAGGGTCTTTAGCCATTAGCCCAACAGGGCGGAAAGGTAAGGTGATGTTGAAATGATTGTATCAATTACAATCAAGAAATCCCGCAAAAAGCGGCGCGCTCCAGCGGGATTTCGTTGGCACAAATCAGGATTTTTAATCCCGACAAGTGCCAATAAGTAAGCTAATGACGTGGTTGAGGTTGTCAACCAGCTTTCGATTTATGAGTTGGCGAGGCAAACCAACCTTACGGTGGGGTTAGCATAATGGTGATGCAACCGTTTTGTAAACGGTAGAAACGGGGTCAGAACCCGTACCCCACCCCAGTGGTTTGCCTTGTCAGCCCACAAATTTATTTTTTTTAAAGTTGAAATTCCAGAAAGAGACATTGCAGAGAGTTTTTGGACAGTTAGAAAATTCATAAGGCAGATCTTTTTCTAGTATTACCAGTATAGACGTTTTTGTCAACACTGGTGACAACACCAACATTGTTGTCAACGTCAACACCATTATCGACACAAACTATTAGTAATCACTTTTTCCTTCGCTTAAATTCAACTTCTTGTGAATTATTCGGTCTTAGTGATAGGAAGTATTTCAGCGTTGGGAAGTTCAGTAAATAGGCTTGTTGCCACCAAAAGTTTCGAGCCGCGAATGCCACTTCCAACTATTACTCGCTCTTGTTTACATACTGCTTCATCAATCAGAATTGGCCATTCTTCTGGTAGCCCTATTGGTGTAATTCCCCCGTACTCCATTTTTGTCAAGGACACTGCAGTCTCCATCGGAGCAAAAGAGGCTCTTCTTGCATCAAGTTTTCTCCGGACTACTCCGTTGATATCAGCGCGAGTTGTAGCGAGAACAAGACAAACAGCGTACCAAGACCGCTCGGCACGACTAGCTTCAACTATCACACAGTTGGCCGCTACATCCATGCCAATTTCGTAATGCTCACAAAAAGCAGCCGTATCAGCTAGCCCAGGGTCAATTTTGCTAACCCAAACTTTATCGGCAAGGTTATTCTTTTCAATGAGGTCTTTTACAGTCGCAGCCACAAGCTCTGGTTCTTCTACAAAAGGAATGAAACTAAGTTTACCCAAGTTGATTGTTTCCATCGCATAAATTTTAACTTTTTCCTTCGCTTAAATTCAACCTTTGAAAATGGGAAGCGCCACGATTGCTCGTAGCGCTTGTGTGTTGCAGTCTTTCGAACTCTACGGGTTAGACGGTGTCCAGTCGGTGACTGGAATTGTCTCGACGATCTCTAGTGAATCGTTGCCCTTCTGAACCCGCTCCTCGAAAGCCTGCCGAAGGGCTCGCTTCACCAGCAAGGCCAGCAGGGACGATAGGTCCAATGGTGTGTCCCTTTCCCAAACGACTTTCCGGTAAGGCCAATCGTTGATGTAGTTTTCGTTGATGAAACAACCGGCCCGATTCCACCCTACCTCGATCTCCGTCTTGCCACCTCCCGCAACGGCCCCTTTGAAGTAGAAGGTGAATTGAACCTCGGTTGAGTGAGTTCCCCAATGAATCTTGATCGCCTCCAGAAAGTCGGCGAACTTGCCCAACCACTGGTGTTGGCACAAGTGAGCTGCGCGGAAGGCTTTCACCACGAACTCCGCCGGTATAGGCCGTACATCACCATGACCGAGGTCAACTGTCTGCAGTTCCACACTGATCTTACTCACGATTCTTCCCCTTCTGGGAGTACAACTCCCTTTCATTTCTACACCCAACACAGGTATAGATGCCAAGGATTATACAACACTATGGGTTTGTCTTCAAGAATTTGTTAGTTTTTGGCTGGGGTGAAAGACTTCAATCAGTCTTTGGAGGCGATGCAGCTCATTTCGATTGTTGCACCGAGAGGAAGGGCTTTGACGCAGACTGCTTCTCTGACCGGCAGGGGCTCAGTGGTGAAATAGGTTTTGTAGACTTCATTGAGTTTCGGCAATTCGGCAATGTCGGTAACGTAAATAGTTACTTTAACGACGTGGGTCAGATCGGCACCAGCAGCTTTCAGAATTGCGGATAGATTTTTGATTACTTGGTGAGTTTTTTCTTCAGTGGTTCCCTCAATCACCTTTCCGTCGGGCGTGCTGTGGATTTGCCCAGCAACGTAGATCATATTGCCATCGACGATTCCCTGGGAAAGTAAACCAGGTGCCTTTGGCGCTTCGTCAGTTTCAACTTTTGTTTTCATAATTTAAAACAACCTTATTCTATAATTCTTAGTTTTTAAAATATAATACTTTTTCCTTCGCTCAAATTCAATCTTTTTGGAATTGGAAAGGGTCGCTGCATGACTGCGACGACCCTCGAGTTGGAAATGAAATCCAACTACTATGTGTTTGTTACTCGTCCCACTCTGCCTTGGAGAGATCCTTCTGAATCACACCACAAGACCAAAATTGTCCCTGCATCTCCGCCCTAGAACTGCACTGCCAGATGAACTTGAGAAGGTGCGCTTCCACAGCCTCCACCGGGGTTGGGCGTGAAACGTCCTCATCACCAGCTTCGATCGCGAACTTGAGGTAGTCCTCGGCGAGACCGAGCATCTCGTCAACTGCTTCCCGCACCGTTGGTCGCACGACTAGCAGGCCGAGCATTGGAGAGATGGCACGCGCCTTTGAGCCATCCGACTCCATATAGGCGAACCAACTGAAAGACTTGACCTTGACCTCAGTTTGGGCAGCCACAATGACCTCCCTTCTGGCTTTCCGCCAGCTATGTTGACCGCTTAGTCCTCTAATACCGTACGCCGTGATCAGGACCCAAACACCGATCACGAACGGCTGCGCCATGTAGAAAACAGCCTCCTTGCGCGTGTAGTCCAAGTAGTTGACCATGACAAACCCGAACGGTGTGCAGACAACCGTTACGAATACCAGGAAAAACCAGGTAGCGAACCGGAGGTCACTGAACCTTCTGAGCATCTAATCCCCCTCCTGGCTTCTCAGCCGGCTGATTTCCTTCCGATACCTCGGATTTTACTTTTACTGCAATGTAAATGCAAACTTGTTTACTTTTTCCTTCACTTAAATTCAATCTTTAGGAAATGTTGATATAGTTTGTTATAATAACTCTATCAAACTTAGGAGGTTGAGGTCATGGTGGACAAGATCCGTTGCTTTGGTTTCCGATTCAAGGAAGTCTCGACGATACGGGGCAACACAAACCTTAGACTGCAGGTCGATGTCAGTGACACAGACGAGTACGAAGCAGACGCATTCGTTTTTGTCCACGAACGGGCACGAGAGGAGTTTGCGAAGAGGTTCTTTCCCGAGGCACCGATCCCGGACAATGTCTACCTGTACCCGGATCCCACGGAAATACACCTACTCATGCCTTCAGATGCCGCTTACAGGTACTCACATCGAGTTTCGTCCGGCGTCTGGAATCTGCCGCTGTGCGGATAAAGTTCGTACGCGTTAGCACCCGACCGGCTCTCTGGAAAACAGACAGAGAGTCGGTTTACTTTTTCCTTCGCTTAAATTCAATCTTTTTTGACAAAGGTGTATACTTCTGGCAATTCAGCGGGAGAAGTAACCGAAAGGCTAAGGAGGGATCATGCCAAGTGACGGCGCGTCTTTCATCCAGGAAATGGCCAAAAGTCGTAGACTCGGGACAATTTCCACAGTGGGAATTCCCGAGGGAACAGCACCTAAAGGTATGGTTGCCATCCGGGTACACTACCTGAACTGTGACCCAGATCTGCCAAAACGGCACAGTCATGATAGATTCGATTGTCAGCAAACTGGAGGAGTAGTGGCCATCACCCAAGAAGAGGCCGCCGTCCTATTCAGACCTAAGGAAGCGTAGCCGAAAGGCTGGGAAGAAGCGATGAGAAAGACAAACACCAAACCAACCCAAGAAGCCGAGGCGAGGGGGAAAACGTTGGAGTGGATCAACGAAGAACTCAGACGCCTCGACGCTGATCTGAAAGCAATCCTTCGCGGACGCGACAGTCCTCCAGGACTTATCTTCTGAAAACCGAATAGCGAGAGTGATCACAACAAAGGACGACCAACACTGGCCGTCCTTCTCTCTTTTTTAATACTTTTTCCTTCGCTTGAACGCAAATCCCTGTAGTAATCAAAACTTCTTGACAGTTTCTGGAACTAAATGTTTAATTACCTTCATGGATGAAAAAGATTTACAAGCAATCGACAACCTACTTAAGAAAAACCTAAAAATTGAATTAAGGAGCGAACTCGAACCGATAAAAGAAAAATTGGACAGTAATACCGCAAGTGTGATGAGAATTGAACAAAAAATCAACGCTGCGCTAGAACTACGACAAGATGTTGCGGAAGTGAGAACCCAAGTCAAAGACCACGAAGAACGCATAAATCAACTCGAAACCAACTAAACCATTTTTCCGACACTTAAACTCAATCGTTTTGGAAATAAAAACGCGAAAGGGTCGTGAACATGGTTATTCCACGACCCTCGATGGGCAAATGAATCGTCTCTCCACCCTTCGCGTCGATCTTCAGGCTGCTTCTGTGGATTGGGCCTGTCCGAAGGCTTCGAACATACGACCGATCTCCGCCTGCACACAACGCGTCTGACGCGGGGAACCCATCGAAACAACTCTGACCAGCGAGGCGATGTTTCCCACCAGCTCTTCCCGCCAAACATGCACTCCTTCTCTCAACAACCGTCGGGTCTGAGCGGATCTGTTGATCGCCCAGCGAACCTGGACGGTCGGCAGTACCGTTGCTTGCTGAGGACTCACGATCAATACTCCTTCCCTGGCTTTAGCCAGCTTTAAACCTCATTGTGGATTTCCTCAACCTCGTCCGCCCCAAAGGTCAGGTAAGGAGGCATCCGCCGAATGTTCTCTTTGAACCAGTCGGCAGCTGCAGGGCTTCGTTCCCCCAGAACCTGAAGAGCAGCTCCGGATGGGACACTGTATCCAGTACGTTCCGGCATGTCCTCGTGGGTCAGAAGCCCCGACTCCCAAAGCGGATGGGCCGGACCAGTGGCGTCGAGAATAGCCCCCACCCACTGCCTCCGAACCTGTTTTGGTGCCTCTCCACGCGGAATTTTGATCACTCTAACCAGCTTCTGCGACACAACAAATCCCTCCCTGGCTTTCGCCACCTTTAGACCTCGTTGTGGGTTTCTTCGACCTCGTCTGCTCCAAAGATGAAGTCGGACGCTATCAGAAGATGCTCTCTAAACCAACTAGCTGCCACCGGGTTCAACTGCTCGAGTGCATCCAGCGCAGATCTCTGCGGTGCAGCGTAACTGAAGCGGAGACGGGGAGGAACACTTTCTCCAGTGACAACTCCCTCCACAAGATGCTCATGCGGACCATAAGCCGGGAAAACAGCTCCAACCCAGGCTTCACGAACATGCAACGGCGCCTCCCCTGCAGGGACTTTCACCACTTTAACAAACACGACTCACTCCTTCCCCGGCTTTCCGCCAGATTAACTTCCTTCCGATACCGCAGATTGTACTTTTTCTTCTTTTTGAAAGCAAATCCCTGTAGTAATCAAAACTTCTTGACAGTTTCTGGAACTAAATGTTTAATTACCTTCATGGATGAAAAAGATTTACAAGCAATACAAGGCTTACTTCGAAAAGAGTTGAAGACCGAGCTTGCTCCTATGAAGGATGATTTAGAAGAAGTTAAAGAAACTACAAACGCAAATAACACTTCTCTAATGAACTTAGAAAAAGAAATAGGAATTTACAACGACGCGTTAGATATCGAAAGAAAACGGGTAGACAAACACGAGGAACGCCTCGCCCAACTAGAAGTCACTTAAACAATTTTTCCTCCGCAGACAAGCAAATTTCGGGACAAATACAGAAATGGAAAACAGAATCGGGGTCGCCTCGTCTATTTATTTGCCAAAATATCGACTATTGGCTCAAAAACTAGTGGGAAAACCAGGAAAAAGAACAAGATTGAAGATACAAGGAAAAACCAAAAAGCCGCTTTTTGGGATTTTGGTTTCAGAGCCTGAAACAAAAAGTAACTGGCAAGCAAAACTAAACTAGAAAAAAGAAACAGCCCAAGTAAAGGCCCAACGGATGGAAAAAAATTTAAGAAACCTTTCACCGCCGCAAACGCTTCTTTAAAAATATTCAGAATAGCAAAGAACCAAAGGCTGGTTCCCGCCGCCCACAAAATCGCATTTGCCTTGTAGAGCCTTGCTTCTTCCATAAGTTTATTTACCCACTGGCGCTGCCTTGGTCACCAAAACGGCTTCAGCCGCAACCGTCAAAACAAATATTAATGATAGGGCCAAAGCGGCAAAAACGGCTAAACGCAGCCATTTAAATTTGGCGGTGTCGCCAAACGAGTCACCCAACTTTATTACTACTAGCAAGGCCGTAAAACTTAGCACTAAAGGCGCAAACGCCAGAAATTCCTTATGCTCAAAGACTATTTGGTGCAACCAAGCAGTATCTTCACTAGATAACAATAGTTTGCGCGGCCCACCAGTGGCGGCGCGATAAGGTACATAAACAGACATTCCAGCGATATCAAGAACCAGTATGTTTAGAAATAAGAGGGTCAGAATCGTTTTGAAAGTGTTGATGACCGAAGAAAGTTTTCCGGAAATGAAGAAAAGTACAAAAGCAGCTCCGAAGAGTACCAAAGCCAACATTGCCAGAAAACCATGGAAGTCGGCAAATTTTTCCCAAAACGGTAATTCTATTAGCTTTGTAATTAACTCACCCATTTTTCTCTTATTTAAGGATAGTTCACAGTACCTTTAAAGGTAAATCCCCCTTCGCTAAATGAAGCGAGCGTTTGTGGTGGGGCGCCTTTTGAAGCCCTTACTTTTTTTGGGTCTGTGCAATTTTAAGGTATCAACCTGTTTATAACCTGCTAAAAAGGAACTAACAGTGATAAAATCCCAAAAACCTTTGTAATATTTATCACCATTTCTTTTTGCCTTCAAAGCCAGTATAATTCCGAGCTGTGGAAAACGAAGTTGTCGAAAAGCTTAATCAGTTTTTTTCTCAAGGGAAAACTGTCAGCTACAAAAAGGGTGAAATCATTCTCCGAGCCGGAGAACCAGTCTTTGGTATTTTCTTTTTGAAAAAAGGTTTCGTTCGCCAGTACCTCATCTCTGAAGAAGGTGAAGAGGTGACCATTCATCTTTACCGACCGCTCGCTTTTTTCCCAACCATGCTTGTCATCGCTGGAACCCCCAACCGCTACTATTTCGAGGCCCAAACCCCGATCGAGACTTTTCGTCTCCCTCCTGAAGAGGTCGTTGCTTTTCTGAAAGAAAACCCGGACGTTTTGTTTGATCTATCCGAGCGCTTTGCCCAAGCGGTGATCGGCCTTTCCAAACGGATCGAGACTCTCTCTATCGGTAGCGTCTATGCCAAAGTGATCTCCCTTTTGTCCTATTTGGTAATTAGGTTTGGAGAAGAAAAGGACGGACAAATTCTTATTGGCTTGCCGGTGACTCATACCGATATTGCGTCTTGGACCGGAGCCAAGCGCGAAACTGTCAGCCGCCAAATAGAAAGGCTAACAAAAGACGGTATCATCGGAGTGGAAAAACACTTAATTGTTGTCAAGGACAAAGCTAAACTCGAGGAAGAGCTCAAGCACTACCACGAAAGTGAATCCCTCTAAGCGAGGAGATGTAAATTGCTAGTCTGAGTAATGATTTGACTACTCGGAAGGATTTTGTTGCGAATGTTTTTGTTTTTGGGCAAACCGGTTGGCAAAAGATAACCCTGCCAAGACCCCTCCCCTACATAAAGCTCCAAGTGAAAACCAGTGCTCAAACCCAATTCTCCTTCTACTTCGTAGAGCCGATATTTGCCTCGCACCAAGGTATAGTGCCCGACAAACTTTTTCTTGGTTGCAACCAAAATCTCCCCAATTTCACCACCGGCGTAAACCCAAGCGTAGTTTTCACTTTCATCCAAAGCCAGGACTCTGGTCTCTTCCGAGGTTTCTATGATTTTGTAGTTGCCGCTTCTTTCAAGTTTGATCACCAAGAAAAAGTTAGCAGTCCAGAAGCAATTTTGCGGTGACTTAAGTCACAGAATTTACGTTTTAACAGTCACTGCAAGGGTCTCCTTCGAGTGTTATTTTTAGTTTGGAAGGAGCAGGTGAGGACCTTTACAAAATAGGATGAGTCGCCCCGAGTGGAGTTAGGAAAACTAACTACTATAAATTGTCTCGGGGGCTGGAGTTCCCAAAACCCGTGGGTTTTGAGACAGGCCTCCACTATATTCGACGAAAAGGTTAGTCACTCGACCAGACGGGGCGACAGACCTGCTGCCAAGATTCCGAGCTGAAGACGACTTTTTTTGGAAAAGAAAACGCGAAAGGGTCACGAGCGTAATTGCTGCGTGACCCTGTCGGGCAATTTCGATCTTCTCACCTCACAAGCGCACACCCTTCTCCGCGAGCTTCTTCAGCGCATCGGTAACGACAAAGTCGATCTTGGCCTCACTGTTCGGATCCGAGTGGATGAAGTCCGGCACCTTGATCACCTCCACGTGAGAGTAGCGCTCTCCTAGCTCCATCAACCTCTCAGCCGGAAAGACGCGGTCCTGCTCACCAGTGTAAATCAGGACCGGGCACTGAACTCTCTCTAGATACCACAGTCCGGCATCGCTGGCCATGAGCCGACTGACCGGACCGAAGAGCTCTTCGCGCAAAGCGTTCAAGAGTCCAGGACCTCGAGTCGGCGGCGGTTCGAAGTCCTTCTCCACCTTGTCGCGCAGTCCGGACAAGAGGAAATTCCACTCCATCCGCAGACTTGACTGCCGCATCAGTGAAGCCGGGTTGACCACGATGACAGCGTGCACTTTGCCCCACTGCTGTGACGCCAGTGCAATCGAAGCCGCTGCCCCAAGGGAAGATCCGTAGAGGATCACCTTGGGAGTGCGCAGCCGGTTCATCGCCTCCCGATCACGCGAGATAAAGTTTCTGAAGCCCTCCTCACGATAGAAGTGCGCCTTGCGAACATTGGCAGCTCCTGACTGCGAGAGGCAGATGACCTTGAAGCCCTCAGAACCAAAGCGGCGCACCTTGTGCGAGAGCTGGGAAAACGAAGAATGAATCCCTCCCTGAATCAAAACGCCGACGCCCTTTCCCGGCACTTCCACATACGGCGTCTCAATCCACCAATTGTCATAGGTTTCTGTTTCAGCGCGCTCAACCCTGAAACAGTCAAGGCGGACAAAGCTACTACCATAGTAGTACCGCACATTACTGGCCTTTATCGACATGATCTCCTCCTCGACTAATCGAGCCGAAATACCACTGTATCGCTTAATATTATACTTCTATAGGACAAATATATTTTCTTAAAGGGGAAAAGAAAACGCGAAAGGCTCAAACCATTGAGAATGGGTTGAGCCCGTGTGGAACAGGAATTGATCTTCTCTCCACCCTCGCGTCTTGCAGGCTAGGACGAGACGGCTGTCTGCTGATCCTGCGCAAGCAGATGCTCGTTCAAGCACGTCCAGTCCCTCAAGAACACCTGGTAGGTAGGTACCTGAGGAGCCCGATCAGTCCTCCAACCCGGACTCTCCTTCTCGTTTTCTTCCAGCGTTCTCTCCTTCCAGGCCTGAAAGACCTTGAGGGCCTCGGCGACCGTAATTCGATCCCAAGAATCCCTCAAGACGATGGTCGAAGGATTTAGGACTCTCGTCTCAACCACTCCCAGGATAAACTCGACCAACGGGTAAAGTTGAATGATCTTGTCGAAAGAGTTGGCAGTCGTTTTGCCGCTACCAGCGAAGTACTGAGCTTCCGCTGTGCCTATCACCACAGCCGCGAGTTGTAAGGTCAGTTGGTTGATCGTCTGCTCGTCAGCGACCAGGACGATGCTCTTACTTCTTGGATTACTGAAAAAGCTGAATCGATCTGCCACGTTGACTCTCCTTCCAGTCAGTGCTAGCTTACCGCCAAAGGCTTTCGGGCGGGAAGAGGTAGACTTTACCCTCACGCATCGGTTCTGGATGTTCAATAGTTAGCGGCCCCCTGTCTTCCTCGTAAATCGTGATGAGCAAGACATTGTAGGCCTTCGGGGCATGGCTTCCCCTATTTGGGTTTTCAGCCAGCACGCCAGTTGCATGAAAACCCCTGCCAAACTCATTACGTACTTCAACCTCATCTCCTGCCCGAAGGAAATTCATCCCGTACTCAGGCATGAAACTCAGTCGATGCATCAAGCGCCCACGAACAACCTGACCGAATGCCGGATTTGCTGTTGTCACCATCGCGATCTTTCCTCCTAAGCTCAGCCATAAGGCCTATAATGATTCTTCTTAACTACAATTATACTCTTGGTAAACAAATTTAGGTGTTGGAAAACAGGGACTAGAGGACTTCTTTGATCTTTTCGAGTAAGAGTTCAAATTTTTTGAAGCCGGCTTTCTCGTTCAAATGCCCCCCGTTCGGAATCACAATCGGGTTGATTTCCAACCGGCTGGCTAATTCCGTAGCTCGATCCAGCGGAACAAAGGGGTCTTCGTCACCGTGAAAAAGGTAGATCTTGCCGCCGTTGGCTTTGATCTTGTTCCAATCAAAGTTTTTTTCATAAAAAGTGTGGTTCAGGGTGTCAAATTCAGGCAAATTTAGATCTCTGATAAATCCAGAAACTAGAAAGCTTCCCAAAGCTGGCTTTTTGAGAGTTTCTAAGATGTTTAAAATGAAAGCAACGCCGATACTATGACCAACAAAGATAGTTTTTTCATCAAAATCTCTCCGAAATGGCTGCAGAGTTGTTAACCAGTTATTGAGATTTTGTCCTTCTTTGATAGGAAATTGGGGAACGCTCACTTCACACTCAAGCTTTTCTAGTTCAGAGCCAAGCCAAGGAATCCAATTTTCGTGCGGTCCTCCGCCAGCACCGTGAACAATGAAAACTTTCTTCATTATTTCAAATATACTTTTTCGTTTTCCGGAAAGCAAACGATAACTAAAAAATCTGAGTGATCTCCCCTTTCCTCCAAAGGGTTTCACTCAAGGAAACCTAGTCCACGGGGTGGTAATCAGCTGGATCAAAGGGCGGCCAGGTGAAGACGTAGAACCAGGCGTGCGAACCAAGTGCATGACTTTGGTGGACATGACCCGGCTCAATCGATCTCGACCCACCTTCCCTGATCGAGGAAGTGATACTTTCTCGACGACCCTTCGGACCAGAACGAACCGAGAGCTCACCCCAAACCACGACATAGAGTTCGCGGGTGTGTTCGTGCCAGTGCCCCTCGTTCGGCTGATCCGTAATCCGCACCAAAGCCACACCAAAACCGAAACCATCTTCGGCTGTGACCATCTCGTAGATGGTCTCGCTTCCTTTGACGATTGGCTCTCCCTTGTAGCCAATCAGTTCTGGGTTGGGCTCTTCCATGTGTCCTCCTTTGCTGTACAGTGAAGTGTTCGGAGACCGAGACCTTACCTTGACCGGGAGGTTTCCAGTTTAGACTCAGGGGTGGTGTTCAGTTTCAACCACACTGCCGTCCAGGTCCCCCTCCTTGCTATACAATTGACATCAAGGGTTTCTCTCGATCAGACGTTGGGATTCGAACCCAACCTCCTACTCCTCCCAAGGATTTATCCTCCCCACACGTAACGGCTGTGAGTACTTTCACCAAGATCGTTTCAGTTACTCTCCATGAGCTTCGTCCGCTATCCGAACTAAAACATTTTAACCTCTGAGTGCAAATTTTGGTAGAATAAGTCTAATGGAAGAAAAAATTGGTGTTGTAGCTGCATCGCTCATCGTTAACAACAAAAACGAAGTTTTGCTTTTCAAAAGTACTAAATGGCAGGGTTGGATGATGCCCGGCGGGCATGTTGAGTATGGTGAGACAGCGAAAGACGCCTGTATTCGCGAAACCAAAGAAGAGACTGGCCTTGATATTGAACTGGGTGAATTAATTAACTTTGGTGAGCGTATCAACCCAGCCACTTTTTATAAGCAAGCTCATCTGGTCTATTTTCACTTTTTAGCAAAGATCAAATCCGGGGAAACCAAGCTTGATCAAGAAGAACTGACCGACTCTAAATGGTTTTCACCTCAGGAAGCACTAGCAAAGTGCGATCCAGCAATTAAAGTAACCTTAGAAAGGTATCTACAAAAAATTAACGGGTAAATTGGTGTTGGTGGTAGGCGTGGAATAGAACCACTTTAAACCCGGGAGGGTACCTACCTTGTGGCGCGATTGTCTAGGGCGCGACAGTTCTCATCCACGCACGGCGCTCGTCCTTGGTGGCCTGGTCCCAGTCCTTTTTGAAGCCCGGGTAGTTCACGCAGAGCCAGCCGATGGTCGAGTTGAGAGCGTTGGACCTAGTTGTTGTCTTGGTCCGCCGCTTGCTCAGTTCAACCCGTGCAAGACCGATGAGAGTTTCGTTTGACAGAGACATTGTTCCTCCATTAGGTCATCCCCGAGGGGGTGGTAGCTTGACGCTTGGCCCAAATAGATAAAACAAAATCCCTATCGCTGTCCTTCTTAGTTCATGATCTCAAAAGGCGTGAAAATGGACATACGTTTCACCTTGTTTTCTCCTTCCCTGACTTTAGTCGCTTTCAGAAGCGCCAAGCTATTTACTTTAGGAAAAATAAACAGTTTGCCGTTTTCGAATTTTCTAGAGAGAAATTATATCCTGTCAAGGCTACAAGACGACGGAATGTAATCCTGACGAATTATAGCAGAAATGAAGCTAAAAGTCAACCACTATAGGTTTTATATTTACGTTAATAACTTTGTAGTACAATCATATTATGAACGGAATTCACGAAGACTACCTGCGCAGTGCCCTCTTTGGGCTGCAAGATGGTCTGGTTTCGACCACTGGTGTGGTCGTCGGCATCAGCACCGGAGTTGATTCAAAAGCGATAATAATTTTGGCAGCTTTCGTGGCGGTAACAGTCGAAGCCACTTCAATGGCCGCTGGACAATATTCCTCTGAAAAGGCGGTTCACCAACTTGATACTAGTGGCAAACATACTGACAGTTTAGTTTTGGGGGCGACGATCATGTTTGTTGCTTACTTTCTCTCCGGTTTGATACCAATCATGCCTTTTATCCTTGCCAACCCAACCACCGGACGAATTTGGAGTATAATTTTTGCTTTCCTCGGCCTTTTTGCTGTTGGCTATATCAAAGGAAAACTAGTCAGGGTTTCTCCTTTGCGAAGTGCAGTCGAACTTTTTGTCATTGGTGCTATCGCTACTTGCATTGGACTCATTGTCGGCCAGATCCTCAAAATTTAATTCTTTGCCTTTTTATTGACAAATACTGTCTGCTTGCCTAATAATTTCTAGTATCGGCAAGAGTTCTCACACGTAAAAACCTACGTGCTTGAGAACGTTCCAAGGAGGTCGGTCATGATGACCACCATCCACGGCCCTCGCGGCTCTCCGACTAACTCGTCGACGATCGATGTGATCGCGATGAAGCACGTCGCCACCGACGAGGCCAAAGCCGTCAGCTCATCCCCGTACTGGATGGCCTGCGGCGAGACTTCTTCGGTCTGATCACTCTGCCGTGATAGACCGATGAGGTGTGGGTCGGCTAGTCTGTGTCTGTATGCACCCTCCCTGGTACAGCACACACAGCTAGCCGGCCTTCAGACCTCTTTTTCCTAAACTTTTTCACTTTTAACTAATCAGGAAATTAATTTATTTTTGGAGCTCGTTGAGTTGAGTTTGAAGTCGGTCAACCTCAGCCTTGGCAGCCTTGAGATCGTCATCGATCATCATTCTTGGAGTGATATCTGTAGAAATGATAGCGGCTGCCTCAACAGTTTCACCAGATTTGATCGGTCCGATCCTCGTCAAGTACCAAGAAGTCGAGTTGTTCGGTCCTGCGCCGGTGACGATGAAGTCTTTACTAGCACTTGAGCCGAAAACTTCTTTGAGAGCCTCTTTGTAAGTTTCGTGATAGGCTGATGGAATATAGTTGTTCACCGAAGAGCCAATGACTTCTTCGCGGGTGAACTGCGGCAAGATGTGGTTGATGTAAAGAATATTGCCGTCTTTGTTGACTACCATAGCAATATCCGGAATGCTAGCCAAAACTGACTCTTGCCAGTTTTTTTCATCCATAAAAAAACTATAGCACAAATTTTCTAATTAGTTAAACGAGACCAAAAATTCGCCTGGAGGCTTTCCTTTTTGGAATTGACAAGCAAATAAAAAGAGTCCTAAAATCACAACAAGGCTCGGGAGTGAAAAGGAGGGAAGACAAAAGCAAACTGGGGTAACAACCACAGGCAAGTTAGTTCAAAGGAGAAGATTGTGGGAACTGCTACCTTATCAAGAGCCAAACCCAGCTCAGCTGCGCCCAAACCCGGGGTACCGACTCAGATCTGTGTTCGGGTGCGTGTCGAACGCGGGCCGCTGCAGTACCTCAACATTCCTGAAGGAACAACCCTGCCGGACTTCGTCAACGCTCGTTTCGTTGATAGCGGCGATCTTCGAGTAGTTGTTCTGAACGGCGACTACGCCAACCCGGTGACCCTGTCCGAATCAAGACGGGTCCTCACTGAGGGGGATCTCGTCTTCCTCACCAAGAAACGACTAGTGAGGATCATGGGTATTCTCGGGGAGGAACTGGTCGCAGCCCGCAGTGTACCTGTCGTCGGGCTTACCATCACGGAGATGGTGCCGGCGATCGAGCAGGCAACCAGAATCCACCTGACCAACCAGGTGAGAGTCGACGGAGTAGTTCTCACCGAAGAGCAGATGTCGACCACCTATGTCGCTGACGACGACACGGTCATTGAGCCCTGGGACCCCTAAAACCCTCGGGTCCAGACCAAATCTGATCAACACTCATCTCTGGGCCGGAAACCACCCTGGAATCTGGCCCACTTCATCTTTTCGTTTTACCCACGAAAAATTTGACAACTAGGCTGCAAAATTCTAAAATAGCCTCACAAAAAAGAAGAGAGGGGCTTATCTATGTCTGGATCAAGTGTCAACATCTCGGTTCTCTTCGGACCGGAGCGCCCTGGAGTGGACCTGAGAATCAGCGCCGGCGTCGAAATCGGGAGACTCTTCAAACCACTGAGAGTCCCAGGTGACCTGGACCAAGTCGTTGCCTTCGATTCCTTCTCTACCCCATCAAGTGAGGTGGTCAGACGGAAAGTCGAGGAAGGTGACCGGCTTTTCTTCACCCGCAAGGTAGAAGTAGTAGTTCACCAAGCAGGTGGGCAGACGGAAGTACAGGAGTTTCCAGTCTTCGGTCTGGACCTGATCTATCTGCCAACCGCGGTCCGCTTTCTAATCAGGCAGCGGATGCTAGCCGCGGTTTGGGTCGATGGTCAACGCTTAACCGAGGCAAGCCGCAGAGGGACAACTGTTGCAGACGGACACCGTTACGAGGTCTTTACCCGGGAGTCGTCTCTGGTTGTTCCATCAAGACGCCAAAACGAATACCCTCGGCCGGGTACTACCAACGGCAGCTTCAATTCACGGAGAAGAAGAGAAACCACCCTTGAAGAAGCCTTCAAACTCGACCGAAACCGCCACAACGGCAGTCGGGGATACTGAAGGTTTGCTTTCGCAAACTGGGGTCGCCTGGTCTTGAAATCCTCCAACCCGGGTGACCCCAAGCCACCCTTTCTCTTCAATTGATATTTTTCAATAACTCGCAAAAGGATTCGTTCGTGAAAGAGGTTGGCTAGCTGGTTTCACCCTGAAAAGAATGTTTTTCTGTAAGGCTTTTATTTCGTCGGCGTCATTTTTAGAAAGAAGTAAAACCTCTTGTTGGGGCGATAGTTCCTGGGTCTGCGTCAGCGTTAAAGGCAGCTTCAGACTCAGTTTGACTTGCACCAAATTTGTACCATTTTGACTACCAGCCGCGGTCAAATCAGCGACCCCAAAGACACGATCGGCCCAGCGCAAAGAAGTAAGAAACTTTAGTAGAGAAGGAAAGGTGCCTTCAAAATTCACCGTCATAGTGTAGCTTGAAGTCCCCGTCCCACTACCCTGAGTCAAGGTGACTGGGGTGCTTGGGTTGCTACGAGGCGAACTTGTATCAGTTGCTTGAATGTTGGTAATTCTTCCACCAGAAGCAAGTGCAATCACATCAAGCAAGGCCGCGACCCGAACATGGTCGCTGCTCGAGGGTAACAACTTACTGGTAACTACGTCTAGCTCGGCAACTTCCAGCGCATCAACTGATGAAACCGCTGCAACATTGTTGCGGATTGTTTCCAAAACTTGATCGGCTTGGGCGTTTTTTTCCTTTAAATCATTCACTTGTCTCAAAAGAGGCATCCCAACAAAATAAAACAAGAGAACCCCGATAACTAAGCTGCTCGTCCCACCAAGGAGAAAAAAAACACCGCTTGCTTGAATATCTTTAGCTAGCTTCCGTAATCTTTTGTCCATTAATGTATCACCAAATCCAAACTGAAAGTCACATCATTGCTTTGACCTTTGGTCAAAGCAGATAGACTTACTGAAGCAAAGTCACTTTGAGATTGGAAAATCTGCAAGAGCTGGTAAGCGACATCGGCAGAGGCAGCTTTGCCCGCAATTTTGGCTTTACCGCTGTTGTCTACGAAGAGGTTTAAAAGCTGTACCTTGTTCGGTAGTTTCTTTGCTAATTTTTCCAGCTTTAATTCCAGTTTGGATTGAGCCAAAGAAAAAGACTTGTAAGAATTGTAACGCTGGCTGACTTTGTTTAAACTAGCCGCCGCACTGGCAACTTTCTGCCAGTTCAAAAGTTCAGTCTCTGTTTTGACTTGAACATCCTTGGCTTTGCTCTTCTCAGAGAGGAGCAAAATAAAAATAGCGACCAGTGTCAAGGCAACTACGCTAAAAACGAGCACTGCAAAACCAAGCAAGAGCCGAAAATTCTTCTTTTTTCTTAGAATCTGTTCCTCTTCGGGAATGAGGTTGATGTCTTGTCGGTTGTTTTTTCCAAAAAACAGCATAGGCAGATAAAAGTAGCTCTTCTAATATACCAGCTCTATCAGCTAATCTCAATCCAATTGCTAATATTGTAGCCACCTCCAGGACCAGAAGAAAAATTGGCGTTCGCCAATCCGCTTTGATAATTAATGGTGGCGTTGTTGGACAAGAAAACCTTGTAACCATTTACTTCTTTGGCCTCAGCATTGTTAGCTAGATTTATCTGTCCCCGCGAAGAATAAAGTATCACTGAGCCGACATTGTTGGAAACATCCATGGCTGAGTTTGACCCGGTGCAAGTCAGACCAGTCGGGCTCCCCGAACCAACACAATCATTGGTCGTCAGCAAAAGAAAATAACTGTTTGGGTCCCCAGAACCCTGGAAAATAGCGTTGTTGACCAAGTTGATATAGCCACTAGCAAGGAGAATTCCCCCGCTTGAACCATAGCCCGGATCAAGCTTCATAGTGACGTTATTTTCCAAATTGATCTTTCCTTGCACCCAAATTGTCCCAGTCATCGTAAACGTCACGTTGTTCGATAAGTTTAGATCCCCGGTGATAACTGTCGGCCCCAAAGAACCAACGGCGCCATTGTCAAGAGTATAGTTTCCACTCAAAGTTCCCCCCGCCGCCGCTTCTGCCTGCCAATCATCAATGTTGGCCTGAGAAATTGGAAGGTTTTGGGGAGTTGGATCTGGTTGGGAAGTATCACAGACTTTGTTGTTTCCAGAACCACTTTGGCAGTAGACACTGCCGGTTATGGTCGAATCTGTAATCACGTGCGCGTGCGCGTCCCCAACTCCTGAAGTTCCAATGTTAACGTTGTCAATCACTCCGGTGGTGCCTCCCAGATAAACTTTGAAATAGGCGTCCAGTCCAGACGGAGAGGTATTGTTCCAGCTTCCGGAGAATTGTCCGATTTTGGCTTGACCAAGGCTATAGGTATTGTTTGCTCCAACAGTGAAGTTTTTCGTTCCGCTGCCGGTTGAGGCATCAACCACCAACCAATAGGTAGTCTCACTGCTCAGTTGAGCTCCAGAGTTCATGTTGACATCGATCCAACTATAGGAACTGCCTACCGTCGAAGAGGCGAGAGTTCCGGAATCGATTGTGATGGTACCGGGACTACCCGAATTATTGTTTACGATCCTGACGGTAGCATTCGTAGGAGAACCTGTTTTTTTGAGGTAAAGTTGAATTTTGCTGATTGGTTCTGTTACTGAGACTTGAAAACTTTGGGCCAAATCCTGACTAGCGGTCGCATTGCCAAAAACAATTGAACTTCCGGGTGGAAGGGGCGAATCATTGACCTGATCTGCTGCTAACGCTGGAGAGTTGGCCGCATAGGCACTCCCGGAAATAAAAGCACCGTTTGAACCCAAAATATCTCCGTTGGAATAGACGTTGCCGTTCACTCCTGAGTTGTTCGACATAATCAAACCACCATAATTTACCTGAAGACCGTAGTTAAAGGCAATCTGGCTACTGTGAGTGGTGGCGTCCAAATTGACAGAAAGTTTTCGAAAATGGTTGCTGACATTACCCTTGGAAGTAACTACCAAGGCATTGACTGTCCCACTCACCTCTACTTCGGTACTGCCGTTGCCGACTGCCAAAGTATAGTTGTTCGAGTAAGGAAGTTTGTTGGCGATGCGCACCAAGGCATCCTCAATGCCAGACTCGGCAACATAATAACTCTGCGACGAAGAAGTTACTTTGTCGATTGTCTTCAAATCATTAACAGTCAGGGCTCCAAAAGCAGCCACCAAAATCGCCAAAACCGAGGCAATGATCAAAATAGTGATGAGCGCGGCTTGTCCCTTTTCTTTTTTAAAATTTTTGTTTCTCATTTTTCTAATAAGACCTCAAAGAAGCGGTCGTTTCTAAACTAACTGTATTTTTACTTCCTGAAACCGGTGAGTCGTACTCAGCGGTCAACTGAATTTGCACCGCCGGAGTAGTCGCAGCACTGTTTAACTCGGTCACAGCAAAGTTGGTGATCTTAATTTTTTCTGAGGTAACCAAGACTGCTGCTTGTTCTTCACGTTTAAGATAAAGACCAGAGTCATCAATATAAAAATCTACGTAGGTAGTGTCTTCCTCTGCCGGTAGATCCCGAGTCGTTTCCAAGCTCAACTGTCCAGGGTTGGTTCCAAAAACACTTGTTGGTGTGTAAATTCCTTTGGCGTGACGGACTTCCTGAGCAACCGCATCCAAAGCAAGACGGGCGTTCGAAACCGCCTCTCGGGAACGACGCGAGCTTTCGTTCAAAGCAATGAGCTGAAAGAGAACCACTATCAAAACACTCATGATGAAAATCAAAGCAAAGACGTAAACTAGGGTTTCTATCAAAGTAAACCCTTCTTCTCCTGCTCGGAGTCGACCTTTTTTGTTTTTTAAGTTGTCTGGAACCAATCTTTTCATAAATTTTCCCGCTCAATTGCCCAAGAAATTGGTCACATAAGCCGTCAAAGCAACTGTTTCGGTCGTATTTGCTTCTTTCCAACTGACGCTAGCAACAATTTTTCTAGTGTTGGGGTCGTTGCTACCGACAGCACTAATATTGGCGCTGGCATCTCGATTTACTAGGGAAAAAACAACCGTCGTCGTGTAGGTTGAACTACTAGAGGGGTTTGTCGTTGAAAGAGTCCACTTCCCCGCAGAAAGAGTCGGATAGTAAGTGGTCCCGGCTGCCAGCGCTTCAATGTTGCCAGACCAGCTCTCGTCTCGTAAATTTCTCACGGCCTCAAGAGCTTCTTCCGCAAGTGAAACTGCTTCGGTTTTTTGAATCGCTTTGGAAGAAGCTTGACGCGCAAAAAAGAGGAAGCTGACTCCCGCTAGAAAAGAGATGGTGATCACCACCAAGGCAATCAGAATCTCAAGTAGTGCAAAACCTTTTTCTTTTTTGTTTCTTTCAAATTTTTTCATTGAGCAGTCATGGTGCCACCGGAAGCGCCAACGCTGGCCGTTCCGGCAGCGGTATAAGTAACGATATCCAAACCATCAATTGTCAGGTTCAGGGCTTTATCATTGTAACGACGATCGCGCTGAATACTCAAGATAGTGCTAAAAGCGTCAAGAAGATGGGTATGCACCCGCAGAACCTGATTTGAACCGTTAACATTGACTGTTCCGGACCAGTCAAAAACAGTTTTTCCAGAGTCAAAATAAGTCGCCATAGGAATGTTTTTGACAACAGTTGGATTCGGTGTATCGGTGAAGGTAAGAGTCAGTGTAGTTTTGCTTTGTATACTCCAACCCAAATCAAAGTGTAGATGACGACTATCCGTCAGTCTCGTCCCTGTCGGAGAAACGGGATTTTCAAGGGAAACTTCCCCACTAATGCCAATCAAAACCTGTTGACTTCGAGCCGGATTGTCAATCAAACGAAGATCAACCGAACCAAAATTTGAGGTGGTACCCCGAATGCGATCAAAGATTACTTCACTACCACCACCGTTCAAATTTATCTGATAAATTTCCACCGAGCTAAGAAGGTACTCTTTGTTTCCGACCGCCCCGACCGTGTAAGTATCTCCTGAGAAAAGCACATACTTTGTTGTTTCGAAGTGCACCCCGTACCTTGTATCTGCCTCTGAAGCTTTCGTCCTTGTCTGAGCCAAACGTAAGGTACTGATGACATTTTGGGTAGTGGTATCCAGGTTGATTTGCCGAGCAAATGTATTGTAGGAAGCAAGAGCGATCAAACTCAGGATAATAATAACCGTCGCGGAAATCAAGATTTCAATGAGGGTGAAGCCCCTTTGGTAGGTAAATCTAGAAAGTTTTTTTGCAGAAATGGTCATTGGCAGTTTCTTTCTTTAATTCTACCAAAAAATGGTAGGCCCCTGCATCTCATTTCGTTTTGAAAACAAGTAGCTTTGCTCCCTTCAGTGACACTGGAAACAGTCTAGCTTGCTAGATCTCTTTTAAGGGTTATTCAGGGTTTTCTCAAACCAATCCGCCACTGCGGTTTTGACTTCTTCCAAATTTTTCGGATCTGTGTAGTTGTGATCAGCACCCCGAATTATCTTTAACTCTTTTTGTAAGCTTGGAGCCCGATCCAAGTAATGCTGGGCATGATCCAAAGTTACTGCTTCATCCTCAGTTCCAGCGATTACAAGTATTGGGCAAGTCAAAGTATCAATCACCTGATCAATATCATACTTCTGCGCATCTTCATAAAAACCAACCTTCATCTTTAAATCTCTTTTAAACCTGGTTGAATAAATCATGGCAAAGCCCTTTTCTTGCATCTCTTTGGCAGTTTCTTCACCATAACGGTGGTTCCACATGATTAAAAAGTTGTAAACGGCCGAAAGAAGTGTTAGAGATTTGATCTCTGGATGAGCTGCAGCGTACCAAGCAACCACGAGCCCACCTAACGAATGTCCGGCCAAACCTATTTTATCCTTGTTAACTTCTGGAATTTTTCGAAGGAAATCTAGAGCTAAATCCAAAACTTCCAATTCATAAGTTATCGTCATATCTTCTAGTGGTAAATCGCTTTCTCCGGGCACTTTGGTAAAGTCAAAGCGAAAAGTAACGATATCCTTTTTGCTTGTTTCCTCTGTTATTTCAGTTAAGTTTTCCTGGTTTCTATCACCACGAAAACCGTGACAGATTACAACCGCGGGAAAGGGGCCTGCACCCTCAGGAAGAAGCAAAGTGCCCACGATTTTTCTGCCTTGTTTGTCGGAAAAATTAACGATTTTTTCGCTCATTGGATGATCTTCTTTAGTTTCGGGCCAGCTTCTTCGTCAACTACTTCAAAACCTTTTTTGGCAATCTCGGCGCGAAGTTCGTCAGCTTTGGCAAAATCCTTCGCGGCTCGTGCTTTTTCGCGTTCTTCAACCAAAGCGCCAACCTCGTCGGAAATTTTACCGCTTGAAACTGTATGCAAATCCAAACCTAAAAATTCATCAAATTTAAGTAAGCTTTTTAACTTTGCTGAAGCTGGATAATCACTCTTTACCAGTTCCCAAACAACCGTAAGTGCCTTTGGAGTGTCAAGATCGTCATTAACAGCCGCCAAAAACCTTTCTTCGTATTCAGCACAACCGATTTTTGCCTCTGATTCTTGATAGTAACGGGAAATTTCACGATAAAGATTTTTAAGGGCAATTTGGGCCGCAGTCAGAGACTCCCAAGTAAAATTTAGTTTACTGCGGTAGTGTGCAGTTAGCGTTAAATAACGAAACGAAAGTGGCTTGTACTCCTTGCTTTCTATATCATTTAGAACAAGATAATTACCTGCACTACGAGACATCTTTTTGTCATCAACTGTCAGAAAACCACCGTGAAACCAGTATTTTACAAACTCTTTTCCACTTGCTCCCTGACTTTGAGCGATCTCGTCTTCATGGTGTGGGAAGATCAAATCCTCTCCACCGGAGTGAATATCTATAGTTTTAACTTCTTCTGGATCAAATTTGCCACTCTCAAAGGCTTTGGTTAGGTGTTTGAGCGACATCGCCGAACACTCAATGTGCCAGCCGGGAAAGCCTTTCCCCCACGGGCTGTCCCAAACCATGGCGCGGTCATCTTTAGACAACTTCCAAAGAGCAAAATCAACGCTGTCTTTTTTGTCGGTCTCAACTGAAACTCGCACCGCTTCGAGCAACTGTCCCATTTTGTCCAAGGTATTACCCGATAGCTTACCGTAATCTTTAAACTTTTTGACGTCGAAGTAAACTGTTCCCTCTACTTCGTAGGCAAGATCATTTTTAACCAACTCCTCGGTCAGTGCAATCATTTCAGCTATATGCTCGGTCGCTTTGGGATTGACGTGCGCATCGAGAATATTGAGCTTCTTTTGATCTTCAAAGTAAGCCTGAGTATAAATCTCCGCAATCTCAGCTGGAGTCTTGCCTTCTTTGAGGGCCTCGTTAATGATCGGATCGTAAGCGGTGTCTGCTCCGGTACTGCGCATGTGCCCCACATCGGTAATATTTTTGACGTGTCGCACCTCGTAACCATTGTATTTCAAAGCTCGAATAAGAAGATCGACGCTTATGTAGGTACGCAAATTGCCGATATGAACGTTGCGGTAAACTGTCGGCCCACAGGAATAAATAGTAACCAACGAATTAGTCGCCTCAAACTTTTCCTTTTTTCTACCCAAAGTGTTGGTGAGAAATATTTCTGACATTAGCTAATCATATTATCACATTCAGAGAGCCGGACAACCAGCCAAAACTGCTGAAGAATCTCTTTGATTAACTTAGGGGTAGATCAGAAAATCTCTCACTGGGTTTGAACTCGAGACTCTTCACTACTTTCAGAGTGAGAGAGCGAAGTGTTCAGGATGGCATTTAGATAGAACAAAGTTCACGATCGTACAATTTGTACTACTCAAGATTTAAGTTTAACTAACCTCGTTTGTTTAGGCGGAATCTTTTTTCTTGTTTCGAATGCTAGAAGGCACTGGTTTGGAAACAGGGTCGTAACTAGTAGTTCGAGATTCAATTTTTTCAATGAGACGACGCACTTCACTAAGATCTTTTTGTAGCTCATCGAAATCCTCTTGAATATCCTCAATATCTTCTTCAATGTCTTCTCTTTCTTCATCCTCTTCTTCAGCTCTTTGGGCATCAATCTCAGCCTGACGGTTTTGTTTGACCATGATCAAGGTAGAAAGGAAAATTGCCTCAAGGGAGACGATCATTGTCAGCAAACCAAAAGGAAAGGTATCACCAATTTGCTTGGCGAAAATTATCCAGGCTCCAAACCAAATAATATGTATGTAAACAAAAGCCATACTTCCGGCGAAGCTGGTAATGAGTTCTGCTATTTTGGTTTCGAGATCACGAAACCCTTTTCCGAAAAAACTAAACATAGCCATTTTTATTGCTCCTTCTGTCATTCTGAACTTGTTTCAGAACCCAATTAACCTGGCGTTTTCAGAAGATCCTGAATTAAATTCAGGATGACACAAATCGCCACGTTAAAAACCTTTCAAAGGGTACTTTTAAATTAATCACACAGGGATTTTGACCGTACCTCGCCAAAATTGGCGGGCACGTAAAAAGGCATCTATTTTGTGGTAATTCAGTTCGACTAGCTGAGCTAGTCGAGGCTGGCCTGCTTTGGTTTCCCTGCTCTTTGTCGGCTCGTCCTATTCCAAGACGACCTTAGTTAAGCAACGTCGGGTCCCGCCCTTTCGGCGAGATGCGGCGTAGATGCCCTTGTCAGTTTGAATTTTAACTTTTGTGAAAGGAAATTGCAAGCTTTTAGACTAGACGAGGGGGAGCGTGGGGCGTAAGCAACGATTCGCAAAATCGTCACACCACGCTCCCCTGTCCTGAAGGTTTGGGGTTGAGACCAGACGCCTTGAGGGGGGATATGCGGGGGCCAGCTTCTGCCAGCTTGAAACCGCAGGAAGGGCCTGAAACGTCCTAGGTGGCGGGGTGGGACTTCAGGGTTGGCCCTTCTTTCGTCTGCTCTCAAACTCCTCGTCCTTGAGGAACCGAAATTATTGCGCACTGACCGATCTGCTTTTCGGACAAGCGAAATCGAATCAGGAAATTGGCAGTTGGGTGGAGTCTCACCATGGCTTTGGTGCTTCTTCTTCGCAACCAAACTCCACCAACTGGAAAGCGTCAGGGAAAGGTCCGCATCCCATCAAACCCTGACTGGTACTCTCAAGCCTCCGCGAATGCCGTACTCTTCCCTGCCTCCTGTCTTCCTTGAGACCTACGCTCCTGGCCGTCAGGAGCATCCACCCGTGCTAGCCACAAGGTGTGGACACGGTAAAGGTTTGGTGCGGTTATGCGGATCCCAACCAGACCTTCAAATTAAATATGCTACCTTTTTTGTTTAAATTCAAGTGGGGAAAAAGGAGCGAGGGCGAGAGCGGTGTGGTCAAGAATTTCGGGGATCCGTGGACACACTCGCTCTCGCCTGAATGGAGGGCTCGGAACTTACGCGCGGGAGCATCCTTGCTCAAAGTCCCAAGATAAGATCCATCTCTCCCTCCGATTCACCGTATTGAAACTGATCTGAGACTTGCCCACAAAGTAAGCAAAAATCAGGTCAGGTAAGGAACAGTCAATGGTAACTTTCGAGAAAAGCCGCCCTCTCCAGTCACCATCTTCTGGGGCACCAAACAACGCCTCTCCCAAAACGTCATTCAGTTCCGCCCATTCCCTGGTGGGGGAATTGTCCTGAAGTACAGTCACGTCCTGTCAGGACACGCCTATGCCGAGAACTTGGCTAGACAGCACCTCCTTGCCTCTTGATATCGTGGACTTGGACAGAGACATCAGTCTTTTTCCAATCGGAACTCGAGGCCGTTCCACAAACCGTTATTGAGATAATGCTACTAGAAAAATGAAAAAGCAAGCGGTCAATTGTTTGCCTTGGGGAACGGCGAAGCAAAGGCTAATTGAGCACTAAAACCCCCACTTCGCCGCATTTTGCCTTGGTTGCCCGTTCGAACCCGATAGTTGAACCTTGGGAAAACCAATGCGACAGAACAGCTGATTGAGTGTACACCGAACAGACGTGTTCTCCCCTAGGAAAGAACAAGAAACCAGCTGCTCTGGAAATCTGCCCTACCCTTCTACCCCTTCAACCGACCTACTTTTTTAACTAGGGCTTCTTCGTGATACTGCAAACCTGCCAAAAACGAAGTAAGTCGGAAGACACTGCCATGTCTCATCTAAAATTGTACCCTTTCGGGTCAAGGAAACAAGTGAGTCCAGAATTAAGAATTGTGAATGCGAAGTTAAAATTTTCTTATACCGCCATTGCGAGTACGCGTTTAAGCAAGATTTAACCAAGCGACCTAGCACAAGTTGTTTTGTTTGAGCCGAAGGCGAGTTTAACAACTTTGCTTGAGCGACTTAAATCTTGCTAGCGCACGCAGCCTGGCGGAAGTTTTGGTCACTTTTCTAAAAAGTGACAGAAAGAATTCTAAATAGGCTTAAAATAACAAAACAATCTAGGAAAGCTTTTCTTTAACTATGGAACTGACAACACTCATGTCTGCTTTGCCTTTAAGGCTAGAAAGTGCAGCCATGACTTTGCCCATCTCTTGAATTGAAGAAGCCCCAGATGAGGCAATCGCCTCACCAACCGCTTTGCGTATATCTTCTTCACTCATTTGCGCGGGTAAATAAGTTTGCAGGATAGCTAGCTCGGCTTTTTCCTTTTCCGCCATCTCGGCTCTCCCACCCTTTTCAAAGCCTTCAATGCTTTCGCGGTGGCGCTTGACTTGTTTTTCAATCGCACCCAGAACATCCTCGTCGGTCAGTTCTCTTTGTTTCTCGATTTTTAAGTAATTAAGGTCGGAGAGCAAAAAGCGAATCGTGGACAATCTCATCTCGTCCTTAGCAATCATCGCTTCTTTCATGTCTGCTTGTAGTTTTTCGTTTAAACTCATTTTATTCCTTTCAAAAAATTTTCTATTTCTGTAAATACAGCTGTTTTGTCTTTGCCAGTATCAATAATGATATCAGCCAAACTTAGAGTTTTCGCTACCTGCAGGCCCCACTCAGGCTCATCATTTCCTTGGTCACGTTTCTCAAGTACCAAAAACTCCTCCCAACTTTGAGGATCTCGTCCCAATGAGTTAACTCTTTTGAAACGCTCCTCAACCCCAGCATCTAGTCCAATTAGAAAAAAGTTGCTCCTTTCTTTAAACGGTACCACTTCTCCTGGGTTACGAAAACCCTCGACCACTACTTTTGCTTCTTTTGGTAGCTTTTCAATCTGCGTAAACAAAATCTCACTGAGGTAATCGATCTTTTCTTTTCTCCATTCGTTCCCAAGATCTTGGTAACTTTCACGAATCAAAGGCAAACCCCTTTTTTTTATTTCAGGTTCCAAAGCAGAAGAAAGTCGTAGATTCACAAAGCCTTTGCTTTCTAAATACTTTGCGGCTGAGGTTTTCCCTGATCCAGGAGGACCAACCAGACCAATGATTATTTTTGCCATAACAGGATTTAAAAATCAACTCTACCTTCAACCGCGCGGGAAAGAGTCGTTTCGTCAGCGTACTCAAGGTCTGCACCAGTTGGGAGACCGCGGGCGATACGAGTCACCCGCAGCCCAAGAGGTTGGATCAAACGTTGAATGTACATCGCGGTTGCTTCCCCTTCGATATTCGGATTGGTCGCCAGAATCACTTCTTTGACTTCGCCACTTTTTAGTCTTGGCAAAAGTTCTTTGAGATAGATTTCGTCCGGACCAATGTTGTCGAGTGGGGCGATGGCTCCGTGAAGAACGTGATAAAGCCCTTTGAAGGATCGGGAACGCTCGAGGGCTAGAGCGTCAAGCGGTTCCTCAACCACCATAATGACCGCGCGGTCCCGCATCTTTGAGCTGCAAACTTCGCAAGGATCAACTTCCGCAACATTGAAGCAAGTGCTACAAAGAACTGTTTTGTCTTTGAGTTCGGCGACCGCAGCTGAAAGAGCGGCGGACTGTTCCTTCGGAGCGTGAAGTAAATAGTAGGTTAGCCTTTGTGCTGACTTCGGCCCAATACCGGGTAATTTTTCAAATTCAGCGATGACATTGGCAACTGATTTGGGAATTTGCACCTTACTAGTGTAACAAAAAATATCCGCGAAGAAAACGCGAAGGGGCACTCGCCGGTCTTTCAACCGTTGAGCGCCCCGCGATCACTCCTTCCTCGTCAACTTCACCCAAGGCAGCTGCCACCAATCCGCAAGACGCTCGAGAATGAAACTCTCGTACGCAGCAACTAGCCGACAGGTGTTGGACTCGATGTCGGCGACGACCTCTCCAGTACGAGTCAACTCAAACGGACCTTCGATGCGCAGTCGGGCCACACCCTTCTGGTCGTAGTACGGTAGGGCAAGCCAAAGACTAGCTTCTTCTTCGAGAGCAAGTTTGACTGCTCCAACTGGAAAGTACCCTTTGGCAGTCCCTAGACGACAGAGAACTCCACCGCTACCGGCCTGGCGGATCATGTCCAGCGCCAAAACGACAATCCAGCCTTCGGCTAGTTTTTGCCGACAGACTGGCAAGGTCTGGCCACGACTAATCCGCGTGAACTCAACATTGCCGTGGCGAGCACGCAGTCGCGCCATAGCCTGATAGAGTAACTCCGGAATTGCTTCGGCCGGCGCAAATGCTCTCACCCCCAGAGCCGAAACTGCCGGTACCAATTCGTTCACCGCGATGTGCACAAAGGCAACGATAGTCTTGGTTCCGGCATTGTAGGATTCGAGCAGCGGCTCGGCCCCCTCGACCCGCGCCTGCATATCTTCAGGAGCAATCTCCTCGTTGCTCAAGAGGAAAGTCCAAGCCCGAGTCAGAGTCCAGATATTTCGTACTGTCACCATCAGTCTCTGAGCCCAGTTCAGGTCCGGACGCAAGAGCCTCAGGTTGCTGTTCATTCGCCGCCCGATCCAGAACCAACCGAAGATCAAGATACCCAAGCCAAGCTGGAATAGGATGACGGCGCGCAGATTCTTTGGGAACCAGCGCATCACAGCACGAAGCAGCCAAACAATGCTGCCGAGAGCTATGCTGGTCAACCCTGCTTTTACCTTTGCAAATAACTGCTTCATCTCTCACCTCCACTGCAGCAGCTGACCTATAGCTTTTTGGTTAATTAGATTATATTACTAGGAAACAAGTTTTGGGCTTCCTAACCCTTGAGGAGATCTGCCATACCACCCATGCCACCCATCATCCCCTGCATTTTTTTGGCGGCGACTTTTTGCGCTTCGTCCATAGCTTTGTTGATCGCGTCCCGCACTCGATCCGGATGAGTATTTTCCGGATAACTAAGGTTAAGTACTTTTTGGGCGGCGTTGACTTTCACTACCACATCTCCGACTTCAACTTCAAGAACTTCGACTTCGAGTTCCTTTTTCATCTGGTCGGCTTGTTTTTTTAGTTCATAGAGCTGCTTTAATTTATCTAACATGTTTATCCTCCTAAAATAAATTTAATCTAGCTTTCCAAAAACTTCCACCGGGTCAGACTCTTCGACGATCTTTTCCTTAATGATCACCTTTGGTTTTGGTGTTCCCACCACTGTCTTTATTCTAACAGGCTCGCCAAGTACTTGGAGCAAAATCGCCTCGATGATCGCTCGGTTTTTGGGCTCATCAAACCTGTCTTTGTGAAAACGGTAGCCAAACTCAATAAGTAAAATTCCCTCATCGATTTCTTTTGGTGTTGCTCCACGGAGAAAAATCTCGAGCGAATTGTTCTTTGGTTTGAGTTCTTTAAGAATTGTATCCCAGGCTCCAAGAACTTTTTTCATATCCGCTTTAAAATCCACCGCGACAAGATTTTGATGATCCACATCTATCTCAGTTTTTCTCTCTCCAACTTCGCCTGTTTCTCCGTTTTTCATCTCGGACGAGCCCAATTTAGCTTCTTGCGCAGCTTTTGTCTCTAGCTTAGCACCCGCTTTTACCTCAGCTTCAGTTTTAACTTCTTTAACTTCGGCTTCAAAACCACAGGCCTCGATGATCGCCATTTCCAAAGGTAGTTGAGGAATGCTGGCTTGGCGCAGATCCACCAAGGCAGTTGTAAAAAGATTGACCCATTTGAGGGTTTTTTCCTTAGCAATTTTGCCCGCCAATCTTTCAATTTCAACAGTCTTTTCTTCATCAAAGTCAGCAAAAATCTTCTCCCCAACTCCTTGCCTAAAAAGAAGGAGTACTCGCAAATCCTGCAAGATATCTTCCGCGAGAATCCTTGGGTTTCCACCTTGGTTCAAAAAATTGTTCAGCCAAAGGATCGCCCCCTGGCTATCCGAGCTGACAAGCTGTTCGATCAGAGTCAATCTTTCTTGGCTTTTCCCAAGAATAGTCCGGACGCGAGCCAAGTCTGCCTTGGTATCTACCGCTGAAACTTTATCCAGCAAAACTAGGGCGTCCCGAAAGGCCCCATCGGAGGCCCTAGCGATCTCTTCCAAGACTTCTTTGTCAAAACCAAATTTCTCTGCTTTAGCAATGGGCAGCAAACAAAGAGTAATATCTTTCACACTCGGTCTTTTGAAAGCAAATCTTTGCGTCCGCGAAAGAATAGTCGAGGGAACTTTTTGTAGTTCAGTGGTAGCGAGAATAAAAATTGCGTGTTCCGGAGGCTCCTCCAAAGTTTTGAGCAAAGCGTTGAAAGCTTCATTGGTGAGCATATGGACCTCATCTATAATGTAGACTTTGAAACGACCTTCTGTCGGAGCGAGACGAATCTTTTCCCGCAGTTCCCGAATCTCATCAATACCCCGGTTTGAGGCAGCATCAATTTCAATCAAATCTAAGTAACGTCCTTCAGCAATGGCTAGACAAGATTGGCATTTTCCACACGGCTCATCATATTTATCCTCTTTCGATTTTTCACAATTCAGCGCCTTGGCCAGAATCCGTGCCGTAGAAGTTTTCCCAGTTCCGCGCGGTCCAGAAAAAAGGTAAGCGTGAGAGATTTTTCCCGATTGCAACTGTTTGAGAAGAGAAGAAGTAATCTCATCTTGGCCCACTATGTCGGAGAGTTTTTGAGGTCGATATTTGCGGTAAAGCACAGCCATTGCGCTAACTATTCTAAATGTAACTTACCCTAAAGACAACCGGCCAATACCCTTCAAACTTGGTACCCGACACCTCCCCCTTAGGTACAAAGCCCACGAAGTGGTCGCAGGATTTTTTTGATATAAATTTCTTCGATCTTTGCGTCGTTTCGACTTAGCTCTCTAAAAAATACTATAATTAAGGTAATGACAGTTGAAGAAGCCTTCGCTCGCCGCCTTCATGGAGTCCCACTCACCGTTTCCGGTAAAGTCACTCGTATCTTGACTGACGATACTGATGATACACCTCACCAACGTTTCATTATTGAGCCTGAAGGTGGGCACACGGTTTTGGTCGCCCACAACCTGAAGCGGGCCTATCGGGTTCCAGTCAAAGTTGAAGAAGAAGTTGAAGTTCACGGCAGCTATGTTTGGAACAAATACGGCGGTTTGATCCACAACACTCATCACTATGGTGGGGAATGCCAAAACGGCAAGTGTGAGCCTCACGAAGACGGCTATATCAATTTCATGGGAGAAAACAATCCCAATCTGGTCAATGCACCAACAAAACGCGAAGAGCCCCACAGTCAAAACTAAACTGGGGGCTCAGATCGATCTCTACTCCGATGTTTACCGCGAGAGGTCCTTTTTCATCATTATGTGTCTGATGCCAGCTTCAAGAAAAGGCTGCGTTCCTTCAACTCGATGGTAGCCAGCCTGAGAGTAAAATCCGGCGGCGTGTTCCTGAGCGTTGAGGCGCGCGACCCAGATTCCTTGATCCTTGCAGGCCTCCTCCAGGGCCTGAAGAATATCAACTCCAAAACCCTTGCCCCGCTGGGCCTTTAGCACCGCCATCCGACCGATCTTGGCCGATCCACCTTCGATGACTGCACGACCGGCGGCGACGGGCTCAGCCTCAAGGTAGCCAACAACATGAATCGCTTCCGCGTCAAGCTCATCTCTTTCGAGAACCTCATCAATCATCTGCTCAACAACAAAGACAGTGTGCCGCACCGCTAGTGCATCAGCCATCTTGCCTTCATCATTGGCAATCTCTACTATTAGCTCCCTGTTCTTCATCTTGCCCTCCTGAAATGGCTTCCTAGCCAACAATTAGCCTTGTGGTAACTTGTATATAAATCTTGGATCAAGAAAAGTAAAGTCTTATATGAGCTGCTCAACTGCCTGGGCAAGTAGTTGGATGTAGAGCTCAAATCCAACCAGAGCAATACTGCCGTGCTGAGCTTTGCCCAGTAAATTGCCTGCCCCACGAATCTCTAGATCTTTTTTGGCAATTTTAAACCCGGCCCCAAGGTCAGTTGCTTCGGCCATGGCGAGCAACCTTTCGAAAGCTGAGCCCTTCGGAGTAAACTTCCCCGGGTAAAAAAGAAAGGCAAAGGCCTGCCTCTCGGCCCGACCGACCCGACCACGCAGTTGGTAAAGATCGGCCAGACCAAAGTTCTGTGCATCTTCAATTATTATTGAATTAACGTTGGGCATGTCGAGTCCCGAGCCAATGATCGTGGTACAAACCAAAACATCAACCTCACGAGAGTAGAACTGATCCATCACCTCTTCCAACTGCCGATCTCCCATCTGCCCGTGCGCATAGACGATCCGTGCTTCTGGAAATAATCTTTGCAACTGAGCAGATTTTTGGCCGAGCAGAGGAATGTGGTTGTAAACGTAATAGACTTGCCCTTTTCTATCCAGTTCTGCTTTTACAGCTTGTATGACTCTGTCCTGATCAAAAGACCCAACCAAAGTTTTGATCGGTTGACGACCCGAGGGTGGAGTCGAAAGACTCGAAACTTTTCTAATTTTGGCCATCGCCATCTGCAAAGTTCTAGGTATCGGGGTGGCAGACAGAGACAAGATGTCAACTTCGGGCCTTAACTTTTTGAAGTGCTCCTTGGCATCGACCCCGAAGCGGTGCTCTTCATCAATGATAGCTAGTCCTAGGTTTTTAAACTCCACGTCTTTGGAAAGCAAGCGGTGCGTCCCAATGACAATATCAACTGAACCGCCTTTTAGCCCTTCCAAAACTTCCTTTTGCTTTTCTTTTTCCTGAAAGCGTGAAAGAAGGGCTACTTTGACTGGGAAGGACGCGAGCCGATCGCGAAAGAAATGAAAATGTTGCTCAGCCAAAATAGTCGTTGGGACGAGCAAAGCGACTTGACGAGCCTCGACGGCAGCCTTAAAGGCAGTACGAAGCGCCACTTCGGTTTTCCCGAAACCGACATCACCAACCAGCAGACGGTCCATCGGTTTGGTTGAAGACAGGTCTTTGTTGATTGCCTCAATAGTTTGAAGCTGATCGGGAGTTTCTTCGAATTCAAAACTGCTTTCCAGTTCTTTGAGCCAAGGGTTGTCAGTTTCGTATGCTTTACGAGCCGAAACTTCCCTTTTGGCATAAACTTTAAGCAGATCCACAGCAAAGCTAACGACCTGCTCTTTGACCCGCTGTTTGGTCAGTTCCCAAGCTCCTGTCCCTAAATAATTCAGGGCTGGTTTTCTACCTGCCACTCCAAGGTATTTAGTGACGCGCTCGATCTGCTCAATCGGCACAAAAAGTTTATCACCCTTAGCATATTCCAAAATTAAGTAGGTCTTCCCCTCCTTTGGCTGCAGCTCTCGAAACTCAATCCCGGAAAAACGGGCGATTCCGTGCTCAATATGGACTACTAAATCTCCGATTTCTACCTCGGAAAGAAAAAGTTTTTCACTATTCCCGATTTGTTTCTTTGCCCATTTCGGCGCAAAAACCGGCAAAGAACTATAAGGAAAGATATACACTTTGTTCAAACTTTTTACCTTTTCTTGAGTAATTGGATTGAACAAGTAAATCCCCTCAATTTTTTCTCCAATCAAATCAAAGCGGACCGGAATTTTGTATCTTTCCAGCCAAAGGTCAATCAAACTCCCCCGCACTGAAAACTGCCCGGTCTTGGAAACTTGACTGATCCCCTGAAACTCATAATCGAGTTCAGTTAATTTTCTAGTAAAGTCCTGTGAAGAGAGTTTTTGATTCTTTTCCACGACAAAAGACCCCAAAGCACTTTTGGGGGTGGGTGAATCTTTTTGGTTTTTCCTCACTAGCTGTGTAATAAGCCTCCTTTCAAACCCTCATTATATATCAGTTGCCAAAGCTTGCTTTTGCTCAAGTCAGCGTGCAATAATTTAATTACTTCTGCCTTAATGGAAAACTTAAACCAAGTCACC
This sequence comes from bacterium, assembly GCA_030704665.1. Taxonomy (NCBI): domain Bacteria; species bacterium. Next base: position 299,913 of record JAUYID010000009.1, on the reverse strand, counting down.
GACCCAAATCAAGGAACTAATTCCAAACCCGTCCCAGACTTAGCTCCCACCCAATCAGTCAACAACCCACCTACACTCGCACCAGAAAAAACTTCTCAAACAGCAGTTGGAACAGCTAATCAGCTCACCAGAAGCACAGACCCAAGCGCTTACTCTACACCTTGGGAAAACGCGGCAACCACCTCGACGACGGAACCTGAAACTGTAACCCCCTCCCCAATACCGAGCCCAACTAGTTCAAGTAATACACCAGAGCCACCCCCTCCCTCCTCCACAATTAGTAAGGGTTTGTTCGGAAAAGGTCCTCTTTTTCTTATAGTCGCTGCTTTGGGGTTGGTCTTAATCGGAGGAGCGGGTTTTCTCGGAGTAAAAACCTTTGTTCTTGATAAAGTCACCACGCTTGATCTTATTCCTGATGACGCTTTGTTTTATCTTTCTCTTTCGGTTAAAAACAATCCCCAAGCTCTAGCGGCCAAAGATTTAATCAAGAAATTCCCCAATGGCGAAAAAGTCATTACTAGCCTTGATAAATCAATCACCCAATCTCTAAGTAACTCGAATAACCCCTTTGATGATTTTCTCCGCCTCTCAAAAAACGAGCTTTTTCTCACCCAAATTTCCAAGCAAGAAAAGGGTGCTACCTCCTACCCTGCTATGCAGAATATCGTCAGCTTCACTGACTTACTGACCGGGGCAAAAGCGCAAGAAAGACTTGATAAATTCACTCAAGACGATGCCTACGCTGTTTCAAAAAAGAAATATGGGGATCAGAACTATTTAGATCTGCATTTGAAAGAGGCGGAAACCTCTGCCCAGCCCAGTACTAATTTTAACTGTGGAATCTATAGCCCCTCAAGGACTCCTTGTCCAGAAAAGGCGAAACCACCCACGATTTTTGCTCAAGCTATCAACAAATTTATCATCGCCGGTCCCAAGGAAGATGACATCAAAAAGATTTCTGACCTTGCCAAACTCAAGGCTAGCTTCGGCCTTTCCAACAAAAACAAACTCAAAAGCATCAAAGATGATCCTGATCACCAGGCTGTCGCTAAGTTTTTCCCTTCGCAAAGCTTCCTCAAATACTATTCAAACACACCGACTACACCTTACAATAGCTTTTTGCCGGCTGAGGGCCTGAGCCAATCCTACCTCGGTATTGGGGCTACAGATTTAACTATCACAACTGATGAAAACTCAAAAACAGCCGACCACGTAGTCAGTGGAATATCTGTCGTCGCCGAAAAAGATGGCTTTAAGATAGATTCCCTCCAACTCGATACGACTAAAACTAAGAATGAAAACTTGAAAGATCCTTTCCTTATTTCTGAGTCTCTCGCCAACCAAATACCCGCTACCTTGAACGGAATCAGTCCCGCTTTTTATGCTGAAACCCGCAACCTGAAGCAGATCGTCAACGACCAGATTGATAAAATCAAAGATCTGGCAGAAAACTCGGAATCCCGCAACCAACGCAAAGCTTTTGAGCAAGCTCTCAAAGATTGGGAAGAGTACAAAAAAACTATCAAAGACTCTACTAACTTGGATTTCGACGATGATATTTTAAGTTGGCTCGAAGGTCAAAACGCAATGCTTTTCAATGCCGGAAGTGCCAAGACTGCCCCAGAGTTTATCATCTTGGCAACCACCAAAGATCAAAGCAAGGCAGAAAACTCACTATCGAAATTGGCTATTCGAGATTATGCAGCCCAATCCCGAGATTATGCTCGTCAATCAGATTTGCGCAGTCTTGCCAGCGCCTTGGGGGTTTATTTTATCAAGCATTCGAAATACCCCAGCTCTCTTTCAGCTCTGACTTCTGAAACTACCACCTATCTGCGCACCATCCCCAAAGACCCTTCCACCAAGGCAAACTACTCCTATACTACTACCGGTTCTACCTACACCCTCAAGGCAAATCTAGAAGACGGTCGGATCTATTCAATCCTGAATGGAGCTTCCAGTTTTTCGGGAGAAATTAGTAAATCCGCGGGAAGGATCACTCCAAAAGTTTCTGACTACTCCGGAGTCAAAATTTACACCCTTCAACTTTATTTTTACGGTGAGCTTAAACTGAACCTTTACTTTGCGGTCACAAAAAAGAAAGTAATTCTTGATTTTTCAGTCACGGACAAATCTATCAAGGAATTGATTGACTTTGAGACTAAGGGTGGCAAAACTCTTCTGGAGTCAGACTCCTGGAAGGATCAGTTCTCTCAAGTCAAAGAAAAAATTGGCGGTTTTGCTTTTATCGAGCCAATACAGTTTTGGGGTTTAGTTGATTACATCAAATCTTTTGATTCTAGCTACACTTCTTATTTAAACAGCAGCACTGAAACTGCCTACAAAGGCTACCTAAAGACTCTAAAAAGCATCAGAACTTTGGTCACAAAGCAAGACTCCGTCTACTCAATTTCGACTTTTGCAAAAATTGTTGAGCTCCCAGGCCCCGAAAAGAAAGAAGCTGAAGAAGCAATCGACAAATTACTTGATAAGGATGAGATCAACAATTACAATTCTGTCTTGGGTGTTTCCACAACTACTGACTACACCGACACTGATCTTGTCAAAGAAAAGACTTTGAACTGGCTACGAGGGAAGTTTATTCCTTAGCAAGAGATCTTAACGCGGTTTACCGATCCAGTTTTCCGCTACTTCGGCAGCGCGAGTAATGAGTTTTTCCACTTCTTCTTTGCTTTCGGCAAAATCCTGCAAGACCCAATCAGCGGTTTCAATATTAGGATTTTCCCCTCGGCCAACCCCGACCCGCAAACGGTGGAACTCTTGTGTACCAAGAGACTGAATCACTGAGTCTACCCCATTGTGACCAGCAGCACCTCGATCAAACTGGTGTTTGATATCGCCAAATTCCAGATCAACTTCGTCATGGATCACCAAAATATTTTCTGCTGGAATTTTGTAGAAGTCAGCCATGACTTTGACTGCCCTACCGGAAAGGTTCATAAAAGTCATCGGTTTTTGCAGGATAGTCTCACCCACTTTGTAAACGTTGGATTCGGATTTTTTGTCCACTGTGGGAGAAACAATTTGGCCTTTGACCATTTCGTCCACGACCATAAAGCCGAGATTGTGTCGGTTTCTGGCATACTTTTCACCTGGATTTCCAAGCCCCACTATTAATTTCATATTTGCTTGGTCCCTCCAAACCGCCCTTTGAGCCGTGTACGAATAGTACTGAAAAGGCGAAAAGCAAGGTAGGTGGGACCGAGACCGACTACAATCTTCACCTCTTGAGCTTACCAGCTAGAAATAATTAAATGCAAGTTGGGGTGAAAGTGGGACGCGGGTCCTGTATCGTGTCCCACTTTAGTTGCGGCTGAAAGAAAAGCCGGCGCAGTTCTGCAGAGACCTCGTCCTCCTCCTTATGTGTGGCGTGACAGCTTTGTCACGAGCAAAAGTTCTGACTTTGTCCTGAACCACCTGGTCCGGAAGTTTTACTGACTCGCCACCTTCCAACCGAGAAACTAGTTGGTCGCAAAACTTCTGGTCGAACTGATCGGTGATGACCATGACGTGGTTGGCGTGATCATGAACGAAACGGACCACTTCGGCGTCCCACACCCATTCAGCCACCAGTTTGTTCGCTTCTCGAAACCCTTTACCCGCTTGGATGGGTATAGTGAAGCGAAAGGTGTAAACCCAGCCACTGAATTCAGACTTGTCTTCCACTTAGCAAACCTCCTTTCCCTTTGTCTCTCGAATTTGGAGTTATTGAAATTATACTTCTGAAAGTCAATTAATGGACTACTTGTATTGCAGGAAAGAGTTTGGAAAGGATCGCGTCTTCCAGTGGTTCCATCTTGGCTGCCTCTTCATCCCGCTCGTGATCATAACCAAGCAAGTGTAGTGTTCCATGGATGACGAGAAAAGCGGCCATCTCCTCAACTAGCATATCCTCTTTCGCCGCCCTTTCAAGGAGCTGGGGGTATGAAATGATGATATCGCCCAAATTTAAATACTCAGAATTTTCAGCTTCGACAAACTTCTCTTTTCCAGATGAAAAAGTGTAGGGAAAGGCGAGCACATCGGTCGTCTGATCAAGACCACGATAGTCTTTGTTCAAGGCTCGCATCTTGCGGTCTCCCACGATTGAAACCGAGACCAAACTGTCTCCCTTGACCCCTGCTTCCTCCAAAGTAGCCAATGCTGGAGCCGAGAGCTGTTTTTTGCGCAGTGGATAGTGTGGTTCTATGTAGACATCAATCTTGTGCATTTGTGGCTATTATGCACTAGAAGTGAGGAAAAGTATACTTGCTTTTCAAGACTGTATTTTTGTCTGAACAAAAGATATGAACAGGGAGAAATTGCTATCTGGTTTTAATATTCAACACGGCGCTTGCGCCCGCGCATTTGTTTCTCACGTTTACGAACAACTGAGGGTTTTTCGTAAAACTCCCGCTTTTTTAGCTCGGTGAGAATACCATCGGCCTGAACTTTTTTATTAAATTTCCGTATCAAGACGTCAACTGACTCGCCCTCTTGAGCCTTAACAATAGTCATAGTTTGAGCTTGCGAAAATTATATTGAGCGCATATAGATTTTTGGTTTCTCAGAAACAACCTAATAGCTCAATATAAAAATCGTTAAACTTAACACACCTCCCTTTGAGTTTTAAGTCTTATGTGGCAAGTTTTAAGCAGTTAACTTAAAACTTACAACTTAGTACTTAACAAACTAGTCTCCCAGCAAATGCCAGTGGAGGTGAGGTACGTGTTGGTGTTTACCGCCGTTGAAAAGAAGTTGGTAACCACCCTCGATTTTCTGACCCCTTATTAACTCTTGTACCACTTTTAACATTTTTGTCAATGTCATATTTTGTTTGTCCGTCAAATCCAAAACACTGTTTATGTGCTCGCGAGGTACAATAAGCAAGTGTACTCTCGCCTTGGGATTAATATCCGGAAAAACGATAATATTTTCATCTTCATAGACAATTTTGGCGGGTATTTCTTTTCTAATTATTTGGCAAAACAAACACTCTTCCATAGATCTAAGATTAAAGATAAAAGATTTAGGATATCTTATATCGTACAACTATCGTTTGAATTTCTTAAGTTCATCCAACACCGCATCCGGCACCTTAAGGTAAAAATCCTCAAAACCCAGCTTCTTCCCCGCCGATCCATAACCATGAAAATCACTTCCTCCGGACGCAACCAAATTTAACTCGGTAGCAAGTTTCAAGTAATGGTCAACGCACGCTCTCGTATCGGCTTCGTTTTCCCGATGGGCATAAACTTCAATCCCGTCTAAACCTATTTTAACAAGTTCCTTCAAGCCCGCATCGTCAAAAACTAATTCTCCGCTTGCTGAGTCTTTTTTCACCAAGTTCCAGCATGGGTGGGCCAAAGAAGTAATTCCACCTGCCTTGTGAATCAAATCAAGCGCCTCTTTGGGAGTGAGAGCTTCTCGCGTGATGTAAGCGTCTTTGCCCTGGATCAAATGCTCGCGGATGAAATCTCCGGTTTTGGGTGAAACTCCAAACTCTTGTTTTAACTTTTTCTCATTGGCGGGATTTCCAATCACGGCCGCCGCGACATGGGGTTGAACTATAGTTCCTTTGGCTTGTTTGCGTATCTCTTCATAGCTAACCTGATAGCCAAGCTCGTTTAAGCGCTCGGCAATTTTGTGCGCCCGCTTATCTCTGACTTCTTGAAAGTGCTTCAGGGTCGAAACTAAAACGCTGTTCTGCCAATCAATAAAGTAACCTAAAATGTGAAACTCGTTTTCTTCGTCAGGGTAAGAGCTGATTTCCAGTGCTGGAACTAGCTCAATACCAACTTCTTGGGCAATCTTTAACCCTTCTTCAAGTGCTGAAACAGAATCGTGATCAGCAATGGCCAGGGCCGAAAGACCAATCTCTTTGGCTTTTCTCACCAGTTCTTCTGGTTCCAAACCACCGTCTGAGTAAATTGTATGGGTGTGTAAGTCAATTGCCATCATGACATTGTACTATCTTTGCACAATTAAGTATAATTTGGGTCAACTGGAAAAGAGATCAGCAGGAGGCAGATCATGACTTACTGGGAAACAGTTTCCCTACGGTGGCGAGTCCTTACCCAAGCAACTCTGGCGAATGCACTGATTTGCAGCTTCCTAGCATTGTTGGACTGGCGGCTGGGACTGTTCATTTTGTTGTGGTCGTCTTCTTCGAATTCCTGGCGATCATGCTTGGTCCCGAAGATAGTCTGGTGATTCTGGACACGACAACAGGCAAGTTCCTGGGATTGGGAGTCAAAGGATGGACCGCAGCGGCACAATTCATGATTCTGTTCACCGCGGTCACTGCTTGGGCGAGAGCAATCAGTGCAACCATCGACCGCAGCGAACTGCTCTGGATCATCGGCGCAGAGCTCTTCTTCGCCGCTATCTCGTACGGAATCGGCAAGCTCATTGACAACGGAGGAAGATCATGAAACCAACAAAAAAGTTTGAGAAAGGCTGGGGCCTCTTCCACAGTCGAAGGCCAGAGTCAACCTTCACCTTCCCGCACATGTCCGTTCTGGACTTGGTAGCGATGATCGGAGCTCTGACTCTCTTTGCTGCCGTGGCCACGTCACTGGTGCTAGCCGGTTTCTTGTCGCCAAGGGAGGCTGTCGCTGGGGGAGCACTCGGAGCACTACTGATTCTTCTCTTCCCGCATTTTTGAGGAGAGACGATCTTCGCCGGTGGTTCTTGAAGGTTAAAATTTTAACTAACGAGAACTACCGGCAGGAGGACTTAAACTAACTCACTTATCTTCTTCAAAGTTACCTTTTCTTCACTTCTCTTTTTCACTTCAACACTGTCTTCTTTGAGAGTTTTTTCTGAAACCACCCAGCGTTGTGGAAGTCCGATCAGATCAGCATCGGAAAGTTTTACTCCTGCAGAGACATCCCGGTCGTCGTATAGGACTTCTTTGCCTGACTTTATTAATTTGTCGTAAATCTCGTCGGCTTCTTTGTTATCCCCAATTTTAATGAGATGGATTTGCGCCGGTGCCACACTCTCAGGCCAAATAATACCGTGCTCATCGTGAAATACTTCAACCAAAACGCCGATGAGACGTGTAATACCGATACCGTATGCTCCAAACCATACAGGCTTTTTGTCTCCATTCTTATCCGTGTAAAGCACTTTCATAGAATCTGAGTACTTGTCAGTCCCATATGGAAAAATGTTCCCCACCTCAATTGATTTAATTGACTTTAAACCTTTCGCTTTCCTATCCTCATCTGTCATGATCTCCTCATTTTTTGCATATTTCCAACCATCAGCCATATAAATGGTGTCTTCGCCTACCTCGCTTTTTACTTGGAACTCGTGTGTCAATCTATCGGTAAAAACGCCTCCACCAGCCTCGGTAATAATCGCATCAAGATTCATGCGCTTAAAAACTTTTAGGTATGTGTCAGCAACCTGCCAGTAATATTTCCACATATCCTCCTCATTAATATGTGCACTGTAGAGATCCTTCATAAGAAACTCCCGTCCCCTAAGGATTCCTGATTTTGGACGCTTTTCCGAGCGGAATTTTGTGGAAAACTGATAAAGATTGGCGGGTAAATCTTTGTAACTACCGATGTGCTTTCGAATAACATCCATGACAATCTCTTCATGGGTAAACGATAGAGCGTATTCTTTTTCGTCTTTTTTAAACTGATACATCACCTCTGCTGCTGTGTCCCAACGTCCCGTTTCATTCCAAATTTCTTTTGGATGAAGAAGTGGCATGAGAATTTCCTGTGCTCCCGTAGCGTTCATTTCTTCCCGAACTATTTCCTCAATCTTTTGCTCAACTCGCCTACCCAAAGGCAACAGCGTATAAGAACCAGCCATCAATTTGTCGATAAACCCACCCTTAATTAGTAGTTGAGCGTTAGCGCTGGTTTCATCTTTCGGTGCTTCGCGCAAGGTTTTTATAAAGGAATCGGAAAAACGCATCTGAATTTAGTTTAGCAAGTAAAGAGGCTCTGTCAAGCTTTGCTAGAAAAACTTAAGGATGTCATTAAAAGTAATAAGAACGAAAAGCACGATCAAGATGCCAAAGCCAGCGGTATGGACCCAACGCTCAACCGTGGCGTTGACTTTTTTTCTAGTGACAAGCTCGACCAAAACAAAAAAGAGTCGTCCGCCGTCAACCGCTGGAATGGGTAAGACATTGATGATGGCAAGCAGCAAACTCAAAAGAGCCATGACAGTCAGCAGTGGGACGGCAGCCCCAAAGCCGAGAACTTGGATCAGTTGGGTGATGACTCCACCTACACCAACAACTCCAGAGACATTCTGGGTAATTGGGGTTGCATTGCCCTCTTTTACCGAAGTGGAAAAGAGATTTTTCATCACTTCGTATTGGTACTGCAACATGTTAGCCGAGTGCAGTGGCCCGACAAAGATTTTTTCGGCCAAACTTGGATAAGAAAGCACGGTCAATTCAGAAGGTGCAACTCCGATCAACCATCGTTTTTCTTCTTCATTGTACCTTGGGGTGACTTGGGCTTGGCGCTTTTCTTCTGTTTGTGAGTTTTCCAGTGTCAGATTCAAAGCCTGTCCTTTTGAAGCGTTGGTTCCTCCTCTCAACTCTTCGATTGACTCAATCTTTTTCTCATTTACACTCAAGATGATATCCCCTGCCTCTATTCCCGCCGTGTCAGCACCGGAATCTTTTTCAACGTCAACGACAAGAACTTGGTTTTCTTGACTACCAAAAGGAAAGTGGTTGACTCCAAAAAGCTGCGGAATCTGCGTTTTCCAGCCAGAAAACCCAAGTAAGGCGGTAAAGAGAACAAAAGCAAAAACGAAGTTAACAAAAACTCCGGCTACTATTATGACTGCTCTTTGCCAAGCCGGTTTGGAAGAAAAACTGCGGGGCTTGTTCTCTTCTTCCTCTTCACCAAAAAGTCTGACAAAACCCCCGGCCGGCAAAGTTCCGATTGAATATTCCGTCTCACCGAATTTCTTTTTCCAAAGTCGCCCCGGAAAAGGAAAGCCAATCCCAAACTCTTCGACTTTTACTCCAAAAAATTTGGCCGTCAGAAAATGACCGAATTCGTGGATTGTGACCAGAAAAGTGATCAGGGCGGCGGTGACAACTATTCCAATGGCAATGATAGCAATGGTGAGTAACATTTAAATTTGGGCCAGCTCCGCTTGCTTTGATTTTACTCTTTCTTCTAAAGTCTTCATATCCTCGTCGGTAATTTTTTGTACCTGCTCTTGATGACGTTTTTGTTCGTCTTCACTGATTTGCGAATTCTTTTTTTCTTTGTCAATTGTTTCCATTGCTTCCCGACGAATCGCGCGTAGGGCAACTCTGGCTCCCTCAGCCTTTTCGCTGACCAGCTTGGTCAACTCATTTCTTCTTTCCTCTGTTAGTTCTGGAACCGGAACACGAACTAAGTTTGCCTCAACAATCGGGTTAAAACCTAAACCGGCTTCACGGATAGCTTTGGCGACTGCGTCGGTATTGTTCGGATCCCAGGGCTGGACCAAAAGCATTCTTGGCTCGGGAGCATTGACACTGGCCACATCCCGCAAATTTAGTGGGGAGCCATAAACAGCCACCTTCACCCCTTCAATCAAAGCTGGTGTTGCTCGACCAGTGCGAACCCCTTTTAACTCTTCATCAAGGTGAGAAAGAGCTTTATTCATTTTTTCTTTTGTTTGGGTAAGAAGTTGTTCCATCTGTGGCTTGTTTTACTTAGCTTGTTTCAGTATCCAGTTGGTCATACTGAAATAAATTCAGGATGACATTTTATAAGGTTACAGCTTAATCGGTGAGCGAGTAGCGAACCATTTTTTTAACTTGTACGTTCTCACCAGTTTTGGCGATGACCTCGTCGATCAAAGTTTTGATGGTCTTTCCCGGCTCGCGGATGTAGTCCTGTTTTTCCAACTCGTCAACATCGGCTGGATTCATGGCGGCCACTTGCATGGCAATTTCGCGGGCGAGATTTTTAAACTCGTCAGTTTTGGCAACGAAATCGGTTTCGCAAGCTAAGTGTACCATAGCCCCAACCTTGCCACCAGCGTGGACGTAGGTTTCAATCAGGCCTTGTCCGGTCTCACGCCGCGCTCTTTTGGCAACCTTTTCTGCTCCGGCGGCTTTGAGGATGTCCTTGGCTTTTTCCATGTCTCCATCAGAATCGAGCAAGGCTTTGCGGGCGTCCATCACCCCTGCCCCGGTTTCTTCTCGAAGTTGTTTCACTTGTGCAGCGTTAATGTCTGTCATTCTAATCCTCCTTTTCCTTCTCGACTTTTTTAGCTTCTTTTTCCATTCTTTTCTGGTTTGCTGCCTTCCCTTCTTCAAAGGCGTCGGCAATGGTTTTCACAACCAGACTGATCGATTTGATCGCGTCATCGTTGGCGGGAATTGGAAAATCAACACTGGTCGGGTCAGCGTTGGTATCGACGATACTAACGACCTTGACACCGGTTTTTCTGGCCTCCTTGATCGCGTTGTCTTCTTTCTTCGCATCAACAACAAAAAGTATCTCAGGAAGCTTCTCAAGATTCTTTATCCCACCAATATTGCGATTTAGCTTGGCCAGTTCGCGACTGATCAAAAGCTGCTCTTTTTTGGTAAATTTGCTCTCCGGTTTTAAATTTTCCTCAAGTTGGGGAATTTTCTCAATTGTCTTTTTGACTGCCTCGAAATTGGTGAAAAGCCCGCCGAGCCAGCGCTCGACCAGAAACATTGCCCCGACTCGTTCAGCTTCAGTTTTAACGATTTCCTGGGCTTGCTTTTTGGTTGCCAAGAAAACGACGCTGCCGCCTTTTTCGACTGTTTCACGCACAAATTCGGCTGCCTCTTTGAGTTTTTCCTCGGTTTTTTCCAGATCGAGAATATGGACCCCGGCGCGCGCCCCAAAAATATAATTACCCATTTTGGGATTCCAACGCCTGGTCTGATGCCCAAAGTGAGCCCCAGCTTCAAGTAGTTCTTTCATTGACGGTGTTTTTGCCATAATTTAAAACTTCCTTAAATCCTACAATTTCTAGTTTTGAATAATATCGACCGCATACAATACCTAAAGTTTTTCTAAGCTAATTTCTCCGGAAAATAGTCCCGAAGGGTTTAAATTTAGGTCGATGTAATTAAAATTAAAGAATAAACCCTTTCTGTCCTCCACCTGAAGTTCGCCCGTCTCGTCAGGTTTACTTCGTAAACTGACGGACAAAGCGCAGGGCTTTTCTTTGCTCAGGTGTGTGAAATTTAGTAACGCGGCTCAGTATAGCAAAACAGTCAAGGGTAAGCAAGTTTAAACAGAAAGTAATTTAAAAATTGCAAACCCAACAATTAAAATCAACACTCCAAAAAGGGCAAGAACTCCGATTTTGGTTCCGGAAATACCTAAGGGGTCGTCTGTTTGTTTTGGAGTAATTTCCTCTTCCGCACTCATCAGAGTTGAAGTCAGTTCTGCAGTCTTTTCAGGGTGTTTAGCAAGGTAAGCTTTGATCGTCTCGTCTTGAAGATTGAGTGGGTTTTCGGCAGGATTATGATCCATGATTAAATTATATTTAACTTTTTCAGAGTTGCAACTATTTTCTCGTGAATCTCTTCCCTGCTTTTGAGGTTTCCTTGCTCATCGACACAGTTGATAACAACCCAGTGTTTGAATCTTTTTGAAAGCTTTAAATACATTTTTTGACTCTCTCTCAAAAGATCAACATTAACTTCATGAATGTCTAGTTTACGGTTTCTTTTTTTCAAGAGTTTGGTAGTGATATCAATTGGAAGGTAAAGATAGAGGACAAAATCTTCCGGGACAATTTTATTCTCTTTGTATTCCAAATCGTAATCCCATTTAATGAACTGATTACGTTTGGAGGGTGGCAGCTTCGCCGCCTGATAAGCCATGTTGGAAGGAGCGTAACGATCAGCGATAACAAATTTTCCTTCGTTAAGCCAGCCTTGGATTTCTTCTTTGGCGGTGGCCCGATCGAGAGAATAAGCAAAGGAAATCAGATAAGGATTAACATGATCAAGCTTACCAAGTTCACCGTGCAAGTAGCGGCGGATAATACGTCCATGAAAACTGCTCCAATAGCGAGGAAAATCGATAATAACCGAGTCGATACCCTTTTTGGCCAAAAAGTCTCTTAAAAGTTTTGCTTGGGTAGTTTTTCCAGTTCCGTCCGAGCCCTCGAAAACAATGAACTTAGCTGACATATTGCATTACTATACTATAGGAAACAAATTTTGGGGAAGTTCGTCTTGGGTGGAGCTGGGATTAGTTTAGTTTAATCCGAAGCCCCACCCGATCTCGTCTACCTATTTATTGCCAGATCATCTCGCGCATCTTCCGCACAGCAATGTGATAGCGAGACCGCACGGTTGATTCTGAGAGTCCTGTCTGCCGACCAATCTTTGCAAAGGACCAGGACTGTCCGTGGTTGTTGAGCTCCAGATGAAGCACCACAATGCGGTAGAGCTGCTTGCTGTCATTTTCAGCCAGTGCTTGTAGACAACGAGCCGCTTTTCGATTCGAGTACTGGTTGCGACCGGCTCGTCGGTAATAGAGGACACGGGTCAGCCGGCTCAGATCAGCGCTACAGGAAAGGCGAACTTTGGGAAGTTGCCTCTCTCCTAAGCTCGTCCCGCAAAAACAGCAGTAGTTCACCGATTTGTGCTTGCGGTAGAGTCGCTGACAGTTCTTGCACTTGCGTAGGTCGGGGATCCTGCCTTTCTTCATGATCGTCTCCATTCGATCACTAAACTAGCCGAATTGAGGAATATTATACGCTTAGCGAGCAAGCAGTGATGAGTTTTGAATTAAGAGGTGTGAATACAAAGTTAGGAGTAACTTCTCATGTCATCCTCGTGAAAACGAGGATCTTCCGGAAGATTCTCGATCAAAACCGAGAATGACATTTAAGCAAAGAAAAACGACCCATTGCTAGGTCGTTTCTCTTCCTAAATTAACCAGTTATTGCTGCTTAGTTTAGGGTATTGGCAAGAGGTAGACAGATATTGCTGTCGTTCTCTTTCGAGCTTGCCACCACTGCGTCATAAACCTCCGTTCTTACAACCACAATCTGGACATTCGTATCCTTGAATGGTGCAAAACCGAAAATCGCAACGCCAGCAGGAAACCATGTAGCGCTCACGTTCCCGCTCGTATTAGACTTCCTCCTTCCATTCCTGGAACCTTTCTAGGCGCTCGCCGGTCCATTCATCGGGTTCAGACTTGCCCAAGCTTGCCCTCCTAACCAAAGCGCCGCGGTCGGTGGGTCGAGTCCATCACCTTGTGCAGGTAGTGGTGCTCCGCTGCCCGTCGCCGTTTCGGAACGAGTCTACCGACGAAAGGGTACAGCACTACGAACCCCAAGACGAGGACCGCGAAGGCGATCCAGCTTGTCCTTCCTCCCTGGACCACTGCCCAGAAGAAAGCGAAGACCATGGCTACGCCCAGCAATGCGTAAAGAATGGCCATCACCTGTCTCATGACTGACTCCTCTCTTGCTCAGAGCACGAGCTTTGGCTGTTCGCGCCTTATTGCTGCCGGTACTTGCTCGTGTCGAACCTGTAAGTCAAGCGCGGGCAAACCGTCCGCCGCCAACCTCCGCGGACTGTACTGAACGTTACAGCCCCGAAGTCGCGTCCGAAACGAGCTCCCGCCGGCACAATCTTGAACGGCGAGACAACCACACCACCAACTTGGCGGACCGTGGGCCGATGCAGTGCTTCCGAGGCCTCGTGACCGAGTTCAAAAGCTGGCTGTAATCTCGGCCGAACGGCATCATAGATCCAGACAAGAATATACTCCGCCGTCAGAAAGCCGAAGAAGGCCAACACTACCAGAGCCACCTCCATTGCAGAGGCATCGTCGCCTTCATCAGACAGGCTTCCATCCCTAAGATCGAGGCCGATTGAGACGCCCGTGTAGAAGAGCAACCCAAGGACCGCCACGGTGGCAAGGGTTAAACTGCGGATTGCCCTATGGCTGAACTCTTCATCCAACCTTCTCAGATACCAAAGAACTGGCATCCAGAGCGGTCGGGTCACGAAGCGAAGAAGCGGCCAGATGACGCCGACGATCAGCTTGAAGAGCAGACCGAGAGCGACGTAGATCGGGACGTAGAGGCAGATGATCTCGCTGAAGTGGCACCGTCCTGCCGGCAGGTCAATCCTGCGGCTGCGGCAGTACCAGGCCACGATACGGAAGAGCCACCAGTCCTCACCCGCCACAGTGTTGTACCGTAGGTAGTAAAACAGATCCGACATTTCCCTCTTCCTCTCTTGTTCAAATGCAAGAGCACGAACTCGTGTTGTCCACGCTCAGTTTTCTGTCCCATAGTATAGTATACTCAGGCACGGAAATCAAGTTTAGTTTTTGAGAGGAATTACTTTTTTACCTTTGCGCACGTAACGGGTTTCGGCGGGAATTTCTTCTTGTTTAATCAACTCTTCAGCAACGTATTTTTTATTTAAATCTAAGGGTTTATCTTGGCGATACTCAAGACCAGCTTTGAGGGCAATCTCGGCTTTGCCTAGCTCAATGCCAACAATTTCGGCGTGTGAAGTCATCGTGATCAGCTCCCAGTCCCCGATTTGGTAGGCCACCTCTTCAGCGGTCTTGCCGTGAAACATTGCTAACTGCGTACTCATGTCAGCTGTATAGAGTTTGGCAGTGATCAAACTATTTACTCGATCTACCTCAATCAGCCAGTTACCGCGGGGATCTTCGTCAAAGCGGTAGCCGGCCTTGTGCTTCGCTTCTTTGATATACCAGTCCTCAAGAATTTGCTGGGAAGTGGTCCAGTCATCAGCATACATATGAGCACTGTGGGTAATCATCGCCAGTTTCCCCAGTGGGTAGCCAGCCGAATCGGCGATTTCTTTTTGCAGTTTGCGAGCAGCAAACATGTTGCGGGGCCAGCCGTGGAACATGTCTTGACTGCGCACGTGGACGGTCATGAAAAGTTTTTTGTCCTGCACACCACAAATGACTTGAGTAATGCAGGGTGTGTCCCCCGTGTTGGCAGCCGCCCAGTCAACTTTGACATTGTATAGAGAAGCGATCATCTTTTTGCTGTCCGGTCTGGTCTGCAAAAGTTTTTTGATTTCTTCGATTTGGTTGATCCCATCCATGTTGCGCATGCGGTCACCATAGTTGTAGGCAGTCCCGGGAATTCGCCGAGCGGTCAACCATTCGGGGTAATAAGCCTTCAACTCCTGCATGGTGAAGGGTAAATACTCGGGAAAATACTCGTTGAGTGGGTCTTCCTCAGTCACAACCGCATTCAGATTTAAAAGCTCTTTGAGCTCGTTGGTCGTTGCATATCTGGTACTTTTAACCCGGCCGTACTTGGTGACCATGTTGAGCACTTTGAGCCAAAGCTGTGCGACAGTTGGAGCTTCGATACGATAACTAACTTGCTCCGAAGGCCAGGTCGAAACTTTCTTCTCCGAGGCTGGAAAGACTTCCGCTTTAGGCCGAAAAGGTTTTTCTTTTTTGAAAGATTTGACCACTTTGACCACTTCTTCCTTCGGCTTGCCGCGCATATCGATGAGCTCTACGTTTTTGCGAAAATCCTCAACTGCCTGCCTAGGTATTTCTTTTTCGATCTCGCCCGGAGCACCTTGAATCTTGTAGTTTTCATCAATCCCTTTTTCCATAAAATTGCGCAGGGACGAGGCTGACCCCGACATATCTGCTCCCCAAACAACCAAATGCTTGATGTGCGGATTGGCGAGAACGTTGCGCATCATGTGGTTGATTCCAGCTGCCGAATAAAGATTGCCGATGGCGGCATAATCTTTCTTCTCCAAAGAATCCTTGATCACATCCCGCTCAGTCCAAAGGGTAACCACCCCAACAGATTGATCCGGATCTCCAACTCGCAAGATGTTTTCATAAAGAATTGGCCATTTGGGGCTTCTAGTTGCCATTGATTTTCTCCATTACCATCTCTGGAACTGTTTTCGAAATTAGCTTGTATTCAATCCCGGAAAACCCGTCTTCGAGAATTTTCTTTGCTTCCTCTTCATTCTCCCCTTCGATCTCAACCGAAGAGCCCAAATGCTCAATTTCTTCCCAAACAAAACCGCTGCCGCTTGCCAGTTCAAAACGCTGACCGATTTTCTGATAGCTTATAATCGGTACAAAACCCCAGTCTTGCAAAGATTCCTCTCCTTGCGCAAGGCTTCTCAAATCTGCTCGCAACTGAATGATTTCTTCCTTGATTTGCCCCTGCCAAGCGTTTTTTCGATAAATAAGCTGAATTCGTCCATCCTTAAACTGACGCAGGCGCATATTTTGCTCGTTAAATTTCCAGCCGGCGTCTTTTGGCTGAAAAAAACTCTCTTTCATCTCGTATTCCTCGACAACTTTACTCTTTTGGGAAACGCTTGCCTTTGCTTTTTCTGGATCTTGAAATTGCAAGCGAAATTCAAAGGCAGCCATCAGTTTTTCTCCTCCACCATCTCTTCACAAAGTTTGCTTTCTTCTGGCTTTTCGTGGTTGTAACGGCTCGCGTAACCCTCGACTGGAGCATCGACTTGCTCAAACATGATTTGAGCCACCGCCAGACCAGCTTTCAGTAAAATTGGTTTTTTGGAAAGGTTTTTCAAGGTTAACAAGGGTTTTCCCGAATAGTTTGGGGGCAAAATATCGGCATCAAAAGTTGCGAGCACTCCAAGTCGAGCCAAAGAACTCCGCGGAACTACCCGAGCAACAATATTGTCCGGAAGGGCGACATATTCTTGTGTGTTCGCGAGAAGAAACTCATCCAAGGAAAGGTGGTAGTCATTTAAATCAACTTCTTTACCACTGTCGGGGTTCAACCCCTCAGCACCAAGATGAAGGTCAATGCTGACTGCTCCAAGATCAGCCTCTGAGAAAGGGTTGATCTTAATTTTCTTTTCCTTAAGTAATTTTTGTATCGTTTGCTTTGAGAGTATCATGTTTATTTTGTCATTCTTGAGGCGAAGCCGAAGAATCTCAATAGATCCTTCGCTAAGTGCTCAGGATGACAATTCCTCATTCTGCATTCTAAATTCGCACCGCTTTTTTTCCGTGTTTGACGTACCTAGGCTCGACACTCATTTCATCACTCAACTTTGAAGCCAAAGGTGCATCTTGATTGACATACTTTGAGCTCTTTCTCTTCGCGTAAGGGTTGTCCACCACAGTCGAAACCTGCTCAAAGGTCAGTGAGCAAATCCGCATCCCGGGATAAAGAGCCACTGGCATGACGCCAATGTTTCCGAGTTCCATGACTATTTTTCCTTCCCAACCCGGATCGACCCGAGCCGCCGTGGAGTGAACAATGATTCCCAGTCTTCCCAAACTACTTCGTCCTTCGAGTCGACCAAGCAAGTCATCAGCCAAAGCAATTGATTCCTCGGTAATTGCCAGACAAAACTCCCCTGGCCGCATGATGAAGGCTTCGCTACCAGGAACAGAGATCTCTTTCATCAGTTCTTTGGAAATCGATGGGTTCCTTGGGTCAATATACGGGTATTTGGAATGGTTAAAGATTTTGAAAGTATTGCCCAAATGCAAGTCAATTGAGCAGCTACCAAGCTGTTCTTCAAGAATTGGAGCTGGATCAATGCGGATTTTCCCGCTCTTGAGGTGGAGACGAATGTCTCGGTCAGAAAGAATCATAAAGAGAGGACGGCCCCCACCTTTCACATTGTTTAAATCTGATTAGTGTCTTAAATAGGAAGGCCTGTTGTTTTAATCTGGCCTTGAGTAACCAATCAGAAGAGGTGGGACCTCCTTTGCCTTTTTAATATAGCCGAAAGAAAGTAACTCGAACAAGTCGGTCAAAGTGTATCAAGTGCTTGCCTGGCCAGCTTGGTTGTTGTTTGTAATTTTAATTTGTGTTAATTGACTCTCAAGTGCGCAAATCCGCCGGAAGGGCGAGACGGGAAAGAAAGGAGGTGATCAGGCATGACTACCCTATGTTTGCCAAGGGACTGGACTCTGGTGCGTGTCCAGGAGGATGCCAAGGCAGTTTGGAGGCTCTACCGTCGCGAAAGTCAAGACGACGGTGAGGTGATTGCTTTCAAGCACCGCACCGAAGCTCTCCGGGACATCATCACCAGGGCTACCCGAACCGAAGGAAAACTCCCCCTCGAGGAAGTTACGGAGGTTTTGAAGAGTGTTGCCGCTCAAACGCTCTCCCGAACCTCCCATGCATGAGGCACAAGTCTTGCTAGATCAACACCGCGCACCGCACTGAACGGCTCTGTTCTCACCCCGAGGATCGAGCCGTTCCCCCTTTCAATTAACCTATTTCAATGTCATCCTGAGCAAAGCGAAGGATCTCAGGGTCTTCACCAACCCACACTCGAGACTCTTCA
Source organism: bacterium (assembly GCA_030704665.1). Taxonomy (NCBI): domain Bacteria; species bacterium. The sequence goes on along the minus strand of JAUYID010000009.1, from coordinate 281,600 downwards.
CCTGCCTGCCGACAAGGCAGGTTCAGAGTGACAAACGAAGAGTTTGGCTAGAACAAACTTCACAATCGTGAATTTTTGTTGGTATCCTAAACTTGTAAATTAATAAGTTGAAAGTTTTAGAGGATGGGCAGGTAGGTTCTGTTTGATCGCTCCCCCTCCTCTAACCACCTTAGGACTCAACCAGTCTGACTAGGTGAAGGCAGACTTTCCCAAAATCAAACCCAGTCCGATGCTCACAGAGTCGTGGTATGAACTTCCAATCATCCACCTTCAGCTCCTCACGACAGGGTGGACAGTAACACAAGTGAGCAATGTAGGCTTGGTAACGCTTGTGCGGAACTGCTCCACACTTATCCATTCGCCGCAAGGTGGCCTGGATTCCCTTTTTTGCTTCTCTCACCTCCTGACATCCTGCACGTCTTGCCTGAAATATTACTGGTCGAATCCACATACCAAAACCCCTAAGAACCCCACCACCAGGATTTTGGGCTAGCTTTGCTTTGCTTTTTGTCTTCTCCTTTCCTCCACCGTAATTTAGTGGACTCTTTGCCGGCTCGTCTTGAAGTGCTCAGCCAACTTTGTCTGAACACCCTTGACCATTCCGCCATGCTCAAGCAAATAACGAACCGCGGAACGTATCTTCTCTGTCCTCTGCGGATCTATCTTGGCCATCTTTCCTCCCCAAGAACTACCCGCCACAGGTATTTCTAGCAAGCATTATAACACCAGCCCGCTTGTCCTTTGACAAGATCCGGTCAAAGTTGGATAATGCCAAACACTATGGGGAATTTAAGAAACGATCGGCTGCGCCTCACGATCACCATTGCTGCTGTTCTTCTTTTCATCGCAGCGGCTTTTTCAACTCAGTTGATCAAAAATAGCAACGAGACCAAGCTGGGCAACAAGGCAGCTACTCAATCCTCGAAAGAAGCAACCGATTCTTCCAAACCAGCTTCTGGAGCTACCTCAGCAGACACCGACGACCAAAATAACGATGATTCAAGCAATTCAACTGGTTCTGGAACTTGTACGGTGACGAAAAATGGAGTGACGCAGGTGGTTCCTTCTGATTCAGTTGAAGTGGACGAAGCCTCAAGTGGGGATGTCTCTGTCAGTGTGGACTGCCAATCAAGTTCAAGTTCGAACTCAAATGACGGTGCTAGTTCCTATTCAAATAAATCTTCGGTCAAAACCAAAATCAAAGTCGAGGCCAACACATCAAATTAACAAGGTCCGGTGGCGAGAGCTTGAAAGGCTTCATACTCCCACCACCATCTGCAGACCTATCTCCGCTTCTTCCCGCTCTGCCATTTCGTCGTAATCCTCCCCCTCGACCAAATCCAAAGCTTCAACCGCTCGAAGCAGTTTCTCAGGCAGAGCCTCAACGATACTTCGTGAACGGGCTGAGCGTAGTTGAACAAGCACTGGAACAAGACCACGCTTCAGACAGCGTCTCACTGCGTCTCTGACAAGTTTCGTCCCAAGACCACGGCTCCGAAACTCCGGTTCTACGTAGAGAGCAGCGATCTCTGGATCTCGCCTTTCCCAGTATCCAGGAGAGATTAGGGCCAAACCAACGATTCTTCCCGCCCTCTTGGCAACTACTGCCTCATCGCACCAGAGCAAAATGTGACTAGCAAACATGTAGTCGACAGTCTCGGATTTCGACTGGCTCACCCAGTCCCTAACTTCATTCATAGAAGCAATGTGGGTCCTCATCTCACTCCTCCACCAGCGGTTCAATCTCGATCAAGAGCGGGCCACTATCCGACAAGGCTGAGTTCAGAAGTTGATAGGCAGTGAAATAAGAGTCAGAGATCAGACGGCTACTCATCGCACACTCTCCTTATTGATTTTCTTGGAGGAATTATATCCTGCAAGGATACATGACGTCAGGACATATTCCTGACGGATTATAGCACTTGGGGTTAAATTTTAGGCTTCGGCAGCGGGAGCTGTCACTTCGTCAACTGGTGGGGTTGTTTCCGGCTTGGTCCAGCTCATCCATTTACACTTTGGATATCCGCTGCAACCAAAGAACGGTCGGCCGCGTTTGGTTCTTTTTATAACCACTGGATCGCCTGACTCAGGACAGAGGGCGTCGACTTTCTCTTCAAAGGTTTTAGTAAATTTGTGATCAGGGAATTTTTCACAGGCAAGGAATTTGCCGAATCTTCCGTAGCGAATGACGAGTTGATGACCCTCTGGGCACATCTCATCCACAGTCTCAGCTTCAACTTTGACTCGAGCCGCTTTTTCGGCGACAACTTCAAGATGTTTTTCAAAAGGCTGCCAAAAAGCCCTGATCATCTCTTGCCACTTTTCTTTTCCTTCCGCAACCTGGTCAAGCTTATCTTCCATTTCTGCAGTAAATTGATAGTCTACCTCTTGGGCAAAATTTTTGACTAGAAAGTCCGTCACGGCCGTGCCAAGGGGGGTTGGTTTAAACTTTCTTTCAAGAAGTTCAACATAATTACGGTCTTGAATAGTAGAAATGATCGGCGCGTAAGTACTCGGCCGCCCAATACCCTTTTCTTCCAGAGCTTTGATCAGTGAAGCCTCAGTGTAGCGTGGTGGTGGCTCAGTAAAATGCTGGTTTGGCCGCAGGGCTTTGAGATCAACACTATCGCCGATTTTAAGTAAAGGAACGAAGCGTTCATCGAGTTGATCGCCCTCTTCTCGGCCGTAAATTTTTAACCAACCGGCGAATTTGATCATCGCTCCGTTGGCACGGAAGGTGTAGGCGTTTCCCTTGATATCAAGAGCGATTTGGTCGTAAATGGCTTCTCGCATCTGGCTAGCAACCATTCGCTGCCAGATCAATTCGTAAAGCCGCAAGTGGTCACGATCAAGATCATTTTTTAGTGAGTCCGGGACTTTGTCTGCTTGGGTCGGACGGATCGCCTCATGGGCTTCTTGGGCTGACTTGGAAGTGGTTTTGAAAATCCTTGCTTTGTCGGGTAAATATTCCTTACCGATATTTTTTTCCACGTATTTTCTGGTTTGGGTCAGGGCGATTTGGGCAAGATTTACTGAGTCAGTACGGTGATAAGTGATCAAACCCTCTTCATAAAGATCTTGAGCTAGCTTCATCGTTTTTTTCGAAGTAAAGCGCAAGCGGTTGGCCGCCGTCTGAGTCAAGGTTGAAGTTGTGAAAGGCGGGTAAGAAGATTTCTTCAGTTCTTTCTGGGTAACATTGTTGACTTTGTACTCTGCTCCTTCCAAACCTTTAACCACTTCAGCTGCGTCTTTTTGGTTGTTGATAGAGAGTTTTTTGCCGTCTTTTTCAGTTAGGGCTGCTTCAAACTCATCTTTGCCTTTTTTGAAAAGAGCATCAATGCTCCAATACTCAACTGGCTTGAAGACGTCTATTTCTCGCTCGCGGTCAACGATCAGCCGAACTGCTACTGATTGAACTCGACCAGCGGAGAGTCCTTTTTTGACCTTAAACCAAAGAATTGGTGAGAGTTTATAACCCACCAGACGGTCCAAGACGCGACGGGCTTGTTGAGCATCGACAAGCGCCTGATCAATGCTTCTAGGGCTTGTCAGCGCCTGCTCGACTGCTTCTTTGGTGATTTCGTGGAAAACAATTCTTTGGAAATCTTTGCCGTCTTTCTTTTGTTCTCGGATGATTTCGGACAGATGCCAGGCAATTGCCTCTCCTTCACGATCTGGGTCAGTGGCGAGAATAATATTGGCAGCTTTCGCGGTCAGATCTTTTAGATGTTCAACGGTTTTGCGTTTGTCCGTAGGAATGATATAGGTCGGCTCGAAGTTCTTTTCGACCTCAACTCCAATTTTACTTTTCGGCAAATCGCGGATGTGACCCATCGAGGCTTCTATTTGAAAATCTTCTCCGAGAAACCTGCCGAGAGTTCGTGCCTTCGTAGGTGATTCAACAATAATCAGACTTTTGGACATCGCCATTAACTATATCAAAACTTGTAAAGGGTCGGTTTTGCGGGCCCTTCTCAATGGTTCCGTGCGTAGTTCCCATTCCCCAACGACTTAACCTTACCCTGAAGTTCCATGGTTGTAAGCAAAGAAGAAATTTTCGCAGAGTGGAAGGAGGTTCTTCTGGTGATTTCGTCAATATGGACGACCTCATCTTCCAACAAATCAAGAATCGCTTGCTCCTCTTTCGTGTCAGCTTTAATTTCCCTCTCCTGTACATTCTGCATTCTCGATTCTGAATTCATTTTCAGCTCCTCGAGAATATCCCCAACACTCATGACGAGTTTGGCGCCTTGTTTAATCAGCTCGGCCGGACCGGCAGCTAGTTTGGAGTAAATCGGCCCTGGTACAGCAAAGACTTCTCGATTCTGCTCAACTGCAAAACCAGCGGTAATTAAGGTGCCTGAAACTGCACCCGCCTCGGTAACTAGTACCCCCAAAGATAAGCCTGAGATAATCCGATTACGGGCGGGAAAATTTCCAGGAACCGAGGGTACCTCTGGAAAGTATTCCGAAACAACCGCGCCTTTTTCTAAAATTCTTTTTGCTAAAGGAAGGTTTTCTGGTGGGTAAATTCGACTCAGACCCCCACCCAAAACTGCTACAGTTTTTCCTCCTACCTCCAGAGCTGTCTGTGCTGCCAACGAATCCACACCACGAGCTAAACCAGAAACAATGGTGAACCCTTCCCTTACCAAGCCTTTCACCAAGATTTCTGTAACTTCTCGGCCGTAGGAAGTTGGGTTTCTACTACCAACCACTGCAAGTGTTTTTCCTAGGTTTTCCAGCGAGCCACGCACAAACAAAATCGGCGGACAATCATGTATTTGTTTTAGCAGTTTTGGGTAAGTTTTATCTTCAACTGTAACTATCTGTATTCCCCTGCTTTTAACCTCCTCCAACAGCTTTGCCGGGTCCGTCTGTTCTCTACTCTGCAAAAATTGGCTGGCAAGTTTGGATTTGAGAATTTTTTCTAAAGTTTGCCTGGGAAGATTCCAGACTTCTTCTGGATCCTTGAAGTGTTTGAGGAGAAGGTGAAAACGAGCGGGTCCAATTCCTGGGATCGAATACAAAGCAAGGAAAAAAGCTAGCTTTCTATCATCGAGAGCGGACATAACCAAATGTTATCTCTTTGGTACCGAGGATAGCAATAAGGCTGTTCATTTCTGCGCTTGGAGCAACAACCTCGAGACTTTCATCTTCATGACTAGTCTTGATTTGAATTCGATTTATCCCACTTCTTGAGCTTTCGAGAACATCGTATTCGCGCATTTCCGGCCAAGAAAGAGTTCTCTCTTGGTTTCCCTTTTCCGGCAATTGTAGGCTGATCCCCTCTTCGTTGATTTTAAAATGTTGAATTTCGGGGTAATCTCGCAAGGTTCTGACCACTCTCAGAAAACAAAAAAAGGCAACGATCGCAAAAATCAAAGGCAGCAAGCGCAAGAAAAGTTCTGTACTGGGGCTGAGAAAATAAAAATTCATCAGAGTGATAATAAAGAAGAAGATGGGAACGAGAAAAACAATCAGAGCTTGTCCAAGACCGAGATGCTTTTCAACTGTCCATTCTTGTCCCATTTGTCTTAAATTTATTTTAATCTTTTTCAACGGTGCTCAAACCACCACTGCAGAATTTTTTTAACCTCTGGTCCCCAAATTTCTCCTCCGTGAGCATTGCCCCTTTCCACTAAAGTAGTAATGACAATCTCTGGGTTTTTCACCGGTGCAAAGACAGTGTACCAACCATCGATCTTCTTGGCCAGCCCAGTTTCAGCACTCCCAGTTTTCCCAGCCGTAGGAATAGGAAAGTTGTGGAACAAATAACCAGTATTCCCGTCCCCTCTCTGATTACCAATCATTCCGTCTACTATCACTCCCAAAGTTTTTGGTTTGAGGAAATTTTTTCTTTGGTAATCAGCGGTCTTGGTAGGCAGTATCGTGGGACGAAGCAAATTACCACCGTTGGCAATCGCCGAAGTCACACTTGCCAACTGCAATGGAGTAACTAGAGTATCTCCTTGACCAATTGAGACATTGAGGGTTTCTCCTGGATACCACGGCAAACCCTTCGTTTCTTGCTTCCAGGTCGGCGACGGAATCAAACCGGCTGCTTCACCAGGCAGTTCAACTCCAGTTTTTTCTCCGAGTCCAAAAAGGGCAGCGTACTTGTCAATATTATCAACCCCAAGTTTCTGCCCCAGACGGAAGAAGTAAATGTCGTTGGAGCGGGCCAAGGCTCTAGTAATGTTGATTGTCCCATCTGTCCGGTGTTTTTCGCGCCAAAGCCAGTTCTGAAAAGTAATTGTTCCTAGCCGGAGAAAGCCGGTGTCAACAAACTTTGTTTCCGGGCTCACTGTCCCAGTCTCCAATCCAGCCGCCGCCATGACCAATTTAAAGGTTGACCCTGGTGGAAAACCAGAACTCAGTGCGCGGTTGAGCAAAGGAAAGTTCGGATCGTTAAAGAGCCGAGTAAACTCGTTCTGGGTTAAACCCTTGGCAAAGAGATTGTTGTCGAAGCTGGGGAAAGAAACCATGGACAAGATTTCTCCAGTTTTTGGATTCATTGCTACTACTGCTGCCGATTTACCTTTGGAAACTTTCATGGCGTTCTTGACCCGCTCGTAGATAAATTTTTGTAAGTCTGAATCAATACTCAAAGTAATGTCGTTTCCGGAAACCGCCTCAGTGTGGACCAAAGTTCCGGCTCGCTTCCCGCCAGCGTCAACGCGAATCAAATCGTAGCCATTGGCGCCTCGCAACCTGTCCTCAAATGCCGCCTCGGCCCCAACTCTACCCACCTTGTCGCCCGGTTGATAGGCTTTGCTGAGATCTTTTAGGTCCTCTTCTGAAGTCTCAGAGGTATAGCCAATGATCGGAGAAAAGATTTTGGGGGAAAGATACTCACGCAGCGGGTTAATCTCCACCAGGACGCCAGGGAACTTTTCTTCTTGGGCTTGGAGACTGATCGCAGTGGCGTGATCAATGTTACTTCTGATCTGGATCAAATCACTACCATTGCTAGCTTTGATCTTTTTCTCGATTTGACCCGCTCTCACTTTTAAGAGTTTAGCAAGCTCTTTTATTTCTTTTGAGTAATTTTCTGGCCAGCTTTGGGGATCAATCACCACACTAAAGCCCGGCTTGGATTGGGACAGGATTTTTCCGTTACGGTCAAGAATCGCTCCTCGAGGGGCGTGTGTGGTCACAATCCGGACGTGATTTCCTTCAGCCTCATTGAGAAAGCTTCCACCTTGAATTACTTGTAAACTGAAAGCTTTGGCGCTCAAAGCCAAAAAAGAAATGAGGAAAAAGAGATAGAGTGGTAGAACCCGCCAGGGAGAAATTTGTTTACTGGTATACAGGCTCTCTTTCTCTGTCCCCCAAACGATTGACTCTTTGAGTTGATCGTTATCGACCAAACGGCTTTTTCTTTCCGCTTGCTCAATATTTTCAGCAAAGACTGGACCGAGTTTATCTTTTTTCATAAACGAGTAATAAACCGAAACAAGAAACTGTAAGTCAGCTCATAGGCAGGTAAGGCAAGAATCAATATTGAAGCTCGAATAAAGAGGGCGGCGGGCAAATAGTTTTTGATCAGACCGACCATACCGAGAATCAGGCAAAAGGTGAATAGCGTCAAGCCAACTGAGTTGCTGGCCATTAGTGCTAGCAAAGCAGCGCTATAGATAAAGATTGGGAAAACAAAGTAGAAGCCCCTTCGATAAAAAGTAAGTAGCAAATAGCCCAGTATCAAGTTCAAAGGCAGAAAAGTTGTTTGGGCAAGAGCAAAAATAAAAATAATCAGGTAGTGAGAAAAGTTTTTCATTTTCTTTCCATGACAAAGACGGTTTGCAATTCTCCGGCGGGTAGCAAACTCTCAACCTTTGCATTTTGAAAAAGTTCCCGGGAAACTTTTTTGACGGAAGTGATTTTCCCCAGAACCAAGTTTTTCGGATAGTCCGCCTCTCCTGAGGTCAGGACGAGTTCTCCCTCGTTTAATTTATCATCCTGAATCACGTTGGTCAGGTGTGCCTCAGTACCGAACTGACCAGCCAAAACACCCACTGCGCCGGACTGCGTAATAGCCGGAATTTTGGTCTGCGGGTCAGTGATCAAAGCCACTCGACTGGTTCGAGGAGAAACCTCAACCACAGTACCAACGAAAATATTTCTAACGACGACAAGATCTCCTTTCTTAATTTTTTGGTTTTGACCCTGATCAAGGAGCAAACTGTCTCGATTTCCTCCAACCCCAAAGCCGATCACTGAAGCTATTTCTTTTAGCTTTAAGCCAATTTTGGGACTCCCGAGTTGAGCGCGCAAATTTTCGTTTTCTTTTTCCAAAGAACGGATCTTGATGTTTTCGGCTAGCAAGAGGGCATTTTCTCTCTCAAGGGTGGAGTTGCGAGCGTGCAGACCACCAATGGAAACTACCGCGTCAAGACTCTGGGAGAGATTTTGATAGCTGCGGTAAACTGAGAGCTGGATCGGGGTGGAAAGGTAACTTACTACCCCCTTGGCAAAATCAAGTGCTCCAAACCTCTCCAGAAAAATGAGGATCAGCCCAACGAAGAGGATCAGAAAAAACAAACGGATTTTGGAGACAGAGGCAATTAGTTTACTCATAAAATGCTTTTTCCTTTAACGCAGAGCCGTAGAAACTTTCACCGTGCGCAAAAGCTCTCGGTCCTCAAAAACTCTACCTGCTCCCCGTACAACACTAGTCAAAGGATCTTCAATGAGTCGAACCGGAATTTTAGTTTCTTTTTCCAGGGTCTGCGCAAAGCCCGGTAAAAGTGATCCTCCACCCGTCAAAGCAATTCCTGATTCCAAAATATCTCCAAGTAGTTCCGGTGGGGTTTCTTCCAGAGTATCCTTCACCGCCTCAATAATAGTACGAACTGTTCCTGAGATCGCTTCGCGGACCTCTCCGGCGTTGATCATCACCGTGGCAGGCAAGCCGGTTTCTAAATCCCGACCCCGCATCGGAATCTTGCCTTCAACCTTGGCCGGCACAGTACTGCCAGCATTAACCTTTATTTCTTCTGCGGTCCGCTCCCCAAGTAAAAGATTGTAACGGCTGCGAGCGTAATTGATGATATCTTGATCCATCTCATCCCCGGCGACTCGCAAAGACTGGGAAATGACCATTCCCCCAAGAGAAATAACGGCAATTTCTGTCGTTCCCCCGCCAACATCAACGACCATATTGCCGCGTGGCTCCTCGATCGGCAGTTTAGCCCCAAGGGCAGCTGCCATTGGCTCTTCAATCAGAAAAACTTCGCGCGCTCCGGCTTTGACAGCCGCGTCCTGGACCGCCCGTCTTTCGACTTCAGTCACCCCAGAAGGAATACCAATGACGATTCTGGGCCGGGGAATTTTGGGTAAACCACTGCTGCCACCCTCATGAACCTTTTTGATGAAATATTTAAGCAACGCTTCAGCTGCTTCAAGATCGGAAATTACCCCGTCTTTGAGGGGTCTTATGGCATTGATCATCAGCGGAGTTTTCCCAAGCATTCTTTTAGCTTCTTTACCGACGGCCAAAATTTGCTTGGTTTTACGGTGCTGGGCAATGACCGTCGGTTCACGCACGATGATACCTTTACCTTTGACCAAAACCAAAGTGTTGGCCGTACCCAAGTCTATACTGATGTCATGAGAAATTTGTCCGAGTAATTGATCAAATAAATACACGTGCTGTCCCTCTTTGAATCAACAGTGTAGCACAGTTAGAATCAAGAATTAACAATGAATTAGGAATGAAGAATTAAGAATTGTGAGTTGATGTGTTAATATCTTCTCGTGAATTGGACCAAAGTTTACGAGACAACTATTGAAACCTGCTTTTACCTTCTTTTTTTCCTCGTCCCCCTCATTTGGCTTCCGATCAACTACGAACTCTTTGAATTCAACAAAATGGTCCTCACCTACCTGCTGACTGTGGTTATTGTAACTGCCTGGCTGCTGAAGATTCTTGCGCAGCGCTCTTTCAAATTTGTCCGCACTCCTCTTGACTGGCCAATTTTAATTTTTTTGCTGGCTAATTTAATTTCGACTGTCCTCTCCATCGATCCTCACACCAGTCTCTATGGGTATTACTCGCGCTTTAACGGTGGTTTTTTCTCAATCCTCTCTTATAGCCTGCTTTATTTTGCCTTGACGAACAATTTTGATAAAGCTAAAGCTAAAGTTTTAATCTTAGTTGGTCTGGTAAGTGGGGCTTTAGTCGCAGTCTACGGGATCTTACAGCATCCAAACCCCCTCTTTGCTAAACACGTCGGCAACAAGTGGATCAACCACGGCATTGACTACACTTACTGGGCTGAAGCAGTGGAAAGGCGGGTCTTTTCTACTCTGGGACAACCCAACTGGCTCGCTGCCTATTTGGCTATGCTTCTGCCACTCTCTCTAACCCTGATGCTTCTTCTCAAAAAAACTTGGCAAAAAGCTCCTTTTCTCCTTCTTTCACTTACCTTTTACCTAACTATCACCTACACCCTTTCCCGTGGTGGAACTCTCGGCTTGATTGCGACTGGCCTTATCTTTTCTTTGTTTCTAACCCTCTATCGGCAAAGCCTCACCAACCGAATAAAAAGGTTTTTCGGTTTGAGGCTCACTTTGGCTCCAGTTTGGGAGAAAAATTATCTCTGGCTGGCTGCTTTTTTGGTCGCAGTTTTACTTTTGAACTCCAATTTGGGCAATGCTCTCTCCTTGCGGGGGGTCAACCCTTCAACTGAAGCAAGGGGGGAGGAAAAATCAAGTCAGTCTCAACTTGAAATTGACGGGGCGCAAACTGGACGCATTCGTCTGGTAGTCTGGCAAGGAGCTTTTGATATCTTTCGCCACTACCCACTCTTCGGCACTGGAGTTGAAACTTTTGGCTACAGTTACTATCTTTTTCGACCAGCCGAACACAACCAAACTGCGGAGTGGGACTATCTCTACAACAAGGCCCACAATGAGTATTTAAATTACTTGGCAAACACTGGAATTGTTGGTTTAGCAAGCTATTTGTTGCTCATCGGAATCTTCGTTTTTTGGGCAATTCGCTATCTTTTGCAGTCAAAAATGGCTGAAGAGCGCCTCTGGGTGCTGGCCCTTTTCTCTGCTTTTGTTGGTTTCTTGGTCCAAAATATTTTTGGCTTTTCTGTGGTCATCATCGCTCTTTTCTTTTTCCTTTTCCCGGCTCTAGCCTTCCTCATCAGTGACCAAACCAGAAGCACAGATTACTTTGAAAAGTTTGTCAGTAAACACTTGAAGAACCCGCTCAGCCGTCAGCTTTTAACTCTCGTCGCCGTCTTTCTTGGTCTTTACAGCCTCTTTTTCGTCGGAAAAATCTGGCTGGCGGATACTTTTTATGCCCAAGGGGTCACTGTCGATGAGACGGTCAATTACAAAAATCTCAGGCAAGCAGTCTCCCTTTTCCCGGGCGAACCCCTTTACCGCTCTGAACTGGCGCTGGGCGAAGCCAGTTTAGCGGCCGAAGTTGATGACGAAAAGCTCAAAAACGACCTGATTGCTGAAGCTCATGACCTGAACCAAGATCTCGTCCGAGAGCATCCCCATCATACTACCTTGGCCCGGAACAGCCTGCAAACTCTCTATTCTCTAGCTCAGCTCGACAAAAAATACTGGCCTGAGACTTTGCAGGCGGCTGAAAAACTGGGTCAGATGGCTCCGACTGATGCGTCAATTCAGTACAATTTGGCCGTAATTTATCGAGCCGCCGGGGACAAGGAAAAAGCGCTCAAGCAAATTGAAAAAGTCCTCAAACTCAAGCCAGATTATGACGATGCCAAAGACTTACAAAAAAGTTTGATCACAGGCTAAATTTATGGCTGAAAACAAGAAAGATTCTAACTTTGAACCCATTTCCAAAGTAATTCAAGATAAGTTTGGGAAACCCAAAGGCCGAGTCTATGCACACCACGAGTTCCAAGATTTCGGAGTTTACCTCTCTGAGCAGCTTCACGACCCTAAACACAAAGCTCTCTATATCAAGCTTTCCAAGGAAAGGAATCGCTATCTTCTCCACGAAGCCATGGTCTTTGCCATTGGTTACAATACGAAATCGACCAATCGCGGCAAACTCTTCATGTGGAAATTGCAACAACTGGAATCAGAAATTAAAAGTTAGCAATTTCCAAACAAGATGCGATCACTATCAATTTTTAACATCATAGCGGCTTATGTGGAAGCTGAAAGAAATTGAAACAGAAGCAAAAAGGTCTCAAGACGAGTAGTTTCGTAGTGCGTTTTTTTGATTTAACCAACAAAAATCCACGATCGTGAAATTTGTACTACCTGAATGTGCTTAATTCTTTGACCAAAGCTTCATCACCAAGGTCAGAAGTTTCGATTGCCAAAACATGGTTTTCCAGCCCAACTTCCTTCAAAAACTCGCGTAGTTTCTCCAAATTTATATTTTTCCCCACCCAAACACTTTTCTGCCAGCCGACAAAGCCGGCTTCTTTTAGCTTTCTGCGCAGTAGATCCCGGGTCGAGCGGCTTTTTTCAGGAATATCGAAAACGACCACGCAGTAACTGACCTCTCCCTCCTCCATCTGCCAGGGCAAGAGTTTGCTGACTGGCTTGTATTTAAGCATTCTTTCCTTACCAAGGTCAGTTAATTTTAGGTAAGTACCATCATCATTCCAGCTTCGCTCCAACCAACCTTTCTTCTGAGCTCGGGAGAGAGCAATCCGGACTGACTCAGCTTTGTAGGTTTTCCGCAGATCCCCATACATCATTTTGTAGGGGTGGTAAGTAAAGTCGATGAGCTGGACAAGAATGTCATCAATGATCGCCATTGACTAAAATATAAAGTAATTGGTCGGGAAAATGCAACAGTTTTTCACGATCGGAAATTTTGTACTAGCTAAAGGTTAGTTTAATTAATGAATGGGAGAAGATCTTAGGTGGCGGTAAAGGGATAGAACCTCGCACCGCCACCCCGAATCTCTCGTTTTTTTCCCTCAGCTTGTCTTGACCTGCTCACGGTAGTCAACGAGGTGATTCGCCAGAGCGTACTCAGGCGCCTCGGTGATACCATCGTCGGGCAAATCGTGAACATCTGGCCGGCGACGTAGAACGGCCCGAACCTCCCGCATCGCCACCAGCCGATCCGGATAGGACAGCGCCTGCTGAATGCTGGTGTTATCCTTGACCATCTCGAAGATCCTCTGCTCGGCTTCGGTCAGAGCTCTCATGATATTCTCCTTCTGCTCGGTTTCATCCTTGCTCCGAGCTCTTCAACTCATTCTTTGGGAAAGATGAAGGGCGTTACTCCAGTGTAGAAGTAGCGCTGCCGTATCGCCAGTTTGGCAGTTGCCGACATTTGACTGAAAGCTTTGCCGATAACTGTCCCGGGGGCGACAAATTCCAGCCTTCCATCCTCGTGATTCAGAATTAGGAAATCCCTGCGCCAAGCTGCTCCGGAACTTGGAGGTCCCCAATCATCGCTAGGATCGCCTTCCAGAATAACCTTGCCAAGACGGAGCTGCTCGTCTTTGGCAGATTCCAGGATAAAACGACTCCTGAGCGGTTCGTCCGTTCCCGCAAAACCGCTCAAAATCAGAATCGAAGGCACCCATCTACCCTCATCTTGGCTAGGTGAGGGTGTGTAGATGTTCCGAATTGCATCCGGAAGCCCGAGCATACCAGCCAACTCAAAGAAGAGCTGGATTGCCCGACTCGTTTCCCTGAAAACTCTTAGACCTGCCATGTCGATCTACTCCTTTCGGCCCCACGGCCACTACACACATCCCATGGACGGAGTTCCATAGTGATGGCAAACTAGTTTCGAATGAATCGAAAACAGATTGCCAGCACCAAAGTAGGCGGCATCTTAGCATTTTTAGGTATAAAAGTCAAAGGGCTATAGGTTTAAAAGTGAGAAGACCCGCGGGGCGAGTGCGGGTCTTGTTTTGGACAGGGTTAGACGCGTTACTTCAGTTCCTCGACGAGCGGGTTTTCCATCGCTTTCTGAATCAGGCGCTTTACCCCCTCCTGACTCGGAAGAGATGCTGGGTCGAGATTCCAGTTGTTGATTCTGATCTCGATAGTACCGTTGACTCTCCTCCTGGCCCACACTCTAACTGAGTACTTACACGGCTTATCCGGATTCCACCAGTCGAGACGAAGGGTGAACTCCGCCACACGGGGTGGGAAGCGAATCTCAGCAAAGTAGCCGCGTGCATGTGCATATTCGTCACGGATTCGTTTGCATTCATCCATCAGACCTGAGTCGACCAGAACACGTTTGAGATCTTGCCGACCCTCAGAGGTCTGGTCAAGACTTTTTACAATACCCATCTCCGAGCCTCCTTCACTTCTTTCCCAGATTATATCTTAGACAAGCAAACTGTTGAGTCTATTTGCTCTCCCAAGCTATAATAATTTTCGATGTTACTCAACCTTACCAAAAAAACCGATCCAATCTGGAAATACACCTTCAAACCTGTTCCAGTCATTGATGAGAAAGTAAAAAAAATGGTTGCTGATATGCAGGAAACTCTGACCTTCACCGGCGGAGTTGGGCTGGCTGCACCTCAAATTGGTGAAAAACTCAGGCTCTTTATCGTGGATTACGGTGCCCTGAAAGAGACCTTCATCAATCCAAAAATGATAAAAAGGGTTAAAGAGACTGACGAGGGTGAGGAGGGCTGTCTTTCCATCCCCGGCTACCGCGGTATTCTCGATCGAGCAACCGAGATTGTACTGGAATACACCGACATTCGTGGCAAAACCAAGCTGGCTACTTTAAGTGGTTTTTACGCTAGAATAGTTCAGCACGAATACGATCACCTCTCCTCGACCTTCTACGTTGATCACATTGCCGATAAAAAAGAGAATCTCTTGGCCTTTGAGCCGGTTCGGCTTGTTTTCTTTGGCACGCCAGAGTTTGCAGCCACAATTTTGAGATCTTTGATCGGTCAATCAACTGTCGGTGAGTACGAAATTCCCTTGGTAGTAACCGCACCACCGAAGCTCGCCGGGCGTAAGCAAGAAGAAAGAGTCACTCCGGTGGAAGAACTGGCTAAACAGTTTAATATCGCTCTCGAGAAACCAAGTTGGCTCGTGAAAAAAGACAGCTCGGGTAAACGAATAGTTAACGAGGAAATTGTTGCTAAAATCAAAGCCGCCAAGCCCCAGGTAATTGTTGTTGCTTCTTACGGTAAGATTCTTCCTAAAGAGATCCTGGATATCCCTGTCAGTGGCTCTCTAAACGTCCACGGCTCGGTTTTGCCCAAATATCGAGGTGCTAGCCCAATTCAAGCTGCCATTGCCGCCGGAGATCTTTACACTGGTGTCTCGATCATGAAAATGAATGAGAAAATGGACGAAGGCCCAGTCATCATCTCGGCCAAGCAACGGATCAACAAAGACGATACTTTTGAAACTCTGAGCGCAAAGCTGGCTGTAACTGGTTCAAATTTAATTAATCACGTCATTCATCTTTGGGTCAATAAGAAAATAAAAGCTAAGGCGCAGAAACATGAACAGGCAACTTACACAAAAATACTGAAAAAAGAAGACGGTTATGTCGATTTCGGCAATCCCCCGAAGAATTTAAGTAATTTGATTCGTGCCTACCACCCTTGGCCTGGGGTCTGGACAATTTACAGAATTAAGAATGAAGAATTAAGGGTTAAGCTCTTGCCAAAACAGACGGTTCAAGTTGAAGGGAAAAAACCCATTGCTCTCAAAGAGTTCAAGTCCGGACACCCCGATTTCACTCTGACTTGGTAGTTTTGTTGAGTTAAACTTGAGTAATAATAAACACCAATTCAAACTAAAACCCAACAAAACTCCACGATCGTACAATTTGTCCTAGCTAAATGCCAAAGAAAAACGACCCGTTTCCAAGTCGTTTCTCCTCTTCAACAAACCTTACGCAAGATTTTCTGAAGGAAAGGAGCAGTTCCGAGTTTCGGAATCTGGCATTAAAGCAAAGCGCAAGCGCTTTCTCCTACAAAAACTCTCTCTTCTTCGTCCTAGCTCTCCGAGAACAGCGCCTCGCTAGCCAAGAGAACAACAGCAACGGGCACACCGAGGCTGAAACTCACCAGGAGAGGCCAAAAGAGCTCTGAGCCTTCACTGTAAAAGCTCACCAATCCCCAAACCCCGAACGCTCCAGGGAAGGCAAAGGTCAGCAGCCCTACGAAAAGGATTCCCACTCTCGTACCGAATTCCATGTATATCCCTCCCTACTCAGGTCCGCCGATGTTGCAGGGATCGACACGATAGTCCGTCTTGATCACATCAAGGAGCGGTTTACCCTCGACCACAATCGCATCGGGAACCTGGTGACAGAGATCCCAGAACGAGACCTCCAAGTACAAGATCGGGACCTCCCCACAGGTAACGTCGATGAGACGTCCGACCATACCGACGGCTGGACCGAAGATTATCGGGCTGACCAACTGATCCCCCGGCACAACTGACGCCGGATTCACCAGGAACCGGTAGTGCGGTCCCCGAGCGGCATTGGCGATGAGAAACGTGTCGGTGCCCAGAACCGTAAAGTTCGCGATCAGGTTGAGACCCTGATCCTTGCCATCCGAATCCTTGACCGGTGTGATCCGCATCCGATCCCCAAGTTCCACCTCTCCACTGGCGATCTCCTTCACACAGTAGCCAACCGGGCGCGGAGTCGGTAGCGGCGCCACTGTCTGCTGAGCAACCAGCGTGCCGATCGCTGCCTGCTGAGTCGGAGTCTGCTCGTCATCGTATCCACCGTAGACGTCGCAGGCGAAGGCGAAAACGCTGATGGCCACCATGGCCAGTCCGATGAAGATAACTCGACCTCTCATGAGCTGTTCCTTCCTCCGCTTCATACGGATTTCAACTGAATTACCCAACTTGAAAGTCAAAAAATTTATAACCACCAAATCAGGTAATCCAGTAAGGATATTGTATTTAAAGAACTGGCGTAATATAGCATACCGGAGGCTAAAAGTCAAACACTATAGGATCCTCGTAGCTAATATCTTCTAGAGAAGATTAGCTACTGCGAATCCTGCGCTCAAGCATAGTCTGACACTTAGTTTTTGGAAACGCAGAGCGCTTTAGCGATCTATTTGCTTGATCTTGGGTTAGGGAGAGGGTCGGTCGGGGGACGCGACCCTCGGTTGTGTGGTTTGGAGTTTCTTCTCTACCTCTTCTTCGACACCCTCTTCTCAGCATTGCGCTCGCGGGGCAGGTGTGGCTTGGAGACTCGGATCAGGCTCACTCGTAGGCTGTGACGTAGCAGTGACGGTTCTCCCGGAAAGCTGGTTCGAGACGGAGTACGAACATTCCAACTGGCCACATGCCAGTCGCCGATCCCTCTGACAGGTAGGTCGCGGCCCTCAATCCGATGGCCACGCTCTTGAGTAAAGCTGAACGAGACAGCTGTCTTCTTGCCGTCAGGTCTCCCACCAACAACGACGCAGACCTCGTTCTTGCCGATCTTTCCCAACCCCCAGAACCAGTTGGGATTGCGTGGGTCGTTCTGCCGCAGGAGAAGATTGCGCATCTTTTCCCCATTGACGGCCACGGCCACGGTCATTACCTGTAGCTCTTGTTGATCCATAACACACTCTCCTTCTATGCTGTAGTTGGAGGGATTCTATACTTTTGTTTGGGGAAATTGCAAATTAGCTCGCGGGGACTGCTTCTGGCTCAGAGGTAGTTTCAACAATATCTTCAATATCTTCGGCTTTCAGCTCGCCCCCCTTTTTGGTTTCTTTTACTTCTTTTTTGGGTTCGTGAACTTTCGCTTTGGGACTTTCCTTCACATCTTTAACAACTACCATATCAGCCGTTGGCTGGGTGTATGGATAAGCAGCCCGCATGATGCGGACACATTTGGTGCAGTAGCGAGCGGTCACTCTCTTGCCTCCAATGTAAAGGCTAGTCAAGTGAAGATTCGGCAAACTGCGTTTTTTGGTTCGGCGGTGAGAGTGGGAAACATTCATCCCCACCTGCAGACCTTTTCCACAACGTTCACAAATATACATAAAATTTAGAAAACTAAAAATGTCATTCTGAGCGGGAGCGAAGAATCTCAGATCCTTCATTTCATTCAGGATGACCAGTTCGCGTGAGATTGTAACATAGCTTGCCAAGAAATGTATACTTAAGCTTGTATGCTCAACGGTTTAGCTAGTGGTAATCTCTCGGAAATATTTTTAAATTTGAGCCTTGCTATTGGTGCTTTGGCTCTCTCAATCAGCCTCCATGAGGCGGCTCACGCCTGGGTGGCTGATAAACTCGGTGATCCAACGGCGCGAGCTCAAGGACGGGTCAGTCTGAACCCTATTAACCACATTGACCTTTTCGGAACCATCATTTTGCCTTTGATTTTAATTTTGCTACAAACCGGTTTCCTCTTTGGTTGGGCCAAGCCAACTCCATTTAACCCCTGGAATTTGAAGAATCCGCGCCGCGATGCAGCCCTCATTTCCCTCGCCGGACCAGCCTCCAACTTTCTTCTGGCGGCTCTTGCGGGTCTAGGCTATCGTTTCTTCAGTTTTAATCTTTATACCGAGTCGATTTTCCTTCTTTTAATTATTTTAAATTTGACTCTGGCCTTCTTTAACCTCATTCCTATCCCTCCACTAGATGGTTTCAAAGTCGTAACAGGAGTTTTACCGAAATCCATAGCTGCGCAATGGGCAGCTATGGAACAGTACGGTCCGATCCTTTTGCTCGGACTTTTTTTCTTTGGTGGCTACTTCATCACTCCGATTCTCGGCTTTTTGGTTCGTCTCTTCCTCAACATCATTGCCGGGGGCTAGCTTGTCTCTTTGAATTTTTCACAAATTGTGCTATAAAAAAGTTGCCCTACAAGGAGAGTGGCTGTAAGCAATTCTTCTTTGTTAAATTTCCACATTCGGGCAGACTCGGAGTGCGCCTATCCCTTGGGCTAGGAGCCAGAGTTCCCACCTAAAGATGCGGAGGATTGACTCAGTAATCTAACTTGCTAGGGCAGAAATCATTTGGTTTCGAGGGCTACAAAAAGGACTAAGCGTTTGGCTTGGCCTTTTTTGTTTTCTCCCAACTCTTTATTCGCAGCAAGCCTATTTAATCATTCCAAAGATACCAAGATCAAGCCAATAGATCGCTAAAGCGCTCTGCGTTTCAGAAAAACTTAGTCGTCAGACTATGCTTGAGCTCAAGACACGCAGTAGCTGGTTTCCGGTAGGAAACATCAGCTACTAGTGTCTTATAGTAATTGACTTTAGGTCTTATTTATGCTATAATTTTTAGTATCAATCAAGCTCCCGTAGAGGGATTCATGCAGCACTTAGGAGGTGCACACTTGAAGCTCTTTTCCATTCTCGGTGTTTTGGTCTTTCTCGGCATCTTCGCGACCTTCGTCTCGACCGGGACCACCTCGGCGGCCGGCGGCCCGCCGTCCCAGCGCACCTCGACGCAGATCGTCCAGGTCAGGGGCGACGACGACGTCTTCGCTCTGGTCCGGGTGACCAGCCGCGAAGTGCCCTCTGGGGTGGTGACCGCTCTCTCGACCGGGACCACCGTGAGCTACGAATTCCGTGTCTTGGTCGTCAGCGGCCTCACGGAAGGCTACGTCGGTCTCGCCTCCGGCAAGAACGGTGAGTGTCCCTGCGCCAGTTTCGGATCCACTCACTTCACGCTCTCCCACCACAAGGTGGTTCAGAGCAAGTACGGCAGTGGTACCTGGGACAACTCTCTCGCCGGCCCCTGCTCCGCCGTCATCGAGAACGCGGACAGACAGATCGTCGCCACCGGCAACTTGCGAAGCAAGACCTGCTGAACGACGGCCGAGAACACATGGAAAGAGCAAAGGGCCCCCGCACAGACATTTTCGCGGGGGCCCTTTCTCATTTCTCAGCCCTTTTTGAAAAATTAAAAGGTTTTTTTAAGTAGAACAAATTGTACGATCGTGGAGTTTTGTTGGCTCTTTTGCTTTTACTTCTTAGTCAATTGCCGCAAACAAAACTCTTTGCTATAATTCATCCTCGATTCACCTGGCTGGCTCAGTGGTAAGCAAAGCTTGCCGCCTCGCCAGTCTTACGCCGACATGGCTCAGTGGTAGAATGCTAGAGCATTCTGCGTCCATTGGACTTAGAGCGCTTTTGGCCTGGATGGCTCAGTGGTAGGATGCTAAAGCATCCTGTGCCCCGACTTAGTCGGGGCTTAGAGCACTTAACAATTTTCAATGTTTGCCGACATGGCTCAGAGGAAGAGCGCGTTCTTGGTAAGAACGAGGTCCTGGGTTCGAGTCCCAGTGTCGGCTCCAGAAAAGTGGGGGTCAAAGATGGCGAAGCCAGCGCAGAACGCGCAGCGGTCTATCCCCACTCCAGGCTCCAGTTATAATAAACTCAAGTTTTGTGCCGAGGTGACAGAGCGGTCAATTGTACCTGACTGTAAATCAGGCGCCTTTACGGCTACGGAGGTTCGAATCCTTCCCTCGGCACCAATTTGTAAATAGTTCCCGGCACATGTGCCGTCCTAGCTCAATGGTAGAGCAGCTGTTTTGTAAACAGCAGGTTGTCGGTTCGAGTCCGACGGACGGCTCCAAAACTAAAACAGCTGAAAGTGGGTGCGTATTTCGCGAGAGCGAAATCAGCAAGCGTAGCTTGAACATTCCTCTCTCGGCTCCAGAAAATTTGACTGAGCAAGGTAAACTATAGAAACGAGGTTTTTTAAAAATGGCAAAAAAAGGTAAAAGAATTTTGATCAATCTTGCCTGCTCCGAGTGCAAGAATCAAAACTACACAACTGAAAAGAACAAAATCAACGACCCTGAAAGAGTGGCCTTTAACAAATTTTGTCAGCATTGTCGAAAAGTCACCCCTCACAACGAAGTTAAAAAGTAAATTTTCATTGAATTTAAACTGAAAATAAGTTAAAATCCGCCTTACCTAGTTAGGCTTAGGCCCGTAGTTAAATGGTATAACAGCGGTCTCCAAAACCACTATTGGGGGTTCGATTCCCTCCGGGCCTGCCAAAAGTAGTTCGACTTTTGCGTTAGCAAAAGCAGCAACCGAAGGTTGCACCTCCGACCGCCCCTGCCAATAAATTTCTTACACACCCAATCCTTTTTGACTACAAGATGTCTTTCGGTTAAAATGGCAACCTATTTAGGATTTTTCTCCTAGTAAGCTTTGACCCTAAAGTTTTCTAGGGAAAACATCCCCACACTCCCACTGCTCAAAACAAACTGGAGAGATGGTCATGAAGGTTTTCGTTCTGAACACTGGTGGCACCATCGGAATGGTTGGCCACCCTCTGCGACCCGCCCTGACTGCGGCTGAGCTGTACAAGGGTTTGAAGGTCCCTGGAGATACCCAACTCGAACTGAAGGAGTTCTACAGACTCCAGGATAGCACCAACATTCCACACTCGGATCGAATCCAGATGTGTCAGGAAATCGCCTCCGTCTATCAGGACTACGACGCCTTCGTCGTACTCCACGGCACTGACTCACTGGCGGAAACGACTGCCGTCTTCTGCATGGTTTTCAAACAGACCTTGCAAAAGCCCGTCTTGGTGATCGGCTCTCAAATGTCGCGAGAAGAGCCTGGTACTGATGCCGTCATGCAACTGGAGAATTCGTTGCGCCTAGCTGCTTCCTTCGTTCGCAAGGGGGTCGTCGGTGTCTACACGGTGTGTGTTGGCGACGTCTTCGACGGCAGCCGTCTCAAGAAACAAAGGGAGAGCGACCCAAACTACGTTGACAGTCCGGGTAGACCACCGGTTGCCCATGTCTGGCCAAGAATCATGCACCTTGATGGTCTGAAGCATCGTGACGCTGCTTTGGCCATTCAAGGACTACGTCTTGACACGATCTACGAGCGACGAGTCTGGTCGCTTTCCGAAGCGCGGCGGGACACCAACCCAATTGGGCTGAGGATCATCGTCGACTCTGGCGAATACAAAGGGATTATCATCCAATGTAAGGGTGCCGGTCAGCTTTCGGACCAACCCTGGGAAGATGCAGAAGGCAAGCAAACCTGTTCCTGGATCGAAGCGGTAAAATACGCTACCGACCGAGGCGTCTATTGTGCTATCCTCTCACCTTTCCAAGACGGTCGGGTCATCTTGACTCGCTACGAACTTGGTCAGAAGCTGAAGGACGCGGGTGCTCTCAGCTTGGAAAGCCTGACTCCCGACATGGCTGACTTCAAGTTCCGCCAGGCCCTCGGTATTTTTCCTGACGACCCCGCAAGGATCCAAGAGTTCCTCTCGGCCAACCTCGTCAATGAACTCTTACCCGGTCTGGAAGACGAGCGTTAAGAAGAAAAGAGGGAGCAGCGTAGGCGACATTTTCGAACCTCGCCTACGCTCCCCAAAAAATACTCCTTGTTTCTAAAAAGATTTCCGTTTAATATTGCACTCATGGAAGAAACTTCGGAACCAACTAGCAGAGCAGAAAACCCCGCTTCCGCACCAGTGCCGGAAAGGCAGTCTTCCCCACCACCCACCCCGCCAACTCAAACACCTTACCCGGCTTTGCGAAAAGAATCGTCTGGTAATTTTTTTACTAACCGCTTAGTCCAAATTCTCGGGGCAATCCTCCTTGGTATAGCAATTTTTCTCAGTATAATTTTCTTTATTAATCAATCGAAAAAGACCCGCTCGAACAAATCTACTACGCAAGCAACTGAGTCTGCAAAAGCCCAACCAAAAAAAGAGGAGAAACCAAAGACTTTGGGCTATGTCAAATCAGTTGATGGGCTCAACCTTCGAGAGGAACCTACCACTGCTTCCCGTCTCATTCAAACTCTACCCAACGGAACCACAATGGAGATTATTTCCGAGCAGGACAAGTGGTACTTGGTTGAGGCGACTACTCGCGGCTATGTCGCCAAAAAGTATGTGACAAGCAAAAAACCCAAAGTTGCTCTTAAGATTTATTCTTTTGACGAGCTCAATTTCAAGTTCATTTACCCAGAAAGTTACAAAATCGAGCTCTCCGAGGGCGATCCAAATACCTTTCAGTTTTCCGCTGGTGAGTCCTCCGGTGGTTTTGGAGTCAGAAAAGAAAAATCTGGCATTTCTCTTTCAGGCTATTTAGCTTCCCAATATCCGAAGGCGACTGCTTCGGTTTGCGACATCACTTTCGGCAATGCCCGCGAGTGTCGTAAGGTCAAAAACGGGGACGAGGAATTTTACATGGTCAATGCTTCCGGTAGTATTTTGAAGTTCACAATTTTGGTTGCCTACGGCAATTTCCCATTGGATTTCACCAACACAATCGTCCGCTCGATGTATTTCCCTGAGTAAGCACATTAAAGATAGATTTTACCCTTCATTTGAGCTAAAATTAAAAACAGCCTATGTCCGCTGCCCTTGATCGCCGCAATGCTGAGGAAACTCTAAATAAATTTCAGCTGCAACGTTTTCGCCGTCTCAGCAGTATCACCACCGTTGCAGCGGTAACCTATGCCATCCTTATCATCCAATTTACTCCACTTTTTCAAACCAACCGCTACTTTCTTGAGTTTTTTGCTCTTGCTGCTGGTATGGCCAATTTTTTGATTTATAAATTCTTGCCCACTTCTTTCTTCAAACCCAACATTTACTTTATTTTGAACTTGATCAATCTTACTTTTATCGGCTTTATTGTCCAAATCACCGGCGGTCTAGCTAGCCCCTTTGTTTTTTTCTACACCATCATCCTTCTTTCTTCCCTAGTTACTACCAACAAGATTCGTACTTTAATTATCTTTATTTTGATCCTCGAATTTCTTATCCTTCATTTTCTCACTGGAACAACTAAAGTGACGGTCTCTCCTGACAGTGTGACCAATTTTTTTCTGACTGCCTCTCAAGTGCTTCTCCTCGGGCTCTATGCTCTACTCCTAGTTTCCGACATCCATGATAGTGAAAAGAAAAACTTAGCGGTTGGTCAGCAGCTCAACGAACGCTTGATTGAGAGCGACTTAGTTGGGTTTCTCAATCAAGAAACCCTGGCCCGTAAACCCCTTTCTGAGACTCTGACTAAAGTCCTAGAACGCGTGGCCAAAGAATTCAACGCTCATCTAGGTTTGATAATTTTAAGGACAGATCAGGACCAGGGTTGGCGTACTATCTCAGCCCACAACCTTCTCCAAACTCGGGCTGAAAATCTAAACCCCGAAAACATACGTACTGATCTCACAAGTTGGATAGAGAAAAATAAAAAAACTTTTCGGGCGGATGAAGAGTTCGTGAAAAAACACCTTCCCCATCTTGGGGGCCTCTCTCTGTCTTCTTTGTTGATTTCCCCTTTGATCTATCAGGACAGACTTCTCGGTCTTTTGGCGCTGGGACACCACCACATCAAGTTTAGCCAGGAAGAAAGCGATTTTTTGGAAAACCTTTCTGATCAGTTTGCCGCTTCTATCGCCAACGCCTTAGCTCTAGAAGCTCAAGACAAACTCTTTTCGGAAAACGAAAAGCTTGTCCAAGAAGCCCAAAGCAAGACGGAGAGGCTCGAAAAACTGCTCGAAATCAAAGGTATTGAGTCTTGAAGAGAGCAAGTTTTGGGCTTATCTTTACCTAATTCTCAACTTGTGATAGAATCGCGGCAGCAAAATGTTCAAAAATGTTTTTAACTTTTTTTTCGAAGTCCGCAGTGAACTTGCCAAAGTAAACTGGCCTACTCGGGGACAAACTATTCGCATGACCGCAGTGGTAGTCGTAGTAACTGTAGTCATGGGAGCCTTCATCGGTGCCCTGGACTTTCTGTTTACGAAATTATTTGGTATCCTTATTCAAGGTTAGTTATCTCGATCAAGACGTTGTTTGCTGAGAAACTAAAGATTTATAGTCAGGTCGATGTGTTTTAAAACTAAGAATTATAGAATTTAGGGTTTTTAAATTATGGCAAAGAAAAAAGCAGTTCAAGACGATCAGCTCCAAACTCAGGACAAGGTTGAGGAGATTAAAGCTCTCGAGGAAACAACTGAGGCAGCTGAAGAAAAAAAAGCTGAAAAGGAAGTCAAAGTGCCTTTTGGCACTCATTGGTACGTCATTCACACCTATTCAGGCCACGAAAACAAGGTCGCCGCAACCCTAAAGCAAAAAATTAAGGCTACTGGTATGGCAGAGAAAATCTTTGACATCATGGTTCCAACTCAGGAAAAAATCGAAGTTCGCGAAGGAAAAAAAGTTACTCTCCAAGAAAAGATTTTCCCTGGCTATATCCTAGTACGAATGAAACTTGATGATGAGAGTTGGCATACCGTCCGCTCTACCCCAGGAGTCACTGGTTTCGTTGGAACGGGTAACAAACCTACTCCACTAGCCGAAAGCGAAGTCACGACCATCAAGAAATTCTCTGAGTTTGAAGCTCCGACTTACAAAGCTTCTTTCACTCTTGGCGAAGCAGTCAGAATCGTTGATGGTCCTTTCAGTGAATTTTTAGGAACTGTAGATGAGATTAACGAAGAAAAAGGTAAGGTCAAAGTTTTGGTGTCAATCTTCGGCCGGGAAACCCCAGTTGAGCTAGACTTCCTACAAGTAGCGAAACTTTAGTCCTATTTAGCTAGGTGTTGCCAAGCTTGGTTTCATCTGCTAAAATCCCCTCTCGCAATGTCATTCTGAGTGTAACGAAGAATCTCTGATCCTTAACGGTCCTACACTCGAGACTCTTCACTACGTTCAGAGTGACAGTAGAAGTGTTTTAGAATGGCGTTCAAAAAGTTAAACTGAGGGCTAAAAAATAGACGTAGACTACTTTTTTTGTCTTAAAATTTGTAGAGAGTAAAGATGGCTAAAAAGATTAAGACTTACATTAAACTAAATCTCCCCGCCGGAGAGGCTACCCCAGCCCCTCCAGTTGGTACGGCTCTGGGTCCTCACGGTCTTCCCTTGATGGACTTCGTCAAAGCCTTCAACGAAAAAACTGCTGAGCATAGGGGCGATATTGTTCCAGTGGTTATTAGTGTTTATGAAGACCGAACTTTTTCTTTTATCACCAAAAAATCGCCGGTGGCTGCTTCAATCAAAAAAACCCTGGGTCTAGAAAAAGGCTCCGGTGTTCCCCAACGCGATAAAGTTGGCAAGCTTACTCAAGCCCAGGTGCGAGAAATTGCCGAGAACAAAATGGAAGATATGAATGCCAATACGGTTGAAGCGGCGATGAATATCGTCGCCGGAACTGCGCGCAGTATGGGGGTAGATGTAGAGAAGTGAGCTTTGGAATTAGGAGTTTGGAGTTAGGAATTTTCTAACTCATCACTCCGCACTCGCAACTCTTAACTCAAATCATGGGCCGACCAAAAGTTAAAACAATTGAAACTGCCATTGAAGAGGGAAAACTCAAAGACCTTGAGCCAAGACTCGAATTGTCCGAAGCAGGTGAAGAAGAAGTAAAAAAGGAAGTCAAACAGGCTCGGAAAAAGGTTGGCAAAGCCAAGGTTCGTAGCCAGCGTTATCAGAAGCTTTTAGAGGGTCTCGACAAAATCAACAAGTACCCAGTTGAAGAAGCTATTTCCCTTTTGAAAAAAACCTCGGCGACAAAATTTGATTCTACTCTCGAAGCTCATATCAACTTGGGGACCGACTCAACCAAATCGGATCAGCAAATTCGCCGTGCTATCAACCTTCCTCATGGTTTGGGAAAGAAAATCTCTGTTCTTGTTTTTGCCGATGAAAAGGACGAGCCCGAAATCAAAAAAGCCGGTGCCCAGCTCGGAACTGAGAAAAGTCTAGACGAAATTGCCAAAGGTAAAATTAACTTTGACAAAGTCGTGGCTATACCCTCTTGGATGCCGAAACTAGCGAAAGTGGCCAAGGTCCTAGGACCAAAAGGGCTGATGCCCAACCCTAAGACTGGTACTGTCTCCGACGATCCACTGACAGTTGTTGAAAAACTCTCGGCCGGAATGAGCGAAATCAAAACAGAAAAATCTCCTATCGTTCATACTGTTTTTGGCAAAGCTAGTTTTGATGAGAAAAAACTCAAAGAAAATCTTGAAAGTTTGATCAAGGAAATACACTCTTCTCGGCCAGCCAATTTCAAAAAGGAACTGATCAAATCCGTTTACCTTACCTCTTCCATGGGTCCAAGCCTCAAACTGGACCTTACCTCGACTAAATAGTACAAACCCCTTTATTTTTAGCGATTAATAATTGATCGGCAGAGTTTACTTTCCCATCCCCATTCAAATCCCAGATTAAATCCTCGCCTTGTTCTCCAAAATGTCCTGCCAGCAAATCCAGGTCTTTTTTATCGACTAGACCATCGTAGTTTAGATCAAAACAGGAATTTTCAAAAAGATAAACTTGATTAAAACCAGCACTTAGATCAGTAAAAACCACTTTATAGCCAAAGGGTATTGGTGCTAGTTGGTTTGCAAAGTGCGATGATAATCTACGTTTTTTTCCAGTTTCAAGGTTGTATTGGAAGATATCTAGATTACGGATTAGCGTCTCTCCTCCAGACTCAATAATTCCATAAGAAACTGAATCTTCCCTCGTTCCGTCACCGCCAGACCAAACAATCCTATCTCGCCAAACTTTCGGTAAGCGTTCATTCACTGAAGTGTTCGTTATCTGCACTTGGCTTTTTTTCTTTAAATTATAAAGAAATACTTGTTTTCTGCCTTTCACTTCACCCTCATAAACTATATAGTCATTCCAAATGTCCGGTATTGAGTAATTTAAATCATCGGAGGTAATTCTAGTCTCCTTGTTTTTTTCTAAATCAAAGAGATAGATATCCCCCTTGCCATGGCGACGGTCTTCCCAGACAACCAGGTTTTTATAAATTTTTGGATAGAATTGAGGCCAATTTTCACCTCTTGGGAAACTGGTCAGGCTTCGGGTAGCTTGGGTCGACAAATCATACAGCGTGGTATTGGCTTGCCCACTAGCATAATCAGTGTAAACAACTTTGTCCCCGTAAATACTTGGGTGGGCTTGATACGAGTAACGAGAAAAGGGACTCTCTAAAGGAACCGTGTCTGTCAGTTGTTTCTCAGTATTAGTCGCCAGATCAAAGAGATAAATATCTGGATTACTTTCACCTCCACGATTATCCTGCCAAACAATTTTGTTCTGATAAATGTCAGGAAAGGACTGCACAACATAAGGCTGATTGGTAACGCGACGCTTAGATTTAGTCAAAGTATCGTAAAGCCAAACATTTGCTTCTGGTCCTGGACCTTTGTAATCAGTCCAAACTATCTTCGTTCCCCAGATATTTGGGCCATAATGGTAGGCGCCACTATCTGTTGCTATAGCGGTAATACCAGTTTCCCAACCAGTTTCTGCCGGTACAGACAAACTCCGAGCCCTCAAAACGGCTAAAATTACTAAAGGTAATGTGGTAGTGAGAACAATCACAGCAAGTAAAGAAACTAGTTGTTCTTTGCTTTGAAAGTTCAGTTTGGGTAGTTTGAAGTTCATTAGTAGTGGTTAAATTATCTTTCCGATCAGAATAACTGTCAACCTCCTTGCCAACCCGACCTTTCCACACTTTCTTAATGTTTTCACTCTGAGTTGATTTGTAAACTGACTAGGTAAGTGGAGTTCTCCGCGGGCGGGTTTGTCTGTTGAGAACGCCCGCGGAGCACCTCGCTTTCACTCGATCACTTCCCCAACTTGACCACACTTGTCCTCAACTGAGTGGGCGACACTGAGGATATTTCCACTCTCCGGAACAGTTAGAACAGTTCCATCGTGGAGCCACAGCTTGGCGCTACCGTCATGAAAGGAGCCGACACCTTCGACCTTACAGTCTTGAATGAGTCGGACTGCCTCTCCCCAGGAAATACTGCCTCCCGCAGCGAACGAATGCGTGCGAGAAGGCTCTGGGGTTGTCGTTGACTTAGCGTCAGCCGAGCACGACCAAGCGAAGAAAGCGAGGGTGAAAACAGCCGCTAGCTTCATTTTCTCCTCCTTGCGCTAGCTGAATTAAAGAGATTATAGCAAAATTAGGATAAAAAGTCAAACTATAGGATATGAATCTTTAGCTGCATGTTTGACCGTAGTTTTGGGCTAGTTTTAGCTGATCAGCGGAATTCACTACTCCATCGAGAGTCAGGTCGTAAGCTGAAATACCCTTCTCACCAATGTGCTTTGATAGAAGCAACTGATCAGCAGAATCAATTTTTTTACTACCATCTAAGTCTAAGCATTCTTTGGCTT
Source organism: bacterium (assembly GCA_030704665.1). NCBI lineage: Bacteria > bacterium. Next base: position 252,530 of record JAUYID010000009.1, on the reverse strand, counting down.
TGAAAAAATTGAACCTGAGAATAGCGCGATCTTTAAGTTCCGAGTAGTCTATTCTGATTGTATGTATCCCCTCTGACATTTTTAAAGCCGTTTGGGCGATTGCATTCACATTGTGTGGATCACCCATCGGACCGACTATTACCATCAACGGTTCATTTGACCAGTCCAGATAGACCCTAGTTATTCCGGCTGCCTTGAGGGTAAAGCGGTAAATTTCAGCCTCGAATTTCGCTGTCCATATATAACGTGCAGAAAAGTTGTCTGGGTCCAGACTTGGATCTGGACTGCCTGTTTGCCAATTGAAGTCAATCTTGTCTTCCTTTCGCGAAAATGCATACTGGGTGCTCAGCGGTAATACGCTTTTGTAATAATCACCGACTATCCCAATCCCAGGCGTATCTATACCAGCCGGCTGCCCACAAGAATTCATCGTCACTTCCTGAAAAGCTGAGGAGATCCAACTACCACCTACAATCTTAGTATTGACCCTCCAGAAAATTCTAGTGTTGGGCAGAAATGTAGTTGGGTTGGTGAAGCTGGTTTGAGTCAGACTAACTCCGTTGGAAATTGGGCTACTAGTCCCCAAACGCACTTCCAGATTCTGATTTTCAAAAACAGCTCCGGAGGGTCTCCCCCAAGCAAAGGTTGGTTTAGTCAAAGTATTTTCGCTCAAACACACTGAAGTAACCGCACCTAGTGGCGCAACGGTTGGGCTGGAAGTAACAGTGTTGTTCTGATAAGTATTCGAGCTAGAAGAGCAGGTCGGTATACAAACTACTCTCTTGTAAGAAACACCTGCCTTCACCCCAGTCAAAAGCGCTTGGTTGGAAGAATTATTGTTGGAGAGAGTTGTACTGACACACTCTGAACCGGCGGCAGAACAACTACTGAAACTACTTGGATAGGCAACTGCCGTGTAATCCCACGTCCAAGAGCCACTGAAACTTCCATCAGCACCTGCCCTACCAATCAAGGCATCCTTCAGAACCGGACCAGAAGTACTATTTGCCCTCACCGCCCAAACCAGAGGCTCATTTCCATTGAAATTCAGCACCCCAATCGTGCACGAATTTCCTGATGAAGTACAAGTTTTGCTGTAGGTCTGTGAACTACCTAGGCTAGCAATGTTCTGTACGGTATGGACTCCTCCATTGAAGTCTCCCACCTTGACCACTGCCTTAAAGTCCGTACTGATTGGTAGACCTCGAAATGTAACTTTCGAGTCGCTACCAATGGCATCTGTTGTGATTAAATCAGTACATCCTGAGACAGTGTTGTAATCCCCTCCCCCACAGGCAGGATTGGAGTTGCTTGTTTTCTGCAGATGAACTCTGTAGGTCACTCTTGGCCAAGAAATGTTGGTCGTACAGGTGCCTGAAGAACAAGAAGGTACATCGCTCTCACCGATCCATTCCTTACTACCACCCGTGGTGACAATATAAACCCTATATTTGTATCTAAAACCAGCTACAGTGGGAACATTGACGCTGTTTCCGGCAGTTGTAAATCTTGGGCAAGCACCGGAGCTGATGTCAAAAGAAGCTCTTGGCCAGCTACCACAATCGTTCCACTGGTTGTAACTATTGGCACAGAAAGAACCGTAGGTACATTTCAGGTCAAATTGGTAGTAAATATCAGCGTAATCAACGTCTTTCTTTTGCCCTGCCGCATGCAAATACCCGGTCGGCTTGTTCCAATCGGCCTGTGTATTAGTTAGTATATCTACTCCTTCAGGTTGCGTCTCTGCCAAAACAACGGATACAGTTACGGCAGTGGAAGATACTGAGAGCAGTCTGACCGTACTTCCCGTATACTTGTCAATAAAAGGTTCGCTACCGGTCAATGCTGAACCAAATGGTTCGCCGTAAACTCCCTTACCCATTCGATCATTTGCATCCAACAACAAACTAGTTGGCCCCAATGAACTCTTTTCATGAAAAAGAATTCCGTCGGAAAGATTTCCTCTGCCCAAGCGGGTGTCGGGCCGATACTCAACGTATAGATACTGACCATTTCCCCTCGGGATTTTTAGCGCTCGCGGGGTGCCTGTAAAAGACAGATCGTCCAGCGATAGGAGAGTATAAGTTCCTGAGCTAGTTATCTCTTTCATCCTTCCCTCACCCATCCAGCCAAGCATTTCGCGGTGCAAACTATTGTACCGCATTGAACTAATATTCCCCATAGTGTCTACCGGATCACTAGCCTCATAGGGTAGTATGCATTCTGGGCTAGGGGGTCTTGCCAACGCACAGCCAAAGAACCCAGCGTGCCCCAAGCCCAAGCCGTGCCCATACTCATGCTGAATAGCTATTGTTCCAAATGTTTGTTGGGACGAAAAATCAAGGAAGGAAGAAATATAGGCGAAAGAGATCGGGAAAGTACCTTCATCGGTTGGAGTGTCCATTTTGCCGCCGTAAACATAACCCACCCCACAAGAATCTGACATAGGAAGTAAAAGTATAACCCGGTCGTAATTCCGAAAATCAATTTTCGGGTCAAGATAGGTGCGCAGAAAGCTTTGATCCCAAGGATTCGGGCAACTGGGAGGACCCATGTAGCCACCGTCCAAGACTCCACCACTCACTGCTGCCTGACCGAAAGAAGTGTTATATATAAAGTTTCCCAGCCTAGAAAAAATAACACCAACTCTATCCATGGTCAAAGAACTATCTACGACACCAAAATCTGAAGCAAAATGGCCTTTCACTAGCAACGTACGCTGTACGCCAAGAACGGGTGGGTTTCCTGGCTGTTTCACCACTTCAAAACCGCCAGTTATATCATTGGCGTGTTTGAATTTTTTGCTTCCATCCAAAAGCAAATTATTCTCCAGAAACGCCCCCTTTACCTTAATCACAGTTCGTGATTCGACAAAGTCATGAATACCGTTAGCGAAATGTATGGTAACTTTCTTTTTCTCCTTGGTATGAAGGATATACTCATAGGAGCTACCACTTTTTCCAGCAAAATCAACATGTCGTACTTCTAGGGAACCTTCAAATTCCCTTAACTCTTCTAAACTTCCAGCAGCAAGATTCTTGTACTTTTTAACCTCTGCGGATGAAAAAAGAGCTTGAATTGCTTTGTCAGGACAAGTCTGCATTGCTTTTACCAAATCCTTTTTTCTCAAGGACAAATCTTGTTTTATCTTCTCTTCACTGCGCAAAAGCCCGATCTTTCTTGATTCAGCTCTGATATTACTAGTTTCTGTCTGAAGCGCCTTTAGATAAATCTCAGCTTTGGCTTTATCGGGTTTTTCGCCAACTTTTTCTGAGCTAGGATTTGGGCAAACGAAAGAAGAGGCGGGAACTTGAGTCTGTCGGGCATTCAAGGACAAAAAGACTGTTGCTGGAATAGCGACGAGAATAAAAAGGGTCGCGAAGAGACTTCCTAAATATTTTTTGCTTTTAAAATTTGAGAGCCGGTTAAGCTGTTCCATCAGGCAGGTACCCTAATTATCAAATAGACTCTCTTACTTTGTCAATTTCCTTGCTGCTCAAAGAGTTTGCGTCTATAATCAAATTTAGAGGCTAAAGCGGCCTTAACTTTGCTTTGGAAAAAATGAAATATTTACTGCTCAGCACAATTTTTGCAAGTATCTGCCTCTTCCTTCCTGGAAAAGCCCTGGCGGCTAGCTTTGAGACTGAACCGAAAGAATTTTCTCTCAAAACCAATGTCGCTACTAGCGTAGAAAACCAGCTCTTGCTCAGAAACCTCACTGCCCAAAGCAAATCTTTCACTCTCACTTGGCTTGGCTATCAACTGCCTAAAAACGAAACTCTGAATTCTACTCTCCTCACCAAACACAGCATTGATTTTGCCTCAGTCAACCCCAAAACAGTTTTGCTTGAACCTTTCGGAACCGACCTGGTAACCATTGAGCTGAGTCCACCAGATGAAATCCGTCCGGGTGACTACTATGGAGCTCTGCTCATCGGCAGCCTCAACGAAGCGAAGCAGGTCGATTTTACGATCAGAATCCTTGGCAGCGTTGAAGAGAAGCTTTCAGTTTCAAAGGTTGAAGGTGATGAGAAGAAGATTACTGTTTCGGTAGCCAATCCAGGTACCCAAAGCACCAATTTTCAGCTTCTTTTGGAAATAAAAAAACTTTTCGGTCCCAGCAAAGAAGTTAAGTTGGAATCTCTCACTCTCAAAGCTGGGCAGGAAAAAACTTTTTCGCTGGCTCGTCCTAGTTTAAGTCCCGGTTTTTACCAGGCTTTTCCGACTCTGCTTTATGCCGACAAAAAACTACCCTCTACAGAACACGCCTCTTTTTGGGTACGGCCTTGGCTCTTTGGTCTAGCTGGTTTTGTAACCTTGATCTTTGTTCTTCTAGCTTTATTAAAACTGAGAGGAAAATGGTCAAAAAATTAGTTTTTCTTTACTTAATTTTTGGAGTCAGTCTTCTTTTTAGCCTGGTTAAGCCAGTGGCGGCTGCCAACGTCAACGTGACCTCAACCGTTCCGGAAACAACAATAACCTTTTCCGGCTATGCCTCAGCTTCCGCCACAGTCACGATCAAAGAATCTGGCACTACCGTAGGAACTACTACCGCTAATGGCAGCAGTCTCTTTAGTAAACAAATCACTACAAACCCCGGCAGTCACGACTTTACTCTACGACAGACTGATACTTCGGGCCGGACTACTCCGGACACAAGCCTCAGTGGGGTGACTGCCAGTGCCCATCTCAATACTGCTGTAGCCGATATTCACCTTGCTCCGACCATCGCCCTTTCCAAAAGCTCAATCAACAAAGGGGAAACGACGAAGATTCTCGGCCGGGGGGCAGCTGGCTCAACAATTCACGTTTTTCTGAATGGAACCCAAAAGTTTAGTGGAACCGTCGCCTCCGGAAGCGACTGGCAGTTTAACCTCAGCTCTGGCTACAGCGTCGGGAGCAACACAATCTATGCTTATTTAACCCGCTCTGGTTTGAGTGACTCAGTCAACAGCTCAACCAAAACCCTAACCGTAACCAGTTGCAAACGCAGCGATTTAAACTGTGACAGCCACGTCAATTTGACTGATTTTTCGATTCTGCTTTATTACTGGAATACGAGCAACGCCGCGGCCGATACCAACGACGACGGTAAAGTGGGTCTAATCGACTTCAGCATCATGCTCTTTGATTGGACAGGATAAAAAAGATGTCAGATTTAAGATTTAAGATTAATAGGGAAGGAAAAACCGATTCTATTCGTCATTCGTCATTCGTCTTGCATCTCTTCAGTCTCTTTTCCAAATTGCTTTTCATCGTTCTGATTAACCTTCCAACTACAATCTTTCTTCTAGCTGCACCGGTACAAGCAGCAAGCGCCTCTCTTTTCCTTTCCCCTTCCTCGGGAACTCAAAACGTGGGTAATAAATTCAGTGTTTTGATTTACGTGTCCACAAGCCAAGCGTCAAATACTTATGACGTTTATTTAGGAGTAAGCAATCTGACGGTCACTGGCCTTTCTGTCGGTGGCTCAATCTGTATTCTCTACCCCAGCCCACCCAGCTACAGCCCTACCTCAGCACACTTTCAATGCGGGCTACCCACTCCTGGCTTTAAAGGTTCAGTTGGCTACATTGGCGCAATTACAGTCAAAGGAAACTCTCCGGGAATTGCGAAGGTCTTTGTTGGTTCAAATTCAAAAGTTTTGGCCAACGACGGAGCCGGAACCAATATCCTCGGAAGTCGAGGGACAGCCACCTTTACTATCCAACCACCCCCAACCGCCGCCCCACAAATCACTTCGAGCACCCACCCCAACCAAGATCGCTGGTACAAAGAAAAGACCGCCAAACTCTCTTGGAGTGGTTCAGGAACGCAGTTCAGCTATTCCCTCGACCACAAGTCATCAACCACCCCAGATCAAGTCTCAGAAGGCTCAGGCAAAGAGAAAACCTACGAGGGTCTGGCTGATGGGGTTTGGTATTTCCATGTCCGGGTCAAGGGTAGCAGTCAGTGGAGCGGAACTACTCATTACCGACTTCAGATTGACTCAACTCCACCAAGGGCCTTCAGTCCTGAAGCTGATCCAAAAAAAGACGCCGAGACCCGTCCGATCATTGCCTTCTCAACCACGGACGCTACTTCGGGAGTTGACCACTATGAACTTAGGCTTGATGCGGGAGACTGGATCAAGGTAAAAAACCCTTACAAAATTCCTTCGATCGCCTCCGGTGCCCACACTGTCTTTGTTAAAGCCCTCGACCAAGCGGGCAACGAAAGAACCGGCAGTGTTGATCTCAGTGTCAAAGATATTCCCGCCCCCAAAATTGAGCAGCCTGCGGGCGGTAGCATCATCCCCTACGCCAACAGTCTTTTCATCAAAGGGCACTCCTTCCCTGGTTATCAAGTTAAGATCTTTTTGGACGGGGTGGAGATTGCTAGTGTCAAAGCTGATAGCACCGGTCAGTTTGAATTTACTTACAAAGAACTGCTGCGCGCCGGCAAGCACGAGATTTACGCCCTGGCGACCAATCCGGACAATATCAACTCGCCAAAATCTGAAGTGATCAACTTTGAAATGGATCCAAGAGCCTACATTATCTTCGGCTTAACTATTCCAAGCTGGCTACTTTTGGTTTTGTTCATCGTTTTAATCTTGCTTTTGCTTTTAGTAACTTTCTTTATCCTTTTCCGCTTTGCCCTCTTCCGCCGCAAGCTCAAAGAACTTCTAGTCGAACTTGAAGAAAAGGTCGAAAAAGACTTAAGTGCCGAAAAGGTCAACAAAAAAACTCTCAGCAAAGTCGAAAAGGAGTTTGAAGAAGCTGAAGAAGAACTTGACTAAATTCAAAGCTATTTTAATAGTTTTCCCTGCCCTTGTTTCTTTCTTTGTTTCAACAAGTTCGGTCTCTGCTGCGCAGAACACCATCACTGCCAATGTTGCCGGGACAAGCGCGACCTTCTCTGGTTTTGCTGCTCCCAAAGCTTTGGTCACCATCAAGGAAGGTGGCTCGGTCATCGGAACAGTGCAGGCTAGCTCGGCTGGAACTTTCAGCAAAAAAATTGTCTCTGACCCCGGCCTTCATACCTTTTCTCTTTACCAAACCGACAGCGCGGGCCGGGCTACTCCCCTGACAACGATCAAAGATGTCAGTCTCGCCAACCATTTTGATACCCCGGTCAGCAATATCCATTTACCCCCGACGATCGCTCTTTCGCGTAGCAGTCTAACTAGTGGGGAGTCAGTCACGGTCAGCGGGCAGGGTGCGCCGGGCTCAACAGTCAACCTTTTTCTCAATGGCACGCGAGTTTATAACGCCAAGATTGGAGCTAGTGGTAAATGGCAGTTTGTCATCACTTCTGGCTACAAAATAGGCTCTAACTCAGTTTACGCCAACCTCAGCCGCGTTGGTCTTTCCGATAGTGTCAATAGTCAGGGACTCAGCTTTGAGGTCAAAAAGGCTTGTTCGGGCAGTGCTTGCCCATCAAGCGGTGGTGGTAGCACTAGCAGCCCGGAAGTAAATTTCAAGGCGGATATCAAAGTCAACCTAACGATTGATAAACAGATTTCCTTCCTCTTCTTACTTATTTTCGTCATTATTATCACCCTTTTGATCTTGCTCTTGGTGGTCTTCCTAGTTCTTGCTTTCGGCTTTCTCTCCCAAGGTAAAACTCGGCGCAACCGCTTCGAAGAAACTCTGGAAAATTTGGAGGCAAGACTGGAAACAGACGTTAGAAATAACCAACCTCTTGAGCGCCTCCGAGAGGATTTCCAAAAAGCGGAAGAAGAACTTTAATCTTGACAAATTTTTGTGCTTAACATATACTCGCCCACGTACCGAAGACAGCTAGTCCAGTCTCGCCTTGATTCGCTTCGCGAAGCAGGCGGACGAGATAAACCTAGCCGAGGCATCGTTTGAATTAAGAATTCAGAATGCAGAATTAGATCGCTTTGCGCTCTGCGTCGCAAGCGTCTTAAGAGTCTATCTTCAATCTTGCATCTTAAATCTTAGATCTAATGTACCTCGCTTCGGCGAGTTTTTTGTTTTTTTGACTGTCATCCTGAAGTGTTGGGCGAAGGATCTCTTTATTAAGTCATCCTGAACTTGTTTCAGAATCTAGGAGATTCTTCGGCTTTGCCTCAGAATGACAAATATCTATTATCTATGGAAAACGAAGAAAAGAAAAAATCCGCATCAAGAATAAAAAAAGAAGAGGAAGTTGCGAGCCTAGTTGAAAAAATGAACCAAGCTCAGGCTTTGCTTTTGACTGACTTTCGTGGTCTTTCGGTAGCTGGTGCGACCGAGCTCAAAGGCAAACTCAAGGCTGACAAGGCTGAGATGTTGGTTGCCAAAAACACCTTACTTTCAATTGCTGCCAAAAAAGCAGGCTACGAAGTCCCGGCGCAGGATCTGACCGGACCAACTGCAGCTATTTTTGCCTATGAAGATCAGGTCAGCCCAATCAAAGCTTTGGCAACTTTTATCAAAGGTACTGAGATTCCAAAAATAAAAATCGGCTTTTTGAACAAGGAAGCCTATTCCAAAGAAAAAATCATGGAACTAGCCAAACTTCCAAGCAAAGAAGTCCTGCTTGGGCAAGTGGTTGGGGGTATATCTTCCCCACTCTACGGTGTGGTTAGAGTACTGAACGCAAACCTTCGCAATCTTGTTTACACCTTGGATCAAATTGGAAAGAGTAAGGGCAGTACCAATGCTTAAAAATTTCTTGATTCTAAATTCTGAATTCATAATTCATGTGAAAGGGGGTGCTAACTAATGAACGACGATGAGAAAAAAGTAGAGGAAGCAGCTGCCGAAGCTACCGAAGCTGCTGACAAGGCTGAAGATGCTGCAGCTGAAGCTACCGAAGCTGCGCAGGAAGCAAAAGAGGCGGCTGAGGAAGTGAAAGAAGTTGTTGAAGAGACTAAAGAGGAAGTCAAAGAAGAGGTAAAAGAGGTAGCGGCCGAAGTTAAAGAGGAAACACCTAAAGAAGAGCCAAAGAAAGAAGCCAAACCAGTCAGTGCCAAGCTTGAAAAAATCATCAAGGACATCGAGACCATGACTGTTCTCGAACTAGCTGATTTAGTTAAAGCACTGGAGGAACGCTTTGGCGTCACCGCCGCTGCTCCGATGGCTGTCGCTGCAGCTCCTGCCGCTGGCGGAGCTGAGGCTGGCGAAGCCGCTGACGAAGGTCAGACCAGCTTCAACGTAGTTTTGGCGGATGCTGGTGCAAACAAAATCAGCGTCATCAAAGCAGTCCGTGAAATCGTCCCGACTCTGGGTCTAGCTGAAGCAAAAGCTTTGGTAGACAGCGCACCAAAACCAGTTCTTGAGGGAGCTGGGAAAGAAGCTGCCAACGAAGCTAAAGGTAAGCTGGAAGCAGCTGGAGCTAAAGTAGAACTTAAATAGGACTTTTTTGAGAGCTATATCAAAAAAGATCCTGCGTTCAGCGGAGCTGAACTAAACCTGTCATCCTGAGTGAAACGAAGGATCTCGAGATTCTTCGCTAATAGCTCAGAATGACAACAGAAGACCCCGGGCAACCGGGGTTTTTTGTTGGGAAAGCCGAGGCTATAACAAGGATATTGAGGGTTACTATTATATAGGCCACAATTCGAGGCTGATAAACTTTACAGCAATATTTATATATTTTCTTCGGAAATAGAAAATTAGGTTTAAAAAGGTGGTTTGGCGAGGAGGGGAAGCCTCTGACCTTGCGGTCGAAGTTCTCCTCACCAATGTTACTTGGCTCGTAGAAATTCCGGACGGTTAAGGATTCTGAAGATTTCTCCATCCGGGTAGAAGATCTTCACAGACTCAGCGTTGTTTCGAGCTAGCACCATGTTCTGCCAAGCTTCCTGCTGAGCTGAGTTGTGATCGACTTCTCTCGCGTAGGCAACGTCGCTCCGAACTTGCGGCGCTATCAGCTTTCCTTTCTTGTCGTAGAGTTCAAAAGTCCACTTTGGGTAGATGAGATACTGGTTGGAAACCACATCCCATCCAGCAAACATCACCCGACCGTGAAACTCGGCTGCCAATTTGGTGTGGACCTCTTCCAAGAGCTCGACGATGTGCGGGTTCCTGTGGAACCTATCGGCCTTGAAAAAGGTGACAAAGCCGACCCAGGTCTGGCAACCTCGTTTCCAGCCAAGCCGGTCAAATTCCGAGAAAGCCCGGTAGGCCACGTGGTAGTACTCTTTCTTAAGAAAGGGCTCAGCAGCGCGGAATTTTTCTCCTTTTCTTATCTTGTCATTGGAGGACTCAATTCTCCACCAGATAAACGCTGTCAGGAGAATCCCAAAAGCGAGGCCACTGAAAAGGCCTATGTTGAGCCCATCTGCCCAGTCCATGATTCTCTCCTTGCCCCAGCGGTCTTTGTCGCCCCCACGCCTTTGAGAGTGCTCTTCCCAAGCCTCTCGTTGTTTGGGAGAACGAACGCGTGTGCTGGATAGCTTAAGTATTTTACTTTACTTGTAAAGAAATTTGTTTGTTTTAACTAAATTTGGGGTCTAAAAATGGGAGTGCCGGGGTGCCTTTAGAGGAAACTGGTTCCAATAGGCACCCCGGCGGTCTTGACGTGCGGGGAGGGATTTCCGTTACTTGGTTGGAGTGGCTGTGGGAACATTCACTCCAGGTGTTGGGCTCGGCTCAGCGGCACTGGTCGGTGTCGGTAATGGGTTCGGACCTTTGCCTGGAAGGTAAAAGACCAAACCACTCTGAACTCCAAGGTCATCGACTTTGTGGATGTCGTAGAGCTCTCCGAGACTCGGAAGGGCCGAAGGTCCATAGTCGTAGTCCGTGTAGTTCAGGACTTGGTCAGTGTCGACACAGGCTACCGGATCCTCAGGAGTGAAATCACTCTTCAAGAGAGTGACGCACACCTGAAATCCATCGGACCAGTTGACCAAACCGAGCCGGTTGCGATCGAGCCGTACGATCAAGTCACGCTGCGGGTCCTTCGTACCGTCGGCGCTAACCTCACGGTGAGCGAACCAACCGGCAGCGAACATACCACCCAGAATGACCACCGCAATGACTAGGGTCAGGATTGCCTTCGGTACCCAACTGGGCACCTCTGGTCCCTGATCCAATGAGATTGGCGTGTGATCGCCCATAGCTGTCCCTCCTACTACTCCCCGCAAGCAAGAATTTAGCCACAAAACACAAAAAATGCAGCCAAATTGCTGCGTGCGAAAAGGATATTTATGATAGCACAAATGAAGCTAAAAGTCAACTACTATGGGACTTTGAGAGGGTTTGAGTCTAAAAGGCCCACCGCTGTAAAGTACTTTTTCTGATACACTAGTATATGTTACCGCCAGTATCTGATTTGCCACTTGACATCTTAATTTTTAGTCTGATATCTTTTATAGGCATTTTGTTTATTTAAAGTAGGTCTATGCATACTAAGTTTAGTATTTGAGGGTCTTAGTCGGAACGACTTGAACCTTGCTCAGAAAGGATATTAGGATAAATTTATGTCTTTAGGTGATGATCTTCCAGAACTTTTGACTGTAAAAGAAGTGGCTAACTTTTTGAGAGTCTCCCCGCTGACTATCAAGCGCTGGGGAAAAAGAGGTAAGCTTCCCGCGATTAGAATCAATGCCCGTGGGGACCGACGTTATAAGAAAGACGCGGTTTTGTGGTTGCTCGGAGAGATGAAGCGCGAGACCGTTTAATTGGCCTTTCCCACTTTTTCATTTCTCACTTCGTCCGAAAAGTAAGAAATATTGGATCTTTCTTGCGCTTCTCGCTTTGCTCGAATCTTAAGGAAGACGCTGTGCTTTGGTTATTAGGGGAAATGAAAAGGGAAACTGTCTAAATTAACTAATCAAATCTTCTTGCTTTCTTGCGTTTTCTCGTAAACTCGAAAACTTAAAAAGGATGGGGTTCTTTGGCTTTTGGGTGAGATGAAACATGAGGTTGTTTAGAAGCAGTCTCTAACCTAGCTTTTCACCTTGATTTGTTTTGCCGTTCGACTATTAGCTTTTGAAGACTGTTCTAGAACAGTTTTGAAAGTATTTACTTCTCCCATTTTGACTTCGATGTTGTGTTGCCCGGACTTAAAAACTGGTAGTATCTTTTCCTTCAAAAGTTTCCCATCGACTTTGATTTCCTTGACTCCTTTGAAAACCCCTGCCTCATTGTTGACTGAAATATTGTAAACTGCGCCACGGAACTCCCTCTTTACCTTGAATCTCTGCCAGCTTTTGGGAATACAAGGATCAACGATTAAACCATCAACCGTGGGCCGAACTCCCAAAATCCAGTCAGTACAAGCTCTCAAAAACCAAGCCGCCGAACCAGTCATCCAGGAGTATTTTCCCTGCCCAAAATGGGGGTTCTGTGGACCGTAGCTAAACTCTGCATAAACATAGGGCTCAACTTTGTAAATGTCCGGTTGCTTCGAGCGGGTCAAAAAAGAGCTCCTCTTCCAAGCCTCGTAGGCCTTGTCTCCCCGACCAAGAATCGCCTCGGCAATCACGACCCAGGCGTTCGGATGAGAAAAAATTGTTGCGTTTTCTTTCGTTCCTGGGGCAAATTGAGAAATGATTCCCAAAGCAGAGTTCATTTTTGTATAGGCTGGTGTAAAGCTCAAAGCCCCGTACTCAGTTTGCAAATGCTTCCACAAAGAGTTCATTGCTTCTTCGGCTCGGTCCCCGCTGGCAATGTGACTGATGACAGGCCAGGTTTGGCCGTTGATATGAATCTTGCCTTCTTTATTTTTTTGACTGCCAATGAAGTTTCCTTCGTCATCCGTAGCCCGAACATACCACTCCCCATCCCAGTACTGTTCATTGATAGTTTTTTTGAGGTGATCGTAAATGTTGACGTAAACTCTGGCCTTGGCTTTTTTGCCCATTTTGTCCAAAATTGGTAAGAGTTCAAGAATATTGCTCGCCACTTGGTTCGCTACCATCAGCGATTCCCCTTTACCCAGGTGCCCTCCTGCCAAAGCATCGTTCCAATCCGCGGTTCGGCGCAAAGGTATTCCGTTCGGACTGACGTGATAAAGAGTGTAGTCCAAGGCCAAAGTGAGATGGTCAAGGACTGAGGCAGCTCCTTTGTCCAAAAAATTAACTCTTTCTTCAAGAAACTGCGTCTCTCCGGTTTCCTTTATAAAGTTCAAAACCGCCATCACCAACCACTGTGGGTCGTCTGAGTGGTCAGTCACAACTGCTTTCCCAGTGGTCAGGTTCCAGTTGTGGGCGACCTTACCATCACTGCCCTGGTGCTCGAGAAGTTTTTTGGTCCATTCCTTGGCAAAATCTTGGTTGAAAGGCAAAACTCCAAACAAATGTTGGGCTTCATCGCGAAAACCAAAATCACCACCGCCATGATAATAAGAAGTCATTTCTCCTAAGTTGGCGGTAATCCAGGACTGGTACTTGTTCCAAATGTTGACGGATAAATTGAAATCAGGGTCTGGGGTTTCAACCACAAATTTATCAAGATATTTGTCCCACCAAACCCCTCTTTCATTAAATTTTCTGATTACATTTTCCTTTTTCGAAAGAAATTTTATCGTTTTTTTGGCTTCTTTCTTTGTCTGCTCGACACCAACAAAAATATTAAAACTGATCTCTTCTTTGGGTTTAAGGGTCAGTATTTTGGTCAGTGAGCCAATGGCGTCCTCGCTTTCTCCATAAGCATTCTGGCACTCTCCTTTTTCAACTGCTATTGGATTTGAGAGGTAGCGGTACTGACCAATAAAGTTTTCCTTTACACAGTCATAACATTCAAAATCGAGATCCCCGCTCATGTAGGCAACCAGATTCCAGGGAAGACCAGGTTTGTCCGGCCTCTCCCAACGACGTTTGGTAGCAAAAACCGTGTTGTCTTCAAAATAAGCATCATTAAAGAGTGAGTCGAAGACACGGTCATAAAGATCCTTCATGTAGTTTCCCAAGACCCACTCAACGTAAGAAGTGACTGAAAGATTGCGCACCCTCTCGGTAGTGTTTTTGATCTTAACCATCCAAACCTCGGCCTTTATTCCTTCCGGAACGAAAAAAGTCACTTCTCCTTGAATACCGCGGTTGAGAGAAACGATTTTGTTGTAGCCCAAACCAATTCTTGCTTCCCAAAACTCCGGCTTCGCCATTACCGGCTGCCAGTTGATACTCCAATATTCTCCAGAATCGTTGTCACGAACGTAAAGATAGCGCCCCGGCCGGTCTTGAAGGATTTGTTCACCGGGAACACCACGAGTAATCCGGTTGTAGACTGGCTCGTCAAGAAAACTGTAACCTCCGCCGGTGTGAGAAACCAAGCTCGTATAGCGGCCGTTGGTCAGAATATTGATCCAAGGTCTAGGGGTGTCGGGACGAGTAATGATGTATTCTCTTCCGTCTGGAGAAAAATGTCCGTATTTGGTATTGGAGTTTGGGGGCAGCATTAACAATATTATCCTTGAAAGGGACCTAAGATGACAAGATCAAACTTTGCGAAAGCAAGGTTTTTTCTTGGTTTTTCTTCAAATCTAAGAGCGCGAGAGCGGCCATGAGATAAGCAATGATTGATTCCGCCCCTTGGTTTTCATTGACACCTTGGCTCATCAAACTATCAAAGCAACCACCCGTCTGCTTGTTGATCAAAGACAGTTTTTTGATATTGTTTCCGTGGTACCAGTTGAACCAAGAAAGAGCTTTTTCCAGGTAACCTATTTCTTTGCTGACCCTATAGGCGCTCAAAAAACACAAGACCGCCTCAGAAGCTTCAATTGACTGTTGGTCAAAAACCGCCCTTTCCTGCCCCTTCTTCAACCAACCATGGTTTCCCACCGGTGAAGGAAACCCGTCCAGAGCGCTATTTATTTCCAAAAACTCAAGACTTTTGGTCGCAATCTCCAAAAACTCTTTCTTTTCTAAAATTAAATAGGCTTCAAAAAGTGAGAGTGGCAACAAATGGTTAGAATAGGCAATGATCTCTTCAAACCAATGCCAGTCTTTGCTTTCGGTTTTTTTGTAAGAGTTGACTAGTTTGCGAGTCAGTTTCTCCAAGTAACTACTCCATTCTGGGTTCTTCTTCTCGGCCTCGGCTAGACTAACCAGCCCCAAAATACAATAAGCAATCGCCCGAGGAGATATAAGTGTATCTAGATTGCCTTTGATTTCATCGATGAGAGTCTTGGCAGTTGAAGTAATATCATTTCGCGCCTTGGCCTGGTAAGCCTGTCCCAAAGACCAAAAGGCCCGGCCAAAACCGTCTTCACTAAAAACTTCTTTAAACTGATTGTCAAAGCTGGAAAAATTGTAGAAAAAGCCTTCATCAGTTTTGGCATGAAAAAGCCAGGCTAGATAAGTAGCGACCAAATCCAGAGCTTTTTTGCTTTTGGTCTGTTTGTACCATTGCAAACAGACAATAATCGCCCGGGCGTTGTCATCCAAACTGTAACCATTTTTTCGATCTTGAACCCCGTACTTGGTGTGTTGGATAATCCCAATCTGATTGGTCAATTTGACCAAAAAATTGTAGGAGTTTGAGAGTTTTTCTTTGTTTAAAGGAAAATTAGTTTTGTTTGTCACGAGAATAGATTGGACTGATGATATTGGTCAGCACTCTTCTTGCTGTGGCAGCAGCTGACTCTCCAAGAACAAGGCGGTAAAGATCAAGGTAACGCAAAGCAACTGCCGGCCAGATCATCGTCCGACCGTGCTGGTAAGATTTTGTTTCAATGGAAGCGCGGAATTTGGGCTCACGGTAAATCTTTAACAAGGCGGCGGCAACTTTGTCTGAGTTTTTGAAAGGAACCAAAACACCACGGTCGTCCTTGAGCACCTCTTTAGCAAAAATATATGGTGTTGAAATACAGGCTTTTCCCGCCCCAACCGCATAGGACAAAGCCCCACTTGCAGCCGCCTGAGAGTCTAGGTAAGGGGTGACGTAAACATCTGTTGCTCTTAAATAGCTAAGTAGCTCTTCTAGACTAACGTAACGGTTGATAAACTTGACGTAATTTTCCAGTTTCAACTGTTTCACTTTACTCTCCAAAAAATTGCGGTACTTTTCCCCTTCAAACTTTTTCACAATTGGGTGTGTCTCGCCAATAATAATTGTTTGTATTTCTGGAATTTTGTCCTTAACCTTTCCTATGGCCTCGATTAAGTACTCAAAGCCTTTGTTGTCAGCCAGCAAATTGTTGACTGAAACAACAAATTTATTTTCCAAGCCCAATTCCTTTTTGTAAAATTGTGTTGGCCCGTAAGGTATATCCGGTACGCCATGGGGAATAACGACAATTTTTTCGCTCGGGATATCGTAAAGGCTCGTCAGTCTATCAACCATAGTATCGATCATGACAACCACTACATTTGATCTAGCGGCAACTGCCTTGAGAATTTTCTTTTGTGAGGGACTAGGACTTTTTAAAACCGTGTGGAAAGTAGTAACTACCGGCTTCTTGATTCTCTTTAAGAGCTCTAAAACTAGCTCACCATCTTTGCCTCCGAAAATCCCATACTCGTGTTGAAGACAAAAGATTTCAGCTGAAGATTTGTTGATGTAATCAGCCGCAGCAAGGTAATCCTCTTTCTTTGCCTGGCTAATCCGAAACTTGACCTCCCAGGGGTAGTCATAACCGTTGTCGGAAACCGCCATGATTTCGGCAAGGTTGTAGGGGTTAAGAACGTTGATAGCGTTGGTTAGGTCTTTCGTATAAGTAGCAATGCCACATTTCTGTGGTATGTAAGTAGAAAGATAAATGGACCTTACCTTCGGTTGGGTAAGTTCAATTCTCTGGTCAAGTTTTGATTTCATAAAGTGGGTCGTATTATATTGCAGTTACCCCGCTTGGTCAAATTTTTTCGGTTCTTTGACGCTAGTTTTTACTATTGACAGTTCAAGAATTTTGTGAAATACTTTGATATAGACAGCTAGTACTCTGTGCTTAATGCCAGGAAAATTAACTGTCTAGCCCGCTAATGTGAGGTGAGCCCTGCAAAATGGCGGGTCAGAAAACTGCTCCTCCTAGCCACGGCTGCTTGCAGCAGTTTAACATTGAACCTAAAATCCTTCTGCCCTCCATAAGGATTTTGGCTAAAGCTGCACTTTAACAACCTGTCCTGTTTACAAGAGCCGAAATCCTCGACTCCACTGTCGAGTTAGTCAGCCCTCTTTAGAGATAAATTTGTTTAGTTGTGTCTTTCTGTCTGCCTCACGAATCAGGGTCAAAATAACTCTGGTTCAGAAATAAATCCCCGCCCACTTGGTGGGGTCTCAGCGCCCGAACCGTCTCGTCCGCTTTAAGAAGCGAGACGGGAGAAAGGACTAAATGTCCTCATGAACCTTGGCCCCTGTCGGGGCCGAAAAGAAAAGTTGCCCCGACAGGGGCTTTTCCTTTGGTTAAAGTATTGCTAATTAGCTCTTTTCGAAAATTTTTCTTTTAAAACGAGGTAAACAAAGAGGGGTAGTTTAATCTGGCGTTTGATCCGGATTGGCTGATGTAACAAACGGTAAAACCACTCCAAACCAATCTTTCTCATCCAAACTGGGGCACGATTTACTTCTCCGGAAATATAGTCCAAAGCTCCACCCACTCCAATCGCGACTTTTGTATCTAACTTTGGCAAATTCCTAACAATCCACGCTTCTTGTTTCTTATATCCAAAGGCAACTACTAAGATATCAATTGATTCTTTCTGAACATTTTGCCGAATTTCTTCTTCATTTTTCTCTAGCAATCCTCCAGAAAAAGCGCCAACAATGTTGATCCTAGGAAAAAGTTTTTGCAGGTTTTCTTTTGCTTTTTGGGCTACACCTTCTTTACCTCCTAAAAGAAAAACCCTGTAACCGTGTTCTTCCGCTAGAGCGGCCAAAGAATAAGTAAAGTCTACCCCGGTGATCACCTCACGCAAATTTTTGCCAAGAAGTTTTGCCGCCTGAAACAAATAGAAGCCGTCGGGAAGGGAGAGAAAAGCAGAATTTAAATTGTTCCTAAACTCACTATCCACCCTTGCCTCCAAAATCATTTCTGGATTGGGGGTGACAATATAGCCCTTCTCACCTCGATCAATCAAGTCCTTGACCTGAACCAAAGCTTCGGCTTGACTGATGTCACTCACTTCTACCCCCAAAACTTCTTTTTTCACGACTCCCCTACTTTCTCAAGGACTGCAAGCGTTTCTCGGGCGGTTTTTTCCCAAGAAAAATTTTGGGTTCTTTCTTGACCTTTTTGACTCAAAGACTCTCGCAAGTGCTTGTCTTTGAAGAGCTTTTCTATTGCCTGGGCAATTTCTTTGCTTGACCTAGGATTAACAAGTAAACCAGCCCTGCCGACTACTTCAGGTAAGCTTGACTGGTTGGACGTTAGAACCGGACAAGCACAGGCCATCGCCTCCAAAAGTGGCAAACCAAAGCCTTCGTAGAGTGATGGAAAGACAAAGCTTAGTGCACCAGAATAAAGCGCCGGTAAGTCCTCTGTTGGGGTAAAACCAAGGAATTTAACCTTCTCTTCAATTCCAAATTTTTTTGGAGCTTCATAAATTTCTTTAAACAACCAGCCTGGCTTTCCAGCTATGACCAAGTCCGCCTCAACCCTGGCCTCAGAAAAAGCTTGGATAAGGTTGAAAAGATTTTTTCTAGGCTGAATCGTACCGACGAAAAGAAAATAAGGTTTTTTCAAACCATATTTTTTTCGCACTTGGTCTACTTGCTCTGGTTGAGATTTTTTAAAAAAATTCCGATCAACACCCTCATAAACGACACTAATACGTTCCTCTTTTACTTTAAATTCTCTGACTAAATCTTTTTTCGTCGCTTCTGAGACGGCAATAATGTGGCTCGCATAGTTGGCTACAAAAGCAGTCGACCAATTTAAATAAATCCGATCGGGAAACTTGTGGTAGGCGGCTAAATACTCAGCGCCAAGGTCGTGGATCGTGACCACGGTTTTTAAGCCCGGGCGACGTAGGATTGGGATCGTATGGGCTGGAACAAAAAGCAGGTCAACTGGATTTAGGACGAGCTCTGCAGCCAGACGTCCTTGAGTCCAGAACTTTCGGGCCGGTATGATTTTGCTCGCAAAGTTTGTTTCTGGTAGCTCAAAAAACTTTGGGTCATGGTTGAAGTAAAGTTGATAGTGATTTTTGGAATCAATCTTGGCCAAAGCCTTGATCAGGTTTAAACTATAGTTTTCTGTGCCTGACTTTTCGTCAATTGAGATTCTGGAAGCATCAATACCAATTTTCATGAACCTAGTGAATGAAAATATCGACCGTAATATAAATTTTTAAGTTTTTCAGAAACAACTTTTTGGTCGATATAAGTACAATAGTAAACTACTAATGATGGTGTATTAACGACTAAAACAAAATTCTCCATTCTTAATTAGTTTCCTACCTTCTAATAATACTTCTTTTGTACAAATCAATATTCTCCAAAGCCAAACCAGTTCCATGAACAACACAAAGCAGAGGCTCATCGGCGATATGACAGGGTACCCCAAGGACGTCGGTAAAGAGTTTGTCTAAGTTTTTGAGCAGTGACGTCCCCCCACTCATGACCACCCCTTTTTCAATGATATCCGCAGCCAACTCAGGTGGAGTCTGCTCGAGCACTTGCTTTATGGCGTCAAGAATCTGGCTCAAAGGAACTTTTATCGCCTCCGTGACCTCCTTTGAAGACAGTTCAATCGTTCTCGGTAGACCGGTAATGCTGTCTCTACCCCGCACATCCATGCTCGTTTCTTCGTCAACCACTTTTGCACTAGCAATTGTCAGTTTGATGTCTTCTGCACTACGTTCTCCGATAATAAGGTTGTACTTGCGCCGAGTATACTGGGAGATTGCTTCATCGATTTTGTTTCCGGCGACTCGGGCTGAATTGTGAACTACGACCCCTCCCAGAGAAATAACCGCTACTTCAGTTGAACCTCCTCCAATATCAACAATCATGTTTCCACTCGGAAGAGAGATCGGAATTTTGGCGCCAATCGCGGCTGCTAAAGGTTCGTCGATGAGATAAGCGGTTTTGGCTCCGGCAGAGAGAGTCGCATCCAAAACTGCTCTACGTTCGACAGAAGTAACACCGGCAGGAACACAAATCATTACTTCGGGTTTAAAGAGCCTAGATCGACCACAAACTTTGTCGATAAAATAACGCAGCATTGCTTCTGTTACCAAGTAGTCAGCAATGACCCCGTCTCGCATTGGACGTGAGGCAGCAATGCCCTCTGGAGTCCTGCCGAGCATCTCTTTGGCCTCGTTGCCGACTGCCAAAACTTCCCCTTCTTCTGTACTGACCGCAACAACTGTTGGTTCGTTGAGAACCACCCCAGAGCCTTCCAGATAGACTAGACAGTTGGCTGTACCGAGATCAATACCAATTCGCTTGGAAAACATTGCCCAACCATATTAACTTTTTTCGCCTTGGTTGTAAAAGACTTTTTTCCTCTACTAGATCCAAATTTACCTAAAACGATCAAAACCTTACTTGATTGGATAGAATCCACCCTTGTGATAAACTTAGACTCAAATGCTAAAAAGATTTTTGGGTTTGGCCCTATTGATAGTTATTGCCCTTTCGGTGACAACCGCTGCTTATCTTTATGCTAAGGGCTATCGAATTGATTTTAAAAATAGATCTATCGATGGCACCGGTATCATTCAAATCACTACCACCCCCAAAGGTGCAGCTGTTCTCATTGACGGTGAAAAAAGTCCCAAACAAGCTACTGATGTAAACCTCACCAACCTACACCCCGGAAAGTACAAAATCACTCTCAAAAAGAGTGGTTTTATTGATTGGCAAAAGGAGGTCGAAGTCCGAGCCGGTTTGGTCACACCACTAGAAGCTCTTCTTTTCCCAGCAGCCCCAAATTTGAAAGCAGTTACTTTCACCGGAGTCCTTGGGCCAAAAATCTCCCCGGACAACCAAAAGCTGGTCTATGCGGTCAACTCCGCTGACAAAGAAGGCCTTTGGGTGCTTGATCTTTCCGACCGACCCTTGTTCTTTTCGAAAGAACCCAAACTGATCGCGCAAGATTCAAGCACTTTTAAATTTTCTTCGGCCGAATATCAGTGGATCCCAGATTCAAAGTCTGTTTTGGTAACCTTAAAAGTAGCTGAAGTCGAGAAAAATTTTCTTCTCGATGCCAGCAGTGAAAATAAGCAGTTTACCGATATTAGTGCTAAAGTATCCGAACTCAAAAAAGGTTGGTTGCAAGACTCTACCTTAAAGACTAGCGATCGCTTTAATCACATCGGTAGTCAAGCCAAAAAACTCTCCGAAGGAGCCAAGACAGTTTCTTTCTCTCCTGACGAAGAGCGAGTTTTGATCGTAAAAAAGGACGGCACTGCCTTAGTTTATGACTCCAAACCTTACGTTGGTTTCGACGATAAGGCTAAGATTTATAATTTACCGAAAGCTGATTCTTATTTATGGTACCCGGAAGAAACTCAGTCCGGTCATGACAGCCACCACTTAATTTTGATCAGCAAAGCCTCAATCAGTCTGATTGAATCTGACGGATCCAACCAAGCAACAATTTATACTGGTAATTTTGATCTAGAGGCCGTTTTTGCCTGGCCCAACGGCTCGAAATTAATAATAAGTACCAGTCTAAACTCGTCAATCGCCAAGCAACCGAATCTCTATTCAATTGACCTCCACTAAAGGTTTTTTTAACTTTATGTAGTTTTTGGGTCTGGCTCGGCGGTAATGATCAAACGCCGCAAGCTTGAACCCGGTGGGTCACAGGTTTGGAGAGTAAGTAAGGGTTTTTTGCTTGGTTCGGTCAAATAGCGCACGTCACTGGCTTCCACCACCCGTTTGTCTTTAACTAAATAGTCAAACCTTTTTTGTTTGTAAAAAACCACAATTCTGTTCCCAACTTCAACTTTGCGCAGAAGGTAAAAAACAGCGTTGTATTTTTTGGCATAAAATGGATTTATTGCCGAATGAGCAAAAAGAAAGGTGTTGTTGTTGCCTTCTTTGGTAGGCTCTCCAGGCTTTCCAGTCCCGCGAGCATGGGCCACTCCCCGATTGAGAGCGTCGATATAAACCGCGTACTTGGTCGAGTCAACATCAGTAATTACAGGAGCGTTAACATGAATTTTTTCGATAATAATGCCGAAATCTTTGTTGACTGGGGTGATCTTGATCGGTGGCGGCTTGCCTAAAAGCCCTCCCAAACCGCTACTCGGGACCGCCGCAGTATCAATGCTGTACTTTTGATCTCGCCATTGATCCCAACGGTAACGAATTTCAGAAGAGATAAAGGGCCAAAAAGCAATGAAACTAAAAATTACCCCCACCACGATCAGTGTGTTAGCGAGAGTTCGTATAAAAACAAAGAGCCAAAAGCGTTTTTTGTGTCCAATTGCCATTGTGGGTTTGACTTTCGCCTAATGAATGCAAAACGCGAAAGCGTTTGAATTCTAGCACAAATTAGACTAAAATTCCAAAGAACTGACAGTATTTCTGTCATCCTGAGCTACAAGCGAAGAATCTCTTTATTAAGTCATTCTGAACTTGTTTCAGAATCTAGGAGATTCTTCGGCTTTGCCTCAGAATGACATTAACAAATTCGGGGTGTAGGACTTTTTTGAGAGCTTGATCAAAAAAGGTCCTGGATCCCTCGGATTACCTCGGGGTGTAGCTCAGGGGCAGAGCGCTGCGTTCGGGACGCAGAGGTCGCACGTTCAATTCGTGTCACCCCGACCAAATAAAATGGGTTACCAATTAGAGTTCAATAGTCTCCTAAAGTTGAATAGAAAGGAACTTGATAAAAAGAAGCTCAGGAAAGGCTTAAAGTTCAAGGTAGAAAAGTCTGGTGAAAGACTTTTTCCTCTCCACAAACCCATTGAGTTTTGTGATGAAGACTATTTTTACTTGGGAAAATTGAAAGTTAACAAACTAACTTTGGAAAAGAACAAAACTACTTTAGAAGTTCAGGTTCTGAAGGTTTTTACTCAAGTAGAATCCAAGATTTTTTCTAAGGCTTATATAAGAGAAGGAGATTTTTAACTGGCCCTGTAGCTCAATGGATAGAGCAAACCCGTCCTAAGGGTGAGGTTGGAGGTTCGACTCCTCTCGGGGCCGCCAATAGATCAAAATATGAAAGACTATCACAAAGTTATTCCTGCCGTTTATCTACTTTTTATTCAAGACAACAAAGTTCTCCTTCAAAGGCGCTACAAAACTGGTTATGAGGATGGGAACTACACCCTTATCGGCGGCCATGTAGATCAAGGTGAAAGAGCAACTCAAGCAGCAGTTCGGGAAGCTAAAGAAGAGATTGGTGTTGATATAAAAGAAAAAGATCTTGATTTCTATCATTTGATGCACCGTTTAAGCGGTGATGAGGAACGTTTTGATATATTCTTTTTTGCAAAATCTTGGTCGGGAGAAGCAAAAAACTTAGAACCTGATAAATGCGACGACCTTTCTTGGTTTCCTTTAGATGAGCTTCCAAACAACCTTATACCTGCGGTAAAAACAGGTATACAAGCTTATTTCGATAAATTACTTTACTCTGAGGTAAACTGGAAAAAAAGTTAATTTAGCTAGTACACTGGCTTTCGATCGCAATTTCTTGTCAGCTTGCCTGTTTAATTCGTGGCTAAAGAAGATTTCTTCGAGGAAGGTTGACTTTAAACCTAGTTTGCCTTTTAATTAAAGAAGTATGCTGCCAAAAAGTAAGTCAAATAAATCCGCAGGGTTTACTTCGCGATTAGCGAAGCAGTCGCTGACGCAGTCAGGGTTTACTCTAATAGAGCTTCTGATCGTAGTTGCGATCATTGCTATTTTGATTTCTCTTGGTGCAGCCTCTTACACAACTGCTCAGAGAAAAGGCCGCGATACTCAGAGAATTACAGATTTAAAGGTGATTCAAGCTGAACTAGCGAAATATTATGCCGACGGAAACCAGTACCCGGCTAACGACCCTGCGGATACCACCGGGGGAACTAGATTTAATTGTGTAAGTGGTAATGTAACTTGGAGCAACAGTACACAAGTTAATGCTTTCAGTTGTACTCCGATAAGTGGCGGGACGAGTAAAACTTACCTCTCGGACATGCCAAAGGATCCGCTGGCGAGGAATTCTTGGCCAACCTATTGCTACAAAAGTGCTAGTGCCAATCAAACCTTTACTCTCTACGCACGTCTCGAAATCGCCCCAGCAAGCGGTGATGTCCACTATCAGGATCCAAGTGTAACTATCTGTGGAACAACCGGTTATAATTACAAGGTCGACCCAACTAACTAAACTAAGCCTTCATCGGCCCTTTTGTAAGAGTTTTTTTCCTCTTCTTTGAACCAAATGTCTTCCTCATACTCTGCTTCTTGCGCTGAACCAGAGATATGAACTAAGTTTTGGACTGCTCTTTTTTCTGGGTTGGCATAGGCAGCTGAATCACTAGCAAAATCGCCTCTAATGGTTCCCGGAATAGCGGCCATCGGCATCGTCGCCCCACCAACGGTTCGTGCGTTCTCGACCGCATGACGACCCGAAAGCAGCATCGCCACCACTGGCCCAGAAGTAAAGAAATCGGCATTCCAAGTGTTAATTTTTCTCCCGATTTCTAGAGGATCAACTGTGCCAAAAACATCTTTCGGGTCTTTGCCGAAATCAGCGTAAATTTTGAGAGTCTTCTCCCCCATTCCCTTCAAAAATTCAGTTCGGTTGTCTGGATAATGCTTCTCTACTAACTCGCGACCCGGCAAAAGCATCTTGATCGCAACTATCTTCAGGCCAACTTTTTCAAGTCGGCCAATAATTTCACCCACTAGGGCTCTTTTGACTCCATCTGGTTTGATAATGACAACAACTTTTTCCACTTTTTACCTCCTTCTAGGTTTGAGTTTTAACCTAGCAATTAGTTTGCACAATTGCTAATTTGCTCTCTATTAGTTGCTCTTACGATATTTTTAAAGTTTAGTGATACTAGCAAAATTTTCTTGGTCTTTAAAAGGGCCAATTACGGCTAAATTCAGGCCTTCGTTTTTGAATAAATTCTTGGCCATTTCTTGAACATCTTCCTCTCTTACTTTATCAATTTCTGAAGCTATATTCTCCGGAGTCCGTGTCTTCTTTTCCAGAAGTTGTTCCAGACCAAACATCATGGCCACATCCCTTGAGTCCTCCAAGCCAAGGACAAGTTTTCCTTTCATATACTCTTTGGCTTTGTTTAATTCTACACTAGAAAGCCCCTTCTCAGCTATTTTGTTGAGCTCTGCCAAAACAACCTTGATTGCCTCCTCAATTTTCTTTGGTTCGACCCCGGCTTGAAAAGTGACTGCTCCTGCATCTAAGTACTCATCAACACTACCACGCACGTAATAGGCCAGACCGCGTCGCTCTCTGACCTCAAGGAAAAGACGGCTGCTCATTCCCGCTCCCAAAACAGTGTTTAAAACTGATATTTTGTATCTATCTGGATTTCCCAAAGGCAAAGAACGAACCCCAAGACAAAAATGGGCTTGTTCCGTGTCTTTTTCAAAGAGCCGGACTGCGGGCTGAGCTTGTGAAAATTTGGCCGGAAGAAATTTTTTTGTCTCTTTATCTTGCAAACTACCAAAATATTTATCGGTCAGGGCTTCTGCTTTCTCCTCAGTAATATCTCCGGCGATGACAACCAGCATGTTGTTCGGATGGTAATAATCGTCTAAGTAACCCAGAAACTGATCTCGGTTGATATTGGTCAAAGACTCCAGAGTACCAACTGTATCCCAACCCAAAGGCTGGTCCCCATAAAGAAGCTCTTCATAAATTTCCGCAACGTAGCGCATTGGTTGGTCCAGATACATACGCAGCTCTTCCCCGATAACGCCACGTTCTTTATCAATCTCTTTCTGTTCGAATTTTGAATTGAGAAGCATGTCGGACAAAACGTCCATGATCAGATCTAAATGCTGCGAGGAACCCTTAACATAGTAGCCAGTGTATTCCTTTGAGGTGAAGGCGTTAAACTCTCCACCAATCCCATCGATAGTGGCTGAAATATCTGCTGCCGTTGGTCGCTTCTTCGTACCTTTAAAAAACATGTGCTCCGCAAAATGAGCAATGCCATTGGTTCTCTTTATCTCGTAGCGAGATCCGGTGGCAACGAAAACAAGGATGGTAACGGATTTAAAAGCAGGTAGATTTACCGTCATCAAACTCAAATTATTCCTTAGTTTTTTTACCTTTGCTTGCATTTGAACCTTTATCAATAACAAAACCTATTTAATAATCTCTTCGCTGACTCTAAATTCCCCTGAGTCGTAAACTTCAACGATATCAAAACGCGGCTGCTGTAAGTTTCTTTCACCCGTAACAGCACCGACGATGGTTATTTTAACATGGCTAGCAGGCTCTGTGTAGCTGGAAGAAAAATGCTGGTCCCCAGAAAAAATTCCTGCCACTTTTCCCTTTATAAGCTTCAGAAATTTATCAACCTGACCTTTGATAGTGCTATTGCTACCCCCCTTCTCCCAAATTGTCCGAGCGTTGTAGGGATTATAGGGCGGCAAATGCATGAAAATAAAAGTTATCTTGCCGGCGTTAACTTTTAAATCTTCTTCTAACCAAGAGAGTTGTTTTTCACCCAGGCCAAGACTAGTGTCAGAACTATCGAGAAGAATGTGGTGAACCCCATTTTTGTCAAAGCTTGTGTAAGTGTAACCAAAGACTTCTCTAAAGTTCTCCGTTCCTGATTGCCAAAGGTCGTGATCACCAAGCACTCCCCAAAAAGGTAGCTTGCTTTTGCTCAATAGCTCCCTTTGCTCCTTAAGCTCTTCAAGAGTCCCCACTTTGCTCCAGTCTCCGCTGTGAACGATGTACCCGGCTCCTTCCTCTTTAGCCTGCACGAGAGCTTTTGCAGTGTTTTCTGAGTCTGAATGTGTATCACTGAAGAGCGCGAATTTACTGATCATTTTGCCTTGAGGCTGTCTTGAATCTGAATTTTTTTCCAAACCCAAAAGCCTCGAGCTAGTCTCTATTTTGCTAAGCTCTTGAAAAAAATCTTTACCAAACTTGTTTAGGGATAAAGACAAAAAAGCAAAAATAAATATTAGAACTACGGTTAAGGAGAAGAAAGTTTTAATTGTTCTGGCACTACATCCTTTCTGGAGCTGAAATACCCAACAAGCGTAGAGTATTGCCCAGAGTTATTTTAGCAGCAGAAACCAAATTTAACCTTGAGTCAGTCATTTCTTTGTCCTCACTAATGACGCGACAAGCCTCATAAAAGCGGTTAAAACAGTCAGCCAGTTCAAGTGCATAGTTCGTCAGCTGGTGAACCGCAAAATTTTTTGAGATAGTCTCGACCAACTCCGGTAGTTCAATTAGTTTTTTGATCAGTTCCAGTTCTTGATCTTCTTTAATGAGTTTTAGATCTACTTTGACCGCTTTTTCTCTATTTTCTTTGGCGATAAGACTACTCATACGAGCATAGGCGTATTGAATGTAATAGACTGGGTTGTCATCTGATTCTTTTTTGGCCAGCTCTAAATCAAAATCCATATGTGTTTCAGGGCTGCGCTGCAAGAGAAAGAAGCGAAAAGCATCCTTACCTACCTCTTTTAATACCTCCTCCGCCGTAACATAATCACCAGTTCTCTTGGCCATTTTCACAACTGCCTCTCCTTTTTTTAATCGAACATACTGGTACAAAATGACTCTAAATTTAGCTAAATCGTATCCCAAAGCAGAGATTGCCGCTTGTAGTTTGGGCACATGGCCGTGGTGGTTACTACCAAAGATATCAATAACCAAATCTGGTTTATCTTTAAACTTGAGGTTGTGATAGGCAATATCATTGGCAAAATAAGTTGGTTTGCCATCGCTTTTCACCAAGACTGCCTCTCGATCCTCTAAATAATCATCGTTTGGTGCAAACCAAACTGCCCCCTCCTTTTCCTGGGTCAAACCTAAAGCTTGTAGTTTTTTGATGACCTTTTCAGTTTCGCCGCTGATAAGAAAATCGCTTTCATTAAAGATCTTGTCGATCTCAATCCCCAACCCCTCGACCACGAGCAAATTTTCGTCAAAAAGTTTGTTTAAAGCAAAGTCAGAAAGAGCCCTGACTGCCTCTTCTTCGTTGGCAAGTTTTTCCAGAGCAATTTTTTTGCTTGCTTCCTTTGCCAATTCCTTGACATACTCACCTTTATAGTCATCTTCCTGAAGCTCAGATTGTACATTTTGTTCTATTTTTATATAGTGAAAAAGTGATCTGCCCAGTCTTTCAACTTGACCTCCGATATCGTTGTGAACGTACTCTCTTAAAACCTGGTAGCCAGATTCCGCCAAAACATTGGCTAGAGTATCACCCAAAGGGCCTCCTCTGGCGTTGCCCAAATGCAGCGGGCCAGTTGGATTCGCCGAGATGTATTCTACTCGCGCACTTTTTCCTTTATTAATTTCTAGTCGCGAAAAGCTTTCTTTTTTTTCGGTTATTATTTGTAGCTCTTTTTGGAGAAACTCAGGGCTTAAATAGAAGTTAATAAAGCCTTGCGCGGCTATTTCGACCTTTTCAAAAAGGTTGTTATTTTTTATCTCAGCCACGATTTTTTTAGCAATCTCGCTAGTATCTTTGCTATTGTTAGCTTCAGCAAGCTTAAAGGCTAGATTAGTCGAATAATCTCCGAACTTTCCTTTGAAAACCTCCGTGGAAATATCTTTGTTTTCCAAGGGAATTTGCTCAAGAGCTTGCTTCAATAAATAGCTTATTTCTTGTTTAATCAAGTTTAGTTACCTCTTTCTAGGCTAGTGTACCAGCTTTGACCGTCACTAACAACTTCTATTGTACCGTTTTTATCAGTACGATAGACTTTGTTATCTTTTATTGAGGTTAACAAATTTAATAGCTCTGCTCGTGGATGCCCGTACTTGTTTTTCGCTCCCACCGATATCGCTGAAACAGTGGGTGAAAGTCTCATAAAGAAGGTTGGCTGCAAAGAAGTTTTAGAGCCGTGGTGGGGTACTTTAAGAAAATCTATCTCACCAATGTTTCCGCTGTAGGGCTGAACTTGTTGATCTGCGTCCCCAGTAAAGAGACCAGAGAAGTTGCCGAAGTTCAATTCAAAAACTACACAGGCTTCATTAAGGTCTTTGACAATTGGGTGCTCTTCTCTGGGCCAAAGAAATTTGATCTCGGTTTTATCAGGAAAATTTATTTCTTCTCCGGCGCTGACAATCTCTTTGTCAATCTTTTTCTCCTCGACTAGTTCCTCCCAGGTTTTGTAGTTTTTGGTGTTGTTGACCACTCCGCTATAGATTAACTTACCTATTTGATACCTTTTGACCACTTCTATAAGACCGGTAAGGTGATCTGCTTGAGGATGAGTAAGAATCAAAAAGTCAATTTTGTGATCCCAAGCCGGAATGTCTTTGGCTAGTTGCTCAAGAACTGAATTGTCCGGACCTCCATCAACCAAGATTTTGTAGCCAGCGGCGGTGCGGATAAAGATTGAGTCCCCTTGGCCAACATCATAAATTTTGATATGAAGCTTACTGTCTGGCCTTTGAAAATAGAGCAAAGAAAAAAAGGTCGCGCTCAGGGCCAAAGTCAGGATTAGAAAATGAATTGGTTTAAGTTTTTTTAGAAACATAGTTGGTTTTATAAAAAATTACTAAAGAAGCCACGCTTAAATAGTAGCCTAAAAGCAAGAAGAGATTGTTTTTCTCCAAACTCAGGCTTGCAAAAGACAAAGAGGCAAGAAAGGCGTTGACCAGAATAAAAAACTTAAGCCCAAAAAGGGGCAGCAAAGCAAAAATTGAGGCCATTGGTAAATAGATAAAACTGATAAAAAGTACTACAAAACCAACTATAGTCACAAAGGGTATAGTCCAGAGAGTGAGGGCATTAGCCAAAGGTGAAACTAGAGAGACGGTTCCAAAATAATAAAAGATGATTGGAACAACCAAGATCTGGGCAGAAAGGGTAATGGCCAAATCTTCCTTTAACAAAGCTGGTAAGCGTTTGGTGAACTTTCTGATTCGATCGGAAAAAAGCAAAATACCCAGAGTAGCGAAAAAAGAAAGCTGAAAACCAATATCGAAGATTATTTCTGGATTTAGAAAATACAAAACAAGAGCAACCAAAAAAAGGCTGTAGACCGGGTAAACTACCCTTCCACTGAGCACCCCCAAATAAGCAATACTAGCCATGAGAGCGGCTCGAAGGGTAGGAGCTCCAAGACCGGTAACCAAACTGTAGAAAGAAATCGCAAGCAAACTTAAAAGTAGCGCTTTTTTGCGTCCCAAAAATTTTGCTAGAGCCAAAAAGAGGCCGCCAACAACAGTGATGTTGTAGCCGGAAACAACTGCCACATGAATCGTTCCGTTTCTCTTTAAATCCTCTCCCAGCCCAGGGCTTAGCTCACTTTTTATTCCCAGCAAAACCCCATTCATCAACCCTGACTCGGGCTGCGGAAACAGAAAGTTTATTTTTTCCTTGAGGCTAAGTCGTAGTCTGTGGAGATTTGAATTTAACCAACTTGCGCCCCCTAGTCTTTTTACCTCAGGAAGGTAGAGTCTTCCCTTTTCAAGAGTTCCGGTCAGACCGACGACTTCTCCGTAGTGAAGGTTTTCTCGACTGTAAACTCTGGTTCTGTTGAGAGTAAAGAAATACAAGTTCCCTTTTTCGATTGGCTCTTCCAAAAGTGTCCCTTTGATAGTGACTCTCCCTTGGTCGGTTATCTCCGGTAAGGTCTGTCTGTAGATGACCCAACGCACCCAAAGCAAAGCCGAGATAAAGATAACTAAAAGAAGAACGGCTGTTTTTTTAGTTGGCACTAATCAAATCCTTGATTTTTTCGTAAACTGAGTTGGAAACAACTTTTCTTGCTTTGAGATCCTCAATACTAGCAAAGGGTCGGGCGTTAATTATTTTCTCGGCCGTGACTGGGCCAATTCCTGGCAAAGTATCGAGATCTTTGCTAGTAGCTAGGTTGATATTGATCAAGGTTGAGGAAGAGGCAGGGCTGCTCTGATCATTGATTTGAAAGAAATAAATCTTCTGGCCGTCGATGAGCTTGGCTGCTAGGTTGATGGTTTCGGCAATTCTTTCCCTGTCTGCCTCCTTGTTCAAACCTCCGGCCTCCCTGAGGGCATCCTCAACCCGACCATCACTCGCAACTCGATGGACCCCGGGTTTGTTGACAGCGCCTTCAACATCTACTCTAATGAACGAGTTGCTGCTTCCAGACTCTGTAATCTCAGGGAGGGTTTTGCTTTTGCTAAAACTAGGGGCCAGAAGACCAAGGAGAACAAACACGATACCGCCCAACCCGAGTAAAATTGGGACCTTGTTTTTGTCAGTAAACTCTAAAATTGAATCCACAACGGGGTTCTCTTCCATAGCAGAAAATTTTCTTATCGCAGTATAAGGAGCAAGTAAAAGAATTTCAAGAGTAAATTTTGAGTTTTTAGAGGAGTAAAGTTTGTTTGGAGACTCAGTCGAAAATTCCTAGACTTTTTTTGTACTGCACGATCCAAACGTTGTAGAAGAAAACTAAATGCTTTAAACCTCGATCATTAAGTTCTTTGTCAATCACCCCACCGCGGTGCGGATAGGAGTGCATTTGGGGTCGGAGTGAGGAAAAACCCTGGGCGTAATGAACCATCTCATGGGCAATCGTATGATCAATGATTTCTTTGGGAAACTCATCGTCTTTAAAGATCCCGTTGATGAGAATGTGGCTGCCGTTGTCCTCGTAGCAAAGTCTGATCGAGCCAAAGCGATACTTTGCGGCTCGGCCAAATTTGATATAAACTTTGTTCTTCTGTTCAACATCGGGAAAGTATTTTTCCCAAAGCCAGTCAAGACGTGACTGCAAATAGGTATTGTCGCGCACGATTTCCTCCAGATAGTTTCTTTTAAAAAATTTGGTTGGAACACTTAGCTGTAGCTGCCCTCTACAGAGGTCTCCAAACTTAAACAACTAAATTGACGAGTCTCCCTTTGACGAAGATCGTTTTCTTTATTCTCTTGCCTTGAGTGTAATTTTTTATTTTGGGTCGGTCAACAACCAAGCGGGTTACTTCCTCTTCCGCGGCCTCACTACTGACCTCAATTTTGTCTCTCATTTTTCCGTTGACCTGCACAACAACAGTAACATATTTTTTCGCCAAAGCCGAAGAATCAAACTCTGGCCAGCTTTGCTGGTGAACTGAAAAATCCCCGCCAAGTTCTCCCCAAATTTCCTCAGCAATAAATGGAGCAAAAGGTGCCAAAACTAGTACAAACTGCTTCAATAGTTCAAGATGAACTTTTTCTTTGTTTTTGTAAAGCAAGTTCACGAATTCCATCAGGTAGGCAATGCTAGTGTTAAACTTCAAACTTGAAATCCCACGGTCAAGATTTTTGATCAGTTCTTGGAGCTTCTTGTTTTGCTCTGGGTCAATTTGATGACCAGGTTTTTCTTTTACTTCTTGGGTGAGTGTCCAAACTCGGGCAAGAAAGCGGAACATACCAGCAATCGCCCGGTCATTGAACTCCCCACCTTGATCATAAGGACCAATGAAAAGAAGGTACATACGCAGGGTGTCAGTTCCATAAGTATCCATGTACTCGTTCGGATTGATGACATTGCCGCGCGATTTACTCATTTTGGCCCCTTTGTAAGTGATCAAAGAATGAGCCCGGAACTTTTTGAAAGGTTCTTCAAAGTTGAGCCAACCTTGATCACGTAGGACCATGGTGATGAAGCGGGTGTAAAGCAGATGCAAGACCGCGTGCTCATTGCCACCAATATACATATCCACCGGCAACCACTTTTTAGTTAGGCTTCGATCGAAAGGCTCATTCTTTACCTTGGTTGAAGGGTAACGCAAGAAATACCAGGAGGAGTCGAGAAAGGTGTCGGAAACGTCAGTCTCTCTTTTGGCATCTTCGCCGCAACTAGGGCATTTTACGCTCACAAATTCTGGCAAAGACGAGAGTGGACTGACACCGCTGCCTTTGGGTTGGTAGTCTTCGATCTCGGGTAATTCAACCGGTAAGTCTTTCTCGGACACAGGATACCAACCAACCATCTGGGAATTAAGAATTGAGAATGAAGAATGAAGAATTTTTCCACTTTTAATTTTTAATTTTTCATTTTGCCAATTCTTTGCTTCCTCGGAAGTAAACCAAGATTTACCCTCTTCTGCACATTTACTACAGTAGATCATTGGGATCGGTGGACCCCAATAGCGCTGGCGAGAAATCAGCCAGTCGCGGAGGTGGTAGTTAACTTTTACTGATCCGTATTGATTTTCTTCGAGATATTTTGATATATTATTTTTAGCCTCTTGGGTACTTTGACCGTTAAACTGTCTTGAGTTGATCAGCTTGCCTTCTCCTTCCCAAACTTCTTTATCTGAGACTTGACCGTCAATAACTTCCACAATAGGTAGCTTGAACTTCTTGGCAAAAGCGTAATCTCTCCGGTCGTGAGCTGGTACTGCCATAATTGCTCCACTACCATAGGAACCAAGGACATAATCAGCTACCCAAACTGGTAGCAATTCGCCGGTGAGGGGGTGCACTGCTTTAATCTCAGAATCGATTCCAGTCTTGTCCTTACCTTCTTCTTGGCGGGTAATCTCAGTTTTGTTTAAACTTTCCTCAACGTAGCTTTTAACTTCATCAGAGGCTTTCCAACCAACCTCCAACCAGGATTTAACGGTTTCCGGAGAAATAACCAAAAAGGTTGCCCCGAAAATTGTCTCGGGTCTGGTAGTATAAACGCTGACTGAGTGCTTACCATCTTCCTGTCCGGGAACATTTCTTAGTTTGAATTTGATCTCGGCACCGTCACTGCGACCAATCCAATTCTTCTGCATTGTTTTCGTCGTCTCAGACCAGTCAATCTTTTCTAAATTGTCGAGCAGTCTCTGGGCATAATCGGTAATTTTAAAAAACCACTGCTCAAGTTCCTTACTCTCAACTTCGGTCCCACAACGCTCACATTTTCCGCCGATAACCTGCTCATCAGCCAAGACAGTTTTACAGCTTGGGCACCAGTCAACTTTAGCTTTCTTACGGACCGCTAAACCAGCTTTAAAAAGCTGGATAAATAACCACTGTGTCCAACGGTAATAATCTGGATCAGAAGTAGTCACTGAGTGTTGCCAATCAAAAAGCGCCCCGAGCTTTTTTAATTGCTCTTCACGGAAATATTTTGTAGTCTGCTCTATGAGTTCTTTGGGGTGTTTACCTTGTTTGATCGCAAAATTCTCAGAATGAATTCCAAAGCTGTCAAAACCCATCGGCTCAAAGACATCTTTACCCTTCATTTTCATGTAGTGGCCGAAAGTATCCGCTCCCCCAAAGGCGTAAACATGCCCGACGTGCAAACCTTCGCCAGATGGGTAAGGGAACATCATCAAGTTGTAGAAAGGCTCCGGCGCTTTTTCGATATCAACCTCGAAGGATTTGGCAGACTCCCAACGCTTTCGCCACTTAGCTTCAATTTCTTTTGGTAAATAAGGACGCATGAATTTATTAATTATAACTGTAATTCTGCCACATTTTAAGCTTTGCTGAAATAAAAGGCAAATTTGCAGTTACCCATCTTAAAGAAGTAAAATTGCTTTAATGAAGGCCCTTGCCCGGTTCTGTTTAACTATATCTATCTTTACTTCTTTACTTCTTTTTCTCCCTAGCTTGGTAGAAGCTTTTACTTCCACTTCAGCCACTTATAACCTCGAGGGAGAGTTTGGTATCTTTGGTGGCTCAAAATCCTCAGCTAACTACAATCTAAGCGATACCGGTGGTGGCTTTGCCCCTGGGCAATCAATTTCAACCAACTACACTGCTTGCAGCGGTTTTCAGTGCGTCGGAGCCCAAATCCCTTCAATTACTTCAGTTTTAAGTTCAACGACAATTAACCTTGGTACTCTCTCGACTGGATCTGTTAGTACCCAAAGTAATACTGTAACTGTGACTACCAATATGCAGGGCTACAATCTGACTGTAATTCAGGACGGCAATCTGCGCACCAGTGTCGGTGATGATATTAATCCAGTAGCTGCAAGCCCGATTATCGCTGGCACTGAAGCCTATGGACTGGCAACTTCAAACTCAAGTGCTGGCCTTGATTTTCCAGTCGATGCCGGTTGTGTCAATCACAATGCGGCTGCTGTCACAACGAGCGCAAAATTAATCGCGAAGGCGGTCGGCCCAACCTCTTCTTCAGGCGAAGTGAACACAATTTGTTATCACGCTTCAAAAGCTGGTTTGACTCCAGCTGGCTCTTACAGTCAAATTGTCACCTTTATTACCACTGGCAGTTTTTAATTTGCTTGACAGACTTTTTCTTGACCTTCATAATATAGTTAATCCTTGTTCCAGCAATGAAAATAAATCTGAGAAAGAAATTAATAAGGATACTAGCTGCCGCCTTGTTGGTTTCTCTGCTTTTCCCCGCCTTCTCTACCCCTTCAAGAGCCGGCAACCTTACCGCTCTTTCTGACACTATGTCACGCTTGGCAGTTACAACCGCCTCCAACCATTTGATCAGCTTTACGATGACCGCCGGTACTGAAGTAATTCAGGACGAGACTATCACTGTGACTTTCCCCGCTGACTTTGATACGAGCACTATTGATTGTGGCGATGTCGACCTTACCGACGACACGGTCGATGAAGACATACAGGAAGAAGCTGGCGGCTGTACCGCTAGTGCTACTGAGTGGGGAGCTGCCTTTGCTGCCGACGTTTTGACTCTAACTGCTCCTTCTGGAGCGGCGACTTATATTAACGGCAGTTCGGTGGTAACCATTGAAATTGGCACCAACGCCACCGCCGATGAAGCTGGAAATGAACAAATTACCAACCCAGGATCAGACGGAAGCAACACAATTTCGATCGGCGGAACCTTTGGGGACACTGGCAGTCTCGCCGTCCCAATCATGAGTGCTGATCAGGTCAGCGTTTCGGCTACTGTTGACCCAACCATTACTGCGACTTTGAGCGACACTACTTGTGCTCTAGGTACTCTAACAACTGCTAGTGTCAGCGGCTGTACTTATACCAATACTATTGTTACCAACGCTACTTCTGGATACGGCTCCACCCTGGTTGAAGATGGAAACCTCTGTTCTCCGTCAGTCGCAGTTTGTACTAATAGCATTGGCGATTCAGCAGGAGGTGCTGTTAATGCCGGCTCAGAAGAATATGGTTTTGCTAGTAGCGACACTACCGGGACTCCAGACGCTGGAGACTACGATGGTGCCTGTGGTGGAGGTGCCTCTGAAGCTGCGGAACCGATCGACGGTACTGAGACTTACGCCAATGCTTCAGCTCCAACTGCAGGTGACGTAGTTACTCTTTGTCATGCAGCTTCAATTACCGGAGCCACACCAGCGGGAAGCTACTCTCACACTGTAACTTTGATCACTACCGGGAACTTCTAAACGGGAGCTTGCTTGTTTACTTTGGCGAAGATATAATCTTGAAGATTTAGGAAAAATGAGAAAACTGTCCACAATTTCGAAAATAACTGCCGCTGCCAGTCTTGGTTCTCTTCTCCTCACCCCGATTACCTTGGCTCAGGAGTCCACTAACAATAATAAAACTACTGGTATTGAAGTCAGCTCCCCGCTTTATGAATTCAACCTCGATCCCGGAGACAACCAACAAGATATTATCAAAATAAAAAATGTTGGCAACCAAAAAACTACTTACTACCCAATTGTCGTTGATTTCAAATCAAACAATACCGATGGTACTCCTGTCTTTCTCAATGTTGGCGAAGAAAATTCCACCTACTCGCTAACCAAGTGGATCAAATTTACTCAAGAGGCAGTCACTCTTGAACCAGGTAAATCTGAAGCTTTCAATTTTAATATTACTGTCCCCACGAACGGTGAAGCCGGTGGTCACTACGGAGCTATACTCTTCTCGACCGAAGCAGCAACTGTCGCCGGTACTGGTGTTGGTTTGATCAACCAAACAGGAGCGCTTATTTTGGTCCGTGTCTCTGGTGATACAAAAGAGAGTGCTACCATAACCACCTTTAAAACTAGTAAACCCAACTACCCAACTACCCATGATGTGAAGTTAAATTTAACAATTTCAAACTCAGGAAACGTCCATGTTGCGCCCAAGGGAAACATCACCATCACCAACATCTTCGGTGGTAAAGTTGCCGTCATCCCAGTCAATGAAGCCGGTGGAAACATTTTGCCGGGAAGTACCAGAAATTTTGAACTAGCCTGGAAAGATCTTGGTTTCAAGATCGGTTTGTACAAGGCCAAAATCGATTTGGTTTACGGTCAAACCTCAAAAACCCTTTCCGCACAAACTAGCTTCTGGATCATCCCTTGGAAGGCTATTGGTATCGCCTCAGCGGTCCTTGTAGTCTTGCTGGTGGCTCTCTTCTTCGCAATACGGCGCTACAACGCCTGGATTATCAGCAGATCCAAACAACAAAGCAACTCCCACGAGTAAACTTTAACCTTCACGACTCAAATCGAACAAGCGCTGCAAACGATTCTAAAAGAGTTGTTGTCAACGCGCCTGGAGCGTCTCACGGGCTGCCAAGAATTAATAACCGCTACTAGGTACTCAAATACCAACTCTTCCAATTCTGAATTTTGTCATCCTCAACTTGATTGAGGATCTTTTGTTCTTCCAAGCAAGATCCTCGCCTTCGCGAGGATGACAAGAACAACCGTTAAATTGCCTGACCATACAAGTCTTTAAACTCTGGGTTACCTTCTTTAATAAGCCTTAATTTCCACTCTCTGTTCCAGTGTTTTAACTGCTTTTCTCTTTTAATTGCCTCTTCTGCGCTAGAAAACAACTCGAAGTACAAAAGTAGATTAAGTCCATACTTTTTGCTAAAACCCTCAACTAGCTTATTCTTGTGCTCATAAACTCTCCTAACTAAGTTGTTGGTCACCCCGATATAAAGCGTCGGTCTAGAGTTGCCGATTATATAAACGTAATAGTTTTTCATAATTCTATTATTTATTCTAATCATCCTCAGCTCGACTGAAAAACCCCTGACGGGTTCTTACCGGTGTGTCTTTACTGAAAAGGAGTTCTTAACCCGGTTGGGACGCCTCTAAAAGTAATAAAAAGCAGATCCTCGTTTTTCACGAGGATGACACTAAATACCCTAACCCCATATCACTTCAGGTAATATATTTCAATCAGTATAACTACCCGATTTATGACCCGCTGGAGCGTGACGTTATTCAAGTATAACTACTTGATTTATCAAGTAATTTTATTTTGTTGTAAAAAGGCACTTTCGGGTCAATTTCGAGGCCATTTTTGCTGAATTTAAAACGTTAATTTTTCTACTCAATTTGGTTTGACAAAGGGGCAAATTTCTGCTACTATTTTTAGTATAACTGCCTGATTTATCAATCAGTTATTTAAAAATAGCGGTTGAAAAGGAAGTTAGCCCTGCCCAATGTTAACTGCCAATGACCTAGAGAAGCTCCTGCCGGAGTTCATAGAACACCTCTCCTCCCTTAATTCTTCGCGTTCAACTTTAAAGAACTACGCCTCGGACATCCGAAAAGTCTTTTCAAAGGTTGCTTCTTTTGATTATCTTGAAGCTGAGGATCTGAACCAAGCTCTAAAAGAACTTTCCGAAGAGGTTTCGGAAAGTTCTCTGCGCCGCTTTTATTTTAGTCTCAAATCCTTTCTTTCTTGGGCAGAAAGCAAGGGCTACCCCCTCAAGAAAACCGCTCCACCAACCAAGCAACCTTCTGCCGTTTCTGTTCAAACAGTGTCAAAAGCTATCAACCATGGGCCAGTTGCTGCTTATTTGGAAGATTTAGAAAGGCAGGGTTCTTCAAAAGCCACTCTTTACCACTATCAGAAAGACGTCTCCTCTTTTCTTTTGTGGAAAACTGGCGCAAAGGATTCCGCCTCAATTGATGACCAGACGGTCAAAAGGATCAATCGTAACGACATCAACCGTTACTCTTCGTTTCTACACAGTCAAAATCTAGCCGAGTCTTCAATCAAACGCTATTTGGGGAGCTTAAAATCTTTCCTGGGTTTTCATAAAGAAACTAGTTACAAAAACCAACCGGCCTCCGGGCAGGGTCAGGCTGGTTGGTTCAAAAGGTTAATCGTCTGGAGACCAGGTTTTTGGCATGCCTATCGTGGTCATCCTATATCGGACTATGTCAACTGGGCCGGATTGGCCGGAGTAGTTTTGCTGGTCGGTTTGAATTTTTACAGCAAATATTTGCTTCCTGCGCCAATCAACATCAATGAGTTGACCGGAGCAGTCTTGGCCGCCTCTGCCCCACCCCAAATTCTTTCCTTTCAGGGAAGGCTGACCAATAGCTCGGATGCTCCGGTGACAGGAGCAACCGACATTATTTTCTACATTTACGATGCCAGAACTGCCGGAACTCTCAAATGGACCTCAAGAACTTGGACCCTTACCCCAGATTCAAACGGTATTTTCTCGGCTTGTCTGGGAGATCAAGACACAACCGACGACTGTCTCGCTGGTGGAGGAGCTGACACTGCTTTCCCCGCCGACCTTTTTACAGATAACCCAGCTCTCTACCTCGAAGTCGAAGTTGAAGGTGAAACTCTCTCTCCCCGACAGAGAATTTCCTCAGTTTCTTACTCACTAAACTCTGGAGCGCTCGACGGTGTTGACTCAACTTCCTTTTTGCGAAGTGATACTTCTGACAACTTTACTTCCGGAACTTTGACCATAGATGACGGGACAACCCTAGCTGTCAACTCTTCAACCATTGGCCTGGGCAATGCCAGTGGAGACGCGATCACCGTCAACGGCACGGCGACCTTTAACACCGCTACCAACTTTACGCTGGCGGGAACCGAAAACGTAGCTATGACCTCCGATCTGGCCGGAACCGTCGATGTCATTTCAATAGTTGCCACCCCATCATCTTCGGCTGGAACTACTCAGGGAATTTTTGTCCAACAAGCTGCCTCGGCCAACACCAACGGCTTAGATGTCGGAATAGCAATTGATAACGCCGATACCGATCTGTTGCTGACTGATGCAATCTCGATCACCAACACCGGTGCTTTTGGCGACGGCTACAGCAATTTTTTAAATACCCCAACCATTGACATCACGGCTGCCGGAGCCATCACCGGAGCCACTGGAATCACTTCTTCCGGAACCATTACTTTTTCATCTTACGGAACTGATGCCAACGGAGTTTTGTACACTCACCCAACCGGTGGAGTTGTAACCAGGGTCGCTGAGACAGAAACCGGCAGTCAGTGTTTACTCTCCGGAGCTGGTGCCAGTGGGGTACCAACTTGGGGTTCTTGCTCAGCTGGCGGCACCACTTGGGACGCGATCGGAGATGCTGCCGGGAACGGCGCGATTGCTTTTGGATCAACAGTTCAAACTTTGGACTGGGCCACTATGGATGCTAACGCTTCCTTCTTTAGCTTTAATTTTACCAACGCTGGGACTTCAGCCGGAACAGATTCTGGAGTCGTCATTAACAACGCTCAAAACGATTCCTTATCGACTGACAACGTAACCGAGAACCTGCTACTACTGCAGCAATTGGACACTTCGACCGGCAGCTCCATAGTAGTAAGTAATGCTCTCAAAATCGATTCGGCTGCCAACGCCGGTATCACCGACGGCATTGAGATAACCAATTCCGGCGGTAATATCACCAACGGTATCAATCTTGTTGACACCGCCGGTGGTACTTTTACAACTGGCATTAGCCTCTCTGGTACGATGACCACGGGAATAAGTTTGGGCGCAACGACCACAACTGCAATTTCCATTGGCACAACAACAACTGCAATTTCTGTAACTAGTGCTGGAATTGGTCTTAGTATAGCTGTACCAACAGGTACAACTTTGTCTACCGGTGTAAAATTGGGGAGTGGAGCCTCTGAAGGAAATATAACCACTGGTTTCTCTTACAGTATTTTAGGAGGTTCAATTGAAGTAGGTGATCACAGTGTGGTTGGAACTGATGCTTTCTACGCCTCATCGCAATGTATTACGGCAGTTTGTGGGGCATCTACTTCTACTCTAACAAACGGTCTCCACATAGTTTCCGACTACCCAGCCTCCACCATCAGCAACGGTGTTCTGATCGAAACTACAAATTCCGGTGTTATTACTGACGGCATTGATCTGTCTAGTTGTTCCTGTACCAACGGTATTAATCTTGGTACCAACAAAATCCTTTCTTCCGGTTCGTTCACTATTGATTTAAACAACGCGGCGGCTGACACTTTAACAATTACCAACGGAGGGGCTGGGGTTCCAAGCGTAAATATAGATGAGGATGGTAGTTTTAAGGTCGGAGACAGCGGCGGGCAACTTACTTTAACTGTGTCTGACCTTGGAGGATTGGGGCAACACGGTAATATCTCCGCCTCCGCTCACCTATACATTGGCGTAGACAATGGCAACGCTAGCGCTGACAATGTCACTGGCTGGGTATTTTACCGCAACGGGAGCCTTACTGCTCATACCCTTGAATTTCAAGAAAACGGTGAGTTTAAATTCACGCCCACTCAAACTTCCGGCAATATTCTCGATGTTGGCGCAGTCACTGCCGTGAGCCAGAGCGCGGCCCTCACTGGACTCGACATTGACCTCTCCACCAACTACACCGTCCCCAACTCCTCTTCTGGCAACCAAATCGGTCTGAATTTAACTTTAAAGGATGGTGGGGCTTCGGCCACAGCCAACGGCATCACG
Source organism: bacterium (assembly GCA_030704665.1). NCBI lineage: Bacteria > bacterium. Next base: position 210,984 of record JAUYID010000009.1, on the reverse strand, counting down.
GTCGCCGGTACTTTTGATACCGGTATCAGTTTTACCGGAACTCTGAGCAGTGGTGGGGCTGACATTACTAGCGCAAGTAACCGGGCGATCACCGTTACACCGGCGGGAACTGGAGACTTGGTTATTTCCACTGACTCAGACACTGAAGTCCAGCTTTCCGGGGCGACTTCAGTGCTAAAATTGACCGCTACAGACAACACTGCTGTCTTAAACCTGCAAGACACTTCTTCCAACACCCTCTTCCAGTTCAAGGATTTGAATACCAACTTCGGCGGTCTGGCGATTGGTGGAGCTTTTGCCAGTGTCAATAGTTACTATGCAGAAGAATTTAACCGCCTTCGCACCGCTGGTGCCGGTTGCATTGCTGAGACAGTCAACGCCCGTGGTGGGGACGGCAACACCAACAACTGTACCGCTTCCACCGGACCAATTTCTGTTGCCGTCACCCTAGGCGCAACTGCAGCCTGTGCTTTTCGCTCAGTGGCGGACTCAAATGGTGGTTATGAAGAAATTAATGCTGCCGATGGGACTGGCAACGCGGCCTGTCTCGAGTACATCGGTACCAACACTGCCAATGACGCTCAGCTTATGTTTAATAGTAACAACCTGCCAGTTGCCCTTTTTAAGGTCAGACCGACCCGAGCCGCCTCTGGGGATACGAATTCACGCTACTTCATCGGTCTGGGCAATCTTGGTACGGCCGGCTCAGGAGTTAGCACTGATGCTCAAGACATTATGGACACCAGTGACGATAGCGGAATTTATTTCAGCAACTGTACTGACCCCACCACTGCCAGTACCTGTAACGACACGACTTGGAATGTCAGTTTGCAGAATGGCGCTACTATCAGTACCAAAGATTGTGGTGTAACCATCTCAACCACCAACTTTGCGGTCATGAGGATTGAAGTCGTTAGCGCTGGTGCCTCTGCTGCTAGTGTCAATGCTTACGTGGATGGTGATGTCTCCGATGGAGTCAGTTGGACTGCCTGTCCGGCGTTTGGTTCGGTTACAGTCGATGGTTTGGCTTGGGGTTGGTTTGCCAATACTCATGCTAATGCTTCTCTCAACAGCAACTTCAATTTTCATATTGACTATGTTCGTGTCTGGCAGGACGATGCTCCCAGCTACCCGGTCCCCGAGCAAGAAGTTCAGGATGTTCCTGATTCAGTTGCGGCTCGATCTCACCAAGTCGTAGGTCAAGCTTCTGATCTAGTCGCTGACAAACTCACTGAAGACCAGCTCGATCAAGTCCTGAACAACGCTGCCGGTATTTGGTACCAGTCCTCAGGCAAAGCTGTCTCTTGGATCTCAAACTCAGGTGAAGCTGTTTTCCTCTCGGTGACTTCCTGGGTAGGTGAGTTCAGAAAACTGATTTTTGGTGAGCTAGTCGTCAAAGACGATTCTCAAGTGGCTGGTGAGATCAGCTTCGATCCGGGAGCAAATGAAGTCTTCATCGAATCAGAAAAGATAACTGACTCTTCTTTGATTTATATCACCCCAACGACCAAAACCGATGGACTCACTTTTTATATCAAAGAAAAACGAAGTGGTGAGGGCTTTGTGGTTGGGTTACAACGAAACCGTGGCGATTTACCGGGCGAAGCAAGTGCCTCGGCAACCCAGAACCTTCGTTTCAACTGGTTGATAGTGAATAAGGAATAATACATTTAGATAAAAAGATTAAGCGATGCAAGATCAAAGATTCAAAACAAAAAATAGCTTTGAAAAACTTGATGTTTGGAAAAAAGCACATCTACTAACTCTTTTTGTTTATTCAATAACCAACCGGTTTCCGAGTGAAGAAAGATTCCGATTAGGCGATCAAATAAGACGATCTTCTGCATCAATCACAACTAACATAGTGGAAGGTAGTTCCAGGCACACAAAAAGGAGTTTAGGCAATTTCTCAACATGGCGAGAGGATCTTTAGAGGAAACTAAGTATCACTTACTCTTAGCCCGAGACCTTGGTTATCTAAAAGAAGATCTCTATCAAAATTTACAATCAGGTCATGAGGAAATTGGCAAAATGTTGAGTGGATTAATCAAATCTCTTCAAACTTAGAACTTACAGCTTAAAACTTACCACTAACCTCCAGGAACCTCGTCGCGGGTGTAGCCGGCAAGGATTTGTTTGACCATGTCGGCCACTTCCTTTGGCTCGTGCTCACTTTTGATGATGTACTTGACCGCACCTTTGGCAAGAGCGGTCTCAGCATCTTTTTCCCCAGCAAGGTTGGTCAAAACTACGACCGGAATGGCTTTGGTGTTCGGATCAGTCTTAAGCTCATCTAAGACCTGAAGGCCGTTTTTTTCCGGCATCATGATATCAAGCAAGATGAGGGTGGGTGCGCCGGTTCTCGCCTTTTGTAAGCCTTCTTGACCGTTGTTGGCTGTTTCCACTTCGTACTTTTCAAAAGTGAAAATTTTCTCGTACATGCGAGCCATCAAAGGGTCATCTTCAACTACAAGTATTTTTGCCATCTACAAAAGAATTATAAGTTAGTTTAAAGATTTTTATCAAGACTGCTTTGCCGTTGGCAAGGTAAACCTTCACTGCGTTCAGGACTGCTTTGCCGTTGGCAAAGTAAAGCTAAAGACTGAACCTTTATTTTCAACTGACTTTTCCAGTTGGATGCTCCCACCCATTCCCTCAACCATAAGTTTGGAGATATAGAGCCCTAAACCTGTACCGCCGACTCCATCCCGAGTCAAAATACTATTGGCCGCTTGCTGGAATTTACGGAAAAGCAGGCTTTGATTGGCGGCAGGGACTCCTTTGCCACTGTCAGTAACGGAAATTTTTGCAAAACCGCTAGTTTTGTTTATCTCTACCTCCACCCCACCTTTATCAGTATATTTGATCGCGTTTCCGATCAAATTAAAAAGTACTTGTTTGCTTCTATCTCGATCCGCAACCACTTCAGTATTGTCAGCAGAATCTTTGACTGTCAAAGAAATTTTCTTTTGCTCTGCGTTGGCAGCAATTTCCTTATTCACCTCTTTGATTAAATCAAGAATCTTGAACTTATCTTTTTTAAACTCCATTCGTTTTTGTTCAAGTCTGGAAGTATCCAAAAAGTCATTAACGATTTTGATGAGACGAATCGAAGAATCATGAATGTCGTCAATCATCTCGGCTAGTTCTTTATCTTTAATCTTATCCCTGTAGAAATCTCTGATCAGTGAAGTGTTGCCCCGGATCGCGGTCAGTGGGGTACGCAGTTCGTGCGAGGCAATCGAAAAGAACTCATCTTTACTACGATCGAGAATCTTTGCTTCAGTAATATCTTCAAGCAAGACCACTGCTCCGATGTATTCTTCTTTGTCTTTCAGCAAAATAATTGGCGAGAAAAAGAGGTGCAGAAACTTGTTGCCGAAACTAACCTCTTTGACTTCTTGAGGGACTTTCTCTTTTTTGGCCTTTTCAATGTAGCGGTCAAGGTCAACTAGTTTTCCAATCTTACCTTTGATGTCGCTCATAGTTAAAATTGGTTTTTGAATTTCGAGAATTTTCGCCGCGGAACGGTTAGCAATAAAAACTTCATTTTTCAGGTCAGTCATGATAAAACCCAAAGTCAATGAGTTAATCGAAGAAACCAAACGTGCTTTCTCTTGCTGAAGTTGCAAATAACCCTCTCCTATCGCCTCGTTGGCTTTACTGAGACCTTCCTTTTCTTTGTTGAGCTCAGCGGTACGCTCAACCACTTTTTTCTCAAAAAGGTTTTTTTCTTTACGCAACTCATCTTGTTGGGCAAAGAACTTGGTGATCAGGTCAGCCAAAGAAGCAAACTCACTACCTTTGTCAACTCTTAGTTTTGCCAATACACCAGGGTCTTGCTTGTTCAGACTAGTCGACAAAACAGAAATTGGGTTGCCAATCCAGCGAAAAAGAAAGACAAAGATCAAGCTAAAAACAACCAGCCCAAAGATAACTAAAATAATTAGTTGGTTGTTGTAAGTTTTGCCCAAAGAAACCAGGCTTGGGGAATCCGTTTCAACTTGAATCCTTGCCACGGTAGTGTTGTCCCAGCTGGGAAGATCACGCTCAAAGACAATACTTCCTTTGCTAAAATCACTGACCTGTCTTTCACTTTGGTTGGTCTTAAGAATCTTCAGACGCGCCGAGACTAAAGACTCAATTCCCTTCAAGTACTCTTGATCCCAAACTCTGGCGGTCAGAAAAAATCCTTTCGGGGCGGTTTTCCTCTCGGCATCACTAGTTGGTTGGATAGGTGCAGCGTCCACTTCAAGCAAGCCAGCTTTTGAATCAACAAAAAAATGAGGGAAAAGACCATGGGTGAAAATGCGCAAAAGGGTAGTTTTATCAAGTGGGAAATCTTTAAGTTCTTGCTTCTCTGTGTTACTGACTGAGTAAATAAGTTTGAGATCAGTGTTGTAAACCCAAACCGCATTCGAGTCATAAGTGGACAAGCTCGGGGCAATGATCTCCTCACCAAAGTCTTTGGTTTTGCCTTCAACAAACTCAACCATTTCGTCCCAATAGGTATAGTCATAAGCGTAGGCAGAAAGCGAAGAAGATTTTAATTTGATGATATTGTCGAAAAGGACTTCTTTTTCCTCCTGTCTCGACTCGAAAAGGAGATCAATGTTGCGGTTGGCAAAAAAACGAACCAACAAAAGAATCGAGAAGAAAACTACCAAGAGGGAGCAAAGCAAAAAAACTAGTTTGGTTTGGACTCGAATATTCATCTTAGGAGAGCTGTTTCGACAAAAACCTTGAGATCAAAAAGGCTGGGAGAATTGAAAAGGCTAAAAGAAGAGCAGCGACGGCAAAAGTCAGCTCAATCGAGGCTCCGGCTGCTGCCAAAATAGAGCTTTCGGCTCTGCCAATGAAGAGCATACCAACCACTTCATTGTTAACGTCTTTAAGTGGGCTGTAAGCCCCAAGAAAGGCTTTGTTGAGGACCTTGACACTTCCCTTGAAGGTATTCCCTCTTTCAAGGACTTTGCTCTTTATTTCCTGGCTAGTTTCTTTGATACCTACCCAACGTGATTTTCCGTCTGGTGCAACAAATGTAGTCGCAGAACGTACATTTCCAGCGTAAATAGCGCTATCCAGTCCAGTGGCAGCCTTGATACCGTCAAGAAAACTGTTGTCGATGACAATAGCAATGCTGACCGTCCCAATGATGTTTTTTTGGCTGTCGCGCACACTGACGGCTGATTTGAGGTAAATCAAAGGTGCAAGCACATCTTCCTTGGTCTCAACACTAGTAGCTGAAAGGCCGATCAAGGCTCTTTTGATGAGAGAGTCATCAGAAAGTGAATCCCCCCAACGAGCCGGATCCTCCCCTCTTGAAAGTACTTGTCCCGAATTCTCAGTAATGATAATTGAAGCTTTAGCCTTTACCTCAAGTTGTTCTTGAGTGATCGTGTTCAGTTTTTTGTGATTCTTTTCTTGCAGGGCAGCTACTACTTCTGGATTGGCTGCCAAACTTTCAGCGTTCGCGAGGGTTTCTTCACGTTTTGAGGAAAGAGCGTAATTAAGAACATTGGTTGCTGTTCCAAGGTTATCGAGAGCTTCTTTTTGAATGTTCCCGAGCAAAAGAAAAGTGAAGCTAACCGTAGTGGTAAGGAAAATTAAAAGAACACTGCTCGTAAAGATCATGAAGAGCTGGCTTTGCAGCCGGGTTGTTAAATATTGCCACACCCACTTTCCGAGAATAAGAACGCTGACAAAAAGGACCAAGTGTTCCAAGTACCAAACTGGTCCGAAACTGGAACTTAAGTTAAATATAAAGGGGTTATCAGAACCCCGAAATAGACTCACTAAAGAAAGGGTCTCAGCTAAAGTCAACCCAAGAAAAGACAGAGCCACCCTTTTTAGGTGTCTTTCCAATCCAGTGGTGGCGCGACGGAAATAAAGAACCGAAACCAAAGCCGCTCCAAAGGGTGGTAAGAATTTTAGCCAAGACAACCAAGTGATCTTGGAGAGAAAAAATAAGGCTCGCTTCTTTTCTAAGACCAAACCTTCGGTTTGAGGAACCTTTTGCAGAGGATCTTGAGCTAGTCCAAAGATAATAAGTAAGTAGCCTAGAGAGCGAAAAAGGGTTGAGAAAATTTCGCTGAAACTTCCCAAAATTGAGCTGCCCAAGATGCCGTCCTCAATAGTCGTTGCGTGGCTCAAAAAAGAAACTGAAAGTAAAAAGAATCCCAACCAAAGAAAAATTTCTTTTCTCTGACGCTTAGCGGCCCAGGCGTCAAAGTAGAGCCAAAAAACAGCAAAGCAAACCAAAGAGGCAAAAAGGCTAATTGCAAAGTGTAAGTTTTGACCTAAAAAGGCAAGGGGCAGCATTATTTCAAACTACCTAAGTTTTCAAGAATATCTTCTTTTGATAATACTCCAACCAGAACTTTTTTGATAATCCCTTTTCGATCAACCACGTAGTGTGTTGGCAAGCTCGCAAAAGCGAATTTTTCAACGCTTAGACCATCAGGGTCAACTAGGAAAGTCAGTTTGGAACCAGAAATTGCTTTAAAAGCTTTAATTTTGCTTAAATTCTCTCCTTCGGCGACAGGGACGATGTTAATATCGGCACTTGCCTGCAAACTCTGCAGAGCTGAAAACTGTTCTTGGCTGGAAGGTGCCCAAGTCGAAACAAAACTGATCAGGGTTGGCTTACCCAAATTTTCAAGTAAGTTGCTTACTTTTGAATTCGTATCTTCCAAATCTAAGCTTGGTAAATCTTTGTCGACTAGTTTCTCTGTTAAGTTTGAAACCCCTAAATCCTCTAGTTTTGTACTAATATCGATTTTCTGAACAGAAAAGCTTGGCAAAAAGAAGGAAAAGTCACCAAAGCCAATTCTGAGGGCTTTTTTTAAGGAAATTTTTTCAACTACCGGGGTGGCCTTGTCTAGAGTAAAGATATTGCTGATTAGAGTTTGGTAGCCATTTGCTTCTACCTTTAGATAGTATTTTCCGGCGGGGAGAAAAAGTTGATACTTTCCTTCACTATCAGTTTTTTCTGGATTTGCTTGTCCATAAGATTCCCCATCCCAAACCACCCAAGAATTTGAACTTTCTTCAAAGTAAAGAGCTGTGACTCTAGCCTCAGCAATTGGAGTTGGTAGAACTCCTAGGTTTGGTGCTTGGGTTTCTTCTACTTTGCCGCTAGCAATAACCAAGACTTGACCAATCTCTCTCTTTGTTCTCTTTCCAGCCCCGTCAACTGCTTCTACAACCAAAGGGTAAAGACCAGGGCTAGTAAAGTTCATTACCCCTTTCCAAAGGCCAGTTTGGCTTGAACGTGTCAGAGAAAAAAGCTGACTCTTGGCTTCTTTTAGAGACTGGTTTTTGGTGCCAATCTCTATTGTCGTTGCTCCACCGAGTGCGCTCAAAGTCACTTTTTGATCCAGACCAACGATAGTGCGAGTCAGACCGTTGCGGTCTGGAAGTAAAATCTGCGGACCAAGTGAGATCACACTTCCCCCTACAGTTGGGTCTAGACGGTCGATCACCAAAATTTCTTCTTTCGATAAAGTAGCGTTCCCTGAGGTATCGGTTGCCTGCACAACAACCCGATAATTTCCCTCTTCAAGATTAACTGGGGTAAAACTAAAGTCCACTTTTTTCGCTTCTCGATCTTCCATTTTGTCAGCTGGCAACCAGTTGCTCCCACCATCAGTAGAGTACTCAACCAAGAAAACTCCGGCGTTGTCCCGGGCCGTACCCTCAATTTCTGGCCCCTTTTTGAAAGGCTTAGAAAAATCAGTTTTTACCGATACTGTTGGCGGAACTGATTCTTTTTTGACTAAATCTTTCTTTTTCGAACCCAAAGAGTTGTTTTCCTCAGCCACCCCTTCTCCTGCGGAAGAACTACTAGACAGCTTTGGGGTCAAGAAAGTGTTATCCCCAGTCTCAGTACTATTGTTGACAGAATCAGCACTAGTGATTTTGAAATGATAGCTCCGGTCTGAAGAAAGTCCAGTCAGGGAAAGAGAATGAGTCAAAACAAGACTGCTATTATTTTTAAACTGACCGTAGCTAGCCGTTGTTCCATAGTCCAAGCGTGAAGTGGCTGCTTCATTTGTTTTCCAGCTAATTGTTATTGAGCTTGTAGTCAGATTGCTTAAGGCTATATTAGAAATCACCGGTCCAATACAGTCAGAGCCACCACAAGTTATTTCCGTATCCAAACTACCACTACAACTAAAAGGGTTTGCTCCATCAAGATCGTCTGAAACTTGGACTATCCAATCAGCACTAGCCGAAACTTGATCGTTGGTGCTGACCTTTATCTCAAAATCGGCACTGAAATTTGGTTGGATTACATCTCCGGTCAGAGTCATGCTGCTACTAGTTGTGCTCGCCGACCAAGCACCGGTAGAAACAGGCTCGACTATCGAAAATTTGGCTGATGGTCTAGTGATCTTTATCCAGCTAATCGGGTTTTGATCAAAATTTCTGACTGTGAAGTAAAAGCTAGCTTGACTTGAAGCTTGGATTTGATGAGGATCGACTGAAACATTGCAAGCCTCTATCGAAGCCTCTATTTTTCTGGGAGATAGAAAGGGGTTTAGTGACAACAAAACAAAGCTCAGTAGAATGATTCTGTAGATGATCTTGGGCATTAAAACTATTTTAATACAATTTAGGTTTAGAATCAAACCTAAATTCCCAGGAAAATCCGGACTATATTTTCACTGACTTCGAGGACACCGCGGTTAAACTCGTATTTGGTTTCTTTTTTGTCCAAAGTATGAATAGTGAGTTGCTTGTTTATCTGGGTTACAAAGTTGGCGTGCTGCGGCAGGATATCAAACTTACCGAGACTGTTTTCCGAAGAAACCGCCAGAGCTTGTCCGGAATAGCCTTGTTGTTTTAAAGATGGAGACCAAACTAAACTAACTTCAAGAAAGTTTTTGTCACTCATTGCTTTAATTCTGAAAGATCCCCAATGTAAAGAAAGCGCTCCTCTGGCACTTGATCGACTTGTCCGCCAAGAATAGCGCTTACGTCTTTAACTGTCTTTTCTCGTTTAATGTATTTACCCGGAACTCCGGTCTGATCGGCAACGACATGAATATCCTGAGTCATATAATTTAAGAGTTTTTTGGCTCGGTAAAAGAGTAAGCGGTCTTCAACCGAAAGTTCACTCTCCCCCATGATCGAAACAATTCGTTGCATGTAGGTATAGTGTTTCAAAAGTTTTTCAGCTTCAAGCAACGCTTCGTAGTGTTCCAGCCCAAGAATTGAAGCTTGAACTAAAGAAGATGATGAAGTCAAGATATCGACACTTGGGTGACGACCTTCCTGGTAAACAACCCGAGAAAGAGTAACAACCGAATCAAAGTAAGGAACGATTGCTTGTACACCGGCATCAGAAAGATCGTCCGCTGGTACGTAAATTGCCTGAACACTAGTGATTGACCCTTCTTTGGTCGAAACGAGACGCTCCTGAAAAGCCCCCATTTCTCCAGCCAGCGTGGCCTGATAACCCTCTTCGGAAGGAATCGTGTTTAGCAGAGTTGAGACTTCATTGCCAGCTTGAACGAAGCGGTAAATGTTGTCAATGAAGAAAAGGACGTCTTTCTTTTGCTCGTCACGAAAGTATTCTGCAAAAGTAAGTCCTGTCTGGCCGACTCGAAAACGCACTGCTGCTGATTCATTCATTTGCCCGTAAACCAAGGCTACGTTTGGCAAAACCTTGGTTTGAGCCAATGTTTCATAGAGTTCATGCCCTTCTCGGATACGCTCTCCAATACCAGTAAAAACCGAGACTCCTTTGTGAAAGACAGCAATGTTGTGCATCAGCTCAGAAAGCAAGACCGTCTTGCCCACGCCTGAGCCACCAAAGACTCCAATTTTACCCCCTTTTTTGACCGGAGTGAAGAAATCAACAATTTTAATTCCAGTTTCGAGAAATTCCGTCCCACTTCGGACTTCGTCATAGTTAGGACTGCCACGGTAAACTTCCCTGGTCTCAGCAGTTTTTAGCTTCTCCAAACCATCAATCGGCTGACCAAAGAGATTTACCAAACGTCCAAGCAACTGCGGACCGACCGGAACTTTTAGGCTTGCCCCGGTTCGAACTACTTTTGAACCGCGAGAAAGTTTGTTTGGATCAGTCAAAGAGATGCAGACAAAGATATCAGAAGGTAAACTACTATAAACTTCAAGAGCAATTTCCTGATTGTCTTCGAGACTAAGTAGTTCGTGTCGTTCCGGTTGGTCTTTTTTGTATTCAACCTCGACGACATTACCCCGGACGGAAAGGATATGACCAAAACTTTCCATCACTTCTTCTCCTTTCCCCAAATGCTCATTCCGGAAAAGACTTCTAGTTGTCGGATATTAGTCAGTCTTCTTTTAATATTTGTCAGATCTTTTTTTAGATTTGTTTGTAAAGAACCAGCGTTTTGGGTTGCCTGATCCATGGCCACCATTCGTGAGGAAAACCTAGCCAACTGATGCTCGAGCAGTTTTTCATTAAACAAAGTAGCAATTATTTCGCTCTCAAAAAACTCCATTATTTTCGCCGGTGTTGGTTCAAAAATGTATTTCTTGGGGGTTTCTATTGGTTTATCCAAAGCAACACCACCGGTGATCTCGACTCGGGTCGGTTCTTGAGTCAGCAAAGTCCGCATTTGGCCAAAGTGAACTATCACTGTCTCATACTGAGTGATAAATTGAATTATCTTTTTTATTTGGGCCGGATCTGGGTTATCGTCAGCCAGATCGAAGTATTGGATTGGGGTGTGAGTCACTTCATTGACGATCAAACTTTTACCAAAGTTGCCAATCACCACTGAATCCCCTGGTTTTTCCCTGAGTTCAGCGCTAAATTTTCTCCAAACATCGATGATTAGGGTCCCATAAAGATGCTCGTTAGCTGAAACCAAAACCAGGACTGACTTTCCGTTTCTTCGGATAAAAGAAAGGTCGTTTTTTTTCTCCCGATCTTTGCTCTTCAGTTGTTTTTGAATATCGGCTAAATAGGCAGTTTTGGCGTGACCATAAATCTCGGCAATACCATCAATAAATTTTTTGTTTTCCGCTACACTATCTTTAATCTGATTCATGCGCAAAGAAGCAATGCCCTGGTAAACACTGGTGATTGATTGAATTGTCGAAACTGTGCTTATTTCGTTTTTAAGCTCTTTTTGGCTATTCATAAAGTTTCTCAGTTACCTGGTCGTAAAAAGTTTTGACCGTGGAGAGCAAATCATCTATTTTGTCTATCTTGGCAAGTCTAGTGAGAAAGTCATTTAGTTCACCCTTTTGAAACTTCTCGGTGATTTTTATGACGTCAACTTTGACCGAGCTAACATTCTTTCCAGCCCAGAAGCCGCCGAGAAGGAGTCCAAAAAGCATCAGTGAGAGCTCTCTTGGCACCAGAGACTCAGTGTCTTGATTGAAAATCAGTTCAATTTTTTCTCCAAGATCAATTTCTGTTTTGGTAGCCTGTGGTAAATCGACTCCAAACCGGGCGATTTCTTTGTCTTTTTCATATTTTGCCAAGGCTTCTCTCAGTTTCTGAGCCAGTTCTTTGTCAAGCTTGCCACGAGTCTGATTTCCTACCCGAGAGACTGACAAAGCGTGGTTGATTGAAGGTCTGGCACCATTGCGAAAAAGCTCAACATCAAAAAAGATGTGCCCATCGGTGATTGACATCAAGTTGGTTTGGATATACCCCGTAATATCCCCTTCAAAGCTTTCTGCGACTGGTAAAGCGGTAATACTAACTGTTTTATCACCGTATTTAATATTACCTGCCCTCTCAAGCATAGAAGCATGCAAATTAAAGATGTCTCCTGGGTAAGAACTTCTTCCCGGGGTTCTTTTTGAAAGCAAAGAAATTTCACGATAGAATTTGGCGTGATTGGTGAGATCGTCAAAAATAATCAGCACGTCCTTGCCCTGTTCACGAAAAAACTCAGCAATCGCAAAACCAGAAAAAGGCGATAGGTAAATCATACTGGCCGGGTCAGCAGAGTTGGCAACCAGGATAGTGCAGTTGTTGAAAGCCCCACTCCAATGTTTTAAATACTCTTCCACCGCCTTGACATCACTTTGTCTTTTTCCGATTGAAACGTAAACACAGATTACTCCTTTTGAAGCTTGGTTGACGATAGTTTGCAAGAGGAAAATAGTTTTACCAGTTTTTTTATCACCAATCACTAGTTCCCGTTGTCCATAACCCAACGGAACCATCAGATCAACTGTCTGTACCCCTGTTTCCAGAGGTTTATCAATTTTAACCCGCGTGTGCAGCGGTGGAGCTCCTGGATCGATCGACATTGGTTTCTTTTCACCCGGGATTGGACCAAGACCATCAACTGGGTGTCCGAACGGATCAACAATACGACCGAGAATCTGCTCAGAAACTGGAATAGTAAAGTACTGCTTGGTTCGAGTCACCGCTAAGTTGTTTTTTAGATCGTGAGTTTCGAGCATGAGGACTTCGACACTATCGGGAAGAAGAGACTGAATGATCCCCCTCTGCCCACCTTCAGCCATCACCACTTCTCTTGGCTTCGCTCCGGGTAAACCAGAAACATAAACAATCGAGTGGACAATTGATTGGATGTAACCAATTTCCCCACTTTCTTGTAAATAGTCTTTAAACCCCCGCATCAAAGTCTCCCCTTCTGTATCAAAGTGTTTACTTGTGTTTTGTCGTTAAAGAAGTTTTCCAGGGCAGTGCTGACTGAATAATCACGGTAAAGACCGTTGTACTCGATTTGGATTCCGCCAATCAATTCCTCTTGAATAGAGATATCGAGAACTATTTTTTCCTTTGTCCTTTGCTCAAGAAGAGTTTTTATCTTTTCTAAAAACTCTTGACTCGGAGTAAAGGCAAAGACAATCTTGGCAATTTTAACCTTGAGTAAAGAATTAACTAGTTCTCTGAAAAATCTTTCCTGGTCTTCTGAACTAGAGAGCCTAGCTTGCTCTTGCCTTAGGACTACAAAAACTTCTTCTAACCTCGGGCTGAATTTTGTTCTGACCTCTTCCTTGAGCTTACCGGCTTGAAAAACTCGTCTTGAGAGAGCCTCGAGCTCATCAACCAAGTTGATGAGGTCTTCCTGAGTGTTGAGTTGAGCAAGTAGTTTAGCTGCAAGCTCTTCACTGTTCATGAGAAAAATTTCTCCTTTTTGGCTTTTTCGAGCGCTTCCATGACAAGATCTTCGTGGGTTGTCAAATCAATTGATTTGCCGAGAGTCTTTTTGGCTATTTCTGTTAGGAGTTGATAAATGTTTTCCTCAATAGATTTGATTTTCTTTTCTTGCAAAGCTAAAATTTCTGCTTCGCTGCTCGCCAAACGCTGGTTAATTTTTTTCTCTGTTTCCCCTCTCACCTGCAAAATCTCCTCTTCAATACTTTGGGAAAGAGAGGAAATTTCGTTGTTGGCTTGGTCCAAGAGTTTCTTTTTTAGCTCTTTGCTGTAATTTCCCAAATCAATACTTAGATCCAGCAGATTTTTTTGATAGTTCTCAACACTGTCCCTTGTTTCTCTTTGTATCATTTCTTTACTTTCTGAGACTGTTTCTTGAAGCTGCCTGGCTAAACTTCCCTCCAGGGTTTTTGTTAATGTTCTACTTGCCTCAACATTTACCTCACCCTCGCTAGTAGCGTTCCTAACAATTTGCTCGGCCAGGGCTCTGGCTTGAGAAACGATACTAAACGCCTGCTCATCGAGTTCTTTTCTAGACCGAGCTAAGTCTTTTGCATACGGACGAAATTCGTTTAGAGTCTTGTCTCCTCGATAAACCAAGAAGACAACCAAGATCAGAGCGAGGGCGTTTAGTAAAAGGCTGATGAAAAAAAACTCTTGCATTTTTATTTATAAAAAATGATAAAAAGAGCGAGACCAACTCCTGCGGCACTGATCACAAAGACTCCGACCAAATTCAGAAAGACCACAAACTGGATGCTACCTTTGGCCAAAGGATTTCTGGAAATGGCATCAATGCCTCGTCGTAAGGCCCGAACAAAGGAAAGGAAACCAAAGCCGAAGGACAGACCAGCCAAGATAACCGCGAGTAAGTAACGCAGTATCACGGGAAAATTTTCAGGGTTTTCAAGCTGAGAAGTAAAAGCTTCAGCCGCCTTGGAAATTGCCTTAGAAACGGCATTTTGCGGACTGTCGGCGGCCTTGTACTGAATATTGATAAAAACTGAGACTTGTCCAGTTTTTGAGTTTAAGTCCTCCAAAGCTCTACCCAGGACAAAACCAGAGTCTGTCGCTTTTTGACCAACGCCAAGAGTTTTGCTTGAGGTGACGAAGTCGCCCTTTTTTATTGATCCATTTTGATCACTTAATTTAACTTTTGATACACCATAAGAAACTATTGGGAAACTCTCTGAGGATGTTTTGTTTAGACTCAAACTCGGATCTTCAACGACGACCCCGAAAAGGTTTTTGTCATAGGCGCTGCTGGCTCGAACTAGACCAGTGTCACTTTTGGAAACTATGTCACCGCTAGACACACCCTTGTCTTCAACCGGCAGATTTTTTGCTATTTGTCCGTTGCTGAAATCTTGGGCCAAAACAAAAGCTTTGCTTGTTAAAAAAAGGGTTATGAAAATAAGCAAAAAAATTACTCGAAGTTTCATGGCAGGCTTTTCAATAAACTAATTATAACACAAATAGCCACGCAAAAACACTTTTTCTGTCCTTTTTTCAAACTTGACTTACATTAATATAATGGGTACAATTTAGGTACATTTCCCGTGACGGTAAGTCGCGAGAAATAGCCTTAAACCCAACCTGCCATGGCTAAAGGAAATCTGCCCAATTCAAGCGACCTCCTCATTTCTTTCCCAGAAGTTATTGAACGTGCCAAAAACCTTGGTGCTAGCTTCGGTAAAGGAGATCCCTACAACCGTCTACGCTACTACACCAAGATTGGGCTTTTGCCAAAAGCGACCCGAAAATCGTTTGCTAGCTCTGCTCCAGCCGGCGCTTATCGAGAGTCAGTCGTTGAAAAAATTGTTGAAATTGATCGCCACCTCAAGTCCGGTGAATCAATCCAAGCAATTCTTCGGGAAAATAAGGATGACCTGCTACCGATCGAAAAAATCATTAGCCGAGCTAAAAATGCCGGTGTTGATTTTGGTAAGGGGGATCCAAGCAACCGTCTGCGCTATTACACCAAGATTGGTCTTCTTCCCAATGCCACCCGTAAGTCTTTTTCTCTCTCAGCACCAACTGGGGCTTATCGAGAGTCAGTCGTTGAAACCCTAGTTGGTATTGACCAAGAACTAAAATCAGGTAAAACGATCCAGGCTTTGTTGAGAGAAAGACAGGTCGAAGAAAAAAATGAGGATAAAGAAAATAGTGAGACAGAAACAAGACAAGCAGCTCAACAAAATCATCAAAGTACATCTTTTCCTATCACTCTACTGCCAACTTTCACCACTATTCCGGCTCGTCCTCAATTAAATTTTCCTGAAGTTTCTCTCTCCCCTAGCCTTGAGGAGATAAAAGCTCAGAAGCCTTCCTTTCTGGCGGGGGGTTTTGCCAAGAGTTTAAAACTCTCGCGCAATTTTGCCCTGCCTGTTTTCCTAATTTTGATTTTTCTTCCTTTAACTTTACTGATTGGCAGTTTTGCCAAAGGCCTTTTCTT
The DNA here is from genome assembly GCA_030704665.1 of bacterium. NCBI lineage: Bacteria > bacterium. The sequence goes on along the minus strand of JAUYID010000009.1, from coordinate 195,385 downwards.
TTCCCGTCCTGCTTTTGAAAGTCTAGACTTAAGCAAGACAATCAACGGAGGGGTAGTACTGGCAAGCAGTATCGATCCTTATTTTAATGTCAATGTCGAAACTGATTTTAATTCTCTAGTTCATGCCAAAGAAGGAGTCGCCTTCCCAAGTGGGAGTTTTAGCGCTCTCCTTGAAACTGCAACCTTAACTTCCGATCGAAACATCTCTTTACCTGATCAATCTGGTACTTTGTGTCTCAATAGTGGCAATTGTGCTGGTCAAGGTAAAAACGGTGATATAACCGCAATTGGTGATATCTTAGCCGGAGCAGCTTTTACTGACGGTGGGGCGGGCAACGAACTTTATTTTCACAACGGCTCTCAAGGCCTTTTAACTGCAACCGCTTTAAGCTCTGAGCGGACTTACACTTTGCCCAATCTCTCCGGAACAGTAGCTCTCCAGGCAGTTTCTAGTTTTACTCCTGGCTCGGTAATTTTTGCCGGCAGCGGCGGGCTTCTGACTCAGGACAATTCAAATTTCTTTTTTAATAACACCAACAACTATCTAGGCCTTGGAACCAACTCTCCGACTAGCACTCTGGATGTGCGTAGTTCCCTTAGTAGCGGCGGTTTGATCAATGTAGAGGCTTCCTCTGCAACTACTTTGACTGGCGATTTAAACGGTCTAACTGTAGATGTTAGTGGCTATACTGGCGGCTCCCCCTCCGGAACACCGGTTTTAAATGCCATTTTAGTCAGCAATGTGACTCCCAACAATGCTATCAATGAAGCGGGTTTAAGAATCGGCACGGGTTGGGAAAACGCTATCGAAATTAATGTGGACCCGGCTGATGCCAACGCAGTGACCGAAGTCACGGCTATCCAAAGCCCAGTCATCCACGTTGGTGGTAATTATGTAAAAAATATTGCCGCGGCTAGTCTTGCAGCTCTAACTTTTGACCCAACAATTATCGTCAACACTTCTCCCGATATTTTGGCCGGAGCAGATCTTTTTCAAATTATTTCCCCGACTTACCTTATTAACCAACCAGGAGTAAATATACTTACCAACAACATCAACTTATCCAATGTCGCAAACGTAGAGGTAGCTAGCAGCGCCACCGGAGCCCACACCCTTTCTGCCCTGGTAAACTACTCTAGTTTTTTTGATTTACTAGTTGATGATCCTGGAACCGCTTCTTTGACAGTTAGCAATGTCAACCAATTCTCCACCTCAAGTTCCTTTCTTGGCTCTGGAGTAACCACTGGAGTAACCGTAACTAACTTAAACGGCTTTTTGATCAACAACCAAGTTCCCACTGGTGGAACCTTAACTAATCAATACGGGATCCACGCTCTAAACTTGACCGGAGGAACCAACGACTACGCTTTCTATTCAGAAGGAGCAGATAGCGCCAACATTTACGCGCGCGCTGCAACCAGCAATACTTCAACAACTGATGTGATTCGTTTAGAAAATCGGGCGGCAACTTTCACCGGAGACTATATCGATATTAGTGGGGCTTCTTCGACTGACGGGGTTTTCGACCATGTCCTCTACTCTATCAATGGAACACCCACTTCTACGGTAACGTCTGAGGCAGCTAGTTTGGGGGGTACTCCTTTTACGGTTGGGGCTTCTGCAAATGACAGCCTCAATTTCGGCGAAAGTACCCCCTTTAGCCGCGTTTATATTGATTTTGCTACTTTGGCGGGGGCCCCAACTAGCGTTAGCTGGGAATATTGTAGTGCCAACGCTTCCACCGCAACGGCCTGTGATACTTGGAGTAGTTTGACTGGGGTCTCCGACGGAACTAGCAATTTAACAAGTGACGGTACTGTCACTTGGGCTGTTCCGGGTGGTTGGATACAAAGTGCAGAGACCGGTGTCACACCCCGCTATTACGCTCGGGTTTTTGTAAATAGCATTACTGCTGGTCCGGCAACTGCCTACTCTGCTACGATTGCGGCAACTACTTCTGGAAATTATTTGAGAGTTGCCTATGGTGGAACCAATATTTTTACTCTTAACAATTTCGGAGCTTTAAATCTCGCTACTCCTTATATCAACACAACTCCACTAACAATCTCGGCTCCCAGTAACAACACCAGCACCATCAACGGGATTTCGATTTCGGGAATCACGGGGGGTTCGGGGTCAGAAACAGGAATCAGTGTTGGAACTGGCTGGGACTATGGCATTCACTCTCAATCTCTAGTCCGGTTTGATGCCAACATTGAACTAACCGGATCTTTAGCTGCTCCTGATCTAAATACAGAAGTTCTCTGTCGTAACAATACAACCACAAACCTGATTGCTTCTTGTTCCGCCAGTGGAGGTGTCGTCGGCAACGCTTTTGTCCATCTTGCTCCAGAAGACCCAGACAACCCGGGCTCAGCCCTTGCTGACATAGACAACACCACGAGAAACTCAATTTACATCAACAAAACCGGAGCTAGTGGCGATCTAATACACCTCTGCACTGGTGCTAGCTGTGCTACCGAAGAATTTCGGGTTGATTTTGACGGCAATACTACTTTGGGTGGCAGTCTTTTGGTCGCAACCACTCTTCAAACCAACTCGAGCGCGGTTATCGGCGATGAGCTAACTGTAAGTGGAGATATCAATTTTACTACTTCAGCCAGCATTGGTGACGGGGGTGATGCTCTATCAATAAATTCCAGTGGAACCTTGACTATCAGTGATGCTAACCTACTTTTCAGCGATGCAAGTGATAAAACGATCGAAGTCTGCAATTCTGTCCTTGGTATTGGCTGCAACTTAAAAATCAACAACCCGTCTGGAAGTACGAACCTAAACATTGTTTCGGGAAACCTAGTTTTTGGAGACACTAGCTCGGGCCAGTATTTATATATTGGAACCGCCCCTACCGGAATACGTTCCTTAGTCTTCCCTGATGTCTCCGGTTATGCAGTTGTTGATACAGGTGCTGGAAGTACTAAGACATTGGCTTCAGCCAACGCAGACGGTTTCTCTCTTTCCGGTGGGACAACTTCAAGAACCTTAACTGTGAGTGGAGCTGATGTCAGTTTGAACCAAGACCTACTAACTACAAGTTCTCCTACCTTTGTTGGCTTACTACTAAACCCCACGGGAGGCGGGGCAGGAAATACTGGTGAACTGCGCTTTCTCGAGCTTGCTGCCAACGGTAGCGGCTATGCTGGCTTCAAAGCTCCGGACGCGATCACCACTGACCGAATTTACACTTTACCTGACGACGATTCTCTTCCCCCTTCCGCTGATTATGTTCTTACCTGGCAAACTGGAAACACCTTAACCTGGAAAGAAATTACTGGCGTCGGAGCTGCCGGTGACATTATCGCCGTCGGAGATATCGCTTCTGGAGCCGCCTTCACCGCTACCGCTGGTGGCGATGGCAACAGTCTCTTCTTTGAAGGCGCAACTGCAGACAGTTTTGAAATTGAACTGACTGCCGCTGACCCAGGAGCGGACAAAACAGTGATTATTCCCGTCTCAAGTGCTGCTTCAGACTCAATTTGCTTACTAACCTTGGGCAACTGTGCAGGCTCAGGTGGAATCATTGGCGGAAGCGGAACTGACGGTAGAATTGCCAAATTTACTCCTGACGGCAGTCACATTGGGGACTCTATCCTCAACGAAACCGGGGGCAATATTGATTTGACTAGTGGGAACCTTTTGCTCAGTGCTATTACAAGAATTACTTCAGCTGGTGTTTCGACTTTCACTACCGGGACTTACAACGGCGTCAACACGGCTGGCAACGGGGCTGATGTTTTGACCCTTTCCGGCTCTTTAGCTGCCTTTGACGGGTCAGATACTTTCCGCGGTCTTTATCTCAACTACACCAACGCTGACCACACTGGCTCAAGCAACACTTTCAATGGTATCGATATTGCCGGTATTACTGCCGATGCCCAAGCGACCGAAAATGCAATCAATATTGGTGCCGGTTGGGACAACGCCATCAACTTCGTTGGGGCGAGCAACCTTGCTTTGGCCAACAGCACGAGCAACGCTCTGACTATTAAAAACGGTAGTAATACCTACTTTAGTATCTCCACTTTAGAAGATCTTGGTGGCAACGTCCACACAATTAGTCTAGAGGTACCTACTGGTGCTGCGGCTACCTCAAAAATTGATCTTGGTGCCGGAACTTCCAACAAGCAAATAAATATTGGCTACAACAACGACTCTCCGGGGATAAGTCTGATCAACATCGGCAACACCAACGCTTCTTCAACTATTTCTCTTTTCAGTGGAGTCCAAACTGCAACCGCTATCACCGCCTCAGTCGATGCGCTTACCAGTGGTACTGGCTTTGTTACTTCTGCAGGTGCCCTGACCGAGGGGAAAGCTGTTCAGATTACCGCTGAAAACACTCTAAGCAGTGGTAGACTTTTGGATATTCAACTCAACCCTAACTTCCTTAATTGGAGTGGGGCCACGATCAGTGGGAATTTGGTTAATGTTGAGGAAGCGGTCTTCTCGGATACCGGAACTAGCACCAGAAGTGGGAACCTACTGTCTCTTTCTAGAACAACTATTAATGATGGTACCGCTTTAAATATCACCGGAGCAGTTGCTTCTTTCACAAGTAGTTGGACCGGTTTTGGAAGTGCAGTCACCGATTCGGCCAACATTCTTTCTTTAAATCAGGCCTACCCTAGTGCAACTGGTGCGGTCCTGAGTATTGCAAACAGCGGAAGCGGAGCTGATATTCGACTTAACAAAGCTGCCTCTGTCTTTACTATCAATACGGCAGGGGCCAACTCTGTCACTTCTCTGACACTAAATAATGCTGCCTCTACCAACCTTCTCCAAATTCGTGACTTGACCGGCAACAGCACCCAGTTTGGCTCCCTGGTCTTGGCTGACGCCTTTGTCAGCAAACAATCCTACTTCGCCGAAGAATTCAATAGTTTTCGCGGTGGTAACTGTGCGGACTCTAGCTTTACTGCTACCAGCCACCAACAGGCCCGCGGTGAATACGGCAACCCAGCTACTTCCTGTACTGCCCAAACCGGTGAAATCACCACCAACTCTATTGCCGGTACTTCCAATGCTAGTAATACCTGTACTTACTCCTCCAACAACGCAACCAACGGTTTTGAGCGGATTGCTTCCAGCTACAACACGGGCACTGGGGTCGCCTGTCTCGAGTCCATCGGAACCAATGCCAACAACACCAACAACAATATCTTTAATACCGGCAATTTCCCCCAAGTTGTCATGAAAGTGAGAACCAATGTTAGTGCGACTACAACCCGCTACTATGCTGGTATCAGCAACATTGCAACTGCGAAAAACGCTCCTGTTGTCGGGGACAAAGGAGTTTACTTCTCTACTTGTTCAGCCCCAACCACTCCGACTTGCAACACCACTGGCTGGTACGGGGTCGTCCAGGATGGGACCAACGCTGCCAACGTCGTCACCTGTCCAACCACTGGTTTCGGAACGACCAACTTTTCTTATTTAAGAATTGAGTTTCGTAAAGCAACTTCGACAACCTCACCGGAAATTCAGTTTTTTGTCGACAATGATGTCACCAACGGAATTGTCGAGACTAGTTGTGGAACTGTGACTTCAACTACTTCAGCTATGGGTAACACGGCCATGTCAATGTTTTTGATGTCGGTAACGACCGCCGCCGGAACAGCTAATCTTGATGTTGACTATTTCCGCGTCTGGCAGGACGACAGTATCACCCAACCAGAAAATTCTGATCTTTTGACAACTGTCGCCGAAGGCGAAACCCAAAACCAAGAAACTGGGTCTTCGAATCCAACTGATGTCAGCACCTTGGCTTTGGATGATTCAGCCCTAGCAAAACTAAGTCTTGATGAAGAAAAGAACTTAGTTGCCTCACTTTCAGCTCAAAGTCAATTTAAAGTTAAGAACGCTTTTGGAGAAGTTGTTGCTTCGATTTCTGATCTTGGTGAGGCTATCTTTAGCTCTGTTCAAGCAACTTTTGTTCGAGTTCAAGAGCTGGTCATTGGCGAGAGATTAACAATCAAAAAAACTGCCCAAATCGCCGGGACTGCTAGCTTTGAAGCTGGTCAGGAAGAGGTGACGATCCAAACTCCAAAGGTAAAGTCTGAATCGTTAATTTATCTGACCCCAAAAACAAAAACTGCGGGTCTGAGTCTATATATAAAGGAAGTCAAAGAAGGAGAGTCTTTCACTGTTGGTCTTGACAGTAGTCTTGAAAGTAACGCGCCAGTGACAGCGCCAAAGGCGGTTGAATTTAACTGGCTCTTAGTTGATCAGGAGGAGTAGATTCTAGGCGGAGTCTCTCGGCCGGCAGTTTGGTGTCACCTTTGCTGCTAAAGGTGACAAAAAAGGAATTGACAATAATTTCAGAAGAATCTAGACTAAGTGCACCTTGCTTGCACTCTCTTAACTTAAGCAAGAGAAAGGTATTATTGCCCAAGCTTATTTGCCACTAGCCTGGGTTTTTTAGCGCCATGAAAGAAGCTTACACACAAACCCTAAATCTTATTATTCGTTATTACCTAGTTGCTTTGGCCTTTATCACTCCGCTTTTCTTTTTAACTTTTACCAGTGAGGCCTTCAACTTCAACAAATATATTCTTCTCGTTGGCTCGGCATCCATCCTGACTCTTCTCTGGACTGGAAAAATGCTCCTTGAAGGTCGGGTCCGGGTGGTGCGCACGGCGCTGGATATACCTATCTTAATTTTCCTGGCTGTTAGTTTACTCTCGACTGTTTTTAGTGTTGATCAGGTCATTTCTCTTGCCGGTTGGTACCCGAGGTTCCACTTCTCCTTTCTCTCGATTCTTTCTTACAGCTTGCTTTACTTCGTTGCCGTCTCCAACCTGGACAAAGAAACTCGCCGTCTTCTGCTTTGGGCTGTAGTGGCCAGTGGTTTGGTCCTTGGTTTTCTGAGCACGGCTTCTTTCTTTGGTCAGTACCTTCTTCCCCAAGCCTACACCAAAGCAAGAAACTGGACTCCAATTGGAAGTATCAATCAGTTGGTTCTTTACTTAGTTGTAAGCCTGCCAATTGCTTTTTCGCTTCTTTTTTCAGAAAAAAACTACTTTCTGAAAGCCGCCGCCGCCTTGGCAATCTTTTTCATGAGTCTTGCCTTTATCTTCAGCAACATGGGAGTGGGTTGGATTGGCCTTGCTGTAGCCGGAGCCGCCTTTCTGGTACTCTCACCAAAACTCATTCTCGAGCCGACTGATCGTTGGCTAGCTGGTGGTCTGGTCGCGATCTTCGTTGTTGTCGCCCTAGTCTTTGCTTCTGGATCGCTGCGAAACACTCTCTTGAAGCCTATGGTAAAGGGTAAGCCCGCCAGTCTGGAGCTGGTCAAAGAAAATACTCTGCCTCTCGCTAATAGTTGGAAAGTTGCCGCTCGAGCAACTGGCGAAAAACCTCTTCTTGGCTCCGGACCAGGGACGTATCTTTTTAATTTCACCGCCTTCAAACCATTTGAAATGAACTCAACTTCAAATTGGAACATTCGTTTTGATGAGTCCGGAAGCGACTATTTGGGTATTCTCCCAACGATGGGTATCATTGGTTTGATTGCCTTTTCGCTGATCGTCCTTGCCGCCGTCAGACCGACAATCAAATATGTTCTCAATTCTCCGAACCTCAAGCAGAACTCAGAGAGCCTCTTTTTGGCAGTCTCAATTGTTGTTTTCTCTCTTTGTCTGGTCTTCTTCAACTCTGGTATTGCGACCTTCTTAGTCTTTCTCTTGATCACTGCTGCTGCCTTTTCCCTATTGAGAGATGCTGGTGTCGCCGGAGTTGATGACGTTGACCTTCGTCTAGTAGCACTGCGCAGTGGCGGTATCATTCAAGTTGAGCCCGCCGGCCGACCGAAACAAAACAGTTTGGCTCTGGTTAGCTTCATTCCGGCTATCTTTGTCTTTTTGGCCTTGGTTTTTGTTGGTTACCGAGTGTATGCCGGTGAAGTTTACTTCCGCCGCGCCGTCAACGAGGCCAATCAAAAACCCGCCAACGGGAAAAACATTCGTGACAACCTGCTCGCCTCTATCCGTAGCAACTCTTACTTTGACCTTTACCACCGCACCCTGATGTTGACTGACCTTTCTTTGGCCAAATCAATCAGTCAAAGAGGTAAACTCACCAAAGATGAGCAAAACACTCTGGTCGGTTTGATTGGTGAAGCACAAAATGAGGGTAAAATCGCCTCTGGCTATGAAACTCGCGGTCTGGGTGTGATCACTATCAAGAAAGTTCCTGGGACCAGCAACCTCAACGTGGCCAACTGGGAATCTTTAGCTTTGATCTACAGCAATATTGGTGGGGATCAAAGAGCCAATGCCCTCATTCACGCCAAAAATACTTACATCCGCGCGATTCAACTCGACCCGCTCAACCCGCAGCTTTATCAGTCGCTAGCAACCCTCTATTACTCTGAAAAGGATTACGAAAATGCGATTAAACTCTTGCAGTCGGCCACTCAAGCTAAAGCTGACTATCTACCAGCTCGCTACGATCTAGCTCAAGCTTTCATCGCCAAAGGTGGGGTGGACAGTCTAAATCAGGCTGTCAACGAGTTGGGTGCTTACCTAGAAATTTTGCCCGGCAATCAGGTACCTACCGGCTATCCGAAAAAAGAGGAAGCGCAAAAACTGCTGGATGAGATCAAGAAGAAAGCGCAAGAAGCAAGTAAATCAGCAGCTCCAAAACAATAAAAGTTAAAAATAGCTCTTTAGCTTGAGTTCAATCCCACATTTTGATAGAATGCTTCCAACCTTTGGGCCGGTGGCGCAATGGTAGCGCACCTCCATGGCATGGAGGGGGTTGAGAGTTCGAGTCTCTTCCGGTCCACCATTAACAATTTCATCCGGGGCCGATAGCTCAGTTGGTAGAGCGTTGCATTCGCATTGCAAAGGCCGGGAGTTCGAATCTCCCTCGGTCCACCAAAACTATGAAAATAACTAAATTCCCCCAATCCAATTTAATAATCGAAGAAAATGGTAAGTACCTGATGATTGATCCGGGAGTCTATACCTTTGAGAAATTTTCCGCTGCTGATCTGGGGAAAGTTGATGCTGTTTTAATTACTCACGAACACCCAGATCACTTCGACGCCGAACACCTCAAGGCTTTTACCTCACTACCTATTTATGCTAACTCAGCGGTAGTAAAACTAGCTGCAAAGTCTGGGATAAAAGTTAACCCTGTTCAAGACCGGGTCGAATTCGAGGTGGAAAATTTCAAAATTTTACCCATAGACCTAGCCCACTTTCAAGGTCTTTGGTGCCGTGGTTGTAATAACAGAGTCACCACAGAAACAATCACCGAAGACGGAAAGTGCGGGCTCCATATGGACTTGGAACCAGAGCGTAGAGACGGCCCACCCAACACTGGTTATGTAATAAACGGAATCTTTTTCGATCCGGGAGACGGGATCAAAATTGCTGATCTAAAAATTGAAAGTGCTGCTATTCCTATTGCCGGGCCGACAGTTCGCTTTCCGCAGGCCTGGGAATTAACAAAATCCCTAGGTGCAAAACGCATCGTTCCGATTCATTACTCGGCCTGGAAAGCGGACCCAAATGAGTTTGCTAACCAAGCCCCAGAAAAAGTCGAAGTAATTGTCCTCGACGACGGACAAAGTGTAGAAATCTAACCTTATTTACTGGCCTGGACGATTTTCTTTTTCAACTCATCCAAACCAATCTCAGCCGCAGCTGAAATCACGAGTGGCTTTATTTTTAATTTTGACAGTTGTTTTACCTTCTCATTCATTTCTTTTGGTGTAACCAGGTCGGCTTTGTTGAGGACGACGATTTCTTTTTTGGTAGTAACGGTCGGATCATAGGCCTTTAGTTCTTCTCGAATGGTTTGGTAGTTTTTAAGTAAGTCTGCTTCATTTACAGCCAAAACATGCACCAGCAATTTAGTTCTCTCAATGTGACGCAAAAACTGATCTCCAAGGCCTTTCCCCTCTGAAGCCCCTTCAATCAGCCCTGGAATGTCAGCGAGAACCAAAGACTGTGTGTTTCCCCTTCCGTAGTTCATCACGCCGAGATTCGGTTCTAGGGTGGTAAAGGGATAATCAGCGATCTTTGGTTTGGCAGCAGTTAACCTTGACAGCAAGGTTGACTTGCCCACGTTGGGCAAACCAATTAAACCAACGTCGGCCAATACCTGCAGCTCTAAGTTTAGTTCGATCACTTCCCCGGCAGCACCCTTCTCAGCCGTTTTTAGATAGTCCCATTTTTTCCCTGGCCTGGGATCAGAAAGCTGTGAGTGAGGCAAGTGAGCGTTGCCCCGCCCTCCTTTACCTCCTTGGACAACTAAAACCTTCTTACCTTCGACTTCCAAATCAAAAAGCTTCTCGCCTTTGATTGATTTGAGGATAGTCCCAACCGGAACTTTTAGAACCCGGTCAGAGCCGGCAGCGCCTTGTCTGTTGTTTTTACCACCGTTTTCTCCATTTTCTGCTTCAAAAACTTTACTGAAACGAAACGGTAAAAGGGTATTTAAATCAGAAGTTGCTTCCAAGTAAAGGTCTGCCCCTTTACCGCCGTTGCCCCCATCAGGAGGCCCGTAAGTCTTGCCAGTCATGCGATTGAAGGAAACTTGACCGTTTCCTCCTCGACCGGCTTTTAGACTTATTTGAACGCTATCAATCATTGCTTAAGCTTAAAGGAATTTTGGGAAAGGTTAAAGATGGTTTAAGGCAGCAACGACATTGGGTTGAGACTGCTGCTTGCTCTTGTAACCTGGAAGTGCAGGTGAGGACCAGTCGCTCGTCCACTAGTTCCAACTGCCCCAACCAATTGCCCGCGGCCGATATTATCCCCGACCCTCGGGTAAAGAGCTGACATGTGGGCATAGAGTGAGGTCATCCCGTTGCCGTGATCAATGACAACGTGCCAACCAAAATCGTAAGCGAGTTTTTTAGCAACAATGACCCGGCCGGAATCGGCTGCGTAAACGGCAGTCCCATAAGGACAAGCGATGTCAATGGCAGGGTGGAACCAGGAAGCATACTGACTGATTTGACAGCCGCGGACTGGCCATGCCAAAGCACCGCTACCGTGGGCTACCAGATTTGGAAGATAGGATCGAGCCGGAGTGGCAAGCGCCGGTTTGGGCTCAGGAATACTGCCGTTGGGAACTACCAGGGTTTGTCCCAACTTTAACTGCAGAGTTGCGTCGATATAGTTGAACGGGTAGTCGGCAATCGTTTGTTTATCAGCTGAGTATTTGGCTGCCACACTAGCTAGAGTATCGCCGGCGGCAACTTTATAGACTACTCCTGTCACCGGAGGTACTTTCAGGGTTTCTCCTGGTTTGATTTTGTCTGCCTTTAAGCTGGTGGCCCACTTGATACTGTCAGCCGAAACTGAGAATTTTTTGGCGACTGAGGAAATAGTGTCACCATTTTTTACTTGATACTTTACGATCTCGGAGCGTGGTCGCCCCAGAGGAATAATCGTCTCCGGGGTGTTGGGGGCTGAAACTAGGTTTTCAGAAGCAGTTAAATCTTGTGCCGCAATTTCAACTTTAGAAAAAATCCCTCCAACGAGAATCGCCAGCGCCCCAAGAGCCAAAAACCCACCGTGGGTGGCGGGTCGAAAAAGAACTCCGCGGCGCCACATCATAAAATGAACCGCCTGATCCTTTGAGAGATCAAGAAAATGAACCAGGGCAACTGCTTTCTTTTGTATGAAGAAAGCGTAAGCAAAAAGAAATCTCAGGCTGTCCCAGCTCACCAAGACTAGGGACCCTAGCCAACCTAAGAGCACCTGAAGAACCAGTCTAGTCTGAAAGAGCAGACCTTTTCTTTCTTTGACTGCGTAGCCCTCTTCACTGTAAGAAGCGAGATCTAGGAAACTTGAAGTGATATTGTAGCTGTAAAGATTGTCGCTGCTGTCCTCTTTGATGGGTTGTTCCATCGAAAAAATACCCAGCACTTTGTCAACCAATCCTAAATGTCTAAACTGTCTAGACTGACCAACAAAGCGCTGGGTGCCCTCCGTTAAATAGTTGCCTTTGCTTGCCAGGCAGTGGCTCAAACGACTAACTTTTTAACAACTTTTATTCTAACATAGACTAGCAAGTCTTGGCCAATTTAACTTACCACTCTCTGGACTAGTCTGCTAACCATAGTTCAATTGGTTGTTGCAACAAAATATTTAGTTAATATTGGGTAAATTTAGTCGCCCTTATGAAGGGAAGCGAGGAATTCTTCGTTACTTCCTGATTTTGAAAGTCTTTCAATGAGAAGTTCGGTTCTTTCCAGCTCGTTCAGAGCTTCCAACATGCGGTGCAAGCGCCAAACTTGTTGAAGATCCTTCTCACCAAGAAGTAGCTCTTCGTTTCTGGTACCAGATCTCGACGCATCAATAGCGGGGAAGATTCTTCTTTCCGCCAGCGAGCGGTCGAGATGGAGCTCCATGTTTCCTGTTCCTTTGAATTCTTCGTAAATGAGATCATCCATTCTGCTTCCGGTGTCTACCAAGGCAGTTGCCAGAATTGTTAACGAGCCACCTTTTTCAAAATTTCGGGCGGCCCCAAAGAATTTCTTGGGTGGGTAAAGAGCGATTGGGTCGAAACCTCCGGAAAGGGTTCTTCCTGAAGGTGGTAAGGCTAAGTTGTAGGCACGTCCCAGTCTAGTAATACTGTCCAAAAGAATGATGACGTCCTCCCCTTTTTCAACTAGGCGCTTGGCTCTTTCCAAACCAACTTCTGCAACCCTGGTTTGGGCTTCAGCCGGCTCATCAAAGTTTGAGGAAAGGACTTCACCTTTGACGTTGCGGGTAATGTCGGTCACCTCTTCAGGTCTCTCACCGATCAGGACGGCCATTAAATGCGCTTTAGGGTAGTTGGTGGCAACACCGTGAGCGATGTCTTTAAGAATCGTGGTCTTACCTGCTTTGGGTGGGGAGACGATCATACCTCTCTGTCCGAAACCAATCGGCGCAAGCAGGTCAATCATTCTGGTCGAAAGGGGTAGTTTACCGGTTTCAAGCTTGAGTTGTTTGTCAGGATAAACGGCGGTTAAGTTTTCAAACTTTGGTCTTTTCATCGCCTGATCTGGGCTGACATCATTGATCTTCTCAACTTTGAGCATACCAAAATAACGCTCGGTGTCTTTGGGAGGACGAACCAACCCTTCAACACTGTCTCCAGCTCGAATATCAAAACGACGAATTTGGGATTGGGAAATATAGATGTCTCCGTTACCGGCAGTCAGACCGTTGGCCCGCAAAAAGCCGTAACCTTCCGGCATCATTTCGAGCACACCTTTTCCGCGTGTACTTGGGGCAGCCAAACTATCAAAACTATCGCGAGTTTCGTAGTCAAAGTCACTCCCTTTCGGAGTCTCTGGTGTTGCTATTTCTTGTGGAGTTTCCTCAAGGACTTTTTCATCCGAAGAAACCTTGGTATCAGTTTTTTCTTTTGCAGTTCTTGGCATTTTATTTTTTGGGCTAGCTCACTGTTTTAAATTCTAGGGAAACTGAAGTGAGGTTTGAGAACGCACTCATTAAAACACTCTGCACTACCTCTTGTCAATAGACTGCCTTTTCTCTTTCCAACAGGCTAAAAACCGATCGGGCAGGAGATCAGTTTCTAAGCTTCTTAGATTCGGCTCTTAAGCTTCTTGATGACCAGTCCAGCCGGACCGATACCAAGCAGACCTAAGAGGAATAGTTCAGGACCAGTGTTGGGAAGTTCTGTTGGCAGAACTTTACCAGCTTGCTTGTTACCAAAGCGCACCTCGGTAACTTTGTTGTTTTCGACTTCGATAGTTACCGTCTTAGCGGTAGTTGCCGTCCAACCGGCTTTACTTTTCTCAGTTACAGTGTAGCTTCCAACTGGAAGGGCACCACTGACAGCTGTACCTTTAGCATTGGTAGTCAAAGTGAAATCAAGACCCATACCAACGACACGGAAGGTAAAGCTTGTCTTTGGAGCTTTGTCAGCGCCATCTTTGACACCGTTGCCGTTGAAGTCCTCAAACTTGATGACTTTGATGTAACCCTTTTTGCTAGGAACGACAACTTTGGTCAAAGCAGCACATTGGATTTCATTTGGCAACTCTTTAGCTGTGAAGTGTCCAACGTTTTGAAGTGTGTCACCGTCTTTAGCAGAGTCAGAAACTTTGACTTTGAAGACTACGGTTGCAGTTTGTCCAACTTCTAAGCTTCCCAGATTGACTCCATCAGCAATCCAAGCGTCGGTAACGTTAACTGTAGAACTACCTTTGGTTGAGACAGTAGAGCCAGCAATGTAGTCAACGTTGGTCGGTAAGGTTTCCGCGATAGAGACATCGTGCAGACGCAAGTCACCGCTGTTCTTTACTTTCAAAGTGTAGGTCAAAGTGTCCCCAATAGTCGCGGTCGCCTTGTCGACACTCTTAGAAGGTTTGTACTGCAAAGTAGCACCCACATTGGTATAAGCAGCACATTGAATCCAGTTTGGAAGCTCATTTGTTTTGCTTTGCATCACAGTTTGAATAAGAGAGCCAGCGGCAACACCCGCTTTAACTGTAGCTTTGAAAGTTACAGAAGCACTTTGCCCAACTTTAAGACCACCGAGGTTGAGACCGTCAGTGATCCAAGCATCAGATCCAGTTACAGAAGTAGAACCTTTAGTAGCGGTAGTTGTACCAGGCTTCAAAGTAATGTAGTTGGAAAGATTTCCAGCCAAAAAGACGCTGGTAAGATCAACTTGACCATCGTTTTTGACGTTGTAAGTATAGGTGAGAGTATCTCCTGCTTTAGCTTGATCCTTATCAACTCCAAAAGTTGGAGTGTAATGAGGAGCCGTAGCATTGGCAACAGAAGCCAATGGAGAAACCACCCCTAAAGAAAGTGGTAATGATAAAATGGCAGTAAGCAAACTCGCTGTTAATTTTTTCAACATATTTTTTTACTTACAGAACTTGGGTCAGGCAAATTTATAAGCGCTTCTGAAAGCGGGGCGGGAGTTAAAAGTACAAGTATTATATCCTACACTATAGGTCCTTGTCAAGCCCTGCGTTCTTTACCCTTGGGGGCTGGCAAAGGCCTTATACCTTAATTTAAGAGCGTAATAGTGACTTTATCAACAAACAAGCCAAAGCTCTCTCTATCGGCTTTGTAGTTCTTTGTTCTCCCCTTTCCGAGAAAACCAATTTGCTTGATTTGCTCAAAGAGAGGGGCAGGAAGACTTCAGTGTTGCCACTACAAGTCTTTTGATCTCTATTCCTGTCTCCCTGTATTCCCTCTCTTTTACTCATTCGTCAGACTATCCAGGGTGTCGGCGTGGGCACCTCGGTTGGGTAGTCCGTTGGTGTCGGCACCGGTATCGTTGGCGTCTTGTGACAGTCGCACGGTATCGGCGTGTTCGTCGGGTGCGCTGGCGTATTCGTAACCGGCGCTAGCGTTTTAGTCGGTGCTATCGTCGGCGGCGGTGTACAGTCTCCTGGACAACCGGGAGTTGCCGTAGCCGAGGGCACCGGTGTGCTGGTCGGCGGTTTCGGTGTCGACGACGGGAATTCCTTCACGACCGGCGTCTTCGTCGGTGTGAAAGTCTTCGTCGGGCTCGGTGTGTTCGTTGGGCTCGAGGTAGGCGTTGGCGTACCTGTTGCCGGTACTGTCCCCGTCGGAGTGACCGTCTTGGTCTGGGTGTTGGTCGGGGTTGGTGTCTCCTCAGGCGGTTTCGTGGGGGTGATCAGGTTCAGACATTTGTCGTCTAAAACTGCCACCGTACCGTCCAAGAGCTGGACGATTGAGGCTGGCTCACCGCTGAAGCTAAAGCCCCCTGCCAAACGGGTGTCGCAGCTACCTGCGTCCAGAAGAACGCTCACCTTGTAGCCACTTCCCTTGATGAGAAGCTTTCCACCCGGACCCTTCTCGAAATCGAAACCAGCCGCCTCGAGCTGACTGATAAAGCCCTTGCTCACGGCCTCATCGTAGTCGAAGATCAGCTCTTTCGGATCCGAATTAGCGTCGACCTTGAACCCGTTACAGTTCATAGTGACTCGAGTTTGCTCTCGCGGGTCGAGACCCATGAAGAACTGTTCCGCGCTCGGGTCTGGCGCGATCGGTACTGAACTCACCAGCTGCTGTTCGTGGCCGGGCAAGAGAGCCAAAGGCGCTGGTGCCGACTGCGGACCCCACCCGTCCTGATCGATGTTGGTCGTATAGTCGGTCGGTTTCGGATCACTGAGCGGAACAAGGTAGACCGCCGTCTCCGCAGTGCAGTCCTCATGGCTGCGTTGCAGCGGGACGTGCTTTTCGGAGATACGATCACCCGTCCAGACCAACTCGTTACTCTCGAAGATGACGGCCGGCTGAGCACCTATCGGCACTCCACTGAACACGATCGTGCCGTCGTCCTGCGTCTTTCCGCGCAGAGGCTCAGACCCGTACACCGCCGTTGCCTGGAGACCCTTGTAAAGGCTGCCAGTAAGGCGGTTCAGGGGGCGTACAACCAACTGACCTTCATCTTCCTTGCAAGGCAAGGACTCGGCGATCGAAGGGTCAGCAGGCCTCAACGGGACTCGGAAGCCCACGTCATTGCCTGTCAACACCTTCTCTCCGCCCATGGCGAAGGTCAGTGCGACTGCGATGGCGAAGAGGAACGCCCCCAACCCCATCAGTTTGTTTCCGGTATTCATCGTTTTCCTCCTGTTGATGAGTTCGGTTTACCTTGATGGTTAAGGAGTTCCACCTCCTTGCGCCACAAGCTGCGGCCCGTTTTCGAGAGCCTCAAGGATGTAGCCGATGTGCTCACTCACCACTGCTGAACCCCTCCCTTCCAGCACCATGGCCGTGAAGCGAAAGTAGTTTGCTTCACGCTG
The DNA here is from genome assembly GCA_030704665.1 of bacterium. Taxonomy (NCBI): domain Bacteria; species bacterium. Next base: position 178,601 of record JAUYID010000009.1, on the reverse strand, counting down.
GTAGCGGTTGAGGTTTGGGTTCGCCGCGGCAAGCCGATGGGCGATCATGAAGGCGTCGTCGGCTTCAGACCGCTTCTTCTTCCTCCACTTGAGGTTCCAGATTAGTCCAGCTACCATGAAGGCAGCAGCAGCAACGTAGACGATCAGGATTGGACCCCCGGGAAGTTCGCTAGGCATGATGCTCCTCCATTTGAATTCAATTTTGCGCCTCGAGTGAGGGCAACCACCAATTAAAGAGTTTTTTAACTAGTGGTTGCCCTTCTTGAGGCTAAGGAGAAACACTCATAGCTTCGAATTTATGATCAGTTTTTTTACCCAAAAACTGGTTATTAAAGGTGCGATAAAAATCTCAGTTGTTTATTTTTCAAATTTTCTCTAGGCACAAAATTACCTTTTTTAGGCACAAAAAAAGGCCTTGTAAAGGCCTTGGTCAATTTCTTGTCATAAAACACCCTTTTTCGATCCTGCAAAACTTAAGCAGAGATCTCAGCGCCCAGTAAGAGTGTTACCCCAAACCAGACGCCGGGACCTCTGCTTAAACATTTCTAGGTTCGAATTAGGATGCCTCGGACTCACTATTTGTTATAACTGTGCTTCGTCTTTTCTTGTCAGGATCATTTCAGACTTGATTTTTGTTTTCGTTGCTGTCTTAATAATCATTAAAGAGTACACCTGCTGTCCAGATGTATTCCCGGGGCACCGCCATCGGCGACTATTGATCCACAGGCCATGGTGGTGCTTCGTTTTTGAAGAGTTTTACTTTCTACCCCTCAAATATCCTGTCAAGAAAACAGTTAGGCTTTTTCGGATAATTCCACCCGCCAGATGGCGGGTCAAGACTCTCGCCCTGCCCGTTCGAGAATCTCTCAAGGCCTACCTAAAAGGCAGTTCCTGTTTTGTTAAAAGAGCTAGATACACCAGCTACCTTTAACGTTCACTGGAGGTATCTTGGCATATTATAGTTGTTTTGTCAAGTTTTGTCAACCCTATAGCAAAAGATTGTCCTCTTCTTCCTCTACCCCATAGTTAATTTAGCTTCAAAAATAGCTGTTTTTCCTTTTGTGGATAGTTAGTGGATCTTCCCAATGGCTTTTCCTCTCAAGGGTTCTGTTATAAGTTTGGTACAGCAATTTGTGGCTAGAGAAAAAAGCGGTCTATTTGTGGGAAGTAACTTGTTCGGGGATTTGGACGAAAATCATGCGTCCAGCAACGGTCTGAAAGACGCGAGAAACGACAACTTTTATTTTCTTACCTACGTAGCCAGCTCCTCTCTCGACCACAATCATCGTTCCGTCCGGCATGTAGGCAACTCCTTGTTCTTTTTCTTTTCCTTCAGAAACAACCTTGACTTCAATCTCTTCACCAGGCAAGAAAGGGGTTTTGATCCCGTTGACAAGCTCATTTACGTTCAAAATCTTGACCCCTGAGACAGTGGCAACTTTGTTCAGATTAAAATCAGTAGTCAAGATCTTGGCATGGAGGTTTTTGGCAAGTTTGAGCAGCCTCTCGTCAATATTTTTTAAACCCTCACCAGGCGCACTGTAAACGACCGTTTTCACATACCTGGATTTTTTGATCATTTCCATTATCTCCAAACCTCTTCTTCCCCGACCTCGCTTGAGATCGTCAGCTGAGTCAGCAATGTGCTGTAGCTCAAGCAAAATAAAGTTGGGAACAACGATCGTACCGAAAAGGAAGCCTGATTCGACGATTTCTGCAATTCTACCGTCAATCAAAGCACTGGTATCAACACAGATTGGGTTGATCCATTTTTGGCCATTTTCTTTTTCCCGTCGTGGGAATTGCCTGGGAATCGAGGGTAAACGAAGCTGAGATGAAACTTCGGCAGCAACTCTCTTTGAAATATTGGCGGTGAGAACGGCGAGAAAGTTTGTAAGAAACGGGATCAAATAGACCCCGATTGCTCCCCCGACAACTACCGCACCGAAGTAGGCAGCTAACTGCAAACCGCTCTCGTTCAAATGAACAAAAGTGCGCACAAAGAAGAATCCGATTAGACAGAAAATACCACCGATAACCAGGCGGGTGGGGCCTGAACTCATAAAGATAATTCCTTTCTTACCCTGCGCTAAATTAAATCTAGTTCAGGGCGGGCAATTTTCAGATAAAGACAGGATAAATTCGTTTTGCCCTTATTTAGTAAAAAACTTCTTTTCAAAAGCCAGATCGATCGCCTCTTTCAAAGTTCGGGCCGTCTCTGGCGTGATAAATTTGCTGAAACCAAGCTTTTTAGCTTCAGCTACTCTTTTCTTTAGGTTGGGAACGGTGCGTATTTCTCCCATAAGCCCAACCTCACCGAAAGAGACTGTTTGCTTTGATATTACCCTATCGGACACGCTCGCAGCAATAGCCAAGCAGACGGCCAGATCAGCAGCCGGTTCAACTAGCTTCAAACCACCGACAACATTGATAAAAACATCCTGATTTTGTAAATTGAGCCCAGCCCGCTTGTTAAGCGTAGCTACGAGCAGTTGCAGTCGGTTCTGATCCAAACCAAAGCTGCGGCGAATCGGCAAACCAAAGCTAGTTGAATTGGTGAGCGCCTGAACTTCGGTGAGCAAGACACGGCTACCCTCAACTACGGGCAAGATAACTGAACCTGCAGCCTCAACCCTACCCTCGAGAAAAAGTTTACTTGGATTGCTGACCTGCTTCATTCCGCTTTCCTCCATTTCGAAAACTCCAATCTCGTCAACCGGACCGAACCTATTTTTGCTGGAAATAAGCAAACGGAAAGCAGACTCACGTTGACCTTCAAGCACAAGGACTGTATCAACCAGGTGCTCAAGAACCTTTGGTCCAGCCACTGCTCCTTCTTTGGTTACGTGCCCAATCAAGAAAACAGCCACATTTTGTTCCTTGGCAAGTCTCTGTAGTTTAAAGGCGCATTCACGCACCTGAGCAATACTTCCGGGAGTTGAGTTGAGCTCAGAAGAAAGTAGGGTTTGAATCGAATCTACGATCACAACTTGGTATTTCTCATCTTGAATTGAGGCCAAAATACTTTCTAGGTTCGTCTCGGGTAAAATTGATATCAATTTACCCTTGAGTTTGAGCCGATTGAAGCGGATCTTGACCTGCTCGACTGATTCTTCACCGGAAACGTAAAGGGAAGTAAATTCTGAAGCCAGCTGAAGTAAGAGGGTAGATTTGCCAATGCCTGGATCGCCCGCAAGCAGGGTCAGACTGCCGGGAACTATCCCCCCGCCCAAAACCCGATCAAGCTCTTCCAAACCAGTCTCGAGTCTCTTCAGGGGCTTCAGAGAGGCTTCTGCGAGCTTAACTGGCTTTGTCCGAGCTGGGCTTAGACCTTTACCGGCTTTAGGCTCAGTTACTAGAGTTTCGACCAAGGACCCCCAGCTCTCACAGTTCGGGCACTTCCCTAAATATGAGGGTGATTGGTACCCACACTGCTGACAGATATAAATAGTCGCGGCTTTGGACATGGTCAAAACATTGTAGAGAGAGGGGGAGGGTTTGGCAAGGCTCACTTGAGAACGATCTTGTCTTGGTCAACTTTGACAGAAAGTTTCTGCCCCTGGCTAAAGGTACCGGAAAGAATCCCTTCGGAGAGCGGATCTTCGATCTCCTCCTGGATAAGGCGTCGTAGTTCACGAGCTCCAAACTCAGTAGAAAAACCTTTTTTGACCAAAAAATCGTAAACTTTGTTCTGGACATCAAGTTTAATTCGATAGTCTTTGAGACGGATCTTGACTTCATCCAAAAGGAGTTTGGCGATTTTTTTGACTGAATCTTTGTGTAAAGGTTTGAAAACTAGTATTGAATCGACTCGATTCAAAAACTCAACTTTAAACATTTTTCGCAATTCTCCAGTTAGTTTTTGGGACAGGTCTTTATGTGTTGCGTCGATTGCTCTTTTTTCACTTGGGTTGATGTGGACAAAACCAATATCTCCTTCACGGCGAATGAGATGAGAACCCACGTTGCTTGTCATGATGATGATCGCGTTGCGGAAATTGATGACTCGCCCCTTACCATCCATGAGCTGACCATCTTCGAGAACTTGCAAGAGGATATTGAAAACTTCTGGGTGCGCCTTTTCAACCTCGTCGAGTAAGATGACTGAGTAAGGTCGTCTTTTTAATCTGTCCGTCAGCTCCCCGCCTTCCTCAAAACCAACGTAGCCCGGTGGTGCCCCCACCAAACGAGAAACCGTGTGTCTTTCTGAAAACTCACTCATATCCAATCTAATTAGGCTCTCTGGGTCCTCAAAAATTACTTCGGCTAGAGTTCGGGCCACCAAGGTTTTTCCCACCCCACTTGTACCGAGAAAGATAAAAGAACCGATCGGCCGGCGTGGGTCACGCAAACCGACGCGGCTGCGACGCAACACTGAAGCCAAATCTTTCAAGACTTCGTCTTGACCAACTACTTTCCTACCCAATTCTTTTTCTAGATTGAGCAGCCTCTCTGCTTCGTTGCTAGTTAGTTCCTCCACCGGCACCCCCGTAATCATCGAAACCACACTGGCTACGTCTTCGGCTGTAACAAAAGTTGAGTTTTTTGGTTCTGGATCTTTGGAGACAATAATATTGAGTTTGGTTGAAAGTCTTTTTTCTCGTTCGCGCAACTCCATGGCTTCTTCATACTCCTCAACTTTAACTAGTTCCTCTTTGTCATCACGCAGATTTTGCAAAGACTCCTCAATTTTTAGGATGTCCTTGCTAAAGGTGTTTAAAGAGACTGACTTTTTGCTGGCTGCTTCATCGAGAATATCAATCGCACTATCCGGCAAGTGTCTTTCGGTGAGGTAACGCGCGGCTAGTTTTACCGAAAGTTCAATCGCTTCTTTTTTTATTTTGACTCCGTGAAAGTTTTCATAACGTGACTTCAATCCTTCCAGAATTTTTATTGTGGTCGCACCATCGGGCTCACCAACAAGAATAGGTTGGAAGCGCCGTTCAAGAGCAGCATCATCCTCGATAAAGTGGGCGTACTCTTCAATTGTAGTTGCCCCAATACAGCGCATTTCGCCTCGGGCCAGAGCTGGTTTGAGAATATTGGCTGCGTCCAAAGCTCCCCCCGCACCCCCAGCCCCAACAATAGTTTGGATCTCATCAATAAAAAGAATGATATTGCTCGCTTCTTTTATTTCGTCCATGATTCCGAGCAAACGTTCTTCGAAATCGCCTCGGAAGCGAGTACCGGCCACCAAAGCGTTTAAATCAAGGTTAATTAGTCTGGTATTGAAGAAGCGGGAGGGGACTTCTCGGTCAACAATTCTTTGCGCCAAACCCTCGACAATGGCGGTTTTACCGACACCGGCATCTCCCAAAAGAACCGGGTTGTTTTTAGTACGCCGCGAAAGAACTTGGATCAGCCTTTGGATCTCAATTTCCCGACCGATAACTGGATCAAGCTTTTTCTCTCGTGCGGACACAGTCAGATCGCGGCTGTAAGTATTCAAAAGAGGTGTGTTTGGTTCTTTCGGAGTGGTTGTCGGATTTTGATAAGGTGAATAGCTTTCAACTCGGTTTTTCAAGGATTCGTAGGTAACTCCCCAACTGCGCAAAATGTGACAAGCCAACCCAGAAGGGGTCTTGGCTAGTCCGCAAAGAATGTGTTCTGTTCCGACAAAGGCACTACCCCAAAGATAAGCTTGGAGAGCTGCGGCGGCGATTGATTCCTGAGCTGCTTCGGAAAAACCCTCCTCACCTTCATTACTTTTGTCTCTGGGATCTGTTGAAGCGACAACTGCTTCTTTGACTTTGATAGCATCGATTTGAAAACTTGCTAGAACTTTGAAAGCAACGCTAGTCTCATCTTGAAGAACACCCAGTAAGATGTGTTCCGTATCAACCAAGCTTGAGCCTAGTTGCTTGGCTTCACGCGCAGCCACCGCCAGAGATCTCTTGGCTCGATCCGTAAATTTTTCTGTCAGTCTTTTGCTCATGACCTAACCTTTCTTGGTCTTTTTAGGTTTGTCTCCTGCCTTGAGAGCCGGCAAGTCTTTGTCTTTTTCTTTGGTGACAAGACGCAAGGCAACTCGGCGAGTTTTGGCATCAAAAATATCTACACTAATATGGACTTTGGACCCAGCTTCAAGTTTGGTTCCATAAGGAATCTTGGAGGAGTGAATCAAACCTTCAATTCCAGACTCTAGCTGAACAAAAGCTCCGTAGGAACTGGTCCGCGAAATTTCGGCATCCAACTCTTTTCCGATTGGATATTTGCTTTCGGCTTCCTGCCAAGGATCGGGTAAAAGTTGTTTAATTGAAAGGTTAACTTTACCACTGCTGGGGTCAATACTGACTACTTTTACTTTTACTTTTTCTCCAACCTTGTACATCTCAGCTAGATTTCCAACTCTTTCCCAGGAGACCTCACTGATATGAACCAAGCCTTCAACCCCGGAAGGTAAGCTGACCAAGAATCCAAATGGTAGCATCTTGGTTACTTCTCCATCCAATTTGTCCCCTTCCTTGAAAGGCAGTTCAACCTTGGGTAGGGCTCTCTCTGGGTGAGCTTCTTTCTCGGAAAAAACGAGGCGGTTGAGTTTTTTGTCGACTTCGATGACTTTGACCTCAAGAGTCCGTCCCATCACTTCGGAACTAGGGGTGACTAAGTGTGAGGAAGGAATAAAACCACGCACACCATCAAAATCAACGATGACACCACCACGATTGGATTCAAGAACTTTAACTGAGGCGGTTTCACCGGTTTCCATTTTTTTGGTGGCTGTGATCCAGCGTCGTTCTCCGCCAGTTTTCTTCAAAGAAAGAATGGCTTGACCGTTTTCCCCTTCCGCTGAAACTACATAAACCAAGATCTTGTCACCAACTTTCATGTCCTCTATATTAGCTCCTTCAGATTCAATTTCTCGACTGCTGATAATTCCTTCTGCTTTGGCCCCAACATCAACCAGTATCTGCTCGGGATATTTGGCAACTACCAAACCTTCAACTACCTGTCCCCGGTTAATGACCTTGGGACTGTACTCCTCTTTGGCCAGGAGATCAGCCATTTTTGAACTAATTTTATCTACAACTACTTTTGACATACAGCTTTTAAGCTCCTTTTTTGAAATTTTGTGCTCCTAGCCTAACGTATTTGAGATCGAATTGCAACTAGCAAGGTTTTGACAAGAAAACCTCTTTTTGTTAAAAGCGAGAGGAAATGAAAATTTCTACCTTTCGACAAGCGCAAGACTATTTGGAAAATTTAATACCCGCCAACTTTAAATCCGAAGAAGCTCTCAAACTTGAGCGCATCAAGCTTTTACTAAAGGCTTTGGGCAACCCAGAGAAGAATTTAAAGTTAATCCATGTGGGTGGAACAGCTGGCAAAGGCTCGACGGCAATGATCTTGGCTAGTTTGTTGCAAGGACAGGGTGAAAAAGTTGGCCTTTTTCTTTCTCCACATTTGGAAAAAATCACTGAACGAGTTCAGATCAATCGAGCCAATATTCCCGATCAGGATTTTGTTGAAGAGGTCAACTTTCTTCTCGAGCATATTGATAAAGTCGCTAAAAAGGGCTTGGGGGCGCCGACTTATTTTGAAGCTCTTGTTGCTCTCGCTTTTGATTATTTTCATAAACAAAAGGTCAACTTTGCGCTTGTCGAAGTTGGTCTGGGAGGGAAACTGGACGCAACCAATGTCATCATCCCCCTGCTCTCGATTTTAACCAACGTTGGTCTGGATCACACTGAAATTCTGGGTCGTACGGTTGAAAAAATTGCCCGCGACAAGGTTGGAATTTTCAAGCCTAAGATTCCGGTCGTCAGTGGTGCCACCCAAACCTCAGTTCAGAAAATTGTCGTTGCTAGAGCTCAAAAAACTTCTTCTCCTCTTTTTTTGCTAGGAAAAGATTTTCGCTTTGTAAGTAAATCTATTTCTTTGACAGGCTCCAAGTTTGACTTTGTCTTTGGGAAAAACTTTTATCCTGACTTAAAAATTGCTCCCCTGGGTGGTTTTCAACTTAAAAACGGTTCCTTAGCTCTAGCCGCTCTTTTGCTTTTGGAAAAACAAGGAGTCATTAAACTTGATTGGGCAAAAGTTGAAAATACCCTAAAAAGTTTAGCTGTTCCTGGGCGTCTAGAAATTGTCGCGGCCAAACCGACCACCATACTCGATGGAGCGCACAATCCGATGAAAATGAGCAGTTTAATTGACGCACTCGAAAAACTTTTTCCAAAACAAAAACTGATCTTTTTACTTAGCTTTAAAAAGGGTAAGAATGTAAACGAAATGCTGAAAATTGTTGAACCAAAGGCAGAAAAGATCTTCGCCAGTCAGTTTACCGCCAACACTGATATGGCCAAAAACCCAGCAATATCTGCTGCATATATTTGTAGTTTGATATACAAAGATGACTTATGTATCAAAGAAGAGAATCTGACCAAAGCTTTCTTGTCGGCCAAAAATCGGGCTCGGGAAACTTCTTCGCTTCTGGTCGTAACTGGCTCTCTTTATTTGGTCGGTGAAGTACGTTCTCGCTTTTATAAGAAAGGTCATTAGCAATTTTTCTCTCTTTGTGCTAAAAGGATTTTAGGAATGGCAAAGTTTGAATCCTTAACCCCAGAAGAAGCCAAGGCCTTAGAAGAAAAGGCTCTAGCCGAATTTGCTTCTAAAACAGAGAAGAAAATTGATCCAAAGGATGCAAATTTAGTCTTTAAAGTGAGGGCAGTTTTCCCTTTCCAGCTCTTCCCTGATGAATTGATTGTTTACAAAAATAAAATAACTTTAGTCACCCGACTGGGTCCACAAATGAATAGCTTGCGCGACATGCATTTTCACGATATTGCTCAAGTCGAAGCCGACTGTGGTCCGATCTTTGGTCATATCCATGTGGTACCAAAACTTCGCACTGAAGAACCAATGATCATCACTCGTTTAACGAGAAAAGAAGCTTTAAAGGCTCGTCAGATTATTGAAGAAATGATTGAAAAAAATTACCGAGAAGAAGACACTAACGAAGCGCAAAACAGCTAAGGGCTTGCTTATTTCCTGTTGACAAAAGAAAAGGCCCATCTTATTATATCTGCGAGGCAATTTTCGGAAAGAAATTTTTATTAAGCGTTGCCCAAAATTAAACTAAATTATGGATACTGCTCAAAACCAAGACCAACCAACACCGGTTTTTCCCAAACCAGCTTTTTTAACTGATCAAAAAGAGGCAGAGAATCAAAACCCACCCACCGAGACAGCGGTAGCTGCAAACCCCCCTCAACCAGAGACCCCCAACCCAGTACCTAGTAGTGACAGTTCTGGCGACTACGGGAAAAAATTAGCTGAAGAACTTGCCAAACTAGACAAAATTTACCAAGGCCAATTCACCGGAAGTATCCCAACTAAAGATGGTTCTAGCAACGCCATTTTTTTGAAGGAACCTCCCATTGACACACCTGAATTTCTTAAAGAATCTCACGAGCAACAAATCAAAGCAGTTGAAGAAGCTGGTTTGGTTGGTTTGGTTCCTGGAAACAGTTTGATCTCTGTCAAAGGGGAGGCCGCCTCAAGACTCTACAAATATCTTCATGCCGAAGACAAAAAAACCTTTGGGGAAAGCTTCGAAACTTCAATCGGAACGATCAGCTACAAATACGAAAAACCGGAGCTTAAATCTTTGGCTGATTTGGTTGGTGATAATGATCCTGATTCCCTTGCTGACGTGAGCCCCTGGAATCAAGCCACCAAAACTACTGCCGAAATCGCGGAAATGAAAAAATTCGTTCTTCGCGAAGAAAGAATCGAAGAAGTCCTCAAAGCTGCCTACGAAACCACCTCCAAACTGGCCGAAAAAGCAGCTTAGTCCCCAGGCAAACGTTTTTCAGGATTTAACTTTTCTTCCCTATCTCTACGCCCCAAAGCAGTACTTGCTGGTCGCAAATCAACCAAAGTTGTGAGTTCATGATTAATATTACCTGACCAAAGTGCTCCCGACCAACTTTCTCTACCTTGTTGTTTGTACTTATCTGCCAACCCACCTATGTTTAATAAAGTCCTTTGCGAAATCATTCGATAAGCCTCTTGCTCAGTTGGTGCGTTTTTCACTCTTTCAATGAAACTATTAAACTCTACTTCATCAAAATCCCTAGCCGAAGAAGTAAGTTCTTGAAACCTAAGTAGAGAATGGAACCATTCTTGCCTGTAGGCTCCAAGTTGGCCTTCATAGTTTAGTTTTTGTAGAACCTGAAAACCCTGCTGCTCTGCCCAAGAAATTGCCTCAACCATACTTGGATCTATTCCAATCTCATGGTTCTGCATCTGACTTAAAAGTTTCTGATTAATATTCTCCATCACCTCACCTAAGCCTTCCCTACCTTTTTCTGTGCCTTTAGTCTCAAAAACGTTTTTTAGTTTTTGGTTTAGCTCTTGATCCGCAGTTGCCGGTGGTGTCTCATCAACCGGACGAGTGTTCTTCTCAAGTCTACGAAGATAGTCGATCACCGGTATTGGCTCCGCGTCGTCATTACGCGAAGCCTCAGTAGCGAGCTGATCATAACGAGACCTATCCAAAATTGCGTCTTGTCTCCTTGGATCAGCTAAATAACCCTCTGTCTGTCCGATTAACTTCTGAAGATTCTCCGCTTTTCCAGTATCATAATACTCAACCATAGATGCCAAAACCTCATGAACTCCTGGCCTCTGATCGTGAATAAAATCTCTCAAGGCTCCAAAGGGTCCTGCCATGATCAAGGCATCTTTTCGATTCTGCTCTAACCGTGAAACAGTTGTTGCAGGTACCTGTCGAGCTGTTAGCATTAACTCGTTCAGATTGGCGGGACTTATCTCGGAAGCGTAGCAATGGACCAAAAGGTCTCCAACCCCAAAATCACCTCTTTCCATACCCCAAATATTTCCGCCCCTTAAAAGTACTCCTACCTGTGGGTCGTTATTAAGCATAGCCGGTAAAAGTTTCTCTTCAATACCTTTTAGCTTAGATACGCTCAAAGGGTGTTGCCTTGCGTACCTACCAACATTTGCCAGGTAGCTATCGCGAATTTCTTTATTCTCAATACCCTGCGAGTCCTTCAAAACTTGGGCGGCAAACAAAATTTGCTCTGGATCATTGGTTTCTTTTGCAGCATTCATAGATCTACTAACAAGCTCCCGGGAACCCATGGTTTGCTCGGGCAAAGAGTAGACTTCCTTGTACAGCTCAACTGCATTATCAAAAATTTGTTGCGCAGACTGAGCCGAAATCTCCGGTGGTCTAGGACTTCTATTCCTTCCTGATAAATCGCGCGTCAACTCCAAAAACGCAGCTCTTCGATTGTACTTTTGAGTGTCGTCTCCTTCTTGGAGGAACTTTTCCCTCCACGTCCTCGCAAAATCTGCATAGATTCTAGCCTTATCAACTGATTCAGGAATGGTAGCCAGCTGAGCAGTAGTATCAAGAAGTGATTTGCCTGGAATTTCAAGTTGCTTGGCTCCATCAAACAGAATAGTTAAAAAATCTTCAAGTTGATCTTCGGGAATTTCGTGAAAGGCTAAAGTGCTAACCAAATTCCTAAGGTTGTATTTTTCTTTCTCGGGGGTCGAGCTTTCGGGGAAATACTTTTCGACCAAATTTTCGGCAAGAGGTCGTCTCCCCTCCACTCGTTCTCTCTCTTCCTTTTCTTCTTTCCGACGAAAGGCCCACGATCCGGGTTGTATTGAGTTTGTTTCTCCTCTGGCAAGGAAATTGGCTTGAGCCTTAGCGGCATCAAAATCAATTGCTTCTTTGGGAATTCCACCAGTCTCTGAGTCCATAAATAAAGTTTACCTCTTTCAGAGCAAAGAAAAAACCCACTCCCGTGGGTCGAACAATTTAATATTAGTCTTAGACAGTCTAGGAAGGACCCGCCCGAGTCAAAACTCAAAGCGGGTCCAATCCCTCCTTAACTCCGCAACGCCCTGACGACAGCCTCAACGCTAGCCATGTCTGAGACCTTGAGAACACTGATCTCAGGCCACTCTTTGGCTGTGTCGCGCCAGAGATAGGGGTTCAGGCCGACATTGACAACGTAAGTCGGCTCGAAACTTCGAAGACGCTGCACCACCGCCGGCCAATTGATGGTGCTCGAAAGCTGCTTCTTGAGGATCTTCCTGAAGGGACCCCCGAAACGTGAGAAGAGATCACCGTCCAGATCTGAGATCACTGGGATCTGAACTGAATGGAAAACTGCATTCTCCGCATCTCGATTGCGAATCGCCAGAATGAGAGTCATCCCACTCTCATACGCCTTGAGCAAAGGTGAGTGAGAGATGACCGCAAAGGGAAGGCGGAAGACCTTGACGCCAGCTAACTGCTTGAGAGCAGTCTCCACTTCTTCAACTTCTTCCTTCGGGCCGGTCAGGTTCAGGCTCGTGCTGCTGTTGATGATAGCCACGCTGACCCGAGAGGTCAGAAAAGGAGTGACCCTTTCAAGCAAATCAGGGTTGCTACCACGAACCTGAATGGTCAAGCCTTTGAAATCTCGGGTCGCTGAGGCGATGATTGCAGAACGCCTCTTGACGATTTCAAGCGCCCTTTCAAACCTCAGCACCCCGGCCGCGGTCAGAGCACTCAGCTGCCCAAGACTCGCACCACTGACAACTGAGGGAACCACTTCACGGGCACGAAGTTCGTCAAAGAGACCAACCGCCACCGCAAAATGGAGGACATGGGCGGCCGGGCTGTTCAGAACCTCAGGCGGAGCGGTGCGAAACAACCCTGCCAGATCAACCCCGAAGCTCGAAGCCTCTCGGAACCGACTGCGTACAGCCGGACATTCCAAGGCTTGTTCGATCTGATCCACCTCGGCATTGGACTGACCATCGAAAATCACTGCAGCCTTAAGTTGCGACATCTCCCTCTCCATTCCATTAGCAGTCATGCTGCTTTTTTTGATCGCTACTATTATACAGATATTCAACAAAGAAAAAACCCACCTTGCGGTGGGTAATTTCTAGCCCCGATTAGGGGCGCAGAATCTAAGCAAATCAATCCCAAAAACGTCTAGACATCCTTCTGTTTGTCAGCATCATTCCTAGCCTTCAAAGTTTCCATTATCTCCCTACCGGTCTCTTCACCGGTTAAAGAAATCCCGCTTTCCCAAGCCATTCTTTTTAATACTGGCAAATCTTCATAAAAATCACTATCACTATAGGTACGACCATGAAAAGTTCTTTTAGCTTTTTCATGACCCTTCAAATAGTCGCTCGCTTCTTGAGTTAGCCTACCGTCAGTTCTTGGTTCTGCTTTGCCTCCGATAGCAGGAACCAAGACGCTCGGATCCCAAATTGCTACTTCCAAAGCAACCTGTCCGTTCATTTTAAGATGGGCTCTCTTGATTCCCTTGTAAGCCATCTGCTCTAACAGTTGACGGTCGTCACCGTTGTTAAGATCCATAAGACCAGTTAAGAACTCCTCTGCGGGCTGAGGGAGACGCCCTTCATAATGTCGCTTATACCTTGCTGCTTCTTCACTAGCTAAAGCTGGAGAAGCGTATTTCTTCAATATTATTTGCTCCGTTTCCTCTGGGGGCAACGGCTCATCTAAATCAAGAATCCTTGTTCCTCTTTTAAGTCTGTATCTGTGGATGTTGTAATGTTGCTCATTTTTATTTTCATTGTGAAGACCGCCGCCAAAATGGGCATAATGATGTGCCTGCTCCGGACTCGGGGTTAGATAAACCGCGCTACCGCCAACATTGTGGTCGCTTGCACCAGAGTGCAATTCGTCTTCAAACGCAGCATTCGTACCGTGATACAAAAATTGATCCTCTAAATCCTGTGGCTCGCTTTCTTTCGCTTCCGTCTTTTTGGATAGTTCTTCGGCCGGGTGGTTCGTTTGTTCCTTATTTAAATCCGCTTCGAACTTTGCCTTTGCCGCCGCCGCATTAAAGCTAGCTGCTTGTTTGGGAACTTCACCGGTTTCAGGGTCCATAAATAAAGTTTAACCCTTTTCAAAGAAAAAACCCACCTTGCGGTGGGTTCTTTCGTAAAGTGGCCGTGACCTAGGTTCCCACAGCTGAGTAGCTGCAGTATCATCGGCGCTGAGGCTTTTCACTTCTCTGTTCGAAATGGGAAGAGGTGGTTCCGCCTCGCTCTAACGGCCTTAGGTTAAAGTTATAAGACTTAAGTCGTAAGATATAAATTATCTTAATACTCTAACCTAAAACCGCTTGTTTAATTTTTAAGTATTCCAGACCTAAAATATCTTAAATCTTAGATCCTAAAACTTAGAGCTAAAAATAGCGCCCTAAAAACTAGAAAGAACGAAAGAGAAAAAATCAGATTGGATAATTAGTACGGTTTAGCTGAAACTGTTACCAGTCTTACACTTACCGCCTATCAACGTGGTAGTCTTCCACGATCCTTTCGGAGCACGAGGCTCCATTGAGTTCTAATCTTGTGGCCGGCTTCGCACTTAGATGCTTTCAGCGCTTATCCGAACACAGCGTAGCTACTCGGCACTGCCCAAGCTTGGACAACCGATACACTAGAGGCTGTTCCACTCCGGTCCTCTCGTACTAGGAGTAGCCCCACTCAAAACTCATGCGGATATGCCGGATAGAGACCGAACTGTCTCACGACGTTCTGAACCCAGCTCGCGTACCTTTTTAATGGGCGAACAGCCCAACCCTTGGGTGGTACTACCCACCCAGGATAAGACGAGCCGACATCGAGGTGCCAAACGGTGTCGTCGATGTGAACTCTTGGACACCATAAGCCTGTTATCCCCGGGGTAGCTTTTATCCGTTAAGCTCCGGCCCTTCCATTCGGGACACGGAGGATCACTAAACCCTGCTTTCGCACCTGCTCGACTTGTAGGTCTCGCAGTCAAGCTAGCTTTAGCTTTTGCACGTCTAGCGCGGTTTCCATTCGCGCTAAGCTAACCTTTGGGCGCCTGCGTTACTTTTTAGCGGGCGACCGCCCCAGTCAAACTACCCATCAGACCTTGTCAATTGCCCGGTTTCACGGGTCAATCTTAGCATCAAATTTGAAGAAGAGAGGTGTTTCATTGGCGCCGAAGCTCCCTCTTACGCTACACATCTTCAAACCTAATGCAGGGCCAAACTGTAGTAAAGCTCCACGGGGTCTTTTTGTCCTGGCATATCTAGGCCGCGTCTTCACAGCCATCTCAATTTCGCCGAGTCCACCTTCAAGACAGTTCTCAAGTCGTTCAGCCTTTCGTGCAGGTCGGAACTTACCCGACAAGGAATTTCGCTACCTTAGCACAGTTATAGTTACTGCGGACGTTTACCGTGGCTTCGGTCACCCCCGTGAAGAGGCTTCCTTAACCTTTCGGCACTGGTCAGGCGTCAGGCCATATACTTCCCTTTTCAGGTTTGCATAGCCCTGTGTTTTTGTTAAACAGTCGCTTGAGAGTCTTTCGCTGCGCCCTAGCGGCATGGCTAGGGACGATATCTTCCGAAGATACATCGAGCTTTTTTGCCGAGTTCCTTAAAGATGGTTATCTCGTTCACCTTGGTCTACTCGACCAGTCCACCTGTGTCGGTTTGCGGTACGGTAAGATTGTTCTCCACAACGAGCATTTTCCTGAAGACTGAAGCTTATCTAATCCTGTGCCACTTTCGTTTTACAAGATTCATCGCAGCTTGAATAAACATAACAGCGGATTTGCCAACTGCCACTTCCTTACTGCTTAAACACCATTGCGTAGCGGTGCTAGAATTCTCCACTCTCGTTAACCCTTTGTGTCTTGATCGAAACAATCCTGTAGCCGAATTTCAGACGGCTTGTCCATCGCCTACGCCACTTGAGGCCTCGACTTAGGACCGACTAACCCTGGGACGATTGACGTTGCCCAGGAAACCTTGGACTTTCGGTGTTCGGGGTTTTCACCCGAATTACGCTACTCATGCCTGCATTCTCACTTCTGTACGCTCCAGCAAACCTTACAGTTCACCTTCAAGGCATACAGAACGCTCCCCTACCCCTCGCATAAATGCGAAGTCGTAGTTTCGGTGTCAAGCTTGAGCCCCGTTACATTGTTCGCGCATACTTCCCAAATCTAACAGTGAGCTGTTACGCACTCTTTAAAGGATGGCTGCCTCTGAGCCAACCTCCTGTCTGTCTAAGGAAGTACACTACGTTTAACACTGAGCTTGAACTTAGGGACCTTAACTAGCGATCTGGGTTGTTTCCCTTTTGACCACGCGGCTTAGCCCGCGCAGACTCACTGGCAAATTATACATTCTGGTATTCGGAGTTTGGTTAGAACGCACGGGTTGCCCCGCACAATTCCATTCAGTCGCTCTACCCCCAGAACTTAAAATTTACCGCTGCACCTAAATGCATTTCGGGGAGAACCAGCTATCTCCAGGTTCGATTGGCATATCACCTCTAACCACACCTCATCCCAACACTTTGCAACGTATACGGGTGCGGGCCTCCCCAGTCTTTTACAACTGGTTCACCCTGGACATGGTTAGCTCACCTGGTTTCGGGTCTGACTGCCTCCGCTAAACGCCCAGTTAGGGCTCGCTTTCACTACGCCTACCCTCATTAACGAGGTTAAACTATGCGGATACAGACAACTCGCAGGCTCATTCTTCAAGAGGCACGCCGTCACCCTGATAAATCAAGGCTCCGACTGCTTGCTAGCATCAAGTTTCAGAAACTATTTCACTCCCCTCACCGGGGTATTTTTCACCTTTCCCTCACGGTACTTGTTCACTATCGGTCCTTTTTGGTATTTAGCCTTACCGGATGGTCCCGGTAGATTCCCGCAGAATTCCACGTGCTCCGCGGTACTCAGGAACCTTTCAAGAGTTTCGAAGGTTTCGCTTACCAGGCTATCACTGTCTATGGCCAAGCATTCCGGCTTGTTCTGCTACCGTCGAAATTTTTAGACTCTTTTCACATTAAAGTAAGAAAGGCCCTACAACCCCTTTTAATTACTTAAAAGGTTTGGGCTTCTCCGCTTTCGCTCACCGCTACTTACGGAATCATTATCGTTTTCTTTTCCTCGCCTTACTGAGATGTTTCAGTTCGGGCGCTTACCTCCTCTAGCCTATGTATTCAGCGTAGAGGTCTCCTAAAAGGAGGGGTTGCCCCATTCGGAAATCTCGGGATGAGCGGTTATTGGCACCTGCCCCGAGCTTATCGCAGCCAATTACGTCCTTCTTCGGCCAAAAAGACCAAGGCATCCACTTGATGCTTCGAGTAGATTTTTTCACTAACTTCAGACTTCTTCGCTTGCGCAAAGAGTTCTGAAGTAAGACGTTCTTTCTAGTTTTTAAAGTGCCATCTCAGATCAAAAGATATGAGATGTCAGATGTAAGATATCTTAAGTCTTAAATCTTAGACCTGAAATCTAATACCTGGTGGACCGTGAGGGATTTGAACCCACGACCCCTACATTGCAAATGTAGTGCTCTACCGCTGAGCTAACGGCCCAAAACAAAACGATCCTTAATATACAGAGTGCAAACTAAGCCACAGGTTGGTAAGACAAGGTCGGTCAAAGCCAACCGGCGGATGATACAGAGTTTTAGCGTTATTTACAAGAGGCTAAAACAGAAAACAAATTTATTCAGTTAAGTCAATTCATTAGGGGATTCAGAGCACAAAGAGGAATAATCGCAGGTAAGTAAGTTTCTAATTCAGCAAGAAATCCTCAAGTACTCAAAAAACCCTCGAATGAGAAAGTTAATCTCATTGGGCGAAATATATCATTTGAAAAAGGTAAAGTCAAGCGCTTTGCGCTTCGCAATTATGCTAATTGTCAAGCTTAAAATGAATGTTTAGCAGTCGAGAAAAGGGGTTTGCTAACCCTTTTATTGACTTTCGTTTCTAACAGTGCTCTATATTAGTTTACTAAGAACTGTATTTATTATAGTAAGGAGGTGAAAATTTATAAGGCGACATTACTTCTACTGTGAGGTTTGTAAAAGGTTCGCAGGGAAACTTCCAGACAACGTTATTTGGCTGGAAGAATCGCTTAACGGAGAAATAATTCACAAAGTAGTTAGGTTGGGTTAACTTACTGATGGGCACAGGATAGATCGCTGTGCGCCCCGCGCTTGGAAACAACCTTCGAACCATCGACCTCGTCTTTGTTCGGCAAAGCCGAATTTGAATCAGGATGGTGGGCGATGATGGGATCGAACCATCGACCTCGTCTTTATCAGAGACGCGCTCTACCACTGAGCCAATCGCCCCTCACCCTGATTCAAACCAGAGACCTAATCTACCACTGAGCCAATCGCCCATTAAATCTCGAGTATTTTAACACCACATTGCCTCCGAATCAATAAATCCCTAGCTTTGGTCACAAAGCGCAGGATTCTAACGAAGTTAATCCTATAGTATTTGACTTTTGTGCTCAAATCTGCCATTATATAGGACAATCGGTTGGAATTTTAGCCAGGAGGAAACATTGGCTACAGTTAACTTCGCAGAGACTCTGAACGTCCAGCTGGACAGCTGGCTCGATCTACCTGCCACAGTGGAAATTCGCACCAAGGACAAGAGAATTCAGGTGCGAAGGATCAGTGGCTGGGCGATCGTAATGAAGATCACCGGCGAGAGGTCGCGGCCAGACGAACAGTTCAAGCCAGTAGAGGAGATCGAAATTGCTGGCACTTCCTGCAACTTCCTCATCTCGAACAGCCGTCTGGCCTTCCGTGTCCAAAGGGACATCGAGGAAGCCTACCAGACCGCAGATTTGGACGAGGTTAAGGAGGTAAGCGTCACAATCAAGACCAGCTAGCACCAACCGAGGAAGGGAGAAAGCCGAGAGGCTTTGTGCTTTCATTAGCACCGGATTTGTTTCATGACGAATCCGCTCCCGAACTCGATTTATTACTTTTTAGAAGAGCGACCTAATCGGTCGTTTTTTGTTGCCTATTTTACCCAAAGAAAAACCTCGCTTGCGCGAGGTCTTTCTGGCGGGATGTTACCCATTGACTAATCAAATGTAGAATTTGCAAAAGCAAACTCTGCATTTTGAGCTTTACAAGCTCAAAATGTAAACCTTCCCTTTCGGGAACGACTGCGTTTCGAGATTTGCAATCTCAAAATGTATACTTTGCTTGCGCAAAGACTGCATTTTGTATTTGCGTTGCAAACCCAAAATGTAGCAAGAACTAGAACTGCAATCTTCCCACTGAACTCGTCAGTGGGGCTGACCTGTTCGCCGTTTCGTGAATTGGCGAACTGCTGGAAGAACTACTTCCAGATTTCTCCCTATTATCTTTTTTATGTTTCAAAAAAAGAAAGGAGGTGATCCATCCCCAGATTCCCCTAGGGATACCTTGTTACGACTTAGCGCTCATCGCTGAGTTCACCTTCGACAGCGTCCTCCTTGCGGTTAGACAACCGGCTTCGGGTGCCCCCAACTTTGCTCACTTGACGGGCGGTGTGTACAAGACCCGAGAACGTATTCACCGCAGCATGCTGATCTGCGATTACTAGTAAGTCCATCTTCATGCAGGCGAATTGCAGCCTGCAATCTGAACTGAGGTAGCTTTTTAGCGATTAGCTTGCTCTCGCGAGTTCGCAGCGCGTTGTGTACTACCATTGTAACGTGTGTGTAGCCCAGGACATAAGGGCTATGATGATTTGACGTCGTCCCCACCTTCCTCCCCGCCTGCGGCGAGGCAGTTTCATTAGAGTGATACAACTAATGATGGGGGTTGCGCTCGTTGAGTCACTTAAGACGACATCTCACGACACGAGCTGACGACAACCATGCAGCACCTGTGTACGCTACCTTGCGGTTTGTTCCCCTTTCGAGGTCCTAAAACGTACATGTCAAACCCTGGTGAGGTTTTTCGTTTTGTCTCGAATTAAACCACACGTTCCCCTACTTGTGCGGGTCCCCGTCAATTCCTTTGAGTTTTAGCCTTGCGGCCGTACTCCCCAGGCGGGACACTTAACGCGTTAGCTTACGACACTGAAGGGGTCAACACCTCCAATATCTAGTGTCCATTGTTTACGGCGTGGACTACACGGGTATCTAATCCGTTTTGCTCCCCACGCTTTCGTGCAACAGCGTCATGAATTAGCCAAGTACCTGCCTTCGCCTTTGGTGTTCCAGTTGATATCAACGCATTTCACTGCTCCACCAACTGTTCCGGTACTCCCTCTAACCATCCAGTCTGAAAGTATCACTACCGGGTTCTCCGTTGAGCGGAGAAATTTCAATAGTGACTTTCCAAACCGCCTACGCACTCTTTACGCCCAGTAAATCCGGGTAACGCTTGCCGCCTACGTTTCACCGCGGCTGCTGGCACGTAGTTAGCAGCGGCTTATTCGAAAGGTACTGTCAACTCTGCGAGAAATTGGCAAAATTTATCCACGAGTGCTTAGCACTTACTTTTGAGAGTGCTAATACTTATGAACTTAATTACCAACTTTTCGCAGAGTTTAATCCCTAACAAAAGGAGTTTACAACCCGAAGGCCTTAATCCTCCACGCGGCGTCGCTCGGTCAGGCTTTCGCCCATTGCCGAAGATTCCCGGTTGCTGCCACCCGTAGGTGTATGGCCCGTGTCTCAGTGCCATTGTGGCTGGACAGCCTCTCAGCCCAGCTACCCGTCGTTGCCTTGGTAGGCCTTTACCCTACCAACAAGCTGATGGGACGCAGGCTCATCCTAAAGCGTACAGTTATGTACTTTGAAGTTGCCTTCACATGCGGTATTAGCCCGCCTTTCGGCGGGGTATCCCCCACTTTAGGGTAGATTCCTACGCGTTACTCACCCGTCTGCCACTTGCAGTATTGCTACTGCCCGTTTGACTTGCATGCCTAATGCACGCCGCTAGCGTTTACCCTGAGCCAGGATCAAACTCTCCAAAAATTTCGATAAAAATAACGCTCTAAATTAATAAATTAACTTAGGCACGATATTTCTTGTTCGATAAATCGAACTCAAAATCGAATTGTTTGATCTGACTAATTTGGTTTGAATTGCGGTTCTCGATTTCAAAAGCTAGTCAAAACTTAAGAAATCGGGTTCCTGCTACATTTCGAGCTTACAAAGCTCAAATGCAGTCCCCGATTTTTCATCGGGGTTTACATTTTGAATTTGCAAAGTATGAACTTTCTTTGTAAGCAAAGCTCGCAAAGAAGTTTATTTATTTTGGAACTCAAGATGCAGTCTTTGCAAAAGCAAAGTATACATTTTGAAGAACTTCAATAATCTCTACAAAAACATTTGTATTGATTAAGTTGGCAAGGTGCGAATCGAAGCTTCTCTTCCCAAACAAAAAGAGCCTAGTGAACTAGTCTCTTTCGCACTTGGTCTTACAGGAAATTACTGTAAAGAGAGACTTACATAGATTGCCCGGAAGGATTAATTAAAGAGAAATCCAAAGGGCCAGCTCATTCTATTTCAAGACACTATCTTTGTCAAGCCTGGCCTTAAGTTCAAATTAACTAGGGGGAGAGTTCTTTAGAAATTGTTCCTTGGCTACCAAGAAATTTAGTCTTGGCGAAAATGAAGTAAAAGGCCGGATCGAGATTAACTTGCTCAGCCGGGGTCGGGGGGTGGGTCGGAATGCTTGAGTTGTTTTCATCGTGGAGATCCCTACCCAAGGAAAAGCCACCCTCAGCGTAAAGACCACCGTTGACGACCAAGCGATGGATATAACAATATTGACTAAACTCACTACGCAAGTAAGAGTCAGAAGCGTTGTAATTTCCACCACACATATGAAACTCCGGGTCGGGTGCTGTTGAGGCTCCGTCAGCACCAGCATCATCTTCGGTAGAAAAGAAAATGTCATAAGCGTTGGCGGTTGCAGACCCACCAACCGCAATTCCAGCGTAACGCAGAGCAAATTTCTTTGGTCTCGGTACAGCTGGTTTCCCAGGAATTGCGGTTCCGTTGGTTGGATCTTTGTAGGAATTGATGTCGATTGGTGTATATCCTGATATATCATTTCGATTCAATTCATACCTCAAACCCTGCGCCGACGTACACGGGCCGGCAATATTGTTTACTCCACTAGTCTTTCCATCCCAGTTGGTATTTCCGACTGGCCCCAAACCACCACTGGCAACTGGTTCATACCACCAATTGGTTGGAGTCGTGTTCCAAGAACAACCGTCACTAGTATCATAGCTTGAAGAACTGGGTGGGTAGTTGCCTTTGAAGGCACGATACTCTTTTATTTTATCCTCAATCGTGCGGGCGCGGTCGTAGCGGGTCTGATTGCGCTCGTTGATCCATTTGAAGGAGTTGAACTTACCCCTAGTCAGGAAAAAGCCGTCCAAACGACTGACCGTAGGATTGACTTGGATGGCATCATCCGTATCGAGGCTACCATCGTTGTTCGAATCGTTTTTGACGATGAAAATAAACTTTTTGCTATTTGAAACTCTGATCGCTGTGTTGATATAGAAGTTTCCAGTCACGAAGATTATGGTCGGATTCCCAGAAGGGATAGTGTACTCATCACCGTCGGGGTCAGCCACGCTCCAGGTCAAGTCCCCATTGTGAGTTCCATCTCCTTTGAAAATAAAGACCCCGTTGTCGACTGTCCCACCCGAACTAAACAAATTTAAATGAGCCGTTCCAGAGCCGTTCAGATCTGTTAGCACACAGTTGGTTGCGTTGCCTCCGCTGTTTCCAACTAGATCGTTGCGAAAGCCGTAGGAAGTAAAACCAAAGGTCGAGGGTGGGCTGCAGATCGCAGTTGGGTCAAGAACAGTGGCCTTGTCTCCCCCAAACTTACCGTAGAGATAGCTATAAACATCCTGCCCCACTGGCACGACTGAGTTGATATTGCTACTCGCGTAATTTGGTACAACCCAACGTTTGGCTGAAGAAAAACCAGCGGCAATGCTACTTTCGGAAATACCCAAATAATCGGTATGAGTATAGTAATCAGACACATCAACTTCCAAAATTGGGGCATTGGGACTACCCTCTTCTGCCTGGTAAAAAGCAACATAACCGAAGGCAGTAAAACCTGAAGGTGCGCCAATAATTCTGTATCCAGTAAAGCCATCGTTAGCAAAACTACTTATCCAAGACAAATCAGTTAAATTGATAATTACTTTTTGCCCAGCTGCAGTGATCGAACTGGTGTTAAAAGTCGGACCGGGTGGTGTTTCGACACCACCATTACTAGCCACATCAGTTCCGGGACCACACCCTGGATCGAGAGTTGGACCCCAGTTTTGTTTATACAAAGTTACGTCAAAGTCGGTAGCAGAGAAGACAAGGTTCTTTTCTTTAACCGTTAGGGTAAGTTTAGCACCAACAACAGTTTTACCAACTATATTTGCAGTATCAAAACCAATGAAGCCAGTAGCATTAAATCTATCACCATTCTTCCCAGCGGTAATTGAATTAGTCGGACCAACAAAACTCCCGGAACCGACCCTGCAAATCCCATTTACACCGTCACTTTCAATCGTTCCATCTTGTGTGACTGGATTGGGAAAAAACTTTTTAGCAGGAACAGTCAGGGTGATTGGTCCCCTTGATCCCAAATCACCACCCGTTGTTTGCAACCAGGGTCCTGTTCCCGCTGCTATCACCCCCAATTTGGTGTTGGCTGACTGAGTCGAATTTGGTAGACCAGAAACTGTGGCGCTGACTGTCAGTGTATAGGGGTTGTTCGGTGGGTCTGGTGAAGTCCCTGACGAAACTACAACATGCAGACTTGCCGTCTGAGACCCATTTGCAGCAAACGCCAAACTAGCTGGGGTCAGGGTTTGGGTAATTCCTTTGCCAGTCAGATCGTTGGCAGTTAGGTTGATCGCCGCCGGAGCCCCAGAGGTGACATTGACGGTCACGGTGTAGTCGTAAAAACTTCCCTGCGCTACCGCCCGAGCTGAGGGTGAGACAGAGATCGTGTAAGACACTACCCCTGGTGGGGAGACGTTGACGACGATTGAAACACTATTGTCAGTTTCGTTCGATTCAGAATTGTCATTTTGGTAGTCAGCTTGAAAGGTGAGGGTAAAGCTACCAGTCGTATTGAAATTGGTCGTAAAAGTTTGTACTGGGCTTGCCGAGAATGGGTCAATACCACTAATAGTAATATTCTCCGCATCATTGGTACTACAAGGCGGACTGGCACAAGCGACCGTCACTCGAGTCACACTGTCAGCTGAAACACCTGGACCAGCATTTACATTGGTAAAAGTAAAGTTCACGTTGGTGTTGACGATGACGGGGCTGGTATAAGTAATTGCTGGAGACATCTCAGCCCCAGCGTTACGAACCACTAGGTTTGGAGAAGGACAGACTGGACCTTCCAGTCCACAAGCCATCCGCAAATCAATTCCCCCACCTGGATTGGAGTTGAAAACCGCCTGCGGAAAACCGCCAATATTGACAAAAGGCCCAGGCCAAATTGAATTGTAAGCCTCAATCAAAGTATCGGTTGCCCCCGTACAATCATTTGCAGAGCAAACTTTGTAGTGCAGTTCTGTCGGTGCAGAATTAAGCTGATAAAAAACCCGCAGCGTATTGTCGCCCATCTTGAGTAAACGTGGCATATTGCCATTGGTAATGTCAGCTGAGGTTCGGCTGCTACAGGAAGCGTTGCTACAAGTGACTATCTTACCAACCAAAGTACCATCCAAAATTCTTGAGTAGACAATAAACGGAAAGCTATCCCCCTTTATCACCATATCAGCCACACCCATAATCATGGATGAGGTCACCGAATAGCTCTCGATGGTGGTGTTGACTCTAGTTGAGCAAGTGGTAGCGGTACATTGAACATAACGCATTTGACCAGCCGTGGTCGTGGTTTGCTGCTGAAAAGCAAGGAGCGGAAAGTTTCCAGCCGAAATAACGATTTTTGGAACGTAAAAACCTGCCCCCGCGAAACTAGTTCCGTAAAGTAAACTTTGGGTAACACTACCCGAAACACACTCCCCAGTACAGTAGTAAAAAGCCACTCTCTGAGCTGGAGTTCCAGAGGTAATGTCAGTCAGAGTGATCAAAAAACGTGCCTGATTGTTACTGTCTTTATCAACCGAGAGAGCGTGGGCACCAAAGATAAAATTGCCGAAAGTGTAAACAACCGAGGCCGAGGTACAAGTATCAGCCGTATCGCAATCAATTCTGCGCAGAGTGTGCACACCCGCATCAGTTGCGATGAAAAAAATTCGCAAGTCCCCACCACTTTTTTTGTAAGCAACGACATTGCCGTTGTTGACTACTCCCGAACCAATGTTGAGCTCAGTTCGGGTGGAAGTCGTACAAATATCCGAGAGACATTGTACATAGATTATTTTTTGGTTGCTGTCGTGGTAGATAGCCCGGACAAAACCATCACTACCCAGAAAAGTTTCTGGTCGGTCGTTCAAAATGTCGTCCGGGTTGATGGTGTTGGTAACGAGTGCTGCCTGCGCGCCTCTAACCAGAAGCAAAAAGGCCAACAAACAAAAACCAAGAGTGAGCAGTCTCAAAAGAAGTTTGCTGGCTCTGAAATTTATAGTTAATGCTCTCATTTTGACTCCAGCACCTGAATTTCTTTCAACGTTGAGAAATCAAACTTGGTATCCGCTCTTTTGACAACCAAACGAACGTTTTCACCGGGTTTAATCTCTGCTAAAGAAATTTTTGTTTTTGATTTAACGAGCTGAGTTTTGGCTTCATAAACAATCCGCTCAACTGAAACTGTAGAATTTACCTTTACTTCGGTTTGGCTCGACAAACCGTTCTTGGTCACTTGAACTAAGATTGTTCCTTTGCCGCTGTCGTAACCAAAAAAGACTGCCTCAAAGTAAGTAGTTGGGTCTTGTTTTTCAAAGACTTTTTCCCCTCTTTGTGAGCTTTCAGCTGTTTTTTTTGTCTGAGAAAGGTAAAAGTCCAAACCAAGAAGAGAGAGCCCCAAAAAAAGAAAAAGGGCAAAAGCCACTCCCCAATATTTCGGTTTGTTAAATCTTTCCTTTAGATCAGCTAAATTTAAATTTAAAAAATTTTTAGTGGTAAAGATCTGCTTATCCATGGTTGGAAAAGAATTTTTGAATTTTTCTAAAAGAGGATATTTGCTCTGGAGAGGCTTTGGGCAGAAAGAACATGTCTAACTAAAAGTATAGGTTTAGTTTCAACCTATGTCAAATCTAAAAAACAGTTATTTATAAGAAAAAATTGTAAAGCTGCGGCTTTAAAACCAAGGGAACTTCATTTTCGCTTCTTGAAGGGACGTAGGTAGCGTTTTTTGATTTGGTCAGTCTCGTAGTGAGACGTTTTCTCTGGTATCTTTTTGTAAAACTCAAGCAGGCTCAGATAGCCCACAAAAAAGAGGGCGAAGAAAAAAAGGATCCAAACTCCCCGCGCCGAGAGTGCTCCTGCTCCCAAAAGACGAAAAAAGGAGAGAAGGGCGGCGACAAAACCAAAGGTAAATATAATCCAGGACAGCTTCGAATAAAATTTCCGCAGAAAAGGATTGTCTCTGAGTTTGCTTAGGATCAAGAAAAAAATACTAAAACCAAGCAAAACGAGCACAAAGGCAATATAAATATAGAGCTGATCAAGACGAACACTTACTCTTGAACTAAACCAAAAACTTGGGTGGAAAATTGTTATATTTCTGTAGGCTTCTGATATAAAAGCTAGCATTTTGATATTTTACTGCTTTAACCGGTCTTTCTACTATTTTATATTACTTTTTATAACAACTAACTCTGATGTGGAATCGTAGCACCCTCAGAAAGTTTTTTCAATAGCTCCTCCACCCAGGACTTGCTCCCCAACAAAGAAAACCGCTGCTTGTCCCTCTGTGACCGCTCGCTGGGGGTTTTTAAAGTCGAGGCTGTAGGTCTGCTTGGCGTCTTCGCGAAGCCGACAATCTTGGGGCTCTTGTCGATAGCGCAAACTTACCTGACAGGCTAGGGGTAGCTTGGGCTTTTCGTCGGCGACAAAAGTCAGATTTGTGATTTGAGCTTGGGATGAATAAATTGCCTCAGAGCCAATTGGGGCGACCACAAGCTCATTGCTTGTTATTTTTTTTCTGACGACGTAATGAGGGAGGCTAGAACTGATTCTTATCCCCTCTCTCTGGCCAATAGTGTAGAAAGCTAAACCATCATGCCTACCAAGCACTTCTCCATTCAGACTGACAACATCTCCGAGTCTAGTTTTAAGATTTTGTCGTAAAAAACTTGCTACATTCACCGGTCCAATGAAGCAAATCCCCTGGCTATCTTTTTTGTCTGCAACCACCAAACCCAAGCTCCCAGCGATCTCCCGAACCTCTTTTTTCCTGTACTCCCCAATCGGGAAAAGAGTGTGTTTGAGTTGTTCTTGCCCCAAGGTATAAAGAAAATACGATTGATCCTTGGCAGGGTCAACCCCTTTTAGTAACTTGTAAGTTTTTTTGAACTCAATTTTTCCCAATGGGACATTTCTAATTCTGAATTCTGAATTCTGAATTCTCGCGTAGTGTCCGGTCGCGATGTAATCAAAACCCAGCTCTAAGGCTTTGTGAAGAAAAATTCCAAATTTTACTTCTCGGTTGCAAGCAACATCAGGATTTGGAGTTCGGCCAGCTTGGTACTGCGCGAAGAAGTAATCAAGAACTGCCTCTTTGTACTCCTTCTCGAAATCGAAAACCTGGAAAGGTATATCTAGTTGAGTTGCAACTCGAAGCGCATCAGACCGATCTTTCTCAGTCGAACAATAGGGACCGCTACTCCAACACTGCATGTAGGCGCCCTCAACCCGGTAGCCCTGTTTTTGGAGCAAGGCGGCAGCTACCGAGCTATCCACTCCTCCACTCATTGCCACAAGGACACGCTTGCTTGGCTCTTTATTTTTTTCTACTTTTCTCCTCATGACCGAAGGATTTTAGCAAAAATTGTCGTTGCTATCTAGTGTTTGTGGGTGGAGTGGTGGTTTTAGAAGTAGCTTGAGTTTGAACTCTTAATTTTCTTCAAGGGGCGAGCTCAGAGTAAACCGGCCGAGAGTTGCCGATTATTTCTCGAAAGAGGTAAAGATAGCGTGGGTCGTAGTTAATAATCTCTGAAGGGTCAGTAAAGTTGTTAGTCAAGACTCGGTTGAAACAAGCAGCGTTTTCTCCGGCAGCACGACTACCAAAGACATAAATTGCTCCATTTACGGTGAGCGGGTCTGAAGTAACATTTGGGGTAGTGCAGGAAGTGCGGCTGCTTATAAACTGTCCATCGGAAATGAGAACGGCATCAATACGATCGGCTCCGTCATTGACGATGCGGATTTGTTTTTTGACTACAAAAATCAAGCCTTTACCAGCTGCTAAGCGCAAATCTTCAGAAAAAAGCAGGTCTGCATTCTCGATAAAGACGATCGAGGAGTTACCACTGTAGGTTGAAGACCAACTCGAATCAATGTCAAAGGAACTAGCTGAAGTGTAACGGGAAATTTTACAGGTCCCGCTGGCGGCGGAACTCACCGCTCCGGGAGTATCGTTTGTTAAAGTGTTTATCACGCAGCGCTTTTCGCTGTCAGCCAAAAGCTTGTCATAAATACTTCCACCCACCGTAACATTTGGATAAACGTTCAAGTTCGTGTAGTTTGGTACGACCCATTTTTTGAAAGAACGGAAGAAGTAGTTTGGGGGGCTGTTCAAACTACCATTACTAATACCGAGATATTCAGTATTGTATAAAGTATAGGGTTCAGTTGGGTCGGCGATAGCAAGATTTCTCCTCAGCTGCATGTCAGTAAAAGAGCCAACGTTGCCATGATCAGTCTTGAGCCAACCAAAAGCTGGGCTTTTGACCGTTGCCGAACCCTCGTTTATATCTGTGATCGGAGAAGAGTTCAAATCCCTCAAACACTCAAAGACATAGTCGCATTCGGGCTTTCGAGGATCAACAGCTGCTAGCCTGGACCTGGGGTTGTTTAAATCGAAGTTCGCTTCGTCACCAGCAAGTAGGGCGATGAAGGCATCGTCGTCTCTGATTTTGGCCACAAAACTAACACAAACAGTTTTGCCGACTGGTACATTGGTAAAGCCTACGAAAAAGAAACGGGGACCAATTAAAACTACTTTTCCAGTTGGCCATGGCACACCTGGAGTACTACAATCCTCAATTTTGACACTACTTGGGTTCCAATAGTAACTGATGAATAAGTCGCCGCTGTTGCACGAAGTTGAGTCACCCGGTACAGTACAAACATTTGGAGCTTCGTACATCAGATAGCTACTGGGGAGCTGCAATCTACCAATGATAGTATTGTAGATGGTGGTCAGCTGCGCATCTCCGGCCGCATAAAAATAGTTCCGGGGGTTGTACTCGTTGTTTACAGCCGGCCCTTTATTTACCTTGTCTGAAAAGTTGCATCTTTTTGTCGTATCAGGATCAATCTGATCAGTTCGACAAGCAATATCCTTCATCACTTCTTCACCGCTCGACCTTCCATCTGGGTTTATTTGCACACTGGAAATCCCGTCCGGACAACCCGAGCAGTAGGTTCCGATTGGGGTGCTAGCGGTTTTGGCATCATCTCCAATACCAATAGAAAAGGCAAGAAACTTTTGGTTTATAGTTGTCGACATAATTCCAGCCTCGAAAGGACTTGGTACGGTATTTTGATTTCCATCAGTTGCCAGAACCATTACCTGCATGGCACTACGAGGAGGAATCATAGCTGCATCCGCTATCCTGCGGTTAATGAGTGCATCGTTGCCCATTCTTACCCCAGAACCAATCGTGGTTGAACCTTTGGCTGTAACAGAGTTAATCGCGTTGATAAGAGCGGTTTTGTTCGCATTGGTCATATTTGAAATGGGGTAAACCAAGGTAGCACAGGAAGTTAAGGACGGGCAAAGAGTTGTTTCCTTACACCCACCGAAGCCATTGCCAGTACACGTAGTAGGGCCTGCATAAGTAGCTAAACCAACGTAATCTCCCGGATCGGTCGCGCCTTTATCCTCGTTGGTTTTGTTGACAAAGCTCGTTAAGGCTGCCTTCGCAGAATCAAGCTTGGTTGGTCGCAGATCGCATCTTGTTACTCCACCGACTATCGGACACGGACCCCAAAGAAAGTTCATACTACCAGTCACATCAAGAACCAAAATAATATCTGTTGCTGTTCTGATCTGACTACACCCACCCTCAACCCTCAAAGTCACTTTGACATCGCTTCCAGGGAAAAGGTCGTTGCCAGGTGGTATTGACTCCCCTAGTTTTTGGACTGGTTGAGGTTCTGGACAGATAGGGTCTGATTCCTGAGCACGAACAGGCTCCAGGTTTGACGAAGGGAAACCGGAAAGAAAATTAAAAAGCAAAGACAAAACGATAATAATTCGCAGAAAAAGGGTTTTTTTCATTAGTAAATAGCTCCTCTAGCTGTTTTCAGTCCAGCCTTCTTCAAACCCTCAAAGCCGTCTTTGATCAAAAAAACATTTCCCTGGTAACCACTTTCTTTCCCGTTCTTGATAATCGCGGCAGCCGTTTCTTTAGCTTCATCAAACCTGTTCTGGCTACCAAAAACCACCAGGATGTATTTTTTGTCCATTGGGTAAGCTTCTTTTTTAGCTCTTTCGGCCGGTAAGCTTGCTGATCCCAAGATATACTCTTCTATATATTCGTCACGACTTCGAATATCAAGTAAATAAATTTGAGCTTTTCTTGAGGCGCCCACGCCTTCTTTTTCCAAAATTTGCAAATTGCTTGCTTTTCTTGACTTAAGCTCACTGCCTGATAAGTAAATTACGCTCTGGGAACTCAGGTACAAGTAGTAACCCCCAGCAAGAACAACAACCAGCAAAACAGCTATAATAGTTGATTGGATTGGATGATCCTTAAGTCTTCTTTTGAGCTTTCTCGCTTGGTGGGAAAGATTGTTCCAAAAAGTATTCTCAGTGATTTTCACCAAACTTGGAAAAGCGAAGGCTAGGACAAGGGTAACGATGATAATCACCAAGAACGAGGCTATGAGAGGCTGTGTTGCTAAATAATCCAACATTTTGCTTCAGAAAAGTTTGTTGTGGTGATAATTGAGGTGTAAGAAGCTTTTGGGCAGCTCATTGTTCTAAGATAAACTATAGTTGTTCAGGTACACTTTGTCAACGAAAAAGGCTCTTTCCAGAACTTTATTTTTTGAGCAAAATAGTGGCCGTTGCAATCACACAGGTGATTATTTGGGTAGACATACCTGTAATGACGTTCATTTCCTTCTGATAGTGGAATTTTAGGTGGGCCTTAGTGTATTTCTTTAGTGTCTCTGGACCAAAGATTACCTTGACAAGATGATGAAAATCTGGCAGAACCGAAGCCAAAGCTCCAATCCAAAGGATTTCCCAGTTTGTGTTGCCCAAGGAAAGGACCATAAGTAGCCCGACCCCGAGAAGCACATCTCCGACTACAAAGAGAACATCCTTTTTATCAAGATCTTCAACTTCAATAAAGCCCATGAGGTGTGGGATCCAGTCAAAAACAAAGTGTGAAGCCCCAGCAACTGGCACAACCAAAAGGCTTTTTTCTGGCCCCAGGCTAGCCCCAATTGCCGCACCAACTAACAAATGTGGAGTGGTCAACATTGTAATTTAGAATTATGAATTAAGAATACTGAATTGGCAAATTTTTAAGCTGTCCTTAGAATCTAAAAGGTTGCCAGTCCGAAATAGACGTCGACTGTTTTGTCTTGGCGAATATTTAAATTAAAATGTAGCCAAGCCAAAATAGTTAAACCAAAAATATGTGATTATTAAGCTTAAAAAGACACCACCGCTGGTTTGGGACCAAGTGTGAGCTCCAACTTGAACCCGCGCCCAAGCTACGAAAAGTATCAAGAGGAAAAGAAAGGCCCAACTCGACGAATAGATCAAAACCATACTTAAAACCGCCAAAGTAATCATCGCGGTGTGGACACTTACCTTCCAATAAAAATTGACCACGCTCATACCAAGACTTAAGGAAAAGAAAGTTAAACTTAGAGCCTGAAGAGTGCGAGGCAAATCAAAAATCAGGGCCAGAGCAGTGACACTCGTTGCACCGAAGACCCAGGCGAGTTGGACATCTCTTCTCTCTGCTCGGTTGGAAATAAACCAATCGCTGATTTTGCCTTTTCTTTTTTCGTAAACAAGAACCAGTATTGGCGGCAAGGCACCAAAGAAAAAGACGGTCAGAAGCCAAACAAACTTTTCGCTCAAGGGAGCTCTGAGGCTTTGCACCACAAAAATTAAAGTCACCGTTGCTACTGTATAAGGCTCAAAAAAGGCACTTAGTAATTTAGCAGTCTGTTTGATCAAGTGCTTTCCTTTCTAAATCTCGATTGAGTTGGCGATACTTGTAAAGTAAGGAACGGTCCATCTTCTGCCTTGAAAAGCCCGCACTGCTCCATAAAGAGCAACCAAAAAAAGCGCCCCATTAAGACCGTACTTCCAGGTTCCAGGTGCAATTAATAAAACGAGCAAAGCGATAATTAAAAGAACAAAGGCCTGCTTGGCATGAAAGCGTACAAACTCAGAATTGTCATGGCGAAGAAGAAGGACCGCGGCCGAAACAAAGTAAACGTAGGCTAGACAGGCAATGACTTTATCACTGCCTTCATACTTTTCCGCAACCACTACTTCTTCATTGGATGAGAGAGTTAACTTTTCTTTTGCTTTTGAAGTAAGGTCGGCTAGATTGGGCATCTTTACTTAAGTATAATCTTTTTTAATCAAAAAGGCTTATTTGATTTGTTTCTTCTTTAGCCGTAATTTTCTGCCTTTGAGCCTCTATCTTCTTCTTTACTACTCTTTCATCCGGCCAGATCTGGACGACACCAAAAATTCCATCGTAACCTGGCTCGATGACAATCTCACCTTTTCGAACTTTAGCAATTGCCTGAGCGAGGCGAGGCGAGTGGTTTTTTTCCAGCTCTCCCTCTTTGACCTCAAAAAGAATGTTGAGCTCATTTTTGAACTCTTTAATGAGGTTTTGATAGTCTTGCATTACTTTTTTACTGGCAGGCGGAGAGCCAAGCACCTCAGCTAGTATTTCCAAAAGGGGTACCATCATTTGAAAACCTGGTCGCTGTGGATCAGAAAAACCTTCGGGTCTATTTTGTTCGGCCAGCTGACTAAGTCGGTGCATCACACCAATTGTCAGTGGCTTTCCACACCTCGGACAGATCAAACCTAGCTTAGCAGTTTCGTGCGGCGAGTGACGAATAAAACATGCGCGATGGCCGGTAAAATGGTACTTTCCCTCTTCCGGAAAAAACTCCAAAGTTCTCTCGATTTTCTGGTTTTTTAAGGCTCTTAGTAAACCTCGGTAGGAAAGCTCCTCCTGAAAAATAGTCACTTCTCGACCCATTTTTGCACTCGAGTGGGCATCAGAAAAGGAAACAATTGAACGCTGGTCAAGATCCCTGACTCTCCAGTTCATTTCTGGATTACTTGAAAGTCCGGTTTCTATCCCGTAAACATATTTCTCTAGATCACCAAAGGCCTCTTTGATGCTGTCAAAGCCGGAGTTGGTTCCATACAAACCAAACCAAGGAGTCCAGGCATGAGCCGGGATCAGGATTGAATCTTCGTTTGCTTCTAAAATTATCTCTAGTAAATTCCTTACTGATAAACCAACCACCGGTCGCCCGTCACTAGCTAGCTTCGCTCCTCTTTTCAATAGTTCTTTGTTTATCTTTTCGGCACTTTCTAGATCAGGTGTATAAATCAGGGAGTGGATTCTACGCAGTTTACCTCCTTGACTAAAAATACTGCTTAACTCAGCTCCTAAAATAAACTTAAAACCATCAAAATCAAACAAACCACTTCCATCCTCTACAAGCATTCGCTTAGTTTCCTCAAACCAAAGTGGATGGGTAAAATCAGCTGAAGAAAGGAGGTTGATGCCTTTGATACGTGCCCAAGTAGAAAGGGTTTTAAAATCTAAATTTTTTGCAGTTGCGCGTGCGTAAGAAGAATGGAGGTGTAAATCAGCAACAAATTTCATGGTTAGTTGATTTTAAATTAAAGTCAAATAAAAGCAAGTAGGGCCGGGCTTTGACAGTGAGAGTCTTTGGTGTTAACCTAGCCAATGTAAAATTCACTTTTGAGCTGCCAACCAAAGGCAGCTTCTTTTTTAACTAAAGTAATAAAGGCAATAATGGAAATCCGTTTAGCCACCAACGAAATAGTTAGAGCTTACTTGACCCGTCCCTGGCCAAAAGCAACCTCGAAAAGGCCAGGGGTGAGAATTAATATGGTCAGCTCTTTTGACGGCAAGGTCAATTTACCTCAAGATGATTTGAGTTTAACTGAAGCCGGTTTGGGTAGCAACTTGGATAAATACCTGATGAAAGTCTTGCGTACCCGAGCCGATATGGTTTTGAATGGAGCGGAAACTTTACGTCTCTCTAGCTCAGAACCAAAAGTAGACAGAGATGAACTTTCTTCAATCAGAGAAAAAGAAGGTTTCAGTAAGCACCCAATTGGTGCAGTTATTTCCAAAAAAGGTGCTGATTTACCTCTCAAAAAAGCTTTCTTTAACAATCCTGACTACGAAGCGGTCGTTTTTGTCTCGGAATCAGCTCCAAAAGTTAATATCAAAAAAATTCAAGCGACAGGCAGAAAAGTTTTCACCTTTCCGGATAATGATTTCAAAGCTTTAGCTGAGATCATCCGCACTCGCTTTGGGGTTGAAAGGCTTTTACTTGAGGGCGGACCAAGTATTGCAGCTGAATTTGTCCGAGCTGGCCTTGTTGATGAAATCTATCAAACTCTTTCTTACACTCTCGTTTCTGGATCAGAAAACCAAGGCATCAAGACCTTCTTACAAGGGGCTACTTTTAAAAAGGGTGAGCTTAAAAAGCTAACTCCACTCTCTATTTTTTACGTCCCCGAAACAAATGAACTCTATCAATCAGTCCAAGTCGAAAACTAAGCTGCTTTGTAAACTGCAGCTGCTACCTTTTTAGCAACCTTTTTGTCTAGGGGTGAGGGAACAATTTGCTCACTGTGTGGTCTGCCAACTTCCTTAGCCAAAGCCAAGGCTGCGGCCAATTTCATCTCCTTGGTAATCCTCTTGGCCCCTCGGTCAAGGGCTCCTCGGAAAATTCCCGGGAAAGCCAAGACATTGTTAATTTGGTTGGGAAAATCACTTCTTCCCGTTCCAACCACCACCGCACCAGCTTTTTTAGCTAAAGCGGGCTCTATCTCTGGGTTCGGATTGGCCATCGCAAAAACAATTGGCGCCTCATTCATTGAGCGAACCATTCCCTGCGTTAACAAACCCGCCTTGGAAACTCCGATAAAAACGTCCTTACCCGCGATCGCTTTATCCAGTTGCCCAACAACCCTGTCTTTGTTAGTTAGCTGCGCAAGTTTTTCTTTGTTACGATCCAGCTGACCTCGTCCGGTGTAAATTGCCCCTTTAGAATCAACTAAAATTAACTCTTTTACTCCGAAGCCAAGCAAAATTTTGGCAACTGCTTGTCCGGCTGCTCCCGCTCCGTTAATAACTACCTGTAAATTTTTCATCTCCTTACCGACCACTTTAGCCGCGTTAATTAGAGCAGCAAGCACAACTACCGCAGTACCGTGTTGGTCGTCATGAAAAACAGGAATTCCAAGATTTTGTAGCTCGTCTTCGATATAAAAGCAATTCGGGGCGGCAATGTCTTCCAGATTAATTCCGCCAAAACCAGGGGCTAAGTTTTTGACGGTTTTAACAATCTCATCAGGATCCTGAGTATTAAGGACGATTGGATAAGCATCAACTCCGGCGAACTCTTTGAAGAGGATCGCCTTCCCTTCCATGACTGGTAAGGCTCCCAAAGGACCAATGTTACCCAAACCCAAAACTGCCGAGCCATCAGAAACCACAGCCACTGAGTTAGCTTTGATTGAATATTGGGAGGCCAGTTCTGGCTTTTCTGCAAGTAACCTAGAAACTGCGGCGACGCCAGGAGTATAGGCAGTTGCGAGGTCTTCTCTGCTCTCTAGATTAACCTTAGAACGAATCTCAAGCTTACCTTTTGTCTTTTTCGTTTGTTCAAGCGCTAATTTGCCGTAATCTTTTTTCATTTTTCCTTTAGTCGCCTTTACGAGCAACTAACTTACTTTAACTTTCTTCTGTGCCTGAAACATCTGTTCAATCTCTTTGACGGTAGTTGCGTCTTCAGCCCTCTTATCCGAGCCTCGGAATTTAACTAACCGAGGAAAACGAAGGGCATAGCCAATCCCTTCTTTATCCTTGCCAGCGGTATGAATCGGGCTACGAGTGATCTCATCAGCAAAAATCTCAGCTACTAGCCTTGGTTCGACCCAAACCGAAGGCTCGATCAGTGCTT
Source organism: bacterium (assembly GCA_030704665.1). Taxonomy (NCBI): domain Bacteria; species bacterium. The sequence goes on along the minus strand of JAUYID010000009.1, from coordinate 142,447 downwards.
CCACCCGAGCCGGCTTGTGGAAGACCTTTATCTTATCCAGTTCTGTTTTCATTGTCCGGAATTCTTCATCTGTCAATCCCGTTCCAAGTCTGCTAATTGAGAGGAATTTGTCTGCTTTATCGTCATAAACTCCTAAAAACAAACCTCCAACACCAAAATTGGTTCTCTTCCCTGTTCCATAGAAATAGCCGAGAATAACGCAATCAACACTGTCCTCAAGCTCACCGCCTGCCTGGCGTTTGAACTTGATCCAATTGAAGTTTCTTGCTCCAGCTTGATAAGTAGAATCCAAGCGCTTAATCATTACTCCCTCAAGACCTTCCGAAATCGCTTCTTCAAACTGCTTGGTCAAGTCATCAGCCTTGTGAGCCATTTTTCCCACTGCCTCCATGATCGTCTGGGAATCATCTTTAATGAGCTCTTTCAATTTTTTTCTTCGCTCCACGTAGGGCTCCCCTGTAATATCCTTTCCATTTAAATAAAGTAAGTCAAAGCAAAAAAGCTTGAGTGGAGCCTTTTCAGCTGCCTCCTCAACTCCATATTTGCGGCGGCGCTTGGTAGTTTCCTGGAAAGGTAAAAATTCTTTGGTTAACGGATTGTAAGCAATTGCCTCTCCTTCCAGGATAAAGCTCTTGGCCGCAACTTCAGTTTTTACTCCTTCAACCAAATCAGGAAAGGAGCTAGTAAAGTCTTCGAGGTTACGCGAAAAGATTCTGACCTTTTCACCTTCTTTATGAACCTGACAACGAAAACCGTCAAACTTTGGCTCAACCGCAAACTCTTCTCCCATTCTCTTGACAACTGCTTCAGCATCAGGGAGTCTCTCCGCCAGAGCCGGACGAACTGGTTTGCCAATAATAAGCTCAACTGCCTTGATCGCTTTCAGTCCTTTACTCCAAAAAGTCTCAGCGACAAAACCTAGGTCACTAGTTTTGTTGTAGGCTTCTTCCAAATCCTTACGCAAGGATTTGTCTCCAACTTTGGCAAAACTAAGGCTGTCCAAAACTGTTGGATCGCCAATCCCTAATCTAGTTTTCCCAAGGGGGACTCGAACCAGGTGTTTAGCGGACTCTGGTCCAATCTGCTTAAGTAAGCTCACCAAAAGCCCTATTTTGGTTTCAACGGACCCCTCCCCTGAAGTCTCTGCTATTTTTCGCAATTGCTTGAAAACCTCAGAGACAGTCAGTCCTTTGTCTTTAATACCCTTCTTTTTGTTTAGTTCTCCGGCTGCAATTCCTTGATCTCCTCTTTTGGTGGCAAGCTTTTTAACTTCATCCCGCTCTAAATCATAAGCCGCCGAGATCGCCTGCTCCACCATTTTCTCCGCCATGCCAATCTCAGTTGCTTCAAAGAAAGGGGCCACTCTGCCTTGTATCAAATAAGCAATTTCGGGAATTTCCGCAGGAGAAGATTTTTTAAACAACTCAGAAAGAATTTGGACAAGCTCGTTGCGCTTGGTTTCAGCTTCCAATTTTTCAAAATAATCAGCAAGAGTTGAAAATTTCATAGTTTTCATTACTCAATTTCGAGCTTAGTATACCACCATAAGGTTAGAAAACGATAACATCCAACAATTATTCACGATCGGAAATTTTGTACTATGCAAAAATTTTAAGTTACGCCTCTTTACACTTAAAATTCCAAGGCTGACCAAATATCGACCAGAGCCTTTTTTGCTTCTTTTTTTCCAGAAGTAACGGCGTAGATATTTTCAAAAAGAGGAGCCTTGATACTGTGTTTCTCCGCCAGGTAAGCTGCGCTCTCAGCACTCCCAACGCCTTCAACCGTTTTCCCAGCTAACGCTTTCTGAACACTGTCACCTTGTCCAAGTTGAAAACCAAAGTTAAAATTGCGTGATTGGTCGCTCGTTGAGGTCAAAAAGAGATCCCCAAGACCAGCTAAGGAGTAAAACGTTTGCTTCTCCGCCCCCATCTTTTCACCAAGAGCAATCATTTCGTTTAAACCTTCCACAAAAATTGCTGCCTGAAAATCCTTGCCTCGTCCCGCCCCAGCGCAGATCCCAGCTGCAATTGCCAAAACATTTTTTAGTGCTCCTCCGAGCTCAACTCCAACTACATCATCGACAATTTGAACCCGGAAGTTTGAACTTTCCAAAAGTTTTTTTACATTTTCAGAAACTTTTGGCTCCTTGCTAGCCAGAGAAACAGCGGTCATCTCCCCAACAGCAAGCTCGCGAGCAAAGCTTGGACCTGACAAAGCTGCGTATTGGAAAGCCCCTTCCAGAGTTTGTCCAAAAATCTCGTGCAAAAGCTGATGAGTTTCTTTCTCAATTCCTTTTGAAGCTGAAACCAAAACTTTTCCCTTTAAATTGATTCCTTTGTAAGTAGACCGAGTCGCAAAAACCGGGGTGGTATTAAAAACTATTTCGGCCCAATTTATCACTTTTTTTAAGTCTTGGCTTGCTTTTAGTTTCCTGAGCAACAAAACTCCGGCAAGATAAGTATTGTTTTGATGAAGCTGATTTATTTCCTCTACAACCTTATCTTCAAAAGACCAAAGCAGCACTTCATTTTTATTTTTAATTAGCTGTACTGCCAAAGCAGTCCCAAAAGCCCCAGCACCTATTACCCCGACTTTCATTAAAGTTAATTTTAACTAAATTTCTCTTCAACTTAAACCGGTAAATTGCTACAATAACTAAATGGATCAAGTCAAGATTTTGGTGACCGGAAAAGTTCAAGGAGTCCTTTACCGCTCTTTTGTCAGTCGCTACGCCTTGAATCTGGGTTTAACCGGTTGGGCTCGCAACAACACTGACGGTAGCGTTGAAGTTCTGGCTGAGGGTAAGAAAAAAGACTTGGAACAACTAGTTTTGGTAGCTAAATCTGGACCGCAGCTTTCCAAGATTGAAGAGGTTAAGATTGAATGGGTTAAAGGTGAAAAAGAGTTTGGCGACTTCACTGGCTTTAATATTGTTTAGCCCAACTTAACTATTTTAGTAAGTAAATTGCTGCCTTGGTTGAACCCTTTTTTCTAACCAGTTTTTTCTTCAGCAAATCTTTCATCTCCCGCAGAATAGTATCGTCACTGACCATGGGCAAAAGCGCTCGCCATTCTTTATTAGTAATTTGCCCGTACTGGTCCATATATTCGATAAGTTTGATTTGACGCTCATTGAGAACGATCTGTCCTTGCTTTCCTTTGAGTCGAAGGTCAACTGAGAGTTTTTTGACCTTGTCTTTGATGCGGTTGATCTCGATCGCCAGACCTTCAATGAAATACTCAAGCCAACTGGTCAGATCTCTTTCACTCTCGTCACTAATTAGCTGTTTTGAGGCAGCCTGCAAAGCGTCATAATAAGCCCCTATATCTTCATCGTAGTACTCTTCCAAAGAGAAAAACCTTTTGACATCGTAGTCTTCTTTGAAGAGCAAGAGTGTTGCCAGAGCCCTGGCAGTCCGACCATTCCCTTCGGTGAAAGGGTGAATCCGAACAATTTCGTACATGACCACACCCGCTCTCAATAAAGGAGATATCTCCTTCGCTTCCTCATAATTTACCCATGAAAGTAAGTCTTCAACTAGCTTTTCTACCTCGGCTGGTGGTGGTGGTGAATAAGTAACTTGACCAGTTTTTACTCCTTTGACCACCACTGGAACTTGGCGGAAACTGCCGACTTGGTCTTCTGGGACAAGCTTGTTGACGGTCAGCTGGTGGATTTGCAGAAGCATTTCCGTATCAAGCGGACGTTCCTTGGTTCCCTCTTTGTTAATATAGTCGACTACACCCCGATAGTTGAGAACTTCTTGAATGTCTCTCTCCCGAGCAGTCACTTCCTTTCCTTCTAGAACATCTTTTGCTTCTGTAAAACTAAGGTCGTTCCCTTCGATATGAGTCCCATAGTGGACCGCCCGAATCACTGCTTCTTGCCGAAATTTTGCTTCCCAAGCTGGAACCAGAGGAGAGTTTTCAATCACTTCTCGCGCGGCTTCGATTTTCCCAACGTTACCTAGAATATTGTTGGTGATAGTAAATTTTGGTCTAAACACAGTTTAATTTTAGCATATTTCCCGCACTTTTACCGCAGAAATCTTTATGAAAGGGAGACATTAGACTTATAGTACTATAATGTATCCAGCAGAGTCCGACCTGAGGACTTACTGAAGCGAAGGCAAAGAAAGAGAGGTCTATTTAGAACGGTAATGTCTTTCGAGAGCAGGAATGAGTTCGCTCATCGTGCTAGGGAGGGCATAGCCGCTCGAATAGGAAGCGAGCGTGTATTATCGAGAGGGCAAATCTCTCGGCTGGTTCCTCAAAGGATTGGGCCACTAGCCCACCCCGCGCCATAGAGGGCACAGTACCCCACTAGGGTGTAATACGAGGTTTAAGGTGAAATCCCGCCTAATTATTGCCATCTTTGCCCTGTTGGCGATACTCGCCGCCGGGGCATCCAACTTCACCGCCCAAGCCAAGGAAGGTCGGCAAGACCGAACGGTAAGCGTCAACTGCGCTGACCGGGTGGTTTCCTTCACTGAGCCAACTACGGTGGAAGATCGCAACGCTTTTCTCGTCTCGGCGATGGCCGAATTCAAGGCCAAACATGCAGAGGAATCCCGGGTGGCAACACCACAGGAAGAGGCTGCCTTTATCGAGATGGTCAAGCGGAACGCTCCGGTCGAAGTGGTTGTCACCGCTGTGATGACCGACAACCCGAACCTGCTTCCACCGGCTCTGCCAGATCCGGACGACAGGGACGAGCAAGGCCGGCCGAAACTCAAGCGCTTCAAGGAAGGTCTTAGCTTCGAGAAGTTCGGGAATCGTGTCCGTCAGCATGGTTGCCGCCCCCAAAGGGGCAGTAGTGAGATATCCGCAATGTCAGTCACGACATCAAGCGTGGTTTCTGGCTGGTATTACTGTACCGCCGAGGCCTATGCGAAAAACATCACTGGCCAGAAGCTGATTCGACTGATTCAGCGCCAAGACTGGCTTGTGAGCATCTACGGGACTATTCAGGACTGGGATCCAGTTGATATCGAAACCTACGCCTACCTGAATTGGAAGGTGTCGGGAGCGGCATCAATCGTGGGACCGAAGTGGTTGACCTACCCTTGGCAGGCCTACGCCAGTGCCAAGCAGAAGTTCATCCTCGATTACAAGGTCTACACGGTCCAGAACAAGTACCTGTCGACCTCACTCACCGTCGGACCGGGCAGCAAGTGCATCATGTCCCCGACCAAGGGTCCGGGAATGCCGTGAATTGAGGTAAGATGGACATCAAGAGTTTCGTAAGAAAGCGGAAGATCCAAGCGGTAGTGGTGATCATTGCGCTAGTTTTGGGGCTAGGTATTGTTGGCCTCAATACTGGGCTGAACACGATCACCGAAACCAAGACTGCCGATCTCGATGAGAACGGCATGCCGGCGGTTAACTCTGAGGGCACACCACTTGGCCCTTTCGAGAAGATCGACAACGCTCCTCTCCGAGGCGCAACACCGACTCCTACTAGTACTGACGACTAACTCGATCCGGGTGAAAGTCAGCTAGAGGCAGTCTTTTCGGGACGGGAACTCATTACTTCCCGTCCCAACCCTATAAGTCTCGAAATTCAGTTTTATTTACCTTAAAAATAAGTTACTATAAACAGTTGATTAACTAGAGGTCTATTTCTCTCCAAGCGATTTCATCCCAGAGTAATTATGTTATAGGGTACTGGTTACTTAGCACTTCTGTCTTGCAAGTGCTAGAGTTTTGTGCTAAATTGTGCCTATGGAAATCCCAATGCAACCGCAAGTGGCGGAAAAACCTCTTGAAGTTTACGGTCGTAACCTGACTCAACTCGCCAAGGAAGGGGTTCTTGATCCAGTCATTGGTCGTGATGAAGAAATTCGCCGCCTCATGCAGGTTCTCTCTCGCCGTACGAAGAATAATCCGGTGCTTATTGGTGAAGCTGGCGTGGGCAAGACCGCCATTGTTGAAGGTTTAGCCCAACGCATTGTCGCCGGAGACGTCCCCGATACCCTCAAAAACCGCGAGATTTTTCAACTCGATATCTCCTCTCTTCTAGCCGGAGCAGCCTTTCGCGGCGAGTTTGAAGAACGCCTCAAGGCGGTTTTGAAGGAAATAACTGAGTCCGGCAAGTACATCTTATTTATTGACGAACTTCACCTTGTCGTCGGTGCGGGCAAAGCTGAAGGTGCAGTCGACGCCGCCAACATTCTCAAGCCGGCCCTCGCTCGTGGTGAACTACACACTGTTGGAGCCACCACCCTCAAAGAATACCGCGAGTATATTGAAAAAGACCCCGCTCTTGAGCGAAGATTTCAACCAGTACTGGTGGAAGAGCCTTCAATTGAAGACACAGTGGCAATTTTGCGGGGTATCAAAGAAAAGTACGAAGTTCACCATGGAATCAGGATTACCGACAGTGCTCTTGTTGCGGCCGCTCAACTTTCCTCTCGTTATATCTCTGGGCGACTGCTACCCGACAAAGCCGTTGATTTAGTTGACGAAGCCGCTGCCGCTCTCAAAATGGAAGTCGAGAGCATGCCCACTGAACTTGATCAGATGAAGCGCCGTCTCATCCAGCTCGAGATTGAAAAAGAAGCTTTGAAAAAAGAAAAAGACCCCGCTTCAAAGGAACGTTTAACTAAACTTGAAGCTGAAATCAAAGAGTTGAAAACTAAGGCTACTGAGATGGAGAAAAACTGGCGGGCTGAAAAGGAAGTTATCACCAACTTACGCAGCAAATCCGCCGAACTAGAAAAAACTAAAGTCGCCCTTGAACAAGCTGAACGCGAAGCTGAGCTCAACAAAGCGGCCGAACTTAAATACGGTAAAATCCCCCAACTCGAGAAGGAAGTCCAAGAATTTAATAAAAAACTAAAAGAAGTTTCCAAGGACGGCCAGATTCTACGAGAAGAAGTCAGCGCTGACGATATTGCGTCTGTTGTCTCACGCTGGACTGGAATACCCGTCAACCGCCTTCTGCAGTCCGAGGCCTCTAAACTCTCTCACCTGGAAGATGAGCTCCACAGACGTATGGTTGATCAGGAAAAAGCTATTAAAGCGGTCTCGAACTCAATCAGACGCCACAGAGCCGGTATTTCCGAAGAGTCAAGACCGATTGGATCCTTTATTTTCCTCGGGCCCACCGGAGTCGGAAAAACTGAACTAGCCCGCTCTCTCGCCGAATTTATGTTTAATGACGAAAAGTCCATGGTTCGCCTCGACATGAGCGAGTACATGGAGCAACACGCTGTCGCCCGACTCATCGGGTCTCCTCCCGGCTACGTTGGCTATGAGGAAGGCGGACAGCTCACCGAAGCAGTCCGACGTAAGCCCTACGCAGTCATTTTGTTTGATGAAATTGAAAAAGCTCATCCTGAAGTTTTCAACACTCTTCTCCAAGTTCTTGACGAGGGCCGTCTCACTGATGGGCGTGGACGGACGGTCGATTTCAAAAATGCGATTATCATTATGACTAGCAACTTGGGAAGTGACATTATTCAAAAATATGCTGGGAAAACCCCGGCCATCATGGAAGAAGAACTCTTGGGGCTCGTGCGGGGCACCTTTCGACCTGAGTTCTTGAACCGACTCGATGAAATTGTCGTTTTTGAGCCTCTAGGAGAAAAAGAAATTCGGGAAATAACTAATCTTCAAATTGATCGAGTGGTGCAAAGACTAAAAGAACAAGGAATTGAACTTAAAGTAAGCAAGGAAGTCGCCGACAAAATTGCTAAAGAAGGCTACGACCCTGTCTACGGAGCCCGTCCCCTGAAACGAGTGATTCAAGATTTAATCCTCGACGAACTGTCTTTGGAAATAATTGAAGGCAAAGTGAAAAAGGGAGATAAGGTCGAAGCAAGGTTAGTTAATGGCAAGATTCACTTCAAAGTTTCTTGATTGCCAGCAGCTTCCACAAGGTTTTTCATCAGCATCGCCACGGTCATGGGCCCAACCCCACCCGGAACCGGAGTAATTAGGCTGACCTTGTCTTTAACCGCCTCAAAATCTACATCGCCTACCAGTTTTCCTGTCTTCGTATCCAAATTGGTCCCAACATCAATCACCACTGCACCCTCTTTAACCATCTTTGGACTGACCAGACCAATCTTTCCGACAGCACTGACGACAACATCCCCTTGCTCAACCAAAGGCTCAAGCGGAGGGGGTGTATCAATGTCAAGACGAGTAACTTTTGCTCCCATTTTTTCGAGCCTGTCTGACAAGGGTTTACCCACGAGATTACTCTGACCGAGGACAACCACTTTTTTCCCTTTAACTTGAACTTGGTAGTGGTTCAAAATCGTCAGCACCGCACCCGGGGTCGCTGGCTCAAAGGGAGAATCTTCAACTAACCCGTCAACATCTTTGCTTGGGCTGATTAAGTTTGTAACTTCCTGCGCTTTCAGCTGCGAAGGTAAGGGTAGCTGGACAATAATTCCGTTAGTAGTTTTGTCGCGGTTCAAGCGTGCAATTAACTTTTTTATTTCTGGAAAACTAAGGCTCTGATCAAGCTTGTAATGAACCAAACCCGCCCCAATTTCTTCAGCGGCTTTTCTTTTTTGTTCGATATACCGACTACTCGCGGGATCATTTCCCACCTGGACAACAGCTAGCCTTGGTTCTAGCTTTTTAGTTTCGATTTCTCTTTTTAGTTCTTGGAGGATTTGATCACGCAGAGCTCGACCGTCAACTATCACTACCATTGAAAAATCCTATTCTTTTGTTCAGCTCTTTGACAACTTTAAAAAGACTCGCAAAGTCTTTGACTCTGCCTTGAATCTTGTTACTCAAGCGCGGCTTCTGAGCACGGATTTCTCGGGCTTGCTCGTAAACTTTAATAAGTTTGTCAATACTGTCCTCGACCGAGAAATTTTCTTTGATCAACTGCTTTGAATAGTCTCCGAAAGCTTTTCTTTTCTCGGTATTTTTAAGCAATTCAAGCACTTTCTGGGCAAAATCACTTTCTTTACCTTTAATTTCAAAGCCATTACGCCCGTCTTCGACCACTCCAACAAAAGCTTGATCCTGAACTACCACAAAAGGTAGTCCGGAGGCAGCTGCCTCTGGAATTACCATTCCCTGAGTTTCACTTTTTGAAGCAAAAAGAAAGATCTCGGCATCGGCATAAACTTCAGGAAGACTTTCTTTGCTGACATAGCCAGTGAATTTGACCCGAGAGCTGATTTTTAATTTTTGAGCAAGTTTTTTTAAATTCTCTTTTTCAGGACCATCGCCTACAACAACAAAAACTGAACTCGCGTCTTTCTTGGCAACACGAGCAAAACTACGAAAAAGAAAATCGATATTTTTTTCCTTTCCAAGCCGTGAGACGGTCAGAAGAATCGGCCTTCCCGAGTCTATTTTTAACTTTTTGTGGAGAAAACCTTTTTTGGCCTGGCCGAATTGGCTCAAATCAAAAACATTGGAAACAACTTCAATTGGTTTGGTCACCCCGTAACTTTCAAGCTCAACTTTCATTTTTTCAGTTGGAGCGATGACGACATCAGCTTGGTTACAAAAAACTCGACTGGCTGTCTCCACCATTCTTGGGTTGACGAGCCGGCCATTGAGAAAATAGTGCGTGTAGTGCTTCAAAAAGGCGTGGTAAGTAAGAATAAAGGGGTACCCCTTTGCCAAGGCGAGTTGATAACCAAGGAAACTGAAAGAACCACCGCCGTGGGCGTGAACTAGGTCAAGCTTAACTCTCAGGGTTTTTCGAAAGGACTCGTTCGGGATTGGCAGAGCCATTCTTTGCTCTGGCTCAGAAGCAACAAGCTTCACTGAGTTTAGCCGCATGACAGTTGGGTCTTTCTCCTGATAACCTTTGACTTTGGGAGCGAAAATATAGACTTCATGACCAGCCCTTTCAAGCTCTTTTTTGGCATAAGCCAAAGTTACCGATGTCCCATTTAGTTCTGGTAAATATGTTTCAGTAAAAAATCCCACGCGCATAGTATTTAACGAATGTTTTCAAAACTTTCTGGCTTTTGACCGAGAATCATAAATTTAATGACGTTGCGCAAATGATGGGTAAAAAACTTAACCCTTGAAGCGTCGATTCTTCGTGATGAGGTCGTTACGACCAAACTGCGGATAAATTTAACTTTACCTATTTTTCCCAGTCTGACTCCGAGATCAACGTCTTCAGCGGAAGCCAAGCTTGTATCAAAGCCTCCAACTTGCTCAAAAGCGTCTCTCCTAACCGAAAAATTGAAACCGCTAAGAGATTGTTTGCCCAAGGCAAACATGATCTGTAAATTGATTGGGAAAAGTTCTTTGGCTAGAAATTGGTTGAGCAAACTATTCGAATTAAACTCTGCTCCCCCAGTAATTGCAATTAAACTTGGATCAGATTGGAAAAGCTCGTTTATTCTCGACAGCCAGTCTGTTGGCTGAACAGTATCTGAGTCAGTCCCAACAAAAATTTCCCCCTTGGCTTGCTCGTAACCGTCTTGCCGCACTGCGGCGACCCCTTTTTCGTGACAAGAGACGACTCTGGCTCCCATTTCGGTAGCAATTTCGGCGGTCCGATCAGTTGAGTCGTTGTTGACGACAATCACTTCATATTTATCTTTTGGGTAATCCTGTGAGTTAAGTGAAGAAAGACACGCTGGCAAGTACTTTTCTTCGTTGAGGGCGGGTATGACGATGGAAAGAAAATAATACTCCATATTTTAAAGTTTAACTTGGCAGTTTGGACAAAAATGGGTTCCCCGACCACCAACGCGAGTTTTTTTAATCATTGTTCCACATCTCGGACAAGGCTCACCGTGACCCCGAAAAACGTTCAAATTTTTCTGATGGTTGCCTTCCCGACCGTAAATATCCAGATAATCATCAACACTAGTACCACGATCCGCGATGCCTTGCTCAATAGCTTTGATAATACCTTGATAAAGTCCTTCGATTTCGGCTTCGTTTAGAGATGCGCTAGCCGTCTCTGGGTGAATTTTAGCATACCAAAGCGCTTCATCAGCATAAATATTACCTACTCCAGCGATTTTAGTCTGATCCATAATTACTGTCTTTACCGCCCGTGAGGTTTTGCTGATGACTTTTTTAAGAGCGTCAAAGGTAAAATCAGCTGTCAAAGGCTCGGGCCCATACTTGGATTTGATTTCGGTAAGTTCAACACTATTCTCAATCAATTTAACGTAACCAAATTTCCGAAATTCAGTAAAGCGTAGTTCGCGGCCGTCATCAAGCTTGAAAATAACGTGGGTAAATTTATCTTCTGGATCAGTTTGTTTGCGAATGAAGAGTCTTCCCGATAATTTCAAGTGAATCCCAATTGTCCCGTCATTTTCGATACCGAGTAAGAGTAATTTTCCGATTCTTCCAGCAGAAACAATGTGGCGGCCCACGATCGTTTCAACTTTGGCTGTCGAAGGCTGTAGCATTTTCGGCACATCGTACCAAAGATCCACAATTTTGTGACCAACAATTTCTTTTTCCAGATCGCGGCGAATTGTTTCAACTTCTGGTAATTCCGGAATAATTCCTCCTTGTCATCCTGAAACATTGTTGAAGGATCTCAGGAGATTCTTCTTTCCACTCAGAATGACATTTAACTGCGATAAATCGAAACTGGAAGTATTTTATCAGAAATTCTGCATTCTGCACTCTCAATTCTTAATTCAAAATAGGCTCAGTTGTTTATCAGGTTGGCAGTTTGGGCAAAAATGGGTTCTGCGGCTGTTGATTTCGGTGTAACTGATCACTGTGCCACACTCTCGACAACTCTGACCACCCCGACCGTAAACATAAAAAGATTCTTGGTTTTTGCCCGGTTGTCCGTAAAGATTTAAATAACTGTCGATCGTGCTGCCACCATTAGACAAATCTTTTTCCAAAACCTGCTTAACTGAATTCAACAAAGCTTTAACCTCCAGCTCAGTAAGCTCTCTTGGACCCCGTTTTGGATTTATCTTGGCAACAAAGAGAGCTTCATCAGCATTAATATTGCCAACTCCAGCAACGATTGACTGGTCCAAAAGGGCTTCTTTGATGTTTGTAACAGATGTTTGACGCAAAGCATTTAACAAATACTCTGGGTTAGCTTTTTCCGGCTCTGGTCCTAATTTTTTATCCAGTTCTAGCAAATTATCTTTGTCCCAAAGGAAACAATCAGCAAATCTAGCTCGGTCGGTAAAGCGCAATTCACGGCCATCATCAAGTTTTACCGTCAGTCGTAAATACTCATCTATAGGACTATTTCTTTCACGCAAAAGCAACCGTCCGGTCATCTTCAAATGAAACATCAGGTGATACCCATCGGTCAAAGAAAGAAACAAGTACTTCCCTCTTCTTCTCGCTTTGAGAATCTTTTTACCAGGCAAAATTTCTTCTAGGTCACGAGTTTGACGCAGTTTGAGGGAATTGCCGTTTTCAGAATCAAAAACAGCCTCAGTTATGAACTTGCCGATTACTTCCTCATCAAGTTGGCTTCGAATCAGTTCAACCTCTGGTAGCTCTGGCATGAGCGCTATTGTAAACTCTTTTCGAAAAAAGGGAAATACGCTTTATTTACTAAACGTGAACCTAATAGTCAATTTCTTCAACTGACAAAACCAACAAAAATCAACGATCGTGAGTTTTGTCCTAGCTAAAGTCACTTTCGCAGGTTTTTGCCCAAAGAAAAACGACCCGTCTCTGAGTCGTTTCTCTTCCTAAAACATCATTAAATTAATCATGTCTTGGGAATGAACGGAAGGATAGCCTCAGTAAAGATTGCTCTTTGCCTCGCCGTCCGCCCACTCCTTGTACTATTCAGTTGGTGTCGCCGTGGTGTCAGCAGCCCGGATTCGGCGCCTGGAAGGTGATTACGGTTTTGTAATGTTCGCCTTCCAGCATTTGGAAATCGAAGGTGTAAAGCGGGGCTAGGTCCGAGACCAGCTCCAGTAGCTCCCTTGGGAATGCCCAGTCGGCAACCTCTATGCTCCCGCCATTGCAGCTAACAAGACCGAGATCTGATAGAGCCACCTCGGCAAGGTATTTGGCATTCTGCACCTGACCAGCCTTAAGGTACTGCTCGGCCATCGCGATCTTCGCATCGAAGGCGACGAACGCTACAAACTGCCGATTCTGCCCGTCAACGTCAACCGCTGAAGCTCGGGTCGTCAGGCTGTAACCAACCCGCCGGTCAGAGAACCCTTGGTCTATGGCTGAAACGATGTCGTTTGGGGTCAGTTGACCCGCTTGAAGATCCTTCACCTGCTCTTGCAGGGTCGCGATCTGCGCAGCCTGGGCGTCGATCTGCTCGTTGAGCTGTTGGACCTCGTCGTTGTCATCACCGCCGCAGGCGACGAAAAGAATCGCCACCATGGCGACCACGATGAGACTGATTGATTTGAACACTGCTTCCTCCTGTGCTAACGCATCAATTCAATGCGTGATTGCTTCATGACTACCAACCTAGCTACTGTTTTCAACAACCAGATTGGTAGCCACGAGGGAAGGAAAAATACAACTGAATATTTTCAAGGAGCGAATTTAACCCGTTTATTCTAGCATAAACAAGGCTAAAAGTCAATTACTATAAGATACTGTTATTTACTACTCTTTAGGTTCAACGAATTTGGTTTTATCCCGTAGTGTTGGGCAAAATGTTGATTTGACTTTCAAGCAAGCTCTTGGCAGTATGGAGAGTAAGAGATCGTCTTCCCTTTTATGCTGCTGCGCAAAGCTTTGCTGTGCTCAATTTTCTTTTTTTCTTTAGCAACTATTTCTCTAGTTGCCTCTACTTCGGTCTCTGCTTCTCTCAACACTGATCTGGTCAATTTAATCAACAACTACCGTACTAGCAAAGGTATTGGCAAACTGAGCACCGATCAAAAATTAACTAACGCGGCCTGCTGGATGGCGGGAGACATGGCTGCCAAAGGCTACTTTAGCCATACTGATTCACTGGGAAGAAATCCTTTCACCCGCATGGACAGCTTTGGAGTCTCAGGCGGCTCAAGAGGAGAAAACATTGCTTCTTTGACTAATCAGAGTAATTCCGCCCAAAAGATTTTTTCTGGTTGGAAGGCTTCAGCCGGTCACAATGCAATCATGCTCACCAGCAGCTACAAACGCGTTGGCGTGGCCAACTCTTACCGAAGCAAAAACAAAACTTATTATTGGGTCGCCGACTTTGCTTCAGGAAATGCAAGCAAAATGACCAAAGATTGTGGTGTGAGCTCGAATACTACGAAAGCTTCTACCACAAAGCCAGTTGCTACTCAGACTGAGGAAACAAAACCCACCACTAGCAAAAAAACTGCGGAAACAAAGAAACTCGGTGGGACAGAGAAACCAAAATTTGTCCCTGCTTCCACTTCTTCGGCGGGAACAATTTGGAAGACTTACACCGGCGACTTGGGCCAAGTTCTTTCGGCTCAAAGCAAGCAAAATACTCAGCTCAGTTTCGGTCTGGCAATCTTTCTTTTGGTCACGAGCTTGAATATTTTTGGGGTGGTGGCTTGGCTCACAATTTCCAAAGACAATCTTTAGTCGAAACGAAAAACGTTCATCTCGCCCCAGTTTTGACCAATCTTGGCTTCTATAACAATGGGAACATCTAGTTTAAAGGTTTTCTCCATCGTCTCTTTGATCAACGGGTAAACAGTTTCAATTTCCTGGTCAGGAACTTCAAAGACGAGCTCGTCGTGGACTTGAAGGATCATTTTCGTTTTTAGCTCTTTGGATTTTAGCTTCGAGGCCATTTTGATCATTGCCGCCTTGATGATGTCAGCCGCTGTTCCCTGAACCGGAGAGTTAATCGCTTGTCTCTCACCCGCCGCCCGCACCCTTTGGTTACCTTGCTTAAGCTCAATCAGGTAGCGACGAAAACCTCCTAAAGTTTCAACGTAGCCTTTCTCGTAAGCTTGCGCCAAGGTTTTATCGAGCCAAGCTTTTACTCCCGGAAACTCTTCAAAGTACTTATCTATAATAGTAGCGGCCGCGTCTCGGTCAATTTTAAGTTGTCTTGAAAGCCCAAAAGGTGAAAGGCCATACATGATGCCGAAATTGACAACTTTGGCCAACCGCCGATCGTCCTTGCTCACCTCTTCTGGTTTTTTGTTGAGAATTTCCACCGCTGTACGAGTGTGAATATCTTCTCCAGCCGCAAAAATTTCTTTGAGGCGCTTATCTCCGGAGAGGTGGGCCATGACCCGCAGCTCGATCTGATTGTAATCAGCCGAAAGCAGTTTTGAGCCTTTGGGGGCGACAAAGGCAGCTCGGACTTTCATTCCCCAACCACCTTTAGCAGGGATATTTTGCAAGTTGGGGTTGTTTGAAGAAAGGCGCCCGGTTTTGGTCGCGTCAGTGTGGTAGTGGGTATGTAGTCGGTTGTTTTTATCAAGCAAGGGTGGTAAGGCGTCAACATAAGTAGATTTGAGTTTAAAAAGCTCGCGGTAGGACAAAAGCATTTCAATACAGGGATGGGCTCCGAGCAGTTCTGTCAGAGTCTCAACATCAGTCGAAGCGTGTGATTTGCCTTTTTTGGTTGAAGTCAGACCAAGCTCAGTAAACAAAACTTCCGAGAGTTGCTTGGGCGAGTTGAGATTGAATTCATGACCGACCGAAGAGTAAATTCCTTTTTCCAACTTGGCAATGGCCGCGTTGATGTCTGAACTAAGTTTGTCCAAGTAACTTTTGTCGATCAGTACTCCATACTCCTCCATCTCCCGCAAAACTGCATCAAGCTGAGTCTCTGTTTTTTTCACAGGCTCAACAGACTCCTCATTATTAAAAAGCTCACCCTGATCTTCGTGGTTTTTGGGTTTAAGCGTGACTTTTCCGATTCCAGGCAAACGTTTAATCAAAGAAGTAAACTCAAGATCTTCAAAAAGTTCGACTGCGGAAGCTTTGTCATAGTCGTGCAAGAGACATTTGTTGAGATCCAGTCTAATTGGTACCGCCGTATCGATAGTAGCTAATTGTTTACTCATTACCGCGCTTTCTGCTCCTTCTGCTAGTTTTTTGCTAGTTTTTTCAGGAATCTTCTCCAAGTTTTTATAAATTTCTTCAACTGAGCCAAACTCGGCAATCAGTTTAGTGGCGCTGACTTCTCCGATTCCGGCGACTCCGGGAATGTTGTCGGAGGCATCTCCCACCAAAGCCTTGAAGTCAATCAATTGCTTGGGTTTAAAGCCATATTTTTGCTCAAAACTTCTCCCGTCGTGGATAATGATGTCAGAAAGAGATTTACCAGGCATGTAGGTTTTAACGTGAGTATTAACTAGCTGCAGGGCGTCACGGTCGCCAGTCACAATAAAAACTTCTTGATCTACCGCCTGGGAAGCTAGAGTACCGATGATGTCGTCAGCTTCGTAACCTTCAAGGACAAAAATGGGAATATTGAGTCGACTCACGACTTCTTTGACCCGAGGCAACTGCTCATGCATTTCACTTGGAGCTGCAATACGGTGGGCTTTGTAGCCCGTAAACTGAGTGTGGCGAAAGGTTGGAGCTTTGGTATCAAAAGCCACTGCGGCGTACTCGGGCTTGATATCTTCCAAGACTTTGAGAAGCATAACTGTAAAGCCGTAAACAGCGTTGACCAGTTCTCCCTTGGAAGTGGTTAAGGGCGGCATGGCGTGAAAGGCCCGATGAAAGAGAGCGTGTCCATCAACAAGAACAAGTTTTGACATAGCTGCAAGGAATTCTAACTGAATTTTACTTTGACGAAAAGAGCTTTAAATTAATTGGTATTGGTGATGTTGTCCCGCACCTGGTGAAGAGCCTCCCCGCGGGTCATTAGCTCTTCAAACTCATCACCTTCAAGCGTCTCCTTTTTGATCAATTCTTTCGCAACAAGATCAAGTTTTTCCTTATTTTCTTTAAGCAATCTTTTAGCTATCACAAACTGCTCGTCCATAATCTTTTTGACCCGATCGTCAACCTTGGCCGCCAGCTCTTCAGACAAAGCCTTGCCTTCGCCAACTTCACGGGCAATCCAAGGGTTTTCCCCCTGAGTCCCCATAGTCATTGGTCCGAGGTCACTCATACCAAATTTGGTCACCATTTGGCGAGCAATTTCCGTCGCCCTTTCAATGTCTGAAGAAGCTCCAACAGTGAAGTCGTTAAACTCAATATCTTCCGCCGCGCGGCCTCCAAGTAAGGAGGTAATCGTTTCCAAAAGCCGAGTTCTGGTTTCGTTGTAGCGATCAATTGCTGGTGGAATCATCGTGTGCCCTCCCGTTGCCCCACGTGCAACGATCGAAATTCGGTGGACCGGGTCCATGTGGGGAAGAAGTTTCGTCACCACGGCGTGCCCCCCTTCATGATAAGCAGTGATCCTTTTTTCTTCATCACTAGTCATACGACGACGCTGGGGACCAAGCTGAACTTTGGTGGCTGCTTCTTCCAAAATTTTGTTGTCAACTTCTCGCTTGTTTTCACGAGCCGCTAAAATCGCAGCTTCATTTAGCATATTTTCAAGGTCTGCCCCGGAAAAACCAACGGTACGGCGAGCAATTCTTTCTCTATCGACTTCTTTGGCCATTGGTTTTCCTTTAGCATAAATATCAACAATCGCTTTTCGGCCTTTGATATCTGGTAAATCAAGAGCGACTCTTCGGTCGAAACGGCCTGGTCGCACCAGTGCCGGGTCAAGCATGTCCGGCCGGTTAGTGGCGGCCATGACAATTACATTGACATTGGGTTCAAAACCATCCATTTCAACGAGAATTTGGTTTAAGGTTTGTTCACGCTCATCATGGCCGCCACCGATACCCAAACCACGCTGCCGACCAATCGAGTCAACTTCGTCAATAAAGACAATCGCTGGGGCGTCTTTTTTGGCCGTTTCAAAAAGGTCACGTACTCGGCTGGCCCCAACTCCGACAAGCATTTCCATAAATTCACTACCCGCAATTGAAAAGAATGGCACCCCAGCTTCTCCAGCTACTGCTCGGGCAAGCAAGGTTTTCCCTACCCCAGCTGGGCCAATAAGGAGCACCCCTTTGGGAATTTTGGCTCCTAAAGCACGGAATTTCTCCGGAGTCTTGAGAAACTCAACCACTTCTTGTAGTTCTTGCTTGGCTTCATCAACCCCAGCCACGTCAGCAAACTTCACCCCTGGTTTGTCGCGATTGAAGGTTTTGGCCCTGGATCTAGAAAAAGACAGCAAACTGTCTCCCTGAGCTCGAGCTTGTCTCATGATAAAGAAAAAGAAAGCTCCGATGAGGATGACTGGCAAAAATAAACTTAGAAGACTGAGGATTGTGTCTGAAGCTGAGTTGTCTTTGACATTGAAGGGAACGTCCTGGGGCTTGATCCCAGCCGCAGCCAGCGTCTGAATGAAACTTTGATCCCTTTCTTTTCTGGTCTGGACTTTGCTTCCATCCTTGAGCTCAAGGGTAATATTGTCACCATCAATGGTGACTTTCTTCTCTTTGTCATCTTTGATCAATTTAATCACTTCGGAAAGATCTTTTTGCGCTCCTGTATCTTTGGGTTGAAAGAACCCGTAGATGATCAGACTTCCCACCAAGATAATGAGAAAATAGACTCCCAAGTTTTTCCAGGAACTATTCGGCTTTGGTTTTTTGTTTTTTATTTCATCCAACATTGGTTTAATTTGATCTCAAATAATAATTGTAAAGCTGGATACGTTGAAGCATTATATATTGCGGGGGCAAGATTGCCAAGTGTTTTTAGGAGGGTCTAAAAATTGGGTAAAGACATTGCTTCTTTGACTAGTTTTAAGGTTTCTGAAGCTTCTTTTCTCGCTTTTTCGGTTCCCGATTTAAGGATCTCATCAATCACTTCAGGTTCTTTTTCAAACTCAGCTCGTCTGTCTCGAATAGGAGCAAGAAAATCGTTCAAAGCTTGAGCCAGTTTTTCTTTGACTTCAACGTCCCCTACTTTTCCCTCTCGGTAGCGCTCTTTTAGAGCGTTTACTTCTTCTTTGTTGGAGTTGAAGGCATCGTGATAAATAAAGACCGGATTGCCTTCGACTGTTCCGGGATCGGTAGGCTTGATACGTTTGGGGTCTGTATACATTGAGTTAACCTTCTTTTTTACTTCTTCAGCAGAGTCAGAAAGGTAAATCGCGTTGCCCAAAGATTTGCTCATTTTTGCTTTTCCATCAATTCCCGGTAAAGTTCCAAGCCCTTCTGGAATCAAAGCTTCAGGAACTGGAAAAACCTTTCCGTAAGTAGAGTTGAACCTCTCGGCAATTTCCCGGGTTATTTCCACGTGGCTAGCCTGATCCTTGCCTACTGGAACAACATTCGCTCTTATCATTAAAATATCTGCACTCATAAGCACTGGGTAGGAAAGAAGTCCAAGTGTAGGGTTTTCAATTTTTAAATCACGAAGAACATCTTTCAAGGTTGGAATTCTTTCCAGTCGATTTTTTGTCACTAACATTGAAAAAATACTTGCAAGCTCTGTGTCCTCAGGAATCGCACTTTGCAAACAAAAGGTAACCTTGTTTGGGTCAATTCCGATTGCGAGTTGGTCAAGAATTAAGTTTTTAATATTTTCTTTAAGTTCAGTGGTATCGGTTTTTGTAGTCAGAGAATGTAAATCCGCTACAAGAAGAAACACTTCGTATTCGTCCTGAAGTGCTAAACGGTTTTTTAGAGAGCCCACGTAGTGGCCTAGATGTAGTTTTCCAGTGGGGCGGTCACCTGTCAAAATTCTTTTCATAATGTGAGTTTAACGAACATTATATCGACCGCACATAATAACCTTTTAGTTTTTCAAAACTACCTTTAGGTCGGTATAATTTCTAGAATTACACAAAGTATAGCAACTAAAACTCTTTTTGTCTTTGAGAGGAGGTTAAACTTTTTGTGTTTAGCCTCCTCTCTTCGCTTTGCAACGGCTGTGATAGAATGAGACCCGTACGGGCGACAAGCTGACCTTCGCGGGAATGCAAGTCGCCCGTGCGTTTTTGGCCTCATCTCATCTTACCGGTTGCAATGCAGGGCCCAGGGTGCACTGCCGTAGCTGTGCGGACCCCACGAGGCGCGGCCGTGGCTGTACGGTCGCTTTTCCATGCTATCACCTCCTTTCCTTTCAAGATCTGCTTCGGAAAACAGGGACGTCTCCCTGAAAACCTACGGATCGAAGCGTGGACCAATGCAGTCACACATTCTCTCTACCTTTCAAACTGTTGATAACCTTTTGGCCATCAAAAAATTCGCCTGTTAGCGAATTTTGTAATGTCTTTGTTTTGGAAAATTATTTTAGAAGAAACTTAAACCAAGGCACAACAAAACCGCCAACTTAGTTGGAAGAGTCTGGCCAATAATGGTTTAAGTTTGTCATCATTGTGAGAAAGACTCTAGCAAAGCTAAGAATTTTTGTCAAATCAGCGCTATAATAATTGTGATGAGGGCTCTTGCTGTCTTAGGAATATTCAGTCTGCTTGTTGGGGTGGTTTTAATTGCGTTCTTAGCTACTAACCAACTGGGTCAAACTAGCAAAGCAGGTGGGGCGAAAGAAACAGTTGCGACTGCTATTTCTATCAAAAACAAAGCTAATTTAAAAATTTTGGCTACCAAACTTAATCTTTACTTTTCCGAAAACGGCGTCTACCCCCAAACCTTAAAAGAAATTGACTCAGCTGGGCTGGATTTAACTACTTTTCAGTACGCTTTTTGTAGTCCTAACTCAGTAATTATCAAGACTGGAAATGAAAATACAGTTCTCAAAAACGGGGATAACTTTTCTTTAAACCAGTCTGCAAACCCAAATTGCTAGTGAATCGGAGTCCCAGCAGGGACATTATCCACCGGGGATAAACAAACTGCTCTTCCAGCGACATCAGCGCAAAGAATCATCCCCTGGCTTTGCAGACCCATCATCTTGCGAGACTCAAGATTGGTGATGAAAACAAAATTTTTGTTGATCAGTTCTTCTGGTTTGTAAAACTCCGCAATCCCCGAAAGGATTTGTCTGTTTTCAAGGCCAAAATCTACTTTGAGCTTAAGCAGCTTACTTGAACCTTCAATTGGTTCGGCGGAAATGACTTTGCCAACTTTTAAATCTAGTTTTTGAAATTCTTCAAAAGAAATTTCACTCATAACTTGTCTGAATTAAGTTTAAACTATATAATGCAAACCGCAGAAAATCAATTTGGCTGCGTAGCTCAGTGGTAGAGCAGCGGACTCATAAGCCGTTGGTCGCTGGTTCAAATCCAGCCGCAGCCACCAATTTCCAACCCACAACTCTGAAACGCACAAACCGCTCCTTTAGGGAACGGTTTGTATTGGTTGCGGGTGCCGGATTCGCACCGGCTTAAGCGAGATTATGAGCCTCGCGGGATGCTATACCCCCCACCCGCGGTGAACTAAGTGTTCGTACTCTACCATTTTAGCTTTGAAGAGTCAAATTTTTTCTTAGTTGAAGAAAAGATCGAACCAAGCCTCCAAGTTGGACTGAGGTATTTTACTTTTCGTCAAGGCAGAACTTGTTGCCGGTTGTGTCAAAACCAAAACAGTTTCCCCGTTTTTTCCTAGACCGAGACTATCCCGAGCTGTTTTTTCAATATAAAAGGGTGTTTGCCGATACTCTTTCTCTGCCTTTAGTCTCTCCTTTTCGTCCCGCAAGGCGTTTATTTGTTTCTGAGTTGAGTTCAAACTTCCCATTTTTTGATAGGAAGCAACGACACTGCGAAGCAGGGAAAAGCTGGTAAGAAGAAGCACGAGCACAAAAATGAGTTGGGCAGTTTTCTTCACTTTCTAATTATACCAAGACAAAGCTAACAATCTGACCCAAACTCTAGGTTATGGCTACATATGCTTTGCGCCCTTATAACTTAAAACTGTTGACGAAGTTGCTATCAAGGATTTTCGGTGGTTTGTTTCTTAGAAACCCTAAGATCAAGCAAATAGTCGTCAGACTATGCTTGAGCGCAGATTAGGCAGCATCTGATTTACGGTAGGACATTACCCCTAGTGACCTAAGAAAGCTTTAGCTTTCGCAGGGAACTTGCTTCCAGCAAGTACCCTATAGTCTCTTGACAGGTGCTATTCCAAATTGGTACAATTCAAATAGACTGCTAGAAATATGACAAAACTCCACGAAGCCCATGCCAAATTTGTTGACCATTTAAAGAGTCAAGGTCGCAGCAGTGCGACTGTTTTGGCCTATGGGAAAGATATTGAACAGCTGGTAAATTTTCTTGCTAGCTTAAAAAAAGCTGAAATTGAAGGTATTGATACCAAAGATCTGCGCGCTTTCATGGCCAAACTTTCCAAGGAAGGCTACACTCCAAAAAGTATTTCTCGAAAAACCAACTCAACCAAGACTTTCTTCCGTTTTCTCAAAGTCACCGATGTTTTGACCGATGACCCCGCTTCCCTACTTGAACACCCCAAATTTGAAATGAAACCACCGAGAATTCTTTCCAAAATGGAGTACCGCGCGCTGCGAGACGCGGCTCGGGCTGATATTCGTATCAGTGCCATCATTGAGGTTCTCTTGCAAACTGGAATTCGAATTGGGGAGCTCGCGAAACTAAAGATGGACGATCTGCACTTTTCTGAAAACTCAAAGATAGGGGAAATTCACGTTCCGGCGGGAGAAAGTTACCCAGAAAGGACTGTCCCTTTGAACAAAGCTGCTGAAGTTTCTCTAAAAAAGTATTTGGAAATTCGACCCAATACCAAAGATGAAACTTTGTTTGTTACCAAAACCGGTCGCCCCTTACTTGTGCGCAATATTCGAACTGCAATCGACCGCTACTTCAAACTTGCTGGCATTAAAGACGCTAAAGTGAATGATCTGCGCCACACTTTTGTCGCCCATCACCTCATGGCTGGCACTTCTCTGGTTCTCGTCAGCAAGCTCGCTGGCCACAAAAGATTAGCAACTACCGAGAAATATTTGAATTTAATTCAAGGAAGACTCGAAGAACCGATCAAACTTGACGAACTCTAAGAGGCTCAGCTCAATTTATCAAGCCAAGCCCCTAGCCCCTCTACCTCAACTCGCGGATGCCCGACTCTCCCTTTGTAGGTCTTCCTAAAACGCTCCAGCTCCTTTTTCTCGACCAGAAAACCTCTTCCAAACCAAAAGGCCTTGAGATTGCCGGCTTTGATCTGTCTTAGTACTGTTCGTCGTTGAACACTTAGCTCCTCAGCCACCTGCTTAACCGTAAGGTAGTCGGCTAAGTTTTTCTTAGTCACCTTAAAACCCTCCTCTCTGGTTTCCTTGGTTTGTAACCGCCTTTGAACTTCTCGACTTTAGCTTCCTCAAAAACAAGTCGAGAGCTGTTCAAGTGAGTGGCTTCTAGCTTACCCTTGCGCACCAACACTCGTACTGTTTGCGGGTGAACACCAAGCAGAGCCGCCGCCTCGTTGGTGTCGAGCCAACCCTCAACCTTAGTCTCGGGTAGTAGTGCCTTAACCATCTCTCCCCTCCCTTGCTTGCAGATTCGGTCAACGCTATTTTAGAAATTTGTTTGCTGGAAGTAAAGCCTAAGCCTGAGGTGAATCGATCGGAGTTGGGGCTTGAACCACTTTCAAGGGGACCTCGCCAAGCTTTTGTCCATCGATGAGGATCTCGACCCGGTAGTTTCCGGCGGCTCTGAAATTAATATTTACTATTTCGATGATGAAGTTGAAGTTGGCATTGATCTGATTGGGTGGAAGTTTAATTTCTCTTTCGGTAGAGTTGTCGATAATGCTCTGTCCGGTCATGGCATCTGCGATATTGAGGGCCATTTTGAAAGTCTGCTGACTCGGCTCGATCGAACCAACCACAACAAATTTTGGATGGATCACCGGAAAAGAGACTGAGTTGATCGTCTCAAAAATTCCGATAATATTTACCTTTTTATCAATTGACAAAAAAGCGTGATCAGCTACAAGTGCGTAGGATAGTTTCATTTTGGCGTAATCGACAAAATATCGCGCGCATCTAATTTTAACAATTCTTCAGAATTACCTTTAGCGCGATATAAGGTGCTATCGAACTTGCTTGGATTTGAACCAAGGACCTTCCACTAAAATTACTGCTGGAGAACCACTGTGATCAGTCAATTAAGACTCTGGTGGGTCAGCTTGGATTTGAACCAAGGACCCCCACTTTATATTCGCAAGAATACATCTTACTCATTATCTTGCTTTTCTCCCACTTTGATCAGTCAGTAAAGACTATGGTGGATCGGCTTGGATTTGAACCAAGGACCCCCACTTTATAAGAGTGGTGCTCTAACCGCTGAGCTACCGATCCAATCGGTGCCCAAGCAAGATATAAGAGTGGTGCTCTAACCGCTGAGCTACTGACCCAGCAAGTGTTAAATGGTGCTCTAACCGCTGAGCTACAAGTTCAACAGCTAAAATTTATTATACCATTCCTTTTAAAACAAAAACCCGAAGAGTGACTTCGGGGATTTGTAATTTATTGAAATAATTGCCCAGGAATTTCCTCTCAAGACAATCAAGAAATTCCTGGTCCCGCTTGATTTGAGTGAAATCAAACCGGGGGACTTCTCTCCATAACTACCTCCTTTTGTTGATAAACCTAGAAGGCCTTATAAATTAGTTATGGATTCGTCTTTAAGATTAGTCCTAGTCAAAAGGGATTGCAACAGACAAGCTTGTCAGTCATTTTTTTCTACTCTCCATATATATTTTTAAACAGTAGGTTGCTAAAACGGCAATTACAACAAAGTAAAGCATCAACAAGCTCCAACCCAGTATCGTTCGGCTTTGATTCTCAACTGTGTAAAGACCATTTTCAATTAGAAGCTTTTTTATCCAAGTTGAGCTGCCCCAAGCGTGACCAACGATAAAAACAAACATTAAAAACAGGTTAGCCGGTTCTTTTATCTTCTTAAAAACCCAGTACCAGAAAATGAACCATACAATAACCGCCACTAAATAAACCCAAGGCGAGGCTAGAAGAAAATAATAAGCTGGGCTTGCTTCATTTACAGTTTTTGAACCGTTCCAATACGCCTGACTTTGGCCTAATAAAGTAATTATAGAATCTGTTAGGGCTGGTAAAAGAAGGGCAAAGAATAGGGGGTTTTTCTTAATTTGCTTGTTCAAGTAATTCATGGCTTGATTATAACAACTTCAGTCTTTGAACTCTTGGCAAAATATTTTCCCGGAGAGTCCGCCGTCAATTACCCCGACTCCAAGATGACCAAACTCGCCCCGCAAAATATTTTCCCGGTGGCCCTGCGAATTCATCAAACCTTGATGAGCTACTTCAACAGAGGCGGCATAGGCGAGGTTTTCTCCCGCTACCAAATAAGTGATTCCCGCCTCTTTCATCCGGTCAAAAGGAGATTTGCCTTCCGGGGTGTAATGGGAGAAATAGCTACGCTTAAACATATCGAGGCAGTGGTCGCGAGCGACCTCTCGCAACGCACTATCAAAAAGTAGTTCTTTTAACCCTCTGGCTTTACGCTCTTTATTTACTAAAGAAAACATCCTTTTTTCAGATTCACTATCAACTTTAAAGTTAGTCTTGGCTGGAATTGAGAGTTTGACTGTTTCTTGTGATTCTGGACTTGGAGTCAATAAATAAATCAAGTTTTGGTAAGGGAGACGATTGAGAAACTTTTCGAATTTTCGCTGGTTGGTAACCAAAGGTGACAAAACTTTTTCGCCCCAAAACGAATCTGCAATATTGCTCCTCAAGCCTGGAGTCACCGGCAGTAAAAGTGGAAGGAGCAAAAAAAGGCTTGCTAGGATGGCTCCGACAAACAAAGAGGGTATGATGCCAAGAATTTTATCGATTTTTAATAAGGATCGAAAACGTTTGTGCAGTGGGCTAACTAAGTGTTTGTAAATCAAAGTAGCCAAAAAACCAAAGGTAATCTCACTAAAAACTAAAATAAAGAAGAAACTCACTATCAAAGTAAAGTTCTCAGCAATATCGAACCTTTGAGAAAGAAAACTACCCAAATACGGGTAGAGCAAAAGTGCTAGCAAGAAAGCTAGTCCAGTAGTCAAAAGGTTGAGCACTCCTCCGAGAAGGCCAGTGTGAAAACCTTGCCAAGCAAAAAATATTAAAACACCCAAGACAAAAATATCAACTAAGTTGATCATTTTCAAATACCTATTTCGGCGGCCGCCTCCGGACTGACTTTAGTAAGATCCCAAGGCGGATCAAAAGTGATTTTTAAACTTATTTTCCCCACCTTCTTTAATGCGGAAAGAGCTTTGTTTACTTCTTCGTTGACTATTGTTCCAAAAGGACAACCTGGAAAAGTTAGCGTCAAGAGAACAAAAACATTATTGTTTTTGGTTCTTACCTCATAAACCAAACCGAGATCAACAATGTTAATTCCGAGCTCCGGGTCATTGACAGTTTTTAGCTGGTTCACCACATCTTCTTTACTGATCATAAGGAACTATTTTAGAGCCTCAGAGGGGGTTTGGGAAGGGTCTAACGCCCCAAAGCCTTGGCGGTTGAAACTGGGTCGGCGGTATTTACAAAAACATTAGTCCCAATCTCAAAACCACCGAGCACTTTGAGACGAGGAATGATCCGCAAGTACCAATCCCCGGCGGGATAAATGTAAAAGTTGAAAGGAAACTCTGGACGAAGAAATTTTTCCAGTTTTTTTAAAACTAAAGCTACCGCCTTGGCCAAGTCTTCAGTTTGCGAAGGAGAGATTGAGCCGAAACTTTCGCCTCTTGCTTTGGGACCAATCCAAACTTCAGCGGGCCAATGACTAGCTTCTGGGCAAAAGAGATTGAAGTATTTTGTTGCTCGAAAAGTGTTTTCCTGGATTCCCATCAAAGGTATTCTCAAAGTTAATTCTGAAGGTATGACCGCAATTTGAGTGTGAGAGTGAGGCAATGATTCAGCTCCCTCTTTGCCAAAATTGTGAAAGATAAAAACTTGTCCCTTACTTTGGTGTTCTAAGTACCGCTGCCTGTAAACTTTAAAAATCTTGATCAATTTACTTTTGCTAAAGGTAAAAAAATTCTCCTCGTGTCGTGGGCTGTGAATCACTACTTCGTGAATTGGAGCGAAGGGAAATTTGTTGGGAGTAACTCTTATCTCCCACCCAGGCTTGTTCACCCTGCCTTTGCCAAGACGGTAAACCTCTCGGGGAGTCAGCGCCTCATTACCTTCACAAAAAGGACAAACCGGTTCCGAGCCTTTGGCGACATCAGGTCTTTTTGAGCGCAACGGTGCAATGATAACCCAATCCCGATTTAAAGGATCCTGACGAAATTCAAAATTACTCATGGAAATTTAGGAATTGTTGTCTGACAAAAACTTGGTGACCTCGTCGACGACTTGGGCGGGAGTGTAAGAAACTTTGAGGAGATACCCGTCTGCGCCCAGCTCAAAACCCTCTTTGATGATTGTTTCTTCACCAAGATTGGTCAGCAGTAGAACTGGAACGTTCTTGGTCAGTTGATTTTCTTTGAGAGCTTTGAGAACGTCAATACCACTCATCTTGGGAAGCATAATGTCGAGTAAAATAATGTCGGGAATCGCCTCCCCCGCTTTCAGTAAACCCTCTTCCCCATCGGCCGCTACAACTACTTCAAAACCGTGGGTTTGCAGTTCACGACGATAAATCTCACGAATTGAGTCTTCATCATCAACCACTAGAACTTTTTTTCCAGAAAGATCGGCCATAAATCTATCCTAAACGTTGGGGGGAAAGCTGTCAAATACGAAAATCGGGCCGTCCACTTGCTCTTAGAAAGAGGCTTACAGTGGACGACCCGATCAAAACCGACTCAAGGATAATTTCGCTTAACGACGCCGTCGGTTGTTGCGTCGCAGTGACCCGGCCATGAGAAGGAAGATGCCGGCGAAGCCGATGACCATGTAGGGTACGACTTGCCTCTTCGCTACTCGATCAGCCCCTGTTCCTGCGGCCGGCAGCTTGATGGCTGGCGGTGCTGGTGCGGTCGTGGACGTTGGCTCGGGAGTGATCGACAAACCCGGCTCACCCACACTTCCCCAAGGCGTTGAAGTCGCGGTCGGAGGGACTGCGGTCTTCGTGGCCGTCCTCGGAGCTCTCGTAGCCGTCGCGGTGAAGGTCGGGCTCGGAGTACTCGTCGGTGGGACTGTAGTTGAGGTCGGTTCAGGTGCGTCACAAACGTCGAACGGCTCGTAGGGAGTATCGTCCGCTGTCTGAGCGATCTTGAGAAGATCAGCACCATCACGATGAGCCCGAACGTCAAGTGGTCCGAAAGGCACGAAACCCTCCTTACCCTCGGCGACGGTAATCTCATCGCGACTGCCTGGAACCTCCAGCCAGCCCTTACCAGGGACGTGATCCTCGACATAAATGTCGAAGCTACTCGCCTCCGGGACATGGATGCTGCCGCCGACGAAACCGTCGCGACACTCGACTTCGACTTCCCAAGCCAAGGCCGAGGATGCCGAAAAAGTCAACCACACTAGCGTCATGATGATCGCCAGCGGGGCGGTCACTTTGATGACCAACGATCGCATGTGCTCCCTCCTTAAGGAAACAAAAAGTCGACGTTTGCCGACTTCAATGTGAAATATTATAGCAAAAATAGGGTTAAAAGTCAAGTACTATAGGGTGTTGAGTAAGCTCAGAAGATCGAATTTTGGGTCTTTTAATTGTTCTTTTGAAGTAGCTACCTTCGTCTTTTCTTTAATAAGTTTGTTCAAAGCCGCTCGGTCATGATTAAGATTGATGAGAGAAGCACCAACAACAACGTCATTGCGAAGCAAAATTCTACCCAATTTCTTATCCGTCAGGCTACCACGTTCAACTACTTCAGTTTGCTCATCCACGGCCGGATCACCCAAAAAAGTAAAGCTTGAGCCAAAAACATCAATTGAGTATGTACTTAAGGTCTCAAAAACTTGCTTCTGACCCACCATATTCGCACCTACGACCCGGCCTTGAGCAGAAGAATTGGTCCAGTTGCCTAGAGTATGGTACTTATCGAAAATAGGGTCATAAAATTCAGCAATATCACCGGCAGCCCAAATATCTGGGGCCGAAGTTTGCAAATACTGGTCTGTGACTACTCCTTTGTTAATCTTGAGACCTGAGTCTTGCAAGTGATCCAAATCCAAATGAATGCCAATCCCCACTCCGGCAATTTGGGCTGGGATCTCCTGGTTGTTGTTCAGTTTGACTTTTTCTAAACGGTTTTGGCCAATAAATTGGCCAACTTGGACCCCAGCGACAACTTCAATTCCATTTTCTTGAAGTAGCTCGGTTAGCAATTTACCAGAATTTTCACCCACCACTGCCTCCCAAAAATACTTCTCCATGATCAAGGCTTTTGTCTGCAAATTGTGCTGGCGAAAAGTTTTGGCAAATTCAATTCCAATGAAACCTCCTCCAACCACAACTGCTTCTTGCGAGGTTCGGAGCCAATCTTTTGCTTGTTGCGCATCCTCAGTGGTGCGCAAATAGCTGACTCCAGCTAAGTCTGATCCTGGGTTTTTCAGTTTGTTCACTTTTCCTCCCGAGGCGACCAGAATTTTCTCCGCCTCTATCTCCTCTCCAGAGGCTAGAGTGATTTTCTTTTCCTTTGCGTTAACCTTCGAAACCGGCTCGTTTAGCTTCAGCCCAATCTGGTTTTTTTGATAATCCTGCGCCTTGCGCAGAAAAATCTTTTCGTAGGGAACTTCGTCACGCAGAAAATCAGGTAGCATGACTCGTGAGTAAAGTAGGTCTTTTTCTTCTGTGACAATGAGGATTGATCCTGAAGGATCGAGACGACGGATCATTTCAGCTGCGTTCGTACCGGCAATACCGCCACCAATAATTAAGTATTTAACCTGTTCCATAGCTATTTTTAGTATAGCAGAAGATAATTAACTAGGTTGCAGGGCTTTCTTTAGGGTTTCCAGAGAAAGCAAAGCGCAACTCAAACGAGCGGGGCTGGGTTTGATCTCGAGCAGAGAAAGAAGTTTGTCTGGGGTTATCTTTTTTGCTGCGCTTAAATTTTTACCTTCCAAATACTCTGCTAGAAGTGAGGCTGAAACCTGGGAGATGGCGCAACCGTTTCCCGAAAAGCGGGCTTGACTTACCTTGGTTCCGTTTAGCTTAACTTGCAAACGCACTTCATCACCACAGAGTGGGTTGAGCAAAACAGCCTCCAAGTCCGGCTTTTCAAGCATCCCTTGATTGACTGGATTGGAAAAACGTTCGAGTATAACTTCTCGGTAGAGTTGGTCTTCCATTTTAATTAATCTTAAAAATTTGCTTCGCTTTCTCAAGTGCGGGCACAAGTTGGTCAATTTCTTCTTTGGTGTTGTAAAGATGAAAGCTGATTCTGGCCGCAGCTGGAATGCCCAAAACTTTCATCAAGGGTGCTGCGCAGTGGTGCCCGCTGCGCACAGCAATGCCATGAGCGTCGAGTATCGAAGCTAAATCATGGGGATGAATGACCACTTTTCCGTCAGGAAATACGGTCGCTGAACGAAGTGAGGGGTTTACCTTACCCTCTTTAACAATGTTGAAAGAGATGACTCCCGTTTTGCGATCAAGCTTTCTCGGTCCATAAATTTCTAGATTGGCAACAGATTCAAGTTTTCTTAAAGCATACTCAGTTAGGTCCTTTTCGTGTTCTCGGATATTTTTCATACCAACTTTGCTTAAATAGTCTACGGCAGCTCCCAGACCAACCGCCCCAGCAATATTGGGGGTGCCCGCCTCAAACTTCCAGGGAATGTAATTGTAGCTGGACTCTTCCCAACCAACGTCAAGAATCATCTCCCCACCAGCCTGAAACGGTCTCATTTTTTCAAGTAGTTCCCTTTTTGCCCAGAGCACCCCAATTCCGGTTGGACCAAGCATTTTGTGGCCAGTGAAAGCGTAAAAATCGACTCCTAGGCTCTGCACCGAGACTGGAAGATGTGGTACTGCCTGAGCTCCATCGACTAGAATTTTAATCTCAGGATTAAAGTTTTTAGCTTCGTTAATCACGTCCTTCACAGGGTTGACGGTACCGAGGACGTTGGAAACATGAGTTAAAGAGATTAATTTTGTCTTTGGCGTCAAGTAAATTTTTAATTCTTCATTCTTAATTCTTAATTCACCCTGCTCGTTGATCGGGATGAATTTCAGCTTTGCCCCTTTTTCTTTAGCTAGAATTTGCCAGGGAACTAGGTTTGAGTGGTGCTCCATTTGAGTGAGTAAGATTTCGTCGTTAGCTTCAATATTGTCTCTCCCCCAAGCGTAAGCTACCAGATTAATTGCTTCGGTCGCGTTGCGGGTGAAAACGATTTGGGAAGAATCTCCTCCCTTGATAAAGTCAGCTACCTTCTTTCTAGCCTGCTCATAAGCTTCAGTCGCTTCTTCAGAAAGTTTGTGCACACCGCGGTGAACATTGGCGTTGCTGGTTTTGTAGTAGTTGGAAACCGCATCAATAACGGCTTGGGGTTTTTGACTGGTCGCAGCGTTGTCGAAATAAATCAGGTCTTTACCATGTACTTTACGGCCTAGAATTGGAAAATCTTTCCGGTATTTAAAGAGGTCTTTTTTTGCTGTAACTTGGACTTGAGCTTTCACGCGTGGCTATTCTACTCTCTGAAAGAGACTTTCACAAGTTTTAGAGGTGTGGCGCTTCGTGGCTGGGGTGGGTCCACGAAGCGCTCAACCATCACTTTCACTGTTATCTCGATGAGGCCGACCCCCGAGGATGGGTGTCATAGTAACTTTGCAGGTTGTCTTGTACACTGCGGTACACCAACCACTGGGTCTCGCTGAGTGTGTCGCTGGCCAGATCGTTGAGCATCTTCCAGAGCTCAGCGTCAAGCTTGTCTTTGTCCGTCTGGCTGAGGCTAGCGAGCTGGCCGTCCTTCAAAGCTGAGGCTAGCCGCGCTCCATAGTCTAGATAGGCCTCCGGCCCTTCCTGTCTGGCACGGTACTTCGCCTGGTGCTCGTAGAAGCGCTGGACAGCCACCTCTGCGGGCACGCTCTTTTCGACCTTGGAACCCTGGAGCCACGAGTAGCCCAGAAACCCAAGAAACGCGAACAAAGCGAGCGCGGCGATAACGATGGTCTTCAAGATCTCCTCCTTGAGGTTGCACTCGACTTCCTTGTTTCCCCACAGCTGAATTCAATCTAATTAACTTCAGGTGTGGAAAAGTAAGGAAATCAGGGCCTTTGCCTGCTTGGAGAATTAATGTGAAACATTATAGCAAACTTAGCCTCAAAAGTCAATGACTATGAGACCTTTGCTTGATTAATTTTGGATAAATTTGACGAAGTTTTGCGCGAATTTGGCGAGTCTTTCTTCCACTTTTGCATCAAGACACTTTCCGTTTTCATCAAAAACTTCTTCAACGTTGCCCACATAAGTTTTTGAGGGCATCAAGTTGAGGCCAAGGGTATTGGCAATTGGAAAAAAGGCAATTTGCGCTCTCACGGTGGCAAAGTTCCCATCGGAAGCCCCAAAGAGGGCGACCTTTTTTCCAGTTAAAATATCAGGAAAATATTTTGTTCGGGAGATCCAATCAAGGGTATTCTTAAGCACACCAGGAAGAGAGTGATTGTACTCCGGAGTTGCGATAATCAACCCGTCCGCAGCTTCGATTTTCTCTCGCAGCAATTTGATTCCGTCAGGAAGTTGAATTTCCTTTTCCAAATCACCATCATAAAGAGGAATGTTAAGCGGCTTCAGATCAATAAACTCGGTCTCAGCTCCGTCTTCTTCCGCCTTTTCCAGAACAAGTTTAAGTGCCATTTTATTGTAAGAAGCGGAGCGTAGACTCCCGGCAAATCCGATTATTTTCATAACTAAGCCATTTTAAGCTTTAGTCTATAGGGATCTATAGCTAAAGCGCAAGATTTTTGAACCTGAAGACAGTGGTCTGAAGTTTCAAAAATTTTATTGTAGGACTTTTCTCTTAACGACCCTGCAAAACCGACAATCTTACTCATATTTCAACAAAGACCTCCCCGTTCTCAACTTTAGTTTTAAAAATAGGTAATGGCTCGGCAGCGGGTGGTGAAGTGTTTTCCCCGGTGCGAATTTTGAACTTACTGCCGTGACAAGTGCACTCTACCTCTTCACCTTCAATATTGTGGTTTTGATCAAGCTCACAGTATTCGTGGGTGCAAATATTGGTCGTCGCCAAGACTTCGTTGCCCAAACGATAAAGGGCTATCTGTTCCTTGCCGATCTTGGCCAAGGTAATTTGACCATCGTGCACATCATCTAGTTTTGCGACTTTTTGAAATTCAGACATTTAATTCCCCTAATGTCATTCTGAGCGATCAGCGAAGAATCTGCTTCTCCCAGGTTTAGCAAAGGAGATCCTTCGGCTTTGCCTCAGGATGACAAGCTTTAACTAATTCTAAACTCTTTTTCGAGAAAAGTGAAAAGTTGGGCTTTTTCTTTCTCAGGTAGTTTGTCCGCAACTGCGCCGAGATAGCCTTGGACGAGCAGTCTCTTGGCCTGATCCGCCGGGATCCCCCGGCTCTGTAGGTAAAAAATACTTTCTGGGTCAACTGGACCGACGGTCGAGGCGTGGCCCGCCTTGACCTCGTTCTCATCAATCTCTAGAGAAGGAATTGCTTCCGCTTTCGCGTTTTTGGAAAGTAGTAAGGCGTCCTCACGAAAATAGGTATCGGTATTTTTTGCTCCGCGTTTTATCTTCACCAAACCATAGAAACCGCCCTGCGCCTTTTCGTTTAGAACGGATTTAATTAACGTGTTGGAATAGGTGTCGGGCGCAGCATGGGTAATGTTGATCGTAGCTTTAACTTCGTCAGAATTGGTGAGAAAAAAGGCACCAATCACATCCAGTCTCGCTCCCCGACCAACGAGCTGCGCGTTCACTTCAATTTCTTCAGAACCCGTCATAAAAACCAAAGGTAAAACTTTTTCCTGGCCTTCTTGCAGAATTAGATTAATCGCATTCATGAAGGCTATTCTACTTTACTTTTGAATTCTTGGGAAGAAGTTTGAGTGATTTATTTCTCTTTGGATAGATCCCAGGCCTTTGCAGCCATGGTTACAAGCGAAAACCAAAAGAAAATGTCGATTACCAAATTCCCTAGAAAAATCTCTTTCGTGTAAGAAAGGAAATGTAGTGGAAATCCAGCTACTAAAATGTCGATGTTGCTGCCATTACTTCCACTGAAGACGCTTGTAGCCGGTAATTGATACTTGTAAAAACTAGTCAGGAACGTTATCACCAAAGCAATCACTAAAAACAAAAGATAGATCTTTAATCTCTTCATAAATATATTGTGCAACAAAAAAATCCGATCTGTCAATTATCCTACAGCTCCCACCATCTCTAATTGTATTAGTCTATTTAACTCAAGCGCATATTCGAGTGGGAGTTCTTTGACGATTGGTTCGATGAAGCCGTTGACGATCATGCTGGTCGCATCGTTTTCGTTTAAACCACGTGACATTAAATAAAAAAGTTGATCTTCACCGATTTTTGAAACTGTGGCTTCATGAGCGATGGAAACATCTTCCTCATCAATCTGCATCGTCGGGTAAGTATCAGACCTACTTAATTCATCTAATATAAGTGCATCACAACGGACATTGGCTTTGACACGTTCAGCACCCTTAATCACTTTCAGCATGCCGCGATAACTGGTTCGACCACCATCTTTAGAAATTGATTTCGAGACAATTGAGCTGCTTGTATCCGGGGCGAGGTGATAGGCTTTACCACCCGCGTCTTGGTGCTGACCGGCTCCGGCAAAAGCGATAGAAAGCACCTCTCCTCTTGCCCCCCGACCGCGTAAGTAGACTGAGGGGTACTTCATCGTAATCTTCGAACCTAGGTTGCCATCCACCCACTCCATGGTCGCATCTTCCTCCACCATGGCTCTTTTAGTCACTAGATTGTAAACATTGTTACTCCAATTCTGAATCGTGGTGTAGCGACAACGAGCGCCTTTTTTGACAAAAATTTCAACGACCGCCGCGTGCAGAGAATCAGTTGAATAGACCGGAGCAGTGCAGCCTTCGACGTAGTGAACTTGCGCTCCCTCGTCAACAATGATCAGCGTGCGCTCAAACTGGCCCATGTTGGCGGCGTTAATGCGGAAATAGGCCTGCAAGGGGATATCGATCTTTACATTCTTAGGTACGTAAATAAAGCTTCCTCCTGACCAGACCGCGCTGTTTAAGGCTGCAAGTTTGTTGTCCGCCGCTGGAATCGCCCGGCCAAAGTACTCTTGAAAAAGCTCGGGGTATTTTTGGAGAGCAGTATCAGTTGATTCAAAGATGACTCCCTTTTTCTCCCATTCTTTTTTGATTGAGTGGTAAATGACCTCACTCTCGTACTGAGCCCCAACCCCGGCGAGATATTTCTTTTCCGCCTCAGGAATGCCAATCGCATCATAAGTCTCTTTAATCTCCTTGGGCAAACCTTCCCAGGTTAAACTCTTCTTTTCAGTTGGGCGAATGTAGTAGTAAATATCATCGTAGTTAATGGTAGAAAGGTCAGCACCCCACAGAGGTTGCTTTTTTTGTTTAAAAATTTCGTGGGCTCTTAGTCTAAATTTGAGCATCCATTCAGGCTCAGATTTATGGTGGGAAATCTCCTGGACAATTTGTTCATCCAAACCTTTTCTACTCTTGAAAAAATAATTCTCGGGCTTCGAGAAACCGTACTTTTCTCGGTAACTTTCATTGACGGCAACTTCGGCGACTACTTTTGGCATTTTAGTTCTGTCATTCTGAACGAAGTGAAGAATCTCAGAGATCCTTCGCTAGTCGCTCAGGATGACACCTCCTGATAACCTTTCTCTTCTATTTCTAATGCTAGGTCTTTATCCCCACTTTTGACGATCTTTCCATCCACTAAAATGTGAACAAAATCTGGCTGAATGTACCGTAATATTCTTTGATAATGAGTAATTAATAGGATCCCTAGTTTTTGGTCTTTTTCTTTTGCCTTCATCACTCCTTTGGAAACAATCTTGAGAGCGTCTACATCAAGTCCTGAATCCGTCTCATCAAGAATTGCATATTTTGGTTCCAGAATTGTTAGTTGCAGAGTTTCCAACTTCTTCTTCTCTCCTCCGGAAAAGCCTTCGTTCACGGCTCGGCTGATAAACTTCTCGTCTAGTTTAAGCTGGTTCAGTTCGTTTTTGACTTTATTTTGAATCTCAAGAGCTTTAACCCCCGGATCTTTGAGATTTTTGTAGGCTGAACGCATGAAATTGTTGATCGAAACCCCGGCGACCGCAACTGGATATTGCATGGCTAGAAACAAGCCTGCTTTGGCTCTTTTGTCAACGCTCAGAGCGCTTATGTCTTGTCCATCGAGAATAACCTCACCTTTGGTAATTTGATATTGAGGATGCCCCATCAGAGCCATAGAAAGAGAGGATTTTCCCGAACCGTTTGGCCCCATCAGGGCGTGGATTTCGCCTGGTTTTATTTTTAGGCTAATTCCGCGCAGAATTTCTTTCTTTTGAGTTGAAACGTGTAAATCTTTGATCTCAAGCATGTGAGAAGGAAACTTAACACAAAAGCAGGATCAGTACAAGACGATTACGACTCTGTCTTCGGAGCTGAAATAAGTTCAGGATGAGGGGTCTTAAATTAACCCTTCTCTTTTATTTCCTCAAGAGTTTTTCCGGAAAGAGCTGATTCTTTAAACTCAGCTGCATCATAGCCTTCAACCACAAAGTGATCTTTGTGCTTGATCAAAAGCCAAGCATTTTTCCCTGCTTTGCCCGGTGGGAAGCCCTTAGTTTTGACCAAGGTAAAACTGCCCTTTAGTTTTTTTCCATAAAGAAAAAATTTTATTTCTCCTTTTTCCAGTCCTGCAAGCATGGCTTTCTCCCCTTCTTTTTTATCCCGAATTTCTTTCCTGATCCCAGGCGAAATTTCAGTCTCAGGTAAGTACCAACCCTCGTCCCAAATAATGACTGGTCCAGCACCATACTCACCAGCCGGAATTACCCCTTCAAAGTGTCGGTAATCCAGGGGGTGGTCTTCAGTTTGCATGGCTAATCTTTTCACACTGTTGTCGAGACTAGGACCTTTGGGAATCGCCCAGGAAGGCATGACACCACCCATTTCCAGGCGAAAATCGTAGTGGAGAGCTGTAGCTGAATGTTTCTGAACCACGTAAACTAGCTTTTCTGGATCAATATCTTTGCTAGTAAAAGGTTCCGGGGTTTTCCCTGGATCGCGCATGGAAGTGTATTTTTCTAGTTTTTTCATATTAATCGCTATTACGTAGCTAGCGTCTTTAAACTTGCTAAAAAGCGAAGAGGGAATGGAAACTGACCGAAGAGAATTTCCGAGGATTCCCGAGCTTTTTTGCATAGTTTAACAGCTAGCGAAGTTTAGCGAAAGTTTTGGCGCTACCTTTTCAAAAAGGTCGCAAAAGAATTATGGGTAAATCTGAGTCCCATCGTCTTCTTCCAGAAGAATAGCAAGTACAGGACAGGATTTGGCTGCGTCAATGATCGTATCGCGAGGATCTCCCTCTGGGTTTTTGACGACTGCCTTGAGTTCGTCATCAAGTTCAAAGGTATTGGGTGCGATAACGCTACAAGAACCAGCACCGATACAGAGATTTCTGTCTATTTTAATTTTCATTTGAGCTTTAGCGAAAATGGAAGTATAGATCGCCTCGCGCTCTGCGCCGCAAGCGTCTTCGATCGTAATAAAAATTCATAGTCTTTCAAAGACAACTTCTTGATCGATATTTTCATTATTTCAAACCAGTCAACTTAAGTTTCACAGAAACAACCCTTTTGATCGATATAAATTCATCCTTAACCAAATCAGTTTAGCAGATTTTTCTAACGCGATAAACTTGCTTCCTCCTACCAAACTCCATAGCTTTTCAGAAAAGTCTCCAGGTCAAGCCCCAAATCACGCATTTTTTTTGCGCTACTGAGCCCAATATAGCGGAAGTGCCAAGGCTCGTAGGAATAACCGGTAATCTTCTCCTTACCCTTTGGGTAACTCAAAACGAAACCAAAAAGATAGGCGTTTTTGGCGAGCCACTTCCCCTCAGTCGTTGAACCGAAACTTTGAGTCAGTTTATAACCAACACTAGCTGCAGAGATATCAGCTGCGGTTCCCAATTGATGCTGCGAGTGTCCGGCCCGGGCCGAAAAAGATTTGGCCGCCTCCAAACCAGCGTAGGCGACCCAATAGTTGAAAGTCGAGACTTGCTCAGAGTAACTGCGAAAAGCTGAGGTAACCACTAGACTGTGCTCGGCTGTTTTCGCTGCGGCAAACATTTTAGCCAGCTGCTTTGCGGCCTGGTTCCGCAGTCGGGCTTTGCCACTAGTTTGTAGACTTGGGTTTAACAAAACTAAATCCCCAGGAACATAGGTACTCGGCAAACTAATACTTTTGTTGACCAAAACGAGCAGCTCATTTCCCTTTTGCGTCACAAAACTAGTCACTGCAGCTGAGGCGGCTAGGGCCTTTCCGGTCACAACTTTTTCATTCACTTTGGCAACTGCACTGAAAGTAGCGTTGCGGATCAGTTGTTCCTCTACACCCAAAGGAACTACTTTGCTTCCCCCTTGAAGCAAAAGCTGCCTTTCTGAACTCTGCAGGAAGCTTTGGTAAGTGGCAAAAAGACTCGTTGCAACTAAAACTAGCAAGAATAGTGAAAAAGCAAGATAAAATTGGCGTTGAAAGCGCTGGAAAAAACTCATCTCGGAGAAAGATTAACAAAAAGTGGGTTTTAACTCAATCACGCTAAATTAAAAGCTGAGGAGCTGCTTTTTCGTTATGGTTGCTAAACCAATACATTTGTCCGCTGCCCCGTAGTAAACAAAAAACTCCTCCCCAACTTCAAGGGCCCCACAAGTAAAAACTACCTCGGCTGTCAAACCAGATCTTTCGTAGCTCTCTTCTGGAAGAAGAATTGGTTCTGAAGAACGAAAGATTATCTTGCCCGGATCGGCAAGATCAAGAACAAGTAAACCCATCCGATACTGGTGTTTTTCTGAAACACCATGATAAAAAATGACCCAACCCTTCTCTGTTTTGATCGGTTGAGAACCAGCGCCAACTCTTTCGCTGTCCCAAGAGGCTTTGTGTGGAGTAAGCAAAACTTTCTTCTCACTCCAATTTTTCAGATCCTCTGAAAAAGAAAGGTAGATATTAGGATAAACCCGATGTAAAAGGGCGAATTTACCCGCAATTTTTTCTGGAAAAAGAGTTGCGTCCTTGCTGTCTTCAGAAAGCAGGATCCCCTGATGCTCAAAATCTCGAAAGTCTTTGGTGGTAATTAAACTTGGTCGAAATCGCCAAGGAGCTGGATGGTAAAGAGAAGGGGCAAGACTTACTTTTTTGAATTCAGAAGCTGGATAAACTGAGGCAGCGTTGTAAGTAATGTAGTAGGTGTTCTCGATTTTAACTATCCTTGGATCTTCCACCCCCAATCTTTCGTAAGGGCTGTCGATACCACCCTCAAAAACTGGCTCAGCGGCCCTTTCGAAACTAATGCCGTCCTGGCTAGTTGCTAAACCAAAACGCGACAAACCATCTCCCCCGATTGCCCGGTAAAGCAAGGTAATTTTGTCATTATAGAGGGCCACCCCTGGATTGAAAACGGCCTTGAACTCCCACCATTTTTTGCTTGGGGAAAGGATTGGGTTGTCAGCAAAACGCTTCAGCTGCATGGTGTCAAAAAAGTATACTCCAAACTAGACAGAGTTTGTAGCTGCGGGGTAAAATTCATTTACCGCCCCATGTACCAAAAATTGCTTGTTTACGTTGCCAGCAAAAAACAGCGCTTCCTGGTTTTTTCTTTTTTAAGCTTTTCCACTCTCGGTTTTTTACTAATCTTTGAGTTGTTTTACTTGATTCCTCCCCAAGTTCTGGCCTCAGCTGAGAAAGCCGACAAAGCAATTGATGGGAAAATTACCTTTTCTTTCCTCGGCTCTATTGATGAAGAAAATTTCGAGATTGAGATCACCCCGAAAACTCTCTTCAAAAGCAAATGGCTGCACGGTTTGAATCCGATCCAAAAACAACTGGTCATTGTTCCGGACAATTTACTCAAGGCCAACACTCTCTACAGCGTCTCTCTGAAAATCCGTTGGTTGGGCCTAAAAAGAAACTTTTCTCAAAGCTTCCGAACGGGCTCTTTACCAAAAGTGGAGAGTGCCTACCCAGGAAAAAATTCTAAAGAGGTTTCTAGCAAAGCTGTCCTCCGCTTTTCAATGGACAAAAAAATCACCAAGGGAGACTTTATTCTTCTGACCAAACCTGAGTTTGACTTTGAGAAAGCTTGGGTGGGCAAGACTCTGGTCGTTTCTCCCAAAACTAAACTCCAACAAGGAACCACCTATCATACAAGCCTTTTCCTCAAAACGAGCCCTGGTAGCTTGGAGCTAATTTCTTTTCAGGATTTCACGACTTTACCTTCCTTAGAAATTACTTCGACTGATCCAAAAAACAACTCTAAAATAGTACCCAAACAAAGCAATCTTAGTTTTGCATTTAACAAGTCCCTAGCTCTTAAAGATTTTGAAAGGCTTTGGAAAATCTCTCCCCCAACCTCAGGTCAGTTCAGTCTAAAAAATTCCAAAACCGTAGTTTTCAACCCGCAAGCAAATCTCAAAACTAACACAAATTACTCGATAACTTTAAATGAGGATCTCAAAGCCGACGACGGGGCTTATTTGGATTCTGATTTTAATTTTAAATTTCATACCGCCGGTCCAGCCAAAGCAATCGGTTTTTCGCCAACGGGGTCAGGTGTCAGCCGTGGCTCTTCGATTTCAGTTACTTTTGATCAAGAGGTTGATCATTCGTCAGCCCAGAACCATTTCTCGCTGAGTCCGGCGACAAGTGGTTCTTTCTCCTGGTACAAAAACACCCTCTCCTTCCATCCCAGTACTAATTTGAAACTTTTCAGTAGTTACAAGGTTGTCATCACCAAGGGAATTAAAAGTGTCGGTGGAGAGAACAGCACTCAAAGCTTTTCTTCTAGCTTCACCACCACTGGTGAAAGAACAAAAACCATCGGCTATTCAGTCCAAGGTAGAGCCATCAACGCAACTTTCTTTGGCTTCGGAAGCAAAAAAATATTGCTTATCGGTAGTATGCATGGAACCGAGGACAACACAGGTACGATGCTCTCACTCTGGACCAACTATTTGCGTTACCATCAAAACCAGATCCCCTCTGACCGGACTTTTATTGTCGTTCCCTTTGCTAATCCCGATGGGGTCTCTGCCAACAGTCGTTTTAACGCTCGGGGTGTGGATTTAAACCGCAACTGGAATGCCGACTGGCAAGCTCAAACTTATTGGAAAGACAAGTCCTACCCGCACGGTGGTGGCTCGGCTCCTTTTTCCGAGCCGGAAAGCAGAGCCCTACGTGATTTAATTCTCTCTGAAGACCCGGTACGGACAATTTCCTATCACTCCGCTGCTTCCGTGGTGGTCGGAGATGGCATTTCTTCTTCCTTCCGCAACTGGTACTCGAGCAAGACTGGTTATGGGACTGGTAGTGGTGGGGTTGAGACTTTTGGCTACGCTATCACCGGAACTATGGAGCAATGGAACCAAAATCGGGGCAATATCACGATCGTGGTGGAATTTGCTACGGTCACTAGTAGTGAGTACTCGACCAATTTTCCCGCTCTGCAAGCTTTGCTGACTTATCCTCTTTAGCTAAGAGAAAAAAACCCAAGAAGCAACGAGAAAATAAATGATGATACTGACAATGTTTTGAACAATAGTAGTAAACGGCCCTGATCCCAAAGCTGGGTCACGGTGTTCTTTGGTGATCAACTCCGGAACGATCAAGGCGATAATGGGCGCGACAGAGACAGTGAGAAACATAGCCAGTGACACTGTCGTGGTTATTTCCATCGAACCAATCCAAAAGTGCGTCACCAGTCCGATCAAAACTGCAAAGATCAAGCCCAAACCGACGCCAATAAAAAATTCTTTGATCAGATAAGTAAAGAATCTTGCTTCCCCTTTACCCAAATTGCGCACGAAAATGTTCTCCGTCTGCGTCCCGACTGCATCGCTCATATAAACTATCAAGGGCAGAAAGAAGGCGAGGGAAATATTTTGGGTCAAGATTGGTTCAAAACGGGAAACGAGAAAGGAGGCAGCTGTTCCGCCGACCAGACCCACAAGCAGCCAGGGAAGACGGAGGCGCAACAGTAGGC
The DNA here is from genome assembly GCA_030704665.1 of bacterium. Lineage (NCBI taxonomy): Bacteria > bacterium. Next base: position 100,456 of record JAUYID010000009.1, on the reverse strand, counting down.
TTACTTTTTCGGTATCGTCATCAGCGTAAACTATTTTGTCTACCAGACCCATTGTTTTATTCTAACAAAAATAGCACGCTTTAGTTTTAACCCTAACCAAACAAAAAACTAGCCTTTCGGCTAGCTCTTTGTTCTAAGTAAAACTTAGTAGCTGATTTAGGCAGGTTTTACGTTTTTCGCGCTTGGACCTTTATCACCGTCGACGACATCGAAGCTGACCGCAGCTCCGGGTTGAAGCTCGTCAAAACTAACCCCACTCAAATCATTTGAGTGAAAGAAAAGATCTTTTTCTTCTCCGTCACGGGCAATAAATCCATAGCCCTTATCAGTTTTTGTTTTAATTGTTCCGTTCATAATTTTTTGATAGATTTTTTAATTAAACCTAGGTGTACCTCCTTTCATTCATGACATTATACTATAGCAGGCGAAAATTACCTAATTGTGTGGTCATTTACCCAGTTTTTATGGCTCGCTATTGCACTACTAGTGGCTGAGAGATCACCCAGAGGCTGAAAATGGTGAAGAGAATCATCAAGAAAAGCATTGGAAACTGGCTTATAAAGGCTTGTCTTTTACCAAGGTAAGAAAGGGCAATTTTGTGAGCTACGTAGACACCGGCGATGTGTCCGGCAATAATACTAACTATCTGAAAATACCAGAAGAATTTCGCATTCACAAAAAGTATTGGTCGAAAGCCCTCTGTTCCAAGACTGTTCCAACCAAACGCAAAAGGATCTCCTACCACTCTGATTATGTCTTGGCCCTGAATCAATAGGAGCGAAGAAAAGTGGGCTAGCTCATAGCCAACCGCAATCGGGACCAGGGAAGTCACAAAATAAAGTCCGGTTTTTTTCAAATCTAGCTTGGTGAGACGGCTGACTAGAAAGTTAAAAAAATAGTAGGCTGTAAAAAATCCAACAAAAAGGAGGAGCAGGGCAATAGTGTGGAACAGCCTTGAAGCTACGTGAAAATTGAAGTTTGAAGCTAAATAGTCCCTTATTCCAAAATAGGTAGGAGTTTCTTTGACTCCGTCAAAAGTAACCCCCGCCAGCATAAACAATATAAAAACTACCAAACTAAAGTTTCTAGTAAGTTCGTTGGTCAGACGAATTGCCGGTGTGTAGACCTCAGTCTTTTTACTCTGGTATTTAAATGGAGAGAAAGTGGAAACGGTCTGATAAAGAACCGTGAAAAATTCCCCTTTCGCAAACCACTCCTCCCCAAAAAGATAGGCAGCCGAGAGGGTAAGCAGAGAGTAAGCGCCAAGAAGCAGGGCCATGTCCGCCGGGTTGAAAACTATCAAGACATTTTGGATCCAGATGTAAGCAACAAAAAATAAGACCGCTGGCCACAAAGCAACTTTGGAGGCTAGTTTTAGGGGCGGTTGGTAGTCCGGAAAGAGTTTTTTGAACCCCAAAAACAAGCTCTGCCAAGGATTCATATACTGCCACAAATTTCCCAGAAAAGAAAAAAGATAGAAAAGACCCACTGTCCAAAGAATCCAGAAAAAAATGACGCTAAAATTGTCCCCCGGGAGTTGGTTACCAAAAAGTCCGGTTGCGAGAAGCAGCAGAAATAGGGCTAGAAACAGGTAACGAAGCAAGCTGATGAACCAACCGGGCAGGGCGGCCCAGGTCTTGACAGGTTTGATATCTTTTTTGGTCGAAGCAAAAAAGGAGAGAAGAACAAAAGAGACAACCACGACCACACCAGAAGCAAATAAATACATCCAAAAGGGAAGGGGAAGGCTGAATTTTTGACCAAAGCCGTGGGCCAAGACAGGTGAGGGGAGAAAAAGAAAGGCGAGGAAGACCGCTAGACTCAAAGAGAGTTTCATTTAGGACTTACTTCCAAAGCCCCAAGGTCAACTTTGGCTTCCTCAAGCTCAATTACAAACCTACCAGTTTTGTCTGCTTTTACTTTTAGTTCTACTGTCTCGCCCGGCTCTAGGTCCACTGCAACATCATAGCCGTGGAGGTGGAGCTCGTCGGCTTCGTCTGCGCTTACTTTGAGACTGACTTCCTCACCTTCGGTCACCTTCAGAGTTTCTTGCCCTGATAGCAGTTTCTTTCCTTGTATCGTCCACTCAAAAGTTTTTGGGGATGTCTTTTGTTCTTCACTTTGGTTGCTGGGGTTTTGACTTTTGTTTTCAGATTTTGGTTGTAGGTAGTAGAACAAGCCAACCAAAACTACTCCTGCGGCAACAACTAACCATAGATTTCTATTTTTCATCTTGGTAATTTTACCATCCCGGTCAATATAAAAGACACGCCTCGCCTGGCGACCGCTAAAAAGGGGATCAACATCTCGCCCTGGTCGAGTATGCCTGTCCTGAGTTCATCGAAGGGTTGGAACTTTTTAACAACAACAGGGCAGTCTTACCTCCCTCGTTTAGGTTTGGTGGTTTACTGGTTTGTGGAACAAAGAACAAAACGATAAACTCTAGTTGATGGCGTTCCTAAACCTTTTCATTTATCTAGCTTCCTTCGGTCTAATTTGGTTTGGTGCTGGTTTAATAATTTCAGCGGTTGATAAATACTCTAAACGAGTAAAACTATCTCCTTTCGCCTTTTCTTTTCTTGTTTTAGGTTTGCTTACTTCAATACCAGAATTTTCAGTCGGTTTAGGGGCAGTCCTAGAGGGAAAGCCTGATATTTTTGTCGGGAACCTGCTTGGTGGTGTCGTGGTTATCTTTTTACTGGTAATACCTCTGCTAGCTGTCTTGAATAACGGGATTAGACTAACTCACCAGTTTGAAGGCAGGAATTTAGTGATAGCCCTCGCGGTCATTGCAGCTCCGGCACTCTTTGTCAGCGACGCTCGGGTATCCAATCTTGAAGGAGTTATTTTGATTCTACTCTACCTATTTTTAATCATTTTGGTCGAAAGAAGAAAAGGCGTGATCGAGAACTTTGAGGACATGGTTGATAACTTAAAACCAAACACGACTCTCCTAACCGACATTGCCAAACTGATTGGTGGGATTGTGATTGTCTTCTTTGCCAGTAATATAATCTTGGACAAGACTCTTTACTTCTCTAACTTCTTTAATATCTCACCTTTCGTGATCAGTTTAATTTTCCTTTCAATCGGAACTAATTTACCTGAGCTTAGTCTAGCGGTAAAAGGAGTGATTTTAGGTAAAAAAGATATTGTTTTTGGCGATTATGTTGGTTCGGCAGCAGCCAATACCTTACTCTTTGGAGTTTTTACCTTGCTTCACAACGGGGAAGTTCTGACCAAAGACGGCTACTTAATGACTTTTTTGTTCATAGCTTTGGGATTAGTGCTCTTTTACCTATTTTCCAAATCTAAGCAAGGAATCACACGAGCGGAAGGCGTTGTTCTAATTCTTTTCTATCTGTCTTTTGTGCTTTTTGAGTTACTTCAGTAGGTTCTTTTAGCACGTTTTCAAATATACTGAAAATAAATGTGTTTATGAAGAATGTTGGAACTTTTTACCAACAAAAAACTAACCTTTCAGCTAGTTTGTTGTCTTAAATTAACCAGTTTATGATTATCTTAAGGACTTGCTGCATTTTGTTCTTCTTAGGGAACAGGTATGCAGCGACCAGAGTGCTTCTAACGGGCACTAATTCGGGTGGTCTTTTTGTGATCACCATCTAACTGCAATTAGGTTGTAAGATCCGAGTGTGTCATACGTCTCCCAGATGATCGGATTAAAGCCCTCTCGTTCCAAGTAGTCGAAGACGGCACGAGACAAACCTCGCAGACCCTCTGGGCTTCGTGAATTAGACCTGTAGACGTCGATATAGTCTCGCCCTTCGTTGGCGGCTTCGATCATCTTGCCTTCGAGGCCCTCCACGATCTCCTTGACTTCGTCTAACTCCGTGAGGAATCGCTGTTTGCCCACCTCGGACTGCTGCGACTTCTGCACCTCCTGTACCCCTGGGGTGATACCGCGGAGTCGGTTCAGCAGAGGGTTTTCTGGCCTCTGTGGCTGAACCGCCGGTGCTTGCTTGGTTTTGCTACCAAACAACCAGGATAATACGGACGTCATTTCTCGCCTCCCTCCGACTCAAGGTCGGTGTAAACTCTTACCGCTCTGTCTACATTCAAACAGTTTGAAAGCAGATTTAGCGACAAGAATTGAGGGAAAAATAATGAGATTTATTAGCTGAAAGTATAGCAGAGTTAGCTTGAAAAGTCAAATACTATAGGATCCACTTTGTTAGGATCCTGCGCTGAAGACAGCTTGAGGTAATGGCTCCGGGGGTAGGAAACTAAAGTTTCCTGCGACCACTCGTTCTATATGATCGCTTAGCGCCCATTTTTTGCTTTGCAAAAACAAGGATTCGAGGATCGAATCAAACTAGAAGAAAGAAATAAACTTCCGTCCTTGCGATCAGAAGCTTTTTTATGGCTCTCCTTGATAGACGATGTTAGAAACTATTACATCTATTCTTAAACAAGGCAGGACTCTCTCCAAACCTTTTTAAGATTGACCCTCCATACACCCTCTTTTGATAAAAATTCGAGCTGGGAAACTGCCTCACCAGTGCGACAATAATTTTTCTAAAACAGGTAGGTCATTTATTTACCACAGTACGCTTGGTTGACTACTAAACGTTCACGTGATAAAAGAATTGTATGTCGACTACTTTAAAAGAAGCCGTAGAACAAGGAATAATAAAGATTTCGTCAAACCCTAGTGGTACGTGGTGGTCGGACGGAATGCCAAAATTCAAAAGCAGCACCGACCCCAACCTACTAGTCCTTCGTAAGGTTGCTCTAACAGACAAAGCGGGTCTGATGTTAACTGGCGAAGAAGTAACCATACATTTGTATGGAGCAGCTGATGTTCTCCACAGCCTTAAAAATAGCCTTGAAACAAGGTTTGGAGAAAAGTGGCAAAAGCTATTGGATGTCGAATTGGTGACCGATCCCTAGCTTGAAACCTACTGTGGCTTAGACTATACTTGATCAAGAACTGTCCCAAGTGGCAGTTTTTTGTTTGCCAAAATGAAAGCAATAAATGAGATTAGCAGCATTTCAAATTAAAAATTTTAAATCTATAGTTGATACTGGATTCTGCGAGCTACCTGAGAAAGATAACATCACTATTCTGGCAGGACAAAACGAGGCTGGTAAAAGTGCAATTATAGAATCCCTGGACTTTTTTCGAAACGGCCCGCAACCAGACTTTGAACGTCTTTTAAGAAGGCAAGGGCAGGATCCAGAAGTAACTTGCACCTTTCTGCTGGAAGATTGGGATATAGAAAATATTTTCAACGAAACAGAGAATCAGAAGTTAAGATCATTTCTGACCAAGAATCCAAAAATAACATTTGTTAGAAGAAACGTGGGTGACATTGAATTTGAAAGTAAGGATTCTGAGCAATTAGCTAGTTTTTTCGTAGTTGATGATAATCCAGCACCAGAGACTGAAGGGCAAGAGGTAGCAAACAAAGCGAGTATAACTACCTTGGAAGGTCTTTTAAAAGATTTGGTAATTGAAATGAGAAAATTCGTCTTTTATGATTCCTTTAGGGATCTTCTTCCTGGAGAAGTACCTGTCGCTGATATTAGCAATCACCAGGCTGTAATGGACTTTCAAGCAGTTTTTAAAGCAAATTTCTCCGATATAGCTGGAAAGGATGCAAGAGCAGTCAACAGAGAAGAAAGTAGGTTGGAAAAAGAAGCTAGTGATGATCTAAACACTTATTGGTCGCAACAGCTTGAGGAAAATGGACGTTACAACTTTAAGGTAAAAATACTTCCGCACGAAACATCACCAAAAATTCAGTTCTTAATTGACCGAAATGATGGCGACCCTCTTTATATGGAGCAAAAAAGCCAGGGTTTTCAATGGTTTAGTGCGTTTAATTTAAGGTTAAGAGCTTTAGGGGTCGAGGAATCCTCAATAAAAAATCTGGTGATACTTATTGATGAGCCTGGTCAAGGTTTGCATGAAAGGGCCCAAAAAGATGTTAAGAAAGTTTTGAACGAAATAGCTTCCAAAGGTGCACAAATTATCTACACGACACACAACCCAAATCTTATCGGGGTAGTTGGCAAGGAGTTTGCTAGAATACGCTTGGTAACTAATGAAAAAGATTTTTGTACAAAGGTTGAAACTGTCGCCCAATTTAGTGGGAGAAAGCATAAAGGTGGAATGGATGCCCTCTCGCCTATTGTGACAGCGATGGGACTCAGTGCCTCTCACTCTTTGTTAGATCCGAATCTTAGACTTAACGTTCTGGTTGAAGGTATAAGCGACCATTATTATCTTTCAGCTTTTCAGAAGCTTTTAGACAAAGACGACAAACTTTGCTTCATTCCCGCTTGCGGAGTTAATAATATTGCCAATGTAGCGAGTGTTTTATTAGGCTGGGGTTATCCTTTTAAAGCTGTTTTTGACGATGATAGAGACTCGGGTAGAAAAGCTTACAATCAGCTTAAAAAGGAGTTTTTCGAGGACAACGATACCGTTGCTGGAGAAAGTATCAAGAAAATAAAGGATTGTATGGGAATTGAAGATATTTTTGATCCCAAGGATTTTTATAAATTTATTCTAAAGGAAAGCTACCCAACTAAAGTTAGTAAATCCAACTCAGAGTTGGTAAAAGGCAAGAAAGAGCTTGTTTCAAGGGTTTTTCTTGAGGATGTTGAGACCGATTCGAGTAAAATAACTTTGTCTAAAAGTACTCGGACAAAGGTGGAAGAGATTTTTAGCTGGCTTTATTCTAAATTTGATCTAAAAGACTAAGCTTTTTAACCAAAGAGTTTCTATAGCAGGTTTCGGTAGTGTCTTAGATTTCCGCTCTATGCCAACCAGGGGAATTAGGATCAGTACTATACTTCTTAGCCTCGTAAATAAACATTCCAGAGGGTTTCACATTAACGATCCCTCCTTTGACTTTAAACCCCTTTGAATTGAGTTCTTTTAGATAAGCATACAAAGCGTCTGATTTTGCTGCTGTTTCAGTACTTTCCGCTGTAGCTTCACTCTTTGTGTCATAAATTCCTGTAGAACCATCTTTGAAGTGAATGATAAAGTCTGGGTAGAAACTTTGTTTAGTGTCCTTGATTGGATGCTGATAAGGTAAGGCGAAAAAGCTTTCCTTGTTGGTGCCGTTTTTATACCACCAATCAATCGTCTTACTTTTTTTAATTTCATCTTCAAATTCTTTTTCAGGAGCTGATCGGCCTTTCTGTACGTAACATGGTTCTTGAGAGTAGTTAGAGGTTTCTATGGCCTCATAAAGCTCATTGAAGTACTGAAGGGCTGGAACGTCCCAAACAACTGCTTTTTCAGGCTGTTTAGCTTGTTTCTCCTTTTTATTAACTTCCTTGAAGCGATCCTTTGCAGTCTCAATTATTTCCTTGAAAATCTTTTGGTTATTTTCAGAACATACTACAATACGCTGGATTTCAATTCTGCTTGAATCTTTGTAACCTAAGTAATCGTCAAACCAATCATAAATCGCTTGTTGAATTTTTGTGTGAGAGCGAACAGGAGCATAAGGAACAGAACGGGCTTTAGCAAAGTATTCAAACTTGTATTTCAAATCATCCTCAGGAACAGGGAAGTTAACAATAGGCCCAAGAATACTTTCAGGATCATCAATATCTTGAATAACTGTATCAGAGATAACTGGTTGTTTTAATTCGCTAGGAAGAAGATCGAGTTTTACATCAGCCTTTTTCTTCGCTCCACTAGGCATGTCGTTTTCTGAAACGCCAAAATACTTATTAGCCTCTTCGAGAAATAGTTTTCTAAAACTCAGAGTAAGATCACCATAGTCAATACGACTTAGATATGTAGAGGGTAATTCGATTTTCGAATATTTTGCTGTTCTATGTGCAGGGTAAACCTGGAAAAACGACTGACTTTCTTTGTCTTGGGCAATATGTAGTTTTTCAAGATTTGTGTAAACGTAAGCCTTATTTAGTTGATCCTCCTCGTAGTGCTTCGCCTCTGGTGTTCTAAGTATTCGCCCAACAGTCTGTATTTCAAAGGTAACACTCTTTATTTCTCTGAACATAACAAGTACTTGTGCTCTTGGGCAATCCCATCCTAATGCAATCGCTTGCTTAAAGATCAAAACTTGTACGCTACTATCTGGATCAGAGATATTATCTACATGATCTTTTCTCTCAGACAACCAAATTCCAAGCAAACCATTTTCAACTGTAATATTGTGCTTTTCTTTGAGAAAACTTTCCACAAACTCAAGCTTAGTTTTATCAAGGCTGCTTGTTGATTCACTTTCACTCGGAAGTTGAATTAACATCAGAGGATTGATGTCAGACTTTCTTTCTTCGTACAGCTTAGCCAATTCCTGACGCTCTTCCAAAGCAGCTGAAAGGATCGCTTCATCAGCAGCGTTAGAAAATTCCGAGTATTTACCGATCTCTTTGTTGATTATCACTTCGCTTTTAATCATTCCTTCTGCGATTACGTCATCAAAACGAACGGAGACATACCCCGCTTCATCATGATCAATCTCATCTCTGGAAGGTTCTAGTTTTGGTGTAGCAGAAACCTCTAGTGTCAATTTAGGGCCAATAACCTCTTGGACAAGCTGCTGAGATTTTAGTGACCAGTAATGATAGTGACTTTCATCAACTATCAGTATAATTTGTAACCCATTTTCCTTAGTGTTTTTAACAAAGGTTCGAAGATTTTGATCGGTTTCATTGTCCCTCATAAAAACGTTGGTGTATTCACCTGTAGTTCTATCTTGTTTGGTCAAGCTATGCCAGTTAACAAAGACAATCTCGTTTTCTTTTATCTCACTGTTCTGAATCTCTTCGAGGTAAGAGAAGGTGTAGCGGCTTGGATTAAGGTATCTTTCGAGCTTATCTCTACTTTGTTTGTGTAGGTTGTTACCACTCACCCAAATAAAGGCATACGAATTGGGCAGCTGTTCAGCGGCAAGCTGTTTCAAAAAGTCAGCGATCATAATAGTCTTACCTGAACCTGTTGGTGCTTTTAAGACGCAAACTCTTTGGCCATCTTTTTTCAGGAGCTTATTACTTATCTTTAGTAGTTTATCCACGGCAGTTTTTTGGTAGCTTTTTAGTGTCATTATTTTCTCCTAAATACTTTTCTATAAACTTCAAGTATGCTTTCTGGTATCGGGCAGAGATTGTGATCAATTCCTAAATCTTCAAAATCCTCGTCATACGTATCGTTAGTAAGTGAAAACACGTATATATTAGCAGGTAACTTTTGCTCTCTTACAGTTTTTTTGAAGTCATCTATAGAGTTTAAATCAAAGAGAATGCCCGTTAAATGTTCGGAATCTTTGTAGATCTTGAAACTTGATGTATCTACAGTCTCCTCAAATGTATTTTCTCTCACACAAATCATTTCAGAACTACGCTTAACTAATTCTCTACGAGTGTCGTCAGAAACTTTAGATTTGGATACAAAAGAGGTTTTGAAATAACGTAAATTAGCGGGAATACCTTCTATGTTAGAATAACCTGAAATTGTGTTCTTTATTCTTGGATATGTGATCTCCTCGGCTATCCCGTTTTCATTATTAGTGCATAAAATAAACTGGCGGTTACCGCCATCTTCCTTATTAAGAAGCATAGTCGCGTGTCCTGTTGTTCCCGACCCTGCAAAAAAATCTAAAACTATAGCTTCTTTAGACTTAATTACTGATTTTATGCAATCTCGTACGGCATATAGGGATTTGGGAAAAGGAAATTTTGTATCAATTATTTCTTTAACCAAGCTGCTTCCATAAGCCCCAGCGTCATATTCGCTTCCCGTCCAAACTGTTTGGTATTTTTGTTCAGAGTTATTACTAGTAGAAAAATAAAGATGGACTTTCTCCTTTACAACTCGACCAACTAATTCTTCACTACCTTTGTCCTCCACTCTTTTCCTACTGTAATACCAGTTTTTTTCCTTGTTATTTTCATCTAGTGGCCAAACTTCATAACGATCGTTGTGCTCAAATGTCTGTTTTTCGGGATGAAAATCATTACCTGGAGCTTCTCCAACTCCAATGACTTTAAGTGTGGTCTTATCTACATATATTGGGTAAAACATAGTAGGACTGTCTGATCTGTCGGAGTTATTACCATTTCGGCGTAAATTTCTACTTCTAATATCGGGAGGGGCAGGTTTTTTGTTGATTTCTTGGCCTGGGTTTAGTAGGTATATGGCATACTCGTGACATCTGGAAAACCCGCTTCTTGCAGTACCAGCTGGATTATATTTGATAACAACTGTCGTCCTAACTTTATTGGGAAATATCTCATCTAAAAGAAGGCCGAGGGAACTAAATTCATTGTCATCAATGGTGACAATTAAAACCCCATCTTGTTTAAGTAAGTTTTTTGCAAGTATTAGACGCTTATGCATCATAGCAACCCACTTACTATGTCTGTAGGTATCATTGGAATCTACGAAGTGGTTGTTGTATTTCCAATCACGTGCACCTGTATTGTAAGGCGGGTCTATATAAATCACATCTATTTTCCCAGCGTGAGTATAGTTTAGTACTGATAAAGAATGGTAATTATCACCTTCAATAAGGAGATTTGTAGGGCCGTTTGAATCCTCAGCGATAGTTTTGTCTTTAACTTCTTCAAGGACTGGTAGCTCTTTTTTGCACTGCTCAACAACATCCTCTGGCTTTTCTTCCCAGACCAAACCAAACTTCTTTCGCTTTTTTAGATGTTTTATAATACCTATTAGCTCTTCTTTACTTTTATCCTCTAAAGTTGATGCCATGAGTAGGTTGAATTTTAGCATGATAGAAGCTAAAGAGCGAGACTTTAATTGCTAGTTAAATGAATAAAGGAGTTTTATTTTGACTATAAAAGAACGTTTGTTTGTTAAATTTTATTTTGAGAGTTTGGGGAGCGGTGCTCAGTCTGTTAGAAGATCAGGCTACGCTACTAAAAACCCAAGACAGGTTGCCTGGCAACTGCTTCAAAAAAAGCACATCAGCGACATTTTAAATAAGAAGTTCAAGGAAATTGGTTTGGATTGAGCTTTACATTAATTTACAAAGACTAACAAAAGTCAACATTTTGACGAAAAGTTAAGGCTAATTACAACTTTTAGGATCGAGACCTCTACTCCCTCCCCTGTACGTAAATTTTTTTAAAATTATCTTAAACTGTTTCATGCCAGCAGAGCTTGCAAAAAACATTGCAAGCTTCTAAATTTAAGCCAATTTGGTTCTGAAAGGACATTGATAAGGCTAAAGCTTTTAAAAGAATACAAAGCAACCTGCAAAGTCTTTTGCAGGTTAAACCTCATCAACCTCTCGCCAGGCAAACACGGAAAGATTATGTGCCTGGCACACTATCTCAAAGGAAAAAAGTAGGAGGTTTTCTTTACTAAAGAAAGATTATTCGCCTGGCGAATTATCCCAAAGGAAAAGGAATAAACCTACTTTTTTGAAAACTTCTTAATAATCTCGTGGGTAATAAAACCATAAATACCAAAAACAATCACAGACCCAGGTACTAAAAGCAACAATTTTATGCTCTCATTCAGATTTAAACGCTCCACTAGATTTATAAGAAGTAGAAAAGGTATAAAAACTATTAAGCCAACCAGCCAATGCCACCAAGGAGCACCCCATATCATCATATTACTAGTATTACCTTCATCACCCTTCAAATCTCTAACGCCCACTACCTGTTCAGGCTCGTTAGGCTCGACTGAAGGTTCTTCTATTTTAGCTTCAAATTGAGGATTTGTAAGTTTGTTAAACCATTCCATTTTATGTCCGACACTAAGGGTTAATTAAAGGCTGATCCTGTTTTATGTTTGTACAAGGATCAATGGTTACAGTTACTCCCACGCCGTCTTGCCAAGTACCAGGTTGAGTTATTGGTGTGCAGTCTTTTGTTTCGTTAGAGTTGGGATTTTCAGTAGAAGTTTGAGCTTCTACCTCCAAACCTTGGGTTAAAGGTTGTAGGTAGCCTACTAGTTCCTGCGAGGGCTGGTAAGGGGCTGGTGGGTTTGTTTTGGTACTAGATCCCTTTACTTTTCCTGGTTGTTTTGGATCTTCTTTCTTCATTTCTTGTGCTAGGTCAGCAGATTTAGTGGCTACTTTATTCTCCACAACAACAGCGACAGAACTTTGTTCCTTTTGTTGTGGTTTGAGTTTATTTATTCCTAAATAGGTTCCAGAGGCAAGAAGCAGAGAACCTAAAATAACTAGAAGTATTTTAAGTCTCATATTAGTTTGGCATAAATGCCAAAGACATTATACCAACCATTTGGCATAAATACAATAATCATGAGTGAAAATTTCCTCTCACAATTTGGGGGCAAAGTTCGAGAACTCAGAGAAAATAAAGGTTTATCTCAAGAGAAACTAGCGTTCGAAATTGGTATGGATCTGACTTCAGTCAATGAAATTGAGATGGGTAGAAGAAATACAACTCTCAGAACAATTGTTAAACTGGCTAAAGCACTTGGAGTTAAACCTTTGGAACTCATCTCAAACATTTAATGACGTGTTATACTTATAGTTAGTTAAGACGAGAGCTTATCTCTCGCCCAGCCTCAGTGGTTGGCACATGAATTTGATGAATTTATGTACCAGCCACTTTTTTTGTGGCTAAAAAGTCACGAGGGCTAGAATCTCCAGGTTTATCTCTCGTGAGCCTGGAGTTTTTAGTTGGAGAGTTTTTAGCCAATGATCAGTAAAAATGCCTTAGAAAAATTCAAAAATATCTACAAACTTGAGTTTGGGTCAGAACTTTCTGATCAAGAAGCAGCTGATGTGGCTACTGATTTCTTGGCTTTAATGAGGGAGATTGTTGAGCCAATACCAAATGGGGGTAAGCATGGATCTGCTAAAAAGGCTTAATGGTAGTGGTTTTGAAAGACTATCACGTAAAAGGCACTTAGTGGCCAGAGACTTATCTCTAACAGACCCAGAATTTAGACTTTGGTCATTATTAGTCTCTCTTTATGCTTGGTTTGAAGGTAATCAAGAAACTTATGGGAAAGTGGAAGCAACTAATCGTGGTTTAGCTGCACTATTGCCAAAATCTGAATGGTCTGCTACTAAGGTTAATAACAACTTAAAGACGCTTTTGCAAAAGGGTCTTATTACTAGAACTGGAAGAAGTGAGTATGAAATCAATCTTTCAGTAGTGCAACAAAACATTTCACCAGTGAAACAGATAGTTTCACCTACAGAACAATTTGTTTCGCTAGTAAAACAGGAATTGCCTCAAAAAGAGGTTTCTGCTTTTAGTTCTTCTAAGGCTTCTAGTTCTTTAAGAAGTGATGAAGAATATCAAAAAATGTGGGAGGAAGGTGGTAAGTCAAGCAGCTTTACAATAGAAGATATGAAATTAGCAGATTCAATTTTGGCAGAAAATGGTTGGAAAGAGGACGATAGATTAGAAGAAGCTGTTGAAACATTCACTAAGCCTATATGATGTTTATTTTTGCATTTGTATATGAGATAATTACAATGAACTCAGGAATCTTGTGGTTTTTTAATGGCCATCTTGGACAGAAACCGCAAGGAATCTGAGTTCAACCAGGGTGGCCATTTAAGTTATGCAATATATCGAGTATAGAAGAAAATCATCAGAACAAGACGAAAGGCAGGCTCTTTCAAACGAATCTCAAAGACTTGAGCTTGAAAGGAAGTTTCCTGATTTGCACCCTACCACCATTGACCTTGAAGAGTCAAAAAGTGCCTTCATCCCAGACAACCGCCCCAAGTTTGCAGAGATGATTGAACTTATCAAATCTGGACAAGCGGATGGAATTATCGCATGGCACCCAGACAGACTATCACGCAACGAGATTGACGCGGCAACCATCACTTACCTAGTTAGAACTGGAGTAATTAAAGACCTAAAGTTCGGTTCTTACTATTTCGATAACTCTCCTGAGGGAATAATGATGCTTCAAAGTGCCTTATCTCATTCTCAATACTCTTCCTCTAAATTAAGTGTTGATGTAAAACGCGGTCTTAGAACTAAGGCAGGGATGGGTCAACTTCCCACTGGTGCCAAACCAGGTTACATGAACGATAAATATGCAGAAAAGGGTAATAAGACTGTCCAAAGTGACCCGACAAGGTTCCCTTTGATTAAAAAAGCTTGGGAATTAATGCTGACTGGTGCTTATACACCACCCCAGATATTAGACAAACTAAATAACGAATGGGGATACAGAACTCCCAAACATAAAAGAATTGGTGGGAACCCCATGGCCAAAAGCAGAATTTACGAAGTTTTTCGAGATACTTTCTATTATGGTAGCTATGAGTTCCCCAAAGGAAGTGGTGTTTGGTATGACGGCAAGCACGAGAAGATGATAACTAAAGAAGAATTTGAAAGGGTACAGATGCTTTTGGGAAGGAAAGGACGACCAAGAGCTAAAACCCACGAATTTGCTTATACAGGTCTCATGAATTGCGGGGAATGTAACGCTGTTATAACTGCTGAGGAAAAGTGGCAAATTATTTGCCCATCTTGCAAACTCAAATTCGTTGCTAACGGAAAGACAGACTGCCCAAAGTGTAAAATTCTAATCGAGGCTATGGTAAATCCTAAAATCTTGCACTACATTTACTACCACTGCACAAAAAGGAAAAATCCTAACTGCACTCAAAGAAGTGTTGAAGTAAGTAAACTTGAAGAACAACTTAGTGACAAGCTAAAGCGAATACAAATTTCACAGGCTTTCCAAGACTGGGCGATTGAAGAATTGAACAAAGAGACTGATGTAGAAGTGAACACAAGAAATAGCGTCTCTGCCTCGCTCAAAGAGGCTCACAAGGACGTTCTCACCGAACTTGATAACCTACTCAAACTCAAGATTTCACCTAAGAACGTGGCTGGGGAACTTATTTCCGATAGTGAGTATTTGGAACGAAAAACTTCCCTACTTAAAGATAAAAAGTCACTAGAACAAAAACTTAAAGAGACAAATCAAAGTGTCGAGAATTGGATGACAAAAGCAGAGAAAGACTTCGACTTTGCAAGAAACGCACCCTACTGGTTAGAAAACGGCAGTTTGGAAAAGAAAAGGATTATTTTGGCTGGTCTTGGTTCGAACCCAATACTAAAAGATAAACTTATCTCGCTAGAGGTGAAAAAACCTTACAGACTGATTGAGGAAGCCATAAAAAAGAGTCCTGACATTGGTGAAATGTTCGAACCTGAAAAAGAAGCTGCTACAACAAACGAAAATGGAGTCTCTGTGACCCCAAATCCTATCTGGCTCCTCGGGTAGGATTCGAACCTACAACCATCTCCTTAACAGGGAGCCGCTCTACCATTGAGCTACCGAGGAATGAATTAAATTCTAACCTTTAAAAACTTCCTTCCGAAACCAGTTTTTAAACTCTTTTCTCTGCTTACAGCTTTTTGCTTTGACAAGCCGGCTTCGAAGTATACTAGTTCAAAAGGCCTTCTGCTTTTAGTTGTCCTTACCAAGCCTTTGTTGTGCTTCTCCAACCTTAACTTTAAATCGTCGGTCCAGCCAACGTACAAATCACCATCCTTCAGACTTCTTAAAACGTAAGTGTAGAAGAACCTTGTCACAACTTAATGTTACTACGCTACCGCCCGCCTGCAAAAGCTGACGCTTTAGCGTCTGCGGGCAGGAGGAATGATGCTGGGATATTATACACAAACCAGGCTCTATTTCAACCCTAGGCGGCTGTGCGCAAACTTTCCGCTCCCCGAACCTTTACTTTCGTATTAATTGTTTCAAGAACTTCACGAAAGCTAGCGCGAGAATCTGCGTACTTCAGCCCACTAGAGAAATGGTGTCCGGCTTTTTGTCCGGCTGCAGAAAAATCTAGCAGATCAACCCAATCAGCTTGAATATCAAATTGAATTTCATCCTCTGGATCGATACGAACGAGAATATCCGAGCCCATCGCCTGGCGGGGATGAATCCGCAAAGCCAATCTTTGCTCGCGGTCATCTTCAAATTGAACATTTCTTCCTACTTCGGCGATTCTTTCAAAGGCCGCCGGTCGAATCATCAGATCAACGTCATACTCTTTCAACCCAATCAGCGCTCCATTAGACCTGTAGGAATATATTTTGTCTCCTCTAGCTGTGGCCTCAGCTTCATGACTAGTGTTTCTTTCAAACTCAACCTCTCCTTTGGAAAAAGCGTTAGTTACGTTTGTCACTTCAAGAATTTCATTCAAAACAATTTCTGCTTCTCGTCCGTGCTGACCTTTTTTACTTTGGGCAGCAGCTTCTTCAGCAATTTCCCCCAAAGTAAGACTCAAACTATCGTAAATTTCATTGGCCCTTTTTTCTGCTGGTGTTTTTTCTTGTTCAAAAAGAATTACCCCACCGCGTTCTTCATCCGAAGTGTTGCTGCGTATCTTTTCTAAAGTTGAGTCTATTTGCGAGTGCGGACCAATTTCTGGAGAGTTTTCCATCATATTTTTAAGTGTAGCGATCGGCGACTTTGCTTGCACCATAGCTGTCCGGCTTGATCTTAAATTTAAAACCACTACCAAGGACCATACCCGTCACCCATTTGATCATATCCCGGGTCAGACCATTTTCACCGACGTCAAGATGAACCTCTGGTTCAATTCCGGCTAGTCCATTGTGACGAAAAGTCTCCCGCAGTTTCCAAGCTAGTTCGAGGGAGTACTGAGTCTCACGGCCAATTCGGTCAGCGATATGGTAAATGTTTTTTATGTTTTCTTTTTGCCAAAAGTAAATCCCACCTTTACCGAGCCGGTGGACGACAACTGCAGAAACAAAGTCTGCTTCTTTACCTTTAGCTTCGGAATCAGTTCCCACAATCAATTGGTAAGTGTAATTGGTATCCTGACGAATGTAAGCAGCGATTTTTTCAATCATCGCCTCATAAGAAACTGCTCCGTGAGTGTTGGAAAGAAATCTAGATCCCATTTTTAAAAGCAACCTTTAAAACTACAATTCTTAAGGTTTGAGAAATATCGACCGCAATAATAAATTTTTAAGCTTCTCAGAAGCAACGGCTTGGTCGATATAGAATTGCATTCTACTAAAATTCGGTAGTAGTAGACAAGTTCGATTGTCATACTGAAGATTTGAAGGGTCTCTCACCCGGCAGTGGCAACTAACTTATTCGAGATAATCCTTGAGTTTCTTGGAGCGCGTAGGGTGACGCAGTTTGCGCAAAGCTTTAGCTTCGATCTGGCGGATACGTTCCCGAGTGACACCAAATTCTTTGCCGACTTCTTCTAGTGTTCTTTGCCGGCCATCTTCAAGTCCAAAGCGCAGCTTCAAAACTTTCTTTTCGCGGTCGTTGAGAGTGTCAAGCACTTCGGCGAGGTGGGCTTTGAGAAGCTCGGCACTAGCTTGGTCTTCGGGTCGGATTTCTTCATCTGGAATGAAATCGCCCAGAGTCGAATCTTTTTCTTCTCCAACCGGAGCTTCAAGACTAGTTGGTTCTTGAGAAACTTTGATGATCTCACGGACTTTTTCAGGCTCAATACCCATTTCTTTGGCGACTTCCTCCGGCGTTGGCTCTCGGCCGAGTTCTTGCATCAGTTTGCGGGAAGTACGGATGAAGCGGTTGATCGTTTCCACCATGTGGACGGGGATACGAATCGTTCGCGCCTGATCGGCAATCGCGCGAGTGATCGCCTGTCTGATCCACCAGGTTGCGTAAGTAGAAAATTTAAAACCTTTGCGCCAGTCGAATTTCTCAACTGCCCGCATCAAACCGATATTTCCTTCCTCAATAAGGTCGAGCAAGGTCAGCCCTCGACCAACGTATTTTTTAGCAATGGAAACCACTAGTCTTAGGTTGGAATTAATCAGTCTTTCTTTAGCTTTTTTCTCCCCCTTTTCCACTCTTTGGGCCAGATCACTTTCCTCGGCTGCTGTCAGCAGAGGGATACGACCAATTTCTTTCAAATACATCCGCACCGGGTCGGTGATTTGTCCGTCGGAAATGGTGGTCAGAACTTCAAGCTCTTTTTCTAGCTCACTTGGTTTACTTTCCGAGTCTTCACCAACCTCGAAAACATCCACTCCCTCTTCCGCCAAGCGAGTGTAAAGCTCGTCAAGAGCTTCAACGTTGCTTTCTGCTTCAGGAAAGGCGGCCAGAATTTCGTCCTGAGTGACGAATCCTTGCTCACGTCCTTTGCTGATAATTTCTTGAATCGGGGAATCGGTTTTTGCCATTTTGCGTCTTTATGTATCTATCATAGACTAAGTGACTTGGTCAAGGGCTGAGAGCTGAGTTGAAAGCTCACTAAACTGCTTGGTGAGTTCTTTGGCTTTCCCAGTGTCTTTAGCTGCCTCAGCTTGTTTGATCTGCAGGGTCAAAAATTCAAGTTTTCTTTTAAACCTAGCTTTACGAATTCGATTGTAGGTAAGCTCGATCTCTTTTTTTAGTTTATCAGGATTGTCCAACATACCCTCGTCTACATCCTGCAAAAGGATTTCATCAAAACTTCTTACCAAAGCCTCAGGGACTTTGTTCAGAAAAGACTTCACCTTCAGTTTTCCTTCTCTTTCAAAGGTCTTTTTTATCAGAACAAACAAGTCTCTGTTTTCCAATTTCTGGAAAAGAGCTTCATCAATATCGAGCCGAACTTCTTCTTGAGCCAAAATCAAGGCGAGTAAATATTCCTCCACTCCCGCTTCAGTTGTTTCTAAAGTTTTAATCTCCGTACTGGGCCTGACCACTTCTTTGTTCTGGCCGAGAAGTAACTTCTGCAAAGTTTCGAGTGAAGTACCGACTCGAGCTGAAACCAGATCCAAATAGTGCTCTTTCAAAATCGGGTCGGTCAGGCTTTTCAGATAGGGCAAGACCTCGTTGATCGCTTTTCTCTTTCCTTCCGCACCTCCCCCTGACCAACGTTTAACCGCCGCGGCAATCAAAAAATCGTAAACTGGAGTCGCCTTTTCAATTGAATCTCTCCAGGCCTGGGGGTCTTTTTTTATCAATTCATCCGGATCTTTGGCATCCCCCAGGTCAGCAACTTTTACTTCCAAACCCTGATTTTCGGCAAGATCAATGCCCCTTTTGGCGGCAGCAACTCCGGCTGAGTCTGTATCAAAACTGAGAATAATAGTTGGAGCAAAGCGCTTAAGGGTGGCTAGTTGGGGCTCGGTCAGAGCAGTTCCCAGAGGCGCGACGACATTGGTCACTCCAATTTGGTGAGAAGAAACTACATCAAGATTGCCTTCCACCAAGATGGCGCGTTTTTCTTTGCTAATTTGCCCCCGGGCCAGGTCGATTCCAAAAAGAGCTTGGCTTTTGTTAAAAACAAGAGTATCAGGTGAATTCAGGTATTTTGGTTCACTGGCTCCGAGCGCCCGCGCCGAAAAACCCACCACTCGCCCGCGGCTATCTCGGATCGGAAAAGTGATACGAGCCCGAAAGCGGTCATACCAACCTTTGCCCCGCTGTGAAGGCAGGATCATCCCCGAGCTAACCAAATCACGGGGGTTAAAACCTTTTTTGATGAAGTAGTCAGAAGCGAAACTGTCTACCTCAGGAGCGTAACCAAGACCAAAATCTTTAATCGATTTCTCGTTTATTCCGCGCGCTTTGAGATAGTCAAGAGCTCTCTGCCCTCTTTTGTGTTTGGTGAGCAAAAATTGATAGAGCTCGGCGGCCAGGGAATTAATTTTGAAAATCTCCTCCTTCAGTTTCTCAGCTGGATCAGGAGCCACTTGCTTAAGAGTGACACCGGCACGGTTGGCAAGGATTTTTAGAGCCTCGGGAAACCCAACCTTCTCATTTTTTTCCACAAAGGCGAGGCTGTCCCCTCCCTCACCACAACCAAAACATTTGAAAATTTGCCGCTCGGGGCTGACCATGAAAGAGGGGGTTTTCTCACCGTGGAAAGGACAGAGTCCTTTGTAGTTGCGCCCTGCCTTTTTCAGGCTCACAGATTCAGAAATCAGAGCAACGATATCAATTTTTGATTTAACTTCCTCAATTTGATTATCCATAAAATTGGAAATAGTCCCTGCAAGAGTTTACTTCTTCTACTTGGTTTTCCATTTTCAGGCTAATACTAGAGGATTGCTAATAACAGCGCAAGCTCTCTACATGATAAAATCTTTTTATGAACGAAACTTTAGAAATTTTTGACCGTCAAGGTAATCTTCTTGAATCAATGGATCGAGAAGCTTTTTATCAAGAAATTAAAGAAGAGTATAAAAACAAAGGCTCTATCTCCAAGCAAGTAAAGTCGATCCGCCTGGTGTTGATGAACTCCGACGGAAGAATTTATTTACAAAAACGCAGCAAAATCAAAGCACAAAACCCCGGACTCTATGACAAAACAGTGGGCGGTCATGTTGCTGCCAGGCAAACTTGGGAAATAGCTGTCATTAAAGAATGTGCTGAGGAACTCGGCTTTCCGGCTGCTGTTTTAACCCCCCCCGAATTTGATCATGCGGTAAGAGTAACTGACTTAAAGGTGGTTGGTTTGTTTCGCGAAGTTGATTACAAAAGTAACTATCAATCCACACGAATTGAAAACAACCAAACTTTCGTTCAACCTTTTATGACCAAATTCTATATTGGTTACTATGACGGTTCGATCAAATTCTCCGACGGTGAAAGTTCAGGTATCGAAGTTTTTAGCTTAGAAGAATTAAAAGAAGAACTAGCAAACAACCCAAACAAATTTACAGAAGATGTAAAGTTTATCCTACAAAATTACGAAGGCTTCTTAACTCCAATAAAATAAACTGGCGGAAGGGGAGGGATGGCGCTTTTGGCGATCCCTCTTATTGGAATTGGCGGAGAGGGAGGGATTCGAACCCTCGGTACCCTTGCGGGCACGCACGCTTTCCAAGCGTGTGCACTAGTCCACTATGCGACCTCTCCAAGAAGTCGGGGGCATTATATCACGCAGTAATTCAGAGCGCGCAGCGATCTATATAACAACCTCAAACTTAATTGACAAAACAAGCAAACGAGGGTATAAAAGGATTATCGTTGGGACTATTGTTGAGGAGGAACAAAGGAGGTGAAAGCTTGCGGTCGACTGGCCCTTGAGCGGCTAACTTCCTACTCATCGCGTCGTCAACTCGGCCGAGGGCGACTAAGGTACTCGACCAAAAGCACCGAAAAAACAAGACGAGACCCAGGGGGTCTTTCTTCATTTGGGATCCCAAGGATTGGGAGTTGCAAGAAGAGAGGGGTGTGTATGCTCAACACAACGGGACGGGCTTTGCCCAGTCACGGGATGTTGCGCTTCATCGCTCTCGGAGCTCTCGCCCTCATCCTCGCGGTCGGCGCGTGGGGCCTGGCGAGCCGCTTCTCGAGCGACGAGGCCACGATTCGCGGACCGGACCTGGTACTGGTCTCTCCCGCGACTTCGATCGTGGCGGAAATGTCGGCGGACGTAGAGAGAACGATCGTCGCACCGGCATTGGTGAACTTTGGCGAGGTAGCAACGATCACCGCTACTGAGACGGGCAGCTGGTTAGGAATAGGCAACAACGTTGCTAACCTGCCGACTCCGGTCCAGATCGGTCTATTTCTGATCGCGGTCATCGTGATAGCCTCAATCTACCAGCGCTGCGTCGGCGCGAAAACAGACGTCGAAACGATCGGAGGTGCGGTCTTTCGACACTCGCTGAAAACCATCGGACTCGCAACCATAGCAGTCGGCATCGTACTGGCGGCGGCGTTCTCCAACTCGAGCACTGCTTTCGCCGGTAATGGTGGCTACCTGGGTCAGGACGGTGCCGGCTTCCCGCTGTGGACGCTTATCGCCCTGGTACTCAGTAGCCTAGTTCTGATTGCTGGTGGTGTCGTCGCTCGCCGCGTGGCGAAGTAACGCAGCCTTCGCAACCAAGGACACGTAGGTCTTGAACCTCGAGGCTCGCACTGCAGAAAACACGAGAAAGTCCTTCCCGTGTAGTGCGAGCCTCGAATACCCCTTTGTTTTAACCTTTTTCTGTGAGAAATTCTTGAGCTTTTTGGAAAACTTGTTTATCCGTCTTGTAGGTCAAACGCTCGTCAACTTTTTCTAAGGGCAACCATTCCGCCGCCTCCATTTCCCAGTCGTGATCTTCGATCTTACCACTCACGTATTCCATCAGGAAATAAGTAACCTTTTTCTTGATCGTTTCACCCTGAAATTTATAGAAGTACTCAACCGGGGCTAGTTCTTCAACTATCTTGGCAACGACCCCACCCTCTTCCCTTACCTCTCGCAAGGCGGTGGTTGCTTTGTCTTCACCTTTGTCAAGCAAACCCTTGGGAAAAACCCAACCGTGATGGGCTGAGTGTTGAGTCACTAAAATATAGATTTGCGAATTTTCTTTTTTGTAGACTATCCCACCCGCGCTTTCTTCAAATTTAAACATAGAGAGGAAAATTATATTTCGGCTGAACACAAGAATCGAGAGGTGATTATATCACTTTGTAACTCCAAACAAACCTCTGTTTTGAATTGCTAAACTTTGCTACGCTCCCAGGAACTTGAGATCCGGAAAAAGGCAACCCGCAAGGAGGCTTACTTTGTCCGAGTACCGCACTTTAACTCCCCTCATACTGGCAGCAGCAGTCCTGGTTATTATCCTCAACTTTCTTTCACCCTGGGAAGTGACTCGATTGAGTTCTTCTCAAGATGTTCCAATTGAAACCCTGCCAACCGCTAGCACTACCGCCACACCGAGCCTGACAGCGGTACCAAGCTCAACCATGACTCCGATCCCAACCCCGACCTTGACACCAACTGCGATCCCGACTTCAACAGAAACACAGACCCCAACCTCGACACCAAGCCCAACTCCGACCCCACCTTCTGGGATTTACTTGGAAATTTCCAAGCTTGGGGTTTCAAGTCAAACCACTCCTCGAGATCTGATCGTCGAGACTGCCGAAGCCACCGAAACTCCACCCGCCCTGATCATGCCCTCCCCTCAAGAAGCTGATGAGATCGTGATTTACAGCTCAGGCTTTGCGCAAACCCAAGTGGTTTTAGCCGGTCACCTTGAGTATGGTGGTTCAACTGCGATCTTCGAGAGACTGGCCGAGCTGGTAAAGTGGGATGAGATCACTCTCTGGCGCGATGGTGTCCAAGAAACTTACCTGGTTCTCACCAACGAAACCTACCCCCTGGACTCCTTGAATGTAGCCTCTGTAGTCGGTCGGTCGTCATGGTTTGAAGCTATGACTCTGATAACCTGTGCTGGAACTTACCAAGATGAGATCAAGACCTACGACCAACGACGGGTGGTCCAAGCGGTCCGAATAAAGTAAGGGGGGAATGATCGACTCGAAGGCTTCGCGCTTCATGCTCGAGGCCTTCTCTCGTTTTTAGAAACTGGCGTCCCCGAAAGGACTCGAACCTTCAACCTTCAGTTCCGGAAACTGACGTTCTATCCATTGAACTACGGGGACTTGGCGTCGCTATGTACCTAAGCGGGCGCATGGTACATGGCGGAGGGAGGAGGATTCGAACCTCCGGTCCCGGAAACCGGGACATCGGTTTTCGAAACCGACGCTTTCAACCACTCAGCCACCCCTCCAAGGTTATTTTAAATGGCGTCCCCAGGGTGACTCGAACACCCGACCTTCAGTTCCGCAAACTGACGCTCTATCCAACTGAGCTATGGGGACTAGTAAATTTAGTTGCTTCTGATTATAGCTTATGAAGGGAAGGAAATTAAGTTTAAGAGCCGACAAGATGGTGAAACTGGTGCGAAAGTTTATCTCCCCAGCGATCCATCCAAGTCGCCCCTGGTACTTCGCGAAAGGGTAAATAACCAACTATTTTGCTTTTTATTTTCTCTTCTTCCTCTTGTGGAATCAGAATAAAAACTTGGCGGGGGTAGCGCAAGAGCGTATCTAAAACCAAAATTCGGAAACCCCCTTTACTAGTAAACCAGAAGTCATAAAGCTCTTCCCAAAGAAAACTTTGATCCCCACTCGTAATTCCTTGAGTGGTAATTTTGTGTTCCACATTTTCCGGAGCAACTGCGCTGATGACGTAAGTCAAAAAGGCGAACGAAAGTACTACTGCCATGAGGATAAACTCCTTCAAAAAGAGTAGGATGACAAGAATTATTGAAATTAATAAGACGAGATTGAGAAACCAACGAGCCGACTTTTTTTTGTAGATCCGACTAGGTGAAACCCAGGAGTGGAGTTCTTTGATCTGAACTTTTCTTGGCCGTTCCTCGAGCTCTTCAAGTTTTTCCTGAAGCTCGGAGAGATTTTTCTTCAGTTCTTTGATTTTTGCTTCTTTAGAGCTGGCAGCCATATATAAAAATAATTGGCGAGACGTACGTTTTGTTTTTCTAGCAAAACTACGTCTCTAGCCAAGTAGAAATCTTTGATTTCGTACTTGGCGGAGAGGGAGGGATTCGAACCCCCGGTCGGCTTGCACCGACAACGGTTTTCAAGACCGTCGCCATAATCCACTCGGCCACCTCTCCACTATACAACTTTTGATCTTAAGTACTCAACTAAAAGTAGTCTCAAAGCTCTTTTACCTTTAGTAGACTTGAAATAATCTTCTCGTCGAAGCGCATCATAATGATTACGATACGCTTCATAAAAAATCAACTCGATCGTGAGTCTATTTTTGGTAGCAAGGACTTTTGCCTGTTTGTGTTCAGTTATTTGTTCCGTATTGGCGTCGCCATGTACCTAAGCGGAGCGCATGGTACATGGCGGAGGGTACAGGATTCGAACCTGTGTGGCGCTTTCGCACCAACGGTTTAGCAAACCGTCCCCTTAAACCACTCGGGCAACCCTCCAGTTGCTGAGGCATTTTAGCAGAATGGCCTGCCAGATTCAAACTCGGTGTGAGCTTGCCAAGCACAAAGCCCAAACCTGCTCTGCTCCTGCTTTTTTCAGAGTTCTTCCCGCTTCCGTCAAAGTCGCTCCAGTTGTCCAAACATCATCAAACAAAAGTATCTTTTTTCCCGCGACTTTCTTTGGGTCGACAACTAGAAAAGCTCCTTGCAAATTCTTTTTTCTTTGCTCAAGAGTCAGTTTCACTTGGCTTTTTTCAAAAAGTTTTCTTTCCAGTAAAAGCCTCGAAACAACCAGACCAAACCTTTTAGCGACCAGGTTACCCAACAATTCAGCTTGGTTAAAGCCCCGCCAGTTTTCTCTTTTCCGATTTAGTGGCAAGGGGAAAAGCTCAAATGCCTTTAAATTTGCTGGTAAGTTTATTTTCCCGACCGGACTATCGAAAACCTCAACCACCCGACTACTAAATCGATATTTAATTTGATGAAGAATCTTTTGTAGAGGGCCCTTGTACTCAAAAAGGCAGATCACTCCGGACAAACAGTAATTGCTGTGGCACTTCGGATGAGTAAAACCCCCGATTGAAGCTTTGCCACAGACTGGACAGAAGGCGGTTTTGTAAATTTCGACTTTCTTTTCGCAGCCCCCACACAAATATTGACCTAGCTGGCCGCAACTCAAACACGCTTTTGGAAAGATTAGGTTAATTAGGCTCTTCAACACAAATAAAATTAATCTCCTTTTTCCCGGAATGCAAGTTTTTTTTCAGAAAACGCCAGAACCCACCTTGCGGTGGGTTCGTGACATGGTGGAGATGCTGGGCTTCGCACCCAGGTCCGTGCAAAGAGATCAACAGGCTTCTACAAGCTTAGTCAGTCCTTGACTTCCTCTATTCCTACCAACTGACAAGATCAGAATAGAGTGAGGTTGTTGGTCCGCCAGTCGGCGGATGGATAATTTCAAGGTCACCGACCCGGAAAAGATCATCTTGGCTGAATGATGCCCAGATAAACCCCACCAAGAGAGAGTTTAAAGGACAACCTTAAGCATTACGCGTAAGCGTAAGAAGGTGTAAACGCCTTGTTGGCATTTATGAATTTGCCTTTCCAGTTTTGCGGCTTAGATAGGCTTGGCCGGCTTGCAACCTTGTTAATGTGCTTTACCGTCGAAAATGAACATCCCCAAAGAGTACTTAAGAAGATGAATTAACTACTTGCTGTCCGAATTGGCCTTTCGCTTTTCGGCTCGAAGCAAACTCTCAGTTTGCCGATCCACGGCCTTACGCTTGAGGCTATCTCTTTTGTCAAACTTCTTTTTTGGCAGAGCCAAAGCTATTTCAAGTTTGACAAGATTGTGTGTAATATACAACTTTGTAGGCACAATTGTCAAGTTTGACGAAGTTAGCTTTCCGATTAAAAAATCAATTTCCTTTCTTTTTAAAAGCAATTTACGCTCTCTCTTGGGATCGTAAGATGGATCGAAAGCGTATTTGTAGGGAGAAATAAAGGCATTGAAAAGAGTAACTTCATCTTTGACAATACGAACAAAGCTATCAGCCAAAGACCCGGCTCCTTCCCGCACTGATTTAATTTCAGCTCCGGTCAGAACTATTCCAGTTTCGAGTTTTTCTTTGAGGAAATACTCGAAACTCGCTTTTTTATTAAAAATAGTTTTCATTTGATTCTGAAGCTGAAAATTTTTGCTTGCCGGCTAAAGTAGATAGTTTTTTGTTTTTCCGAAACAACCAGACTGGCTGCATCTTTAATTTTCTCAGACTCATAACTAGCTAAATAATCCCCAGCTTTGTCGAATATTACTACTCTTCCCTTGCTAGCATCAAGGAGATACAAATTCTTGGTTTTCTCGTTAGTAACAATTTTGCTGATTGAAAGGTCTTCCGGGGCACCAAAAAGTTCAAAGTCCTGCCTTTTTCCAGTCAAAAACTTGTAGACCGATCCCTCTGAGGTCCCGATCCAAACACTGCCATCAATCGCCAAACCTGTTGCCTTGGTCAAGTCCGGTGGGGTGGAGGTGAAGTAACTCCGAGCTGAAGTCAGCCCGGCGCCAAATTTCAAATATTTCCAGACCTGCTTCTTTTCTTTGTCAAGAAGGTAGAGGTTTGAAGAATAGATTGCACCATCAACTATTTCTGAGCCAAAACTTTCCCCCCTCAACACTTGATTGCTAGAATTGTCACTTGGGTTGTAGTCAAAAACCTGCCCCGCGGTCAAAAGATAAAGATCCCCATCGAGAGAAGCTAAGTTTTTAAACTTTCTGCCAGCAGTAGCAACAGAAAATCTTTTTGAGGTACTTAGCTTAAACTTAGCTAGCAAACTCTTTCCAGTGTCTAGAGCAATCAAAAAGTCGTCCGCGAGCACAATTTGACTGCTAGTAAAGCCAAGACTAGAAAGGTCTGTCACCTCTTTAAGGGCGCTTGGCGAATAGACCCGCTGGCTCTCCTTTTCAAGGCTATTTAGCTGCTTCTCCAGGCTCTCGGTTTCCGCAGTTGAAGAAAGTTTTTCAGCTTGGGAGAGCAAGTCTCTTCCTTGTGAAATTTGAATTTGCCCCAAACTGGGATCAACAACCAGACTTTCCTTGGCCTGGGTGATTTTTTCCTTTACCTGGTTAACCAAGGCCTGAAACTGTTCAGTTTTTTCCTGATTTCTCGATCTTAAAAAGGACAGACCTAAACTGAAAATTAAAATCAACGCCAAGACAGTCCCAACTTCAAGAAGCCGCAATTTCTGACGTGCCTTCTCATTAAAAATTTCGCCGGGTTGCTTTCTTCGCCAAGGCTCATACAATTTCCTTGCCACTTGAGCAAAAAAAGGTTTAATTCTCTCCCAGATTGGGGAAGCAGTGGCCTTAACTTTTCCAAAAACTACTGTGGAAAACCTGACAACTAAGTCAAGTTTTTCTTTGACGGCGAGGCTAGTGCTGAAAGTTTTTTTATCTGAATCCAGAAAAGTAATTGGTACTTCCTCAACCCCAACTTCTTCAAGCTTCATACGCAGAAGAAGACAGGCGCTGCCAGGAGAAGATTCTTGAGTTTGATCCAGTTTCAGCTTTACTTCCTCAAGACTGTCCCGACCTAAAATCAAAGAAAGCTCTTCTTCGGAAACTGCTTTTGCAAAAGCGCTGTTGACCAAGGCAAGCGTATCAGCGTCATTAAGCATTCCGCTTGCCACAAATTTAAATTTTATTGGTTTGCTCACTTTGTCCCGAGAAAGAAAGATCTGGGTTTCCCCAAGTTTACCGACATAAAGCACCAGGCCCCAAACTACTGCTGTAGTGATTTCCAAGAGGAAATTTTCATCTTTCGTCTCTTCCTGCATACTTCTTAAGGCTGCTTCAAGGCAGGTGAGAACGGTCCCCTCTCTCGGTTTGAGGTATTCATCTTCAAATTTTTTGACCAAACTTCTAGCCCTTTCCTCGAAATCTCCTTCGCCGCTGATCGAGAGCAAAATCGCCAAAGTTCCTTTTTGTCCCGCGCCAACGCCCTCCAAGTCTTCATTGACACTTGATGTAAAAAAAGTGTTCTCGCTTTTTTTACCCTTACTGAGTTTAAATTCGACGTTGAGTGCTTTTCCCATTTAGAAAAAAATGATTACTAGTATTAAAACGGCTAGAGCGAGGAGCAAATTAAGGTTTCCGTAGGCAGTAATCTTACCGTGATCGGCGGTAGTTAAAACCTTGTTCATGACTTGAATCTGTCTTGAAACCAAAAAAGAAATTAGAAGATAGACCAACAAAAAGACGATCAAAACTGTCTTAAAAACTAGACTAAGCTGCGTCCCGGTCAAGGGAAGAGTGCTTAAGAGATCGAATTCCATAGCTAAAGGGGGTTCCTTCCCAAAACTTTTTTGGCTTGCGCTGATAAATCCATGATTTTTTCTTGGACTCCATCTGGATCAGGAATATTCAAAAATTCAAAATTTTCCGTCTCACCAGCGGTTTGGATCATCAAATCACCGTAATCAAAGTGGTTTTGGAAAAAACCAGCCGCTCGATAGGTACTGTCCTGAATGTTTTCCAGTGGAGTTTCAGAAATCTGTTTGTAAAAAAGGTTGAGAAAATCAACATCAACTATTTTTTTGTTGGTGACCAGGTAAACATTAAAAAACCAATAGAGATAGCGTTGCAAGGCAAAACCGATCAGCAAAAGTAGCCAAACAACCAAAAGAAGGGCCGACTGCAAAGTTGAGAAGGGGGAATCAAGCGTCAAACTAAAAAGAAAAAAACCCAGCCCAAAAAAGGCGAGCACGACCACACTAACAATCCAACCTAAATTGGTGATTTCGTGAGCCCGCAACAGCAGTTCAATTTTCTCATCTGGCCCTTGCGTCTCAAAACGGCAGGAAGACAAATCGGTCTCAGACATATTTTACTTTTATTTAAGTTACCTTATTTTAACAACCGTGACTTGGTAGGTAAAGTTCGATTCGGTTTAAAATCTCGATTCAATATTGTAAAGAGGTGTTTTGACCGCTAGCTTTCCCGGCAAACGTAAATTTAGAATGTCAGAAAACACCTGTCCGTCAATCTCTAAATAACCGCGGTTGGTGACAAACTTCGCTTTGCTGGTAAAGCCCGAACCACTGTAAGTAACCGAAGCTGTAGATACACTAGTGTAACTTCCCCCGAGTTGACCAGCTCGCGTCTTCATTTGGCTCAAAGAATAGGGACTGGCCGTTCCTCCCCAACAAGACTTGTAGTCAATCGAAATCACCCGGGCTTGGTCTGACCCACTACCTTTGGTGTAGACAACCCAGGAATTTAGTAGATCCGTAAACTCTGCCTTGGTCAGCCAGGGGTGGCTGCGTCCACAACGAGCCCCGTTGAGATCTTTGTACCAACCTTTGTAAAACCAAGGCGAGCCGCCGATTGCTTCGTAGGCTCCCCCGGAAAGCCAACAGCTAAAGCCGTGGCAAGTCGTATCCCAACCCGAGGTGTTTAAATAACCCCCTGAAGTTGACGAATACTGAAAACTACCACTACCTCCGGTCAGAACCCAGTTTTTGGTGTCCTTGACCGCTTGTTGCCAGGCGGCCGAGTTTTTTTCTTTTTTTACAACCTGGCAACTTTGTGAAGGGCAGATCGGAGATCCGTAACGGATCGCATAACTCCGTGCCGCAACCGCCTGAGCCCGCAAAACCTGTTTTCCTTTACCAGCGTACAAATCGTTCCAATAAGAAGGAACTTCATAGAGGCGCATCAAGTATTCGTCGAAAGTGTAGGTGACATTGTTAAAAGTCTGCCCATATTCATTCGTACCATTGACTTTAATGGTTGCGGGCACAGGATAGCTCTTATTAAGAGTCGTGCCCGGATAGTATGCTTTCAAGATTTGCTGCGCACTTTGCCCTTTGCTGGCTCGACCGAGAGCCCCATATTGGCTCATCCCGTTGCGGTGGGTATAAGCACCAAAGGAGAAGATGGCAAAGGCAGGTCTGAAAGGAGGGTTAAAGTTTTTTTGCGAATTCGGGTCTCCCGTCGGCGGCACACTGCCAATTGGGGAGGAGGTGATGCCGTATTTGGCAGCGATAAGTTCCTTTTGTTGCTTGTTGAGGTTAGTTAGAGTCCGGCGAATTTGTTTGACTTGGTTGTTCAAACTGTTCTGCACACTTGCAGTCGAATAGTAGCTTCCCTCCAAAGCAGCTAGCTTAGAGCTGATCTGACTAGCTAAAGATTCTAGATCGGTTTTGGCCTTGACGATTTCTGTTTGCGTTTTTTTAAAGTCAGCTAGCTCACGGTTGACCAGTTTGATCATTCCCTGAGAATCTCCGACCACCTTACTTTGATAAACCCCAATTTCCGGCAGACGGGAAAGATTCCCTGAAGAAAAAATTAACTCCAAACCGCTTAACTGTGGATGAGTATAAATCGAGCGAATCTGTTGGTTGCGCACTTTGGTCAAATAATCCAGGCTTTTCTGTTTGGAAAGAATCGTCTTTTCGATTTTCTTTAGCTCGTCCTTAGCGGAGTCGATCTGCGTATTGGCACTGTCGAGCTGACTTTGAGTTCCCTGCAGGGCTCCACCGATTGAGGCGAGGTCCTTTTGAATCTGAGCTAGCGCTCTTTGGGCCGAGGTATACTCGGAGTTTTTTTTCTTGATTTGGTTTTGGACATCGTCAAGCTGATCTGCAGAGACAGTTTTGATAAAAAGAGTACTGATGAGGAGAAGAGCCAAAAGACCCAAAGTCTTTTTCATGCAAGAGAATCCATCATAGCTGAATTTGCTTCAGAAATCAAATTGTCACGCTCGGCGGTCAGGAACTTTTGACTTTCTTGTCCCTTTTGGCCTAAAATAGGTTTAATGCCTAAGAAATTTTTTCTTGCCTTTCTTTTAAGCTTTGTTTTCCTGGCCAATTTCTTTTTCTTGGTGGAACCATCTCCAGTCCAGGCAGCAACTGACATTTGTAGTTGGAGTGTCACTCCCAACGCCCCATCGCTAAAAATCGACAAATCAGCTCTTTACTACGTACCCTTCCCCAGCGATGACGATACGTCTGCTACTGTCAATTTCACATATTACGTCGATACAAGACTCACTCCCCAAGATGATGAAGTTTACCCGCCCAATATTTACTGGGATTTTTACGACCACTTCCAAGGCACCCCACGGAAAATGAGTTTACGCATCAAAACTGACCTAACCGGACAGGAAACTTTGGACAATGGAGTCATTTTGACCTATAAGGGCAGTGCTACTTTAGCTGGACGTTACCTAGCAGTAAAATTTAAGGGTTTTGCCGCCGTCCACTATGGGGAACACACCGTCACTCTGGAAAACCCTTCTATGGACAATCCGGCCTCTCCAGGAGGTTCTCTAAAGGATTCGATCAGCTGTCAAACCGCTTTGACGATATCTTTAGTTTCCGACCAAAAAGAACTCGACGTACCACCAGTACCTCAAACCCTTGACGCTGCTTTCGGCAGCCCAACCGGTGACTGTGATAAAGTTTCTCTGGGCTTTACTTCTTGCCCGACCGTCAAAGGCTTTGTCCAGGGCATGCTTTCCCTCTTTTTAGGTTTGGTTGGGGGAATTTCTTTCCTTGTCCTCCTCTACGGAGGAATACGCCTAGTCTCCAGTCAAGGAGACCCCAAAGCTCTCCAGGAAACCCGGGGTGTCATCACCGCCGCGATCACCGGCTTACTCTTTGCCATCTTTGCGGTTTTCCTGCTGCGTCTAATCGGTATCACCGTCCTTGGTTTACCTTTGGGCTAAGACAATGAAGAAAAAACTTTTCTTTAGCCTTCCAATTTTCGCTGCTTATTTTCTCAGTGCGAGCTCAACCCTTGCCGGCGATTTTCCTACACTCAACGATATCACTGATCCTCTGGAGACGAAGTTTGGCTCAGGCTTAAATTTGGGCAACATTCTCACCCTCCTTCTGCCAACGGTAATTGTTTTGGCCGGTATGGTGGCTACTCTGCTTTTGATTTGGGGTGGCTTTAAATACATGACCGCCCAGGGAGATCCCAAGGCAGTTGGCGCTGCCCGTTCCACCATCACCGGAGCGATAATTGGTTTACTTATAATTCTCTCCGTCGGCGTCATCGGTTTTATCATTCAAGAAGTTCTTCATTACAATATCTTCACTGGGAGCGTCGTGCCATGACACCCTTTGCTTCCCCGGTCAACGCTCAAGGAATTGATTTAAGAACTGCCTTCGCCCCGGCCCGAATTTTTGATAGTCTCGGCAACCTTCTCACTTTTATAATCAATTTTGCTCTCGGGGCGGCCGGAGTCGTCTTTTTCTTTCTACTCATCTGGGGCGGGATCCGCTTTATGACTTCTCGCGGGGACGACAAAGCGCTTGGAGAAGCAAGACAAACGATTACCAACGCGGGGATTGGGCTGTTGATAATTTTAGCGGCTTTCATCATAATTCAAATAGTCTTCCGGCTCGCCAACTACACCGGAACACGACTACCTTTTTAATCATGCCAGACTATATCGGGAAAATTAACGTCGGTCTTCTGGGATTAAACTTAAATCCAGATACGTTTATTAAGAGCCTCTATTCACTTGCACTAGGAGCTTCTGGGTTGGTTTTCTTTGCCATGTTACTGGTTGGAGGTTTTCGTTTTCTGACCGCGGGTGGAGATGAAAAAGCCGCCGCCGAGGGTCAAAAGACCATCACCCGGGCGGTGATCGGTATCGTCATTGTTGTGGCGGCGGTTTTAATACTGCAACTAATCGCCACAATTTTTAGAATTCCGGGTATTGCTGTTATTTAACATGCTTTTTCAATTCAACGTCGTCAATTTAAGCGGTTTTACCAATTTGGGCCAAATCCTTCGGGTCCTGCTTTTTCTGGCCTATTTTGTCGCCGGTCTAGCTTTTTTTGCCAATTTGCTCATCGGTGGAATCCAGTGGATTTCGGCCGGTGGGGATCCAAAAAACGTTGCCGCTGCCCGAACGAGAATCACCAACTCAATCATTGGTCTGATAATTGTAGTTGCAGCCTTCGCGATTACCCTGATCGTGGGAGCGGTTCTGGGACTAAATATCTTTGGCTTTAACTTCTCCAGTGTCGAACCCCCACCTGCTCCTTGAGAAGCAAGCAACTAACTACTTGACAAGAAATGACCCTTAGCATTAATCTTAAATTAATGAAAAAACTGCTCTACGCTGCACCGGCACTTTTAGCTCCTTTAGCTTTTGCTCGCAGTGCCTATGCCGCTTGTATTTCTTTTGATTCAACCCAAATTCCTTTCTACAATTTGGGTAAAATCATTTCCAACGTCTTGCTCCTTCTTTTCTTTGTTGCCGGACTTCTCGCCTTTGTCTTTATCGTCATTGGCGGTATTCAGTGGATCACCGCTGGTGGAGACAAAGCTGCTGCTCAAGCAGCTCGAGACCGAATCACTTCGGCCGTTGTTGGTCTTCTGATTGTGGTGGCCGCTTTCGCTATTACCTTGATTTTGGCTAGCGTACTCGGAATCAACATCTTTAGCTTTGTCTTTCCCGGAGCCACCAGAACTGCTGGGGTTGGCACTGCTCCTTGTACCACCTAAAAAGGTTTCCTATTTACCCGGTACGTTCTTAAATTCCACAATTCCCGAAACTATTCGTGAGTAAAAATAAGGTACCTTTAGTGCTGAAATGAGCGGGTAATAGACAACAAAGAGAAGTAGGCTGACCGCAACCAGACTGTAGGCTAGGCTAGTACTTCTCTGCCAAACTTTTTTGATCCCCAAAGCAAAGCAAAAACAGAGAAAGGGAAGGGCGGGCAAAAGATAGTAATGAAGAGAGTAGCGCGGACTAGCTAACCAAGGAGCCCAGAGGAAAAAGACTGCGCCAATGACGAAGATTTTTTCTGGATCAATTTTGTGGCGCTGTTCCCAAATTAAGTAAGTTAAGGAAGCAAAACCCCCCCACAAAACCAAAGGGTTAAAAAAGAAAAGGATCGTCCGGACCGTACCATCCCTAACTTCCCCAAAGAAAGGGAAGACCGGATCAAGCAGCCAGCTCCAAGCCGGAAAGGGGTAAAATTTACCTTTGAGCCCCGAAAGTGCTTCAGCCGTTTTACTGGGAACAAAATTGTTATGGTACTGCACCATCCAAAAGTGGGTTTCTACAAAACCCTCCCAACCGTGTTTAACTATTAAAGGAAGGTAACTAGCCAAGTAGACCGCTCCAATCAGTCCTAAGATTGCAAACAAAGACAGCATTTTTATCTGCAGACTCTTTTTCCAGAAGACAAGCAAAAAGAGTATCAGCCAAAAAATAATCAGTACGGAACTCCATTTGGACGCAAAAGCTGCCCCCAAACTTAGACCAGCGAAAGCGAGGTGGTGTACTCTTCCTTCTCTCCAGAGCCTAAAGACAAAGTAAGCTCCCAAAAAAGAAAAACTTGCTAAGTAAATATCGATTGTTCCGACTCGCGAAAGAGCAAACCAGCCAAAATCGAAAATAAGAAGACTACTAGCCAAAAAGGCAACTTTCCTACTCCTAGTTATTTCTTTAGTCAATAAGTAAAGAACCACCACACTCAAACTAGCCAGCAAAACCCCAAAAAACCTCCAGCCAAAAAAATTGTCCCCAAAAAGTTTTATTGAAAAAGCAAGGAGCAACTTAGCTAGAGGAGGGTGCTCCAAATTAAGACTTGGGTTGCCTTCAAGATACCCACGGGCGGCGGGTAAATAATAGGCTTGCTCATCGAAATAGGCTTGGGCTGGTTCCCAAAGGCGAAAGAGTCTCAAACCAAAATCAAAGAAAAAAAGTCCAAGAAGCAAGTATTTTTCTTTTAGCCAAACCTGCGTTTTCAAAAAATAAACCAAGTTTGACGGCTTTATTTTATTGTGGGAAGATATATTCATGGCTAAGATCCTGTCCACAGTTTCGGCTCTCCCCGCCTTCCTTTTACTTGGCAAGCCCGCTTTCGCGGCTCAAGTTACCGCTAAGGACGGCTATGTCCATATTGACCAGCTCACCGTTCTTTTTGGCAATGTCCTCAACGCGATTGCCATTCTTGCAGGTTTCGTAGTCCTAATTTACCTCATCATTGGGGGTTTCCGCTACATGACCGCCCAGGGGGACCCTAAGGCCCTTTCCCAAGCTCGTCTGACCCTTTTTTGGGCGGTGGCTGGACTGGTCTTTATCATTGCTAGTTACTTGATCATCGGTTTTATCGCCCAGTTTACCGGCATCGGCAAGATCGGCACTTTCTGTGTCCCTGGTTTAGGTGGGATCAATTGCCCAGCGTAAAACCTAAATTTCAGAGCTTCAAAGATTATTTAAAATACTTGGAATCAACTGCAGGTAAATCGACTAGAGCCTCGTAAAAACGGTTATTTTTAACTGCCTGCGCGGAAAATTCAAAGACCGGCTGCAAGTAGCCCGTTTCCAAATCGTTATAATAAGCTAACTGCCCTGTCTGGATAAAGACTGAGGTTGGGTTGGCTTCAACAAAACCGCCACCATCCTGACTTTGGTTGACATAGCCGACCAAAGTACCTTTACCGGCCAAAAGCTGCTTTCTTACTTCCCCGTCCTTTTTCAAAGGATAGCGAGCCGAAAGGCTTTTCACTTTCAGATTGTTCAAGAAAAAGCCCGAGACCTCGTCATTGCGGGTGACCGTCACCGAAACTTCATCACTTCCGCCTTGCAATCTGATTGGGAGACCAGCAACTTTTTTCTGAAAGCTGATCGAAACTACAGTTGCGTCGTCCGCGGTGGTACCGTAGTGACTAATGTCGAGAGTTCCCTTTGGGGGATTAAAGTAGAGGACATTACTTACCTCCAAACTAACTGGTTTATCAGCGTAAAACAAACCCAAACTATTAAGAAAGTTTTTAGCTTTTTCAGTTGCTTGGACAAGGTTTATTCTCTTATTGAGGTTTTTAGCAAAAATGGCTTTTATTTTATTCGCGTCCTTAAAGGAGATTGTGCCCGCCGAGGCAACGATATCAAGAATCTTATTAAAGGACTGATAGTGCCAAAGCGAACCGCCTGGAGTTTTTACCTCTTTTGGTTTATCACCAAAACCGAGCCGACTAGCCAAAGCTTTGCTCTCAGCTTCACTGACGGCCCTTTTTTCCACTTGAAAGACTTCTGCTCGACTGTAGTTGGGTATTTTTATCTGACTTAAGTTCCAAATTGGTTGGCCCTCGATCGTACTAACCAGCTTCGGTCGCTCGAGTTTTCCAAAAACAGTGTTAATTCGTGTAAACCACCAATTGATCAGACTGAAGGTAATAATGATCGAGCCAACCACAACCAAAAGTAACAAGACTCGCTTTTGGTTTTCCAAAATAAGTTGTCGCAATTTATCCAAATTCATAGTTTGCTAACTTTAATAGTACTCCTTCAAAAACTCTTCAACAATTCATTACGACCCCGGTGGTAGAGCGTTACAAGTTCCCCAAGTACCAGGGTCGCTGACACCGGCGTAGTCTGGCAAGCCCGTGCCCGGGTCGATATCTGGAATGTAACCCAAAGCGTTGGTCGAAGGAGTGTAGTTGAAAGGGTTTTGGATAGCACCATTTTTGTAAATTTCGTAGTGAACATGAGTTCCGCCCGAAACCCCGGTGTTATCTTCAGTTCCGATCACCTGGCCTACCACTACTGGACCACTGACCGTAGTTCCAACGGCGAGATGCAAAAACTTCACTTGCCAGACCCCGTCCGGGCTGGTCACGGTGACAATTTGATTTCCCGCCCTCCCAACTGAAGCAACTGCACTGCCGGTCAAAGTACTATGCACCGGTGAACCAAGAGCAGTACCGGCAGTGTCAGAAATATCCATACCGTAGTGGGTTCCGCCGAAGTAAGTGTAGCCGGGAATATTTATTCCCAAAGGAGTAAAAATTGTTCCTACGATTGGACAGCCTTGAGGTGGAGCATTGACGGGGTTTCCAATGGTAACAAAAGCTACCGTGCTGGCTAGGCTACCACCCCCATTGACTCGGACGGTGTTAACAACAACTCTTTCATCACAAGTACTCGGCATCCTCACCTTAATAACCGGGGAAACCCAAGTCTCTCCTTGGGCGATATCGACTCCGCTAAAGGTTCTCACTGTTCCCAAACTCGGCTCATCATCAAAAGAGTCTGTAATGGAAACCGTCTGATCAGAATCTGAGTTGTTTTGAACCGTAATCCGGTACTCGACATCAGCGGCCGTGCCAGAAGCACATTTCACAATGAAAACCGGACTCGCGGTTTTGGAGACACTTATCGTCGGGGGGGTATAGGTACCACCCCCTGCTTCAGATGCCGAAGGACGGACAGCGTCATACAAATTCATCACTCCGAAAACAAGCAAAGCTATTACAGCCGCCACAAGTGCAGCCGGAGCTAGACAACAAACAAGGCAGGCTCCGCAGCAAGTAATACAAAAACCCGCAATTGGCCAAACTACTACCTCAAGGATCTTAGCAAGCGCTCTTTCTCCGCCTTTGATCAGACTTCCAAGCACCGGCAGTTTTTTCGCTGCCAGATAGGCGAGCATGATTGCTTCACTTATACCAAAGGTTTCAGGAGTAGCCGCCGCGGCAACTCCTTCTTCGGCTGCCTCAATTGCGGCTGTTTCGGCCACCGCCGCACCAGTCCTACCGACTGCCTCAGCACCTGCTTTTCCGCCGGCGGTGAGGGCTCCCCGCTCTCCGGCAGCTTCACCTGCCTCAACCCCGGCCTTACCAGCAGCAGTAGTAGCACGACCGGCAGCGGCTTTTTTTTCTAGGCCTTTGGCGGCTTTTTCAACACCGCGATCAAGGGCTTCTTCACCAAGCTGTTCTCTTTGCTCATTTTGGGCTTGTTCTTCTGGGTCGTCAAAAAAATGGCTCATGGCAGTATCTTACCTTCTTCCATTTTAGGGCTCTTTTCCCTGATTTACAACCAAGGCCTTGGTTGCAAACAAGAGCAAAAGTGTTTTATACTTTAGTCACTGCCTATGTTCAAAAAAGGTTTACTGCAAAAACTTCTCTTTGGCTATCTCTTGGTATTTTTTAGTCTGGTTTCTGCTGTCCCTGCTCTTGCAGTCGAAGCAGATCCTACTCAACTAAACTTATCCACTCAGACGAAAACCTCAAATCAAGCGCTTCCTTCCTACCAAAATACGAATGACGAGACGAATTCCTCTTCTTCGCTGACGGACAGCTCAACCGCCCTAGCTCCCAGCGACCAAAGAGCGGAACTTCCAGGAATTCTCAATCCCTGTAAGGCTCCAGGAATTGGTAAGGCCTGCGGAGCAGTTCAAGATGCCTACAACGGAGTAACTGATTTGCCGGGAACTATTTTCGGTTGGCTGAAGGGAAACATAGTTGATCTATTTTACCTAGCAGTTCAGGGTGGGATTGCCGTGGCATTAAAAATTATGGGCAAATCTGTTTGCACAATTCCCCTAATCGACCTGCCTTTCTGTAACAACAATGCTTTTCTGAACTCCCCAGATGAATACAACGTTTTCATGGTGGCTGATATAGCCATTGGTGGAGTCTACAAAGCTATTCCTTACCAAAGCCCGGGCTCTTATGTGGCTGACGCGCTCAAAGATAATCTTCTGGGAATCGGCTCGGCCAATGCCCAAGGCGGCGTCGGTCCGGACTCAATTGATACCGCTATCGTCAAAGATACTTGGGCCAAGGCGCGCCAACTGGCTCTCATCTTCATGGTTCTAGTCATGCTCGCTATCAGCGTCATGATCATCTTCCGCCGTCGCCTGCCAGACAAAAACGTGGTTTCTGTTCTCAACTCGCTACCCCGAGTCGTCCTTGCTCTTTTTCTGATTGTCTTTAGCTTTGCAATCTCCGGGCTCTTTCTTGATTTTATTTTTCTTTCCGTCAATATAGTCCGTGACTATTACTCCAATGGTGTCCTCAACGGGGTCTTCAATGTCCTTTCGACCAAAGCCGGTGGTGAACTGATCTGGATTCCGGTCTTTACTCTTTTTAGTACTAACAGTTTCATTGATTACAACGCCATTGGCGGTCATATACCAGTTTTAGGTGGAGTTGCCGCTATTGGCATCTCAGCCTCTATTCTGCTGACTATCGTCATCCCCCTGATTGATATACTGATCCGCCTCTCAGCTTTTGCAGTCGCGGTCTGGCTTTTTTGGAAACTGCTGACTACTTATGCCAGCATGCTTCTCCTCATCATCTTCAGCCCTTTCTTTTTCCTGGCCGGAGCTCTCCCCGGCTATGAAAGCATCATCAGTAATTGGTTCAAACGTATGGCGGCGGCCGCCCTAGCCTTTCCGGCAGTTGTGCTCCTCATGCACCTAGCTCTCAGTTTCATGTGGTTTTCCTCTTGGTGGGTACAAATAGGTCCGGGCAATGATCCCATCAAGGTTCCGCCTCCAATTGGTTCCAATATTTTAAATCTACCCTATTTGATTGGGATCGGGATTCTTTTCTTTGCTACCAAAGTCCCCAATGCTCTTCAAGATCTCTTTGGTGTCAAAGACACTACTCGCGGTGGTCTCTCCGCCGGCCCTCTGATCTTTGCTCCAGTGAGTGCTTACACTAACCTTACCAACCCAAGGACAAGTCCGATAAACTCAATTAAACCTATTACTGAAAGAATCAGCAATTTCAAGATACCTTTTACTGCAGGGCGGCTGGGTGCTAATAAAGCTGGAATAGGCATCCCCGGAGCGGGGAAATTGGATAATCTTGTAACTAGTGTCGGCAACACAGTCTTCCAAGACCCAACTAAACGCTGGAAATCTAGATCAGAGGCAAACGCAGGTGCGGCAGTTCCGGCAGCTGACCGTGAACAGGGGGCTCAGGGAGCGGGCGCCGCTGCAGGTGGAGGTCAAGGTGATACTTCTAGACCCCCTGTCAATATGGGCGACGTGGAGGGAATTCATGATCTGAACGCTGCTGCTCGTGAAGCTGCAGAACACCTAAGAAGTATTGGTCGTACTCTTCGCCAAAACCCACCTAATAACACTCCGCCTGACAACGAAAACACCTAATTTAGCCAAAGAAAAAGGCCCCCGGACGCACTTGTAGTGTGCTTTTGTCCGAGGACCCTTCTCTCTCCTTACATACTCTTCCCTTCTAACCTAAGCCGCTGCTAAATGGATTACCGGCCGTTCGTGACTCCTCTCCTCCTCGCTGGTCAGTGAGACCGCACGGAAATGGCGGGTAGTTCGGTAAGCCCAGTAGATCGCGTTCAGCCTCCAGCGGCCATGCGGGTTCAACTGAGCCGGTCGCTGACCACCAAAGAGAATCCGTATTGCTTCCGCCTCAACCTCTTCCCAACCATAGCGGTAACCTTTCCCGTCAATACGGCGTTCCCAGATCATCTTCGCCAGCTCGTGAGCATCGCGAGGATTGTCTGGGTAGGAGTGGTCCTTGATGTATTCGGCAGTGTGGAGGATCTTGACCTCCTGAACCTTCTCGCCCTTCCAGAACAACTGTCCTGTGGACTTAAACCACTCGCCAGTCACCTTACCGCTATCAAGAGCAGACCTCATCCAATCATTCTCGTTCAGGTCACCGGTCCCAAAGGCTGAGACTGCCTCAGCGTGGGACTTGAGAGCCGGAACTACTCCATTCACCCAAGACTGCCTACCCTGAGCACGAACGAGATAGGTTTCCGCCTCTGTATCACCCAGACGCCGCCCCAGGCCAGAGTGAGCTAGTCCGGTGAAGGTACTGGTCGAGAAAGCAGTCGCGTAACCAATGAAGGTGTCGTCTGCCTCTCCTCTGCCGATATGCTCGTGAGCTCTCCAGTTGAGCGGTGTGTAAGCATCTTCGAAGTCTTTCCTGGGCCGGTCCTGAAGGTTCCACTTCTGCCCATCTGGAGCCACCATGATTACGTTCGGCATGTGAATGCCGGGGTAGCCGTTGGCAGCCTTCTGCAAGTCCGGCAACGGGTTGAAAATCCCGTTGTGGATGTCGGTGCTAAGCGTCTCGTCACAGTGTAGCACCATCCCCTTCGGCGATTGTCCAGCCCACATCCCCCAGGCAACGTCCTGCTGACGCAGGAAATTGGCTCGGGTGGCACGCAGGTCCTCGCTGATGCGTGTGACACGCATGTTCTGCTCGTGGAAGAGATACCAACTCCACGAACCCTTGTGAATCTTGGCAACATAGCGAGGGTCGATGTAGAACATGAGCTCGAGTTGAAGGATGTAAAATTCCTCATCGAGCTTGCCATCGAAGGCTCCGTTCTGATCGTAGTCGTTCGGCAAGTAGTTACGTAGCCCCGGCAGATCCTTGAGAAGATCGTCGAAGGTGTAGCCCTTGCCGTTGGCAGCCTTGGTGGCCCCCGTAATATTTAGCTTCACCCCACCCGTGATACTGGTCTTGCGACCGATCAGGTTGGTAGCGATGGCCGTGTCCGCGGGCCGCCGGTCGTAGTAGGGATCCTGAACGAACTGGGCCACGAAGAGGTTCTCGTCGCAGCGCTTCTTCCAGGCCTTCTTGACGGCCTCTTCTTGAGTCGGTACCACAACATCTGTGGCTGGGTTCGCAAGTGCTCTCTGTATCATTACCGAGGCACGAGCCCCATCCTCTGAGCTGTAGCGTGGCTCCCAAAGAGGGTTGCCTAGATCGTTGCGCAGAATCTTGCCTGTTCTCGGGTCTCGCCTCTGCTTGTACAAGAGACACCAATTGAGGCGGAACTTTGGATCAGCAATCCACGGCTCTGCGCTGCGCGGACCACCAATTCCTCGATCTCGTGCCTGGCCAGGGCGATTCTGGTCGAGCTGACCAGCATCATAAGCCATGGTTAGAGTTCGAGTTTGTACTTGATCTTCATTACGCCTCTGCTTATCACGATCCTCCTCGATCGTGAGACGTACCTCTTTCGCCTCGGTAAAGTCAGCTTGACCGTCCCGAGTGATACGACAGCTCTTCACAATATGCGCGAAGGCGTTGACGTTACGGCACTTCTTATCCGCCAGGGTCGTTATTGACGTGGCGGTGAGGATATCTGCGTTCAACTCATCGGAGAACTGCTTCTCCTCTTCCCCGCCTTGGTTTCGCAATGACGGGAGCCGACGCATCACTTCACGACCGCCTTCGTCCCGAGTGAATTCGACACCTTCCGGAAGCTCTTCCCGGTAATCGGTGCGAATCTGATTTGCCAAGGAACGTACAAAAGCGTCGCTGCAGGATGGAGTTATCCAGAAGGTTCGACCTTCAGGATAATCGTCCACAAAATCCCCCACTGCGTTCGGGGACAAGTGGAGTGGGTGACTCTTCGGCAGCTTAACCCTGAGGCTAGCTCGTTGAAGAGCCTTCGCCCGCATGTTCTGCTGCCACTCCCAGGTTCTTTCGAAAGTGTAGCCGTTGATCAGGTACTTCTGCGTGATATTGTACTCGGCCAAGGTTGAGAGGCCGTGGTCATTGAGCAGAGTGATCCTGATCTCGGGAATCAGTCTACCGCGAGCCTCATCATACTCTGGAGTTCCCGCGTAAACGATCCGTCCGTCGACCCGCTTGTCGAGCAGGTGTTTCAGGCTGGCCGAGTAGGGATCGCGAACACGATCCTGCTCTTCCAGCGGGCGGTCCATATTGCGGGCCTTCTGCCGGCGGAGCTCGTTGTACTCAGCGAAGAAGTACTCCTCTGGGATCTTGCCACCCAGCACCCGAAGATGCTGTTGGTAAGTCTCGGGGTGGTTCCGGCCGAGTATCCAGCGCCGCTCCATAATGACACGGCGATTGGCCTCGTTGGGATTGCCCTTGGTACTCCAGTCCTCACCGGTCAATTCTTTAAGGTCCTTCAGAAGCTGGAGAAGGTCGTTCTTAATCGTCTTCTCCTCACCCGTCTGAAGTACACTCGGTAGCTTGCCGGTATTGTTCCAGATCCTCTGAACTCGTGCGTAGACCTTGCTGTCTTCGGCCCGAATGTCGGCGTCGCCCACAGGCTGGAAGTTGTACTTCCACCCCATGAATACAGAACCGGTGGCGACTATCGGAGTGCCATCACGGTCCCTATCGGCCTTCTGAATGTCCAAAGTAGTACTAGGCTCCCTAAAAGCCCCTTGATCCGTTGCCTGTGCTGGAACCCGTCTGCTTTCTCTTTTGAGAGGCCAACCCTTTTCGTCATGTGTGGGTCCGTCAGTTTTCTTGTACTCCCAGACATACCACTCGGACGAGACATACAAGGGGCGTTGGATTCCCCCTTCAGTAGTACGAAACTGCTGCTGTACTGAGAACTTGGCTTCTCGAGTTACTGCGAAAAAGACCAGCTTCGAGTGGTACCGACGCTGAATCATTTCCATACTCATGACTCGATCGTAGTTATTACTGCTGTCCCTCCACCCGAGGTGAAGCAGATGCTGATTGTCGTTGGCGTAGGGGGTCCCCTCGCCAGCTAGATAGCCGTAGTCAGTCAGCCAAGCAGCTTCCTTTCCACGGAGAATCGCTTCTTCCTGAGGTGTTAGTCCCTCATCAGGAGTTGCGTCATCGATACCGTCTGTCATTTTGCACCTCCCAGTGCTGCTCTTGTTGCTATGCAACTCGTTGTTGTGGATCAAAACGTACTAGCCTGAAAGCCAGACGTGTAAGTGAAGTTGATCCCCAAGCGAGTGCATAAAAGCAACAGCGCATTGGGGGGAAGATAAAAGCAAGCTCTAGGCTGCCTATTACAACTAGTTTAGCTCTTTTTTCGCTACTAGAGGCCATTTTCTAAGCTCAGCTTCCATCTTTCCCCCAAGGCTCTCGCGCACTTTGAGGTGAACAATTTTCTAACTCTTTAATTGTAAAAGGGCTACTCAACAAAAAACGGGCTCTGGTGATCATTGCTGATTGCCAGAGCCCGTTCTTTCAGCCTTATGCCGAAAGACCCCATTGCTGGGGATTGGCTCTAGCTTTCTGTTTCTGAAGCTTAAATGTCTTTTTCATTTCTGTCAGACTATTTTTCCGGGGTCTACCTTAGCCGGTTTTTAGTTTGAGCTATTATAACTCGACTGAAGCTAAAAGTCAAGACTATAAGCTTTTCTTGAGAGCTAAATCAAGAAAAGCTTGCGCTCTTCGAGCTTGGGACCTCGAAGGCCTAAAGACTTTCTTCGCTAATTTTGCTGCGGAAAAGGCCCGAATCAGGGTTATCTTTATAGCTAGTTAGAACTACTTTGAAGCACTTGCTTTTGAGGCTAAAGAACAGCATAATTATGCTTGCGATCAAAAGAAGAGAGAAGCAATTAACTTACTTAATGTCTCTTTTGGCCTGATTTATCGAGATTTTTTCGCCGAAAGAAGTGACAAAGCAAGGAAAAACTCGCTTCCCGAGTTTTAAACAAAAAAGTATGCAGTCTCATCCTGTCCCGCAGAACATAACTGGGTTTGAATTTAAATTAGTTGGTTTTCTGACCATTCGTCAGTTTGGTTATTTGGCGGCTGCGGGTATTCTCTGCTTTGTTATTTATCTCATACCTCTGTATATAATAGTTCGCTTTTTACTCATCTTTCTAATCGGTCCTCTGGGCTTGGCGCTTGCTTTTTTGCCGATAAACGACATTCCTTTCGATCGTTGGCTTGTTGCTTTTGTCCGCTCCGTCTATACTCCAACCCAGCGAGTTTGGCGCAAAGAGCCAGTTGAGCTCGGCTTCTTAGCTCCTGAGTTTTCCATCTATCTCCAACATCAGCAAGGACCAAAGCCAATTGCCCACTCCGACAGGGCCAA
Organism: bacterium; assembly: GCA_030704665.1. Lineage (NCBI taxonomy): Bacteria > bacterium. The sequence goes on along the minus strand of JAUYID010000009.1, from coordinate 55,676 downwards.
ACTTAACCAGTATTTGGTTTCTCACCACCACCTCGGAGCCAAATCGGCTCTTGATGTGGAAGAGGAAAAAAGACTAGGGCAGCTCAGCCAACAAGTCGCCCAGATGACCTCAGAAATTAAATCTTCCCCACCAGGACAAGTTTTACCCCCTCTTGGCGCAGATGATTTGGAGGCTTCTAAATGAGCAATGAGGTTCTGACCAAAGCTGCGGCAAAGCTGCGTACCTTTGTTCACATCCCCACCCTGCATCGTTTTTCACCGACCGAAAAGGCGCGGACTATCAGTGAGACTAAAGAGGATAAACCAAAAATTGCCTCCGAAGTTGGCTTCAACCCCGTCGCCACCGTCAAGATGGGTCGGAAGCTAGTCTATGTCAGAGGTGTCAACAATAGCCAACCTCGTTACCTTCGTCCTGTTGCTCTTAATGGCCAAGCAATTTTGCCCGTTCGCGGTGAGCGTGTCTTTGAGTTTCCGGAGAGCTTGCAGGCTGGAATTGGTTCCCAAGTTCAGGCCGCTGCCAGGCCCCTACTCGAGCCGCAAACAGCTCCTATCTACTTGGGCGTCCCGGCCCCAAGCTTCAAAAGTCAGATTTCCCCTTTGGCTGACCGCAGCAAACTGCTTTCCGAGCTAACCAAAACTACCCAGGCTGCCCGCAGTCTTTTGAGTCAACGAAACCAAAAACAGGCCGTGGCTCAAGCAGCTTCTCAGGCTCTTCCTGTTTCCGCCAAGACCGTCGCCGTCAACCAGCCAGCTCCCAAGCCAGTTGTTGGTAGCTTGCCGGCAACAAAAACGCCTGAACCACGGCTCGAGGAGACCAAAAACCCAACTGCGGGGCTGGGCGCTTCCGCTCAACCCGAAACCAAGACACCAAACCCTCTCCCAGCAGCACCCCCCAAAGAAGAAGGGCGCGAGTTGCCCCAACCTAACAAACAAATTAGCCTGCCGCCAACTCTCAAGGCAGAGCCGACCCCTCCAAGTCAAAAAATTAAATTTGAGCCCAAGGAGGTTGTGGTCTCTGAAGTGCGTCCGCTCGGGCCCTCGACCGAAACCAAGGGCTCGCCACTTGAGTCCCTAGCCAAACTACCGCCTTTGGCCGAGAAACTGATTGAGCTTTCAAAAAAACCCTCTGAGCTGACCAAGGCTTCTTATACCCCAATAAATATCCCGGCTCAAAAAGAATTACTTCCCGAAGTAGCTGAACAGAACCCAGTAAGCGCGCTAGCTAGTACAAGTGTTGAGGCGGTCAAAGAACCCGCCGTTAAAGCCCCCGAAAGCCCACAACCTACCAAAACGGCCCTAGAAACTGAGGCTGTCGAAAAACCAAGCGGGGAAAACCCGCAACTAGTACCTCCAAGCCCTCCTAAAGTGGTTGAAGAAAAACAAACCGAGCCAAAAGAAGTTAAACTCGAGGCTTCTGAAGAAAAGACTGGTCAAGAAGTAATCAAACTCCCGGGCAACCTGGAAGAAACATCCAAGAACCTCGATATGAGTAAAATGGGCCCCACCCAGCCACCTCTTGTCATCAACAACCCGGTAATAATTTCAGAAAAACAGGCGGCCCAAATTGCCGAACCCGTTAAAACTCCGGTCGATCCGAAAGTTTTGGCCCACCGCGCCGATCGCCAAGAAATTCAAAAAGATACCATTGTGGCAGAAGGCAAACTTGCCAAACTGGGCCGAGAGCAGCTCTCCGAAGGGGAGCGGGACAAGTTGTCTGATACTTTAAAAAATTTGGAGCACCAAGCAGATATCATGGTTCAATACGAGGGGCTTCAATATCAAGGTGAAAAACAGAGAATTGCGGCCGAAGTTCACCTTCTCAACGAGCAGATCGACAAAAAAATTCGGGAAAGTGAGCTAAAGGCCAGAAACGAAGGGGAAGCGGCGACCGAAAGACAAAAAGAATTGGTAGTTCAGAAAGCCAAAATTGCAGAGGAAGTAAAGGCTCTCGCCGAGAAGGAAAGGGCCAAGAAAGCGCGGGGGAGGAATGTTGTAGCTGCCCAGCCGGCTTTTGGAAAAATGATTCCGCCCAAAGTTTCCTTCCCCAATGTCGTCAATGGGATTGTTCGCGACAAGGGGGGTTTACTCGTTTCTGGAGCAGTCATGATTATCAAAGATGAGAAGGGGGAGCCGGTTCGGGCTCTAAAATCCAACAAAATTGGTCAATTTGTGATCTCCACTCCTCTACCCAACGGGACTTACAATATTGAGCTTGAAAAAGATAGTTTGGAATTCGACATTACCCAAGTTCAATTAGGCGGGGAAATCATGAAGCCAATTGAAATCAAGGCAATTTAAAATGTCCAAAGCAAAAAGACTTCCGACAACTCAAGAACACCTCGATGTCGAAGACATTCGCGATGATCTGATCATTTTGAAAAACGGAGGAGCAGCGGCTATCCTTCAGACCAACGCGGTCAATTTTGACCTTTTAAGCGAATCCGAGCAAGACGCAATGATCTTTGCTTATGCAGCTCTTTTGAACTCACTGACCTTTCCAATTCAGATCATTGTGCGGTCCAAAAGGATGGATATTTCCAACTACCTCAAACTCTTGGATGGAGCCAAAGCAGAAACCAAAAATGAGCGTTTGGCGGGACAGATTGACCTTTACTCTCGGTTTGTCCGCGATCTGGTTTCTCGCAATCAAGTTCTCGACAAGCGTTTTTATGTAGTAGTCCCCTATTTCTCAGGAGATTTATCGCAAATCAAACCACCAGCTCTTTTCCCAAAAAAAACTGTGGTGGGGAACAAGTGGAGTACTCTCGAAAAAGCTAAGATAAACTTAGCCCCAAAAATCGCTCATCTCGTCAAACAACTCAACCGTATTGGGATCAAAGGCAAACAGCTCGCGACGGAAGAGCTGGTCGAGCTTTTCTACGATCTTTACAACCCAGAAGTGGCTCGAGAACAAAAAGCAGCTCTTTCAACCCAAGAATACACCACCCCCATTGTTCAACCCGCTCTCGAACCGGTCATCAACCAAGCAAAAGGGGGGGAGCAGCAATGAAATTTTCTCTCCTCCCGAAGAAAAAAACTCCTTCTCCTCAGGAAATAGAGCTTGCGAAAACGAGGAACAAAATTTCTAAGACTTTGGGAGCGGGGATGGTCGATGTTAAAGATATTATCGCTCCACCGGCGCTTGAAGTTGATTTTGACAACCTTAAACTAGGGGATCTTTACTTTCGAACTCTCTTTGTTTCCGGCTACCCTCGTTTTGTCGGGGCTAATTGGCTTGCCCCAATTATTAACTTTGACCACACCCTGGACCTTTGTTTTTACTGCTACCCCGTAGAATCAAAGGGGATCCTTGACGACCTGCGCCACAAAATTGCCGAGATGGAGGCAACTGTTCAAAGTGACCTGGAAGCTGGTCGGGTGGTTGATCCGGCTGTTCGTGTTGCCTTGGAAGACGCCCAATCTCTGCAGGAGCAACTAGCGGCGGGTATTGAACGCTTTTTTCAAATGTCTTTTTATATCACCATCCCAGCTGAATCTCTGGAGGAGCTCAACTCCATCACCAAGCAGGTCGAGTCGACCCTAGGCTCTTTGCTGGTGGTCACCAAACACGCTACTCTTCAACAAGAAGATGGCTTTCGGGCTACCTTACCCACTTTTAGTGACAAGCTTTTTGTTACCCGCAACATGGACACCACGAGCTTGGCAACAACCTTTCCCTTTACTTCTTCAGAGCTAACTGCCAACGAAGGAATCATGTACGGTATCAATGAGCACAACGGCTCTTTAATTATTTTTGATCGTTTCACTTTGGAAAACGCTAATAGCGTCGTTTTTGCCAAGTCTGGGGCGGGGAAAAGCTACATGGTCAAGCTGGAAACTCTGCGCAGTTTAATGTTTGGCACTGAAGTCATCGTTATCGACCCAGAAGAAGAGTATGGCGAGCTCTGTAAAGCCATTGGTGGGGAGTACATCAAGTTTGCTACAGAAACTGAGGCTAAAATTAACCCCTTCGACCTCTCCGGAGTTTACGAGGAAGGCGAAAACGAACTAGGGCTTAAGATTCTTTCCCTGCATTCCCTTTTTCGGGTCATTCTGGGGAAACTCACTTCAACCGAAGACGCTGTCCTTGACCGGGCCTTGATTCTTACTTACAAACAGAAAGGAATCACTCCAGATCCAACCACCCAAACAAGTGAATCTCCGGTCATGGAAGACCTTTACTCGGTTCTGCAAAACATGGCCGAACCCGAAGCCAAATCCATGGCGGAAAGGCTCGAAAAATTCATCAAAGGTTCTCTTTCTGGAATTTTTGATCAACAAAGCACAGTTGATATTAAAAACACTTTCACGGTCTTCTCGATACGGGATCTGGAGGACGAACTGCGGCCGATTGCCATGTTTATCATTCTTGACTACATTTGGACTCGGATCAAAAAGGACCGCAAGCGCAGAATTCTCGTCGTTGATGAAGCTTGGTACCTGATGAAACATCCTGATTCTGCTTCTTTCATGTACTCGATTGCTAAAAGAGCCCGTAAGTATTTCCTTGGTTTGACAACCATCACCCAAGACGTGGAAGATTTCCTCAACACTGATTACGGTAAGGCGATCGTAACCAACTCCTCAATCCAAATTCTTCTCAAACAGTCACCGGCTTCGATAAACGAAGTCTCGGCCGTTTTCTACCTTTCCGAGGGGGAGAAGAATCTGCTTCTCAGCGCTGATATCGGGGAGGGTCTTTTCTTTGCTGGCGCAAACCATGTCGCTATCCGCGTCCAGGCTGCCGAACACGAGCACGTTCTGATCACCTCCAACCCAAAGGAGCTAGAAAAACTGCGTCGTCTGGGACGAGAGGACCCAGCCCTGCTGGAAAAACTGGAACGCGGGGAGATACCCCCCGCCCCCAAACTGGCTAGAGAAACGGGACCAGCGCTCCCAGTCAAAGCGGAGGAGAGGCAAGAAACACCCTTGGCTCCAAAGGAAGTTGAGGCGCCACCGGCCCGAGAACCAAAACCGGAAGAGGCCAAACCAGCTCCGGTCGAACTCAAATCAGAGACGACCACCCAGGTCAGCCTCAACACCAAACAAAAGGTGCCCTACCACCCCCTGGAGCGTTAGCCAGCCTCAACTTGCCCAGTTTTAAGCTGAAAGAGTTTTGCCTTGCTCAAAAGTTTTTTATCGAGCAGGTCGGTCGCGGTAGTGGTAATAAAACTTTGCTGGCGATAAAGCAACCCTTGAATCATTTCTCGGTGTTTTTTGTCAAATTCACTTAAAACGTCATCCAAAAGTAACGTCGGTCTTTTACCTTTGATCATTTCAATCAGCTCAATTTCTGCTAGTTTCAGGCTGAGCACTCCGGTTCTCTGCTCACCGCGGGAACCAAAGACAGAAACATCCTTGGTCAAAACCTTCTCGCTCTCAATTTGTTCAAAAATGAGTTTAAAGTCGTCGCGGTGGGGACCCAAAACAGTCTGCGCGCGGGCTACCTCCTCTCTTCTTCGTTTTTCGAGCTCTTTGGTCAAAACTGCCTTTAACGATTTTGCGTCTTTGACTGCAAGTTGCGGATGGTACTCAACGGTAATTTTGCTGACTCCGAGCTTCGGGGCAATTTGTTTTAAAAAGCTGTTCACCTTAGCGAGATATTCTTGCCGGCTGACCCAAAGATCGACTGAGAGTTTGATAAACTGTTCATCCCAAACTCCTAGATCCGGGCTGCCTCCTTGGTTTAGCGAGAGAAGGACCCGATTGCGGTTTTTGATTACCTGGTTAAACTTACCTAAATTAAAGAGGTACTTGCGATCGACACGAGAGATCAGGCTGTTGATCCAAGCTCTTCTCTGACTTGGGGCGCCGTAGACCAGACTTAAATCCTCGGGAGCAAACAAAACCACTAAAAACTCGCCCACTAGCTCAATCAGACGCCGGCTCTGGCGGTTGACGAGCAGTCTTTTGTTTGTCTCATTTATCGTTAGTTCTATCTCTAGAGGTGGTGCTTGAGCAACGACTCGGGCTGAGGTTTGTCCCCAGGCGATCAGTTCCCGATCAACTTCGGATTTGAAGGACTTACCCGTGCTAATTAGGAAAATCGCCTCGAGGAGATTGGTTTTTCCCTGAGCGTTGTCCCCATAAAAAATGTTTAAGGTTTTGGCAAACTCCAGTTTAGAGTTTTTGAGATTACGGAAGTTGGTTATTTCAAGACTGGCCAACATTAACCTTGGACCCGAACCGGCATGACAATGTAGATAAAGCTTGGGTCTTTTTTGTCGGAAAGCAGCGCCGGGCTAGTTGCTCCACTAAGGTCAAAGCTTATCTCCTTTGCTTTAAAGTTGGACAGACCCTCCAACAAAAACCTTGAGTTTAAGGCCACGCTTACTGCCTCCCCGCTGACCTCGCCGCTCAGTCTGGTAGTAGCTTGACCAAGCTGTGCGGTCTTGGCGCTCAAGACTATTTCCTTACCCGGTTTTGCTTCGATCTGGACTACACTACCTAAATCCTTGGCTAGAACCGCTGTTTGGCGGACCGCCTCGCTGAGGCCCTCCCGGTCCAGCTTTGTTTCCAGAATAAGCTTTTTGGGAACAATTTGCTCGAAGTTGGGAAAAGCCCCATCCAAAACTCGGGTAGAGAGCTCGAAGTTGTTGCCCACAAAGACCACTTGGTTTTTCTCTCCCAAAAGCCCCAACCTGATTTCCTCCTCACCCATCTCGGTAATGAGCTTGGCAACTTCTAGTAAAGACTTAGCCGGTACGACCATCTCCTTTAAGTTAGTTTTAATTTTCGTTTCCTTTTTTGCTAACCGATAGCCATCGGTGGCAACAAAAAGTAAGCCTCCCTTTTCTTCTCGGAGCAAAACACCAGTCAGGATCGGTCTGGCTTCATCAACAGAGGCAGCAAAAACCACCTGGTTAATTGCCTCAACCAACTCGGCGCTTTCCAACACTTCGGTTTCTTCTTTCCTTATTTCCGGCAAGGCGGGAAACTCCAAAGGATTAATTGTCGCCAGTTGTGCTTTGGTGGCTTCACCGACTACCTCAAGGTTCTCCTTTTCCAAAACCAGGTCCAGCTTTTCTTCCTTTAGACTATTGATAAACTCTCCGAAGACCTTGGCCGGAACTGTGGTTGATCCCTCCAAACTTGTTTTGGCCGGAGCTTTAACTTTTATTGAGGTTTCTAGGTTGGTGGCTGATAAAGTAACACCCTCTTTGGTTACTGAGAGCAAAACGTTATTTAACACTGGCAAGCTTGGTCTGGGAGAAACAATTCGAGAAACCAAGTTGAGCGCTTTTGCCAAATCTTCTTTTAAAATGGTGGTTTTCATCTACTATTAATAATTATTAAACAACTTAATTAGTAGTTATATTAGTTAGTGTGGTTTTGTTGAAAAAACCCAGCAAGCAGGCGTGCTACCAGACGCTTGCTAGCCTTAGCCGGATTGGTGTGCAAAACAAAGACGCTTTTTGTGAACAGTTTTGTGGACAGAAACAGTACAAAAGTCTCTTAGCCGTCAGAGAGTTGTTCGCGGAGCTGGCGCAGCCAAGAAGCTAACATCTCTGAGTTAACCACATTCTTTTCTACTTTGTCCACACCGTGAATTACGGTCGTGTGGTCTTTTTTCCCTAGGATTTCAGCAACCTTTTCTAAAGGCAACCCTAGATCCTTGCGCAGAAGATACATGGCAATCTGTCGCGGTAAAACAAAACGTGCTTGCCGGCTTGAGCCTTTGAGATCCCCTTGTTTGACGTCGAAGAAGCTAGCTACCAGCTCGACTACCTTCCGCGCCGAGTTGGGGCGGCGCTCAACAATCTTGTCGCCAACAATTTTTTTCGCTAGTTCGAGACTGTAAGCTTCCCCGCTCATTTTTGAGCGGGTAATTAGCCGGACCAAACAACCCTCAAGATCCCGAACACTACCCGCGCTGGCCAACGCCAGAAAGTGGAGGACTTCTGCGGGAATCTCCTGGTTTTGGAGGCGGCACTTGGAGAGCAGAATCGCTTCTTTCAAGTCAACATCAGGGCTTTGGATGTCAGAAATCATTCCCCCTTCAAAGCGGCTGCGCAGCCGCTCTTCAAGCTTTTTTATTTCCGCGGGAGGTCGGTCAGAAGTCAGAACGACTTGCTTGCCGTTTGAATAGAGCGCGTTAAAGGTGTGGAAAAACTCTTCCTGAGTGCTTTCTCTTCCCGCGATGAACTGGACATCATCAATCATCAAAAGGTCAATACTGCGATAACGATTTCGGAAAGCGGCGGTTTTCCGCATTTGAATCGACTCAATCAACTCGTTGGTGAATCGTTCTGCTGTGCAGTAAAAAACTCTAAGGCCAGGCTTGGTTGCCAAAACTGCACCACCGATTGCCTGCATCAAGTGGGTCTTGCCGACCCCGACCCCGCCGTAGATAAAATAAGGGTTGTATTCCGACCCTGGTTTTTTGCTGATCGCCTCCGCCACTGCATAGGCAAGCTGGTTGCTGCCGCCCACGACGAAGTTTGCAAAAGTATAATTGGGGTTGAGCCCAGCCTGAGCTACCCGTTCCTGCTCTTCTTTGTCCAAGTTTTTGTTCGAGGTAAAAAGAGGCGGTTCAGAATCAGAAAGTTTTGCTTTGCCTTTGACTGCCACCACATCAGTCAGAGGGCTGACACTGAAAACTAAATTGACGTTTTTCTCGAGTAATCTTTCCAGGGAAACCTTGATTTGCTCGTAATATCTCTGTTCAAGCCAGTCCCGAACGAAAGAGCTTTGGCAGCCAATTTCTACTAGGCGCTCATTGATGGCAAGAATTTGCGTCTTCCCCCTGAACCAAGTTTGATAGTTGGCACTAGAAAGATTTATCCTCAGTTCGGCGAGAACTGATTCCCAAACACGGTGTTGATCCATTAGTTCCTTTAGGCAGAGGCTAGATTTAAATTTTGAAATTCACCCTAAGAAAGGGAAGCCCTCAAAAGTTCTACTATCATAGGCGCCGGAAACAAAGGTTGGCAAGACAATAAAACTATTGCTTTCTATATAATTTTTGTCTCAGAAAATTTAAGCAAAGTTGACACTAATTCTTTCTCTCAGTATACTAAGCCCCGAAATGCCAAAAAGAACTTATCAACCCAAAAAAGTAAAAAGAGCTCGCAAGCACGGCTTTTTGGCCCGCATGGCCACGCGCACTGGTCGAGCCATCATCAAGGCACGTCGCTCCTCAAAGAGAAAAAAGCTTTCCCTCTAAAATGTTGCCTTCAGAACAAAGACTAAATTTAGCGCAGGCCAAATGGCGTTACCGCTATTCTGATCGGGAGTTTTCGACCAAGCTGTTCAAAATTCTCGTCAAAAAGAACAAATTGGCCGCCTCTCGATTTGGTTTTTTGTTGACCGGCAAGCTGGGTAAGGCGAGCAAAAGGAATCTCGCCAAGAGGAGACTGACCGAGGCGGTCCAGGAAAAAATTGGAGACCTTCCTTCTGGTTTTGACTTTATTTTTATTGGCTATCCGACTATTATTGAGTCTAGTTATGAGGAAATTCGCACTAGTTTGCATCAGGTTTTACCAAAAATATCTCTCCTTTGATACTGGAATGCTGAAAGTTTTGATGGGGGGAAAGAAAGTTTGCCGCTATTACCCAAGTTGCTCCCAGTATACTTATGAAGCAATTGATAAGTATGGTATCATAAGAGGAACTTTTTTGGGTTCAAAAAGAATTCTTTCTTGTAACCCATTTTCGAAAGGGGGTTTTGACCCAGTCAAATGATTAATCTTTTTGTAGATTTACTACTAGCAATAAACAAAATTCTTTTTAACAACCTCGGCTTGACGATCATTTTCATTGGTATTGTTTCGAGAGCTGTTTTCCACCCTTTTTTGAAAAGTAGTTTGAGCTATACCCAAAAAATGCGGGATCTTAAGCCCAAACTTGATGAGATTAAGAAAAAACATGGTCACAACAAAGCTAAACACATGGAAGAGCAAACTAAACTCTACCGTGAGGCCGGGCTCAACCCCGCTACTGGTTGTCTGGCTCCTTTAGTTCAAATTGCCATCGCCTTTCTGCTTTTTACAAGTTTGCAACATATCCTCAAAGCTGGGGTCGAAACCCACTTTCTCTATTTTGATTTAGCCCGCTTTGATACTTGGACCGTGCAAGGCGTTCCCTTTAAATTGCCCGGCTTGTTGGTAGCTCTGACCGCGGTGGCAACTTTGCTGCAAGCAAAAATGACTTTGCCCGAGCCAGTCAAAACCCACAAAGAAGACTCTAAGGAAGAAAAGGCAGAAAAAAAGGATTTTGCTGAAGCCTTGCAGGCGAGTCAGGGTCAGCTCGTCTATCTTTTCCCCGCCTTCTTACTTTTGTGGGCCAACGTTTTACCAGCGGGAATCTTTCTCTACTGGCTTGTCAGTACGGTTTTTGGTATATTCCAGCAATACTATATTGCCGGATGGGGAGGCCTAAAGTCATGGATAGTTTGGAACAAAAAATAAAAGACATCGCCTCTGAATTTGTTGGTAACCTCGGTATCCAAGCCGATTTGGAGGTAGAGAAGCAAAGCGATCGGGTTGTTGTAAAAATTCTCGGGGAAAATTTAGGAATTCTCATTGGCTTTCACGGTGAAACGCTGGAATCACTACAGCTGCTCCTTAGTTTAGTGGTCAATAAAAAACTAGCGCCCGAAGAGTGGCTGCATGTGGACCTTGACGTTGGGGGTTGGAAGGGCGAAAGAGAGGAAGCTCTGCGTAGTTTGGTAGAGCAGGCCACTACTAAAGTAAAAGAAACTGGCCAACCCGCCAGTTTACCACCAATGCCAGCTTCACAAAGACGCTTTGTCCACCTTCTCTTTTCAGAAGACTCTGATTTGGAAGCAGTTTCCCAGGACGAAGGCGCAGAGCGCCATATTGTCATTACCACCAAGAATTAAATGGTTGTCAGTCCCAAAAGGATAACGATATTTTCCGACGGGGGTGCACGGGGTAACCCGGGCCCAGCTGCAGCCGGAGTTTTTTTGGAAATTCCTGCGGAAAAACTGCGGTTATTGTGCGGTAAATATTTAGGGATTAATACCAACAATTACGCCGAATATCAAGGTGTGATTTTGGGTTTGAAACAGGCCCTTAACTTTGCTGAACCAGGAAGAGCTCAGGTTGAGTTCTTTTTAGATTCGAATCTAGTGGTTCAGCAGTTGAATGGGCTCTTCAAAATCAAGGCCCCCAATCTAGGTCCTTTGGTCGAGCAAATACGAGAACTGGAAGGAAAATTTACACAGGTTTCGTATACTCACGTACCGAGAGAGAAAAACTACCAGGCTGATCGGGCAGTAAACCTCACCTTGGACTCAAGACAAGACTTCTCTAAAGAGATAGAATAATAGTTGTTGCGCAGAAAAAAGTTTTTCACTAAAATGGCCTGAAGTTAGCAACAAAAAAATGACTGCCGAACCCAAAAAAGAAAAACCAGAATTCTCAAAAGAAAACACTCAAACTGCTCTGGTGGCAGGGGGAGCCGGTTTCATTGGCTCGCATCTCTGCGAAGCTTTGTTAAATCAAAACTGGCGAGTTTTTTGCGCTGACAATCTCAGTACGGGAAGTAAAGAAACCATCAAGGACCTTCTGGTCAACCCGAACTTCCATTTCATCGAAGCTGATATCACCCACCCCTTGGATTTTCTCGAAGGGGTAGAGGGTTTGGACGTCATTTTCCACTTGGCTTCCCTTGAAGCTCAAAGCCAAAACCAAAAGTTTTCTCTGGAAACTCTGCTCGTTAACTCCAGTGGCACCCGCAATCTCCTGGAAACAGCCAAAAAATACAAAGCTAAGTTTATCTTGGTTTCCTCGGCCGATATTTACCAAGGCAGTTTTTCTTCTAGTTCACTAAAAATTTATTTTGGCGAGGGCAAGCAAGAAGCAATTATGAGCCAACACGAAGCCAAGCGCTTTGCCGAAGCTCTGACGGTCGAATTTTATAAAAACTATTCTTTGGAAGCATCTATCGCTCGTGTCCTTGATGTTTATGGTCCACGGATGAATTTGGAAGGAGAAGGGGAGCTGACCAGCTTGATTGCTTCGGCCAAAGAGGGTGAGAAGCTGCTCATCGTGGGAGATGGGCTGACCACTTTAAACCCAACTTTCGTTTCTGACGTGGTTTTTGGTTTGATCAAAATTGCTACCGGAGACTTTAAAGGGGAGATTTTTAACCTCATCGATCCGGAAAAAACAACCGCCTTAGGTTTGGCCGAGACTTTGCGCTTGGTAGCAGGGGATTTAGAAATTGAGCATAGCAAAGCTTCAAGCAGTGTTGAACTGCCACCGGCTCCAATCGATCTTGAGGGGAGTAAAGAAAAACTGAAGTGGCACCCGCGTGTCAATTTAGCCGAAGGTTTGAGTAGTACTTTCCAAGCCTTCCGTGGTGTACCAGCCAAGATGGTCGATTTGGCTCTTGCGCCAACGAGCCCAGCTGAAAAAATCTACAAAAAGGAAGAGAAGGGAAAAAACCGGTCTCATTTGCGCTTACTGATTTTCTCCTCTTCGCTAGCACTAGTCCTTTTGACGACCGCTGTTCCCTTCATTAGCTTTGTTTGGAACAGTCGGGAAGCGAGCAAAAATCTCCTTAAAGCAAGTGAGAATTTGGATCAGGACAAGACTACCACGACGATTGACCTGATCAAGACAGTTCAGGAGAAAACTCGCGCGGCGGACCAAAACTTGACCAATATTCGTTGGCTTTTCCAAATTAGCGGTCAGGCAACTACTTATCGAGCCAACGAGCAGTATCTTTTGGCGACTGAAAATTCTGCCACGGCGGTTGAATTGACCGCTCAAGCAGTAAAAAATATTATCGATGCTGACGAGCTGACCAAGAGTGGAGAAGTAGAAAAAGGCCGAGAAAAGCTCAGTGAAACAAGCCAAGTTCTAGTTGAGGTCCAGCAGAACTTGGATTTGTCCGAGGCAAATTTGGATCAAGTTAAAACTTCCAAACTGGCTCCCAGTCTTGGGGTTGAGGCAGTTAAATTAAAAAGTCTCAATCAGAAAATTGCAGCTCTTGCTAGCTCTGTGTCTGAAGCACTAAAAACAAGTTTAGAGAGTATCGAGGCCTCTGCCTCGACAGCTCCTTGAGGCCCGTGCTATACTTAAATTGAAGCTAGCAATGAAAAAAAGTTTAGTTAAACAATTTGAGGAACAGTTTGGTAAGGAATGGGTTTGTACTTGTTCTGCTCCGTTTGACCCAAAGTCTTTGGAGATCATCTCAGAAAACAAAAATTCACTGATTGCCCATTATGTTTGTCCCAATTGTCAGCGGGAGCAGATGCTGGCGGCTGCGGTTCGCCACAACGGGGTCGAAAGGAAGCAGGAGGCTAAAAACCCACGAATAAATTTGCCGCACTCAACGATTACCGCTGATGATGTTCTGGACATCAAAGAAGAGTTAAAAAAACTCAAAACCAGCGCGATTCGCGGACTGGACCGCTCGCTGCGCTTCTCGCGCCAAGCCCAAACTGACCTAGGAGTTTCCCTTGGCTCAGATTCAGTTAACTAAAACCAACCAATTGACAAGCCGGATATAATTGCTTCTAGCAAGATCTCCTTTTATAGTTGATAATAAGTACTCTTCTATGGATAAAATAAAACTAACCGTTCAAGAAAGAACCGATCTGGGTAAAAAAGTAAAGAGGCTGCGTGCTAGCGGAATTATTCCAGCCAACCTCTTTGGTAAAGAAATTAAGTCTGAGGCTCTTCAGGTTGATAAAAAGGAATTTCAGAAAACTTTCCGTCAGGTCGGGGAAACCGGCCTAGTCGAACTTGCGGTTGGTTCAAAGACACACCCAGTACTGGTTCACCGTGTTCAGCGTGATCCCAAGAGTGACTCGGTTATTCACATTGACTTCCACGAAGTGAACCTCAAGGAAAAAATTGTCACCAACGTTCCAGTTGTTTTGGCAGGTGAGTCACCAGCGGAAAAATCCGGTGTCGGTTTGATTCTACAAACCCTGAACGAAGTTGAAGTTGAGTGTTTGCCAGCTGACATTCCCCACAATTTTGAAGTTTCGGTGGATAAACTTGAAGAGGTGGGACAAGCAATTCACGTCAAGGATTTGAAAGCCGACAAAGAAAAAGTCGCTATTCAAAACGATCCTGAAGAAGTGATTGTTTCCGTCCAAACCGCGGAAATGAAAGAAGAAGTTGAAGAGGAAGTGGTCTCCCCAGAAGCGGTTGAGGCTATTGCCGAAAAAGGTGAAGGTGAAGAAGGTGAAGCAGCCGAAGGTGGAGAAGAGAAAGCCACTGAGAGTACTGAAGAAACCCCCAAAGAGTAACTACGACCCATAGTAGTTGACTTTTCTTTTACACTTTGTTATAATCCTTTTATTAAAAACTGAATAGTAGTTACTTAGATAAGGCATCTAGTAACTGGAATTGAATGTTTAAGTAGAACTGTCATTGCGAAAACCGCCCTGAAGTCTTGGACAGATCGATACCAGTTACCAGGTGCCTTTTTTGATTTTCTTAAGAAAGTCAGCCGCAAGGTTGGTTTGCTTAAGCAGGAGCACAAGCTTTGCGCTCTTGTATCCACCCAGCTCTTTGAAATCAAAAGGATTTCGGCAAACCTATGAGACTTGTGTTTTCTCGGTCCAAGAAACCGGCGGCGCGTTCGGATGCGCAGATACGCAGGAACGCCACGCCCAAGGTGCAAGCACGCCTCGAGCGACTTGTAACTCAGGACCGAAGGCGACGCGGCAACGGCAAGCAGTAGCTTGATCGCAAGGTCAGAGGACGAGAGGCCAGGCAATGGTAATCACCAGCAACTTCTTGCAGAAGTACGTGTCTACAGTCATGCTCATAGTCGTCGTAGCCGGACTGGCCCTTGTGGTGAACGCCGTCTTTGGCCTTCTGGGCTGGCCTTCAGACACGATAGGCAACAAGGATCGGATCGTCACGCTCGCCGCTGGTACCTATGCACTGGGCTTCGCAGCCCTTGTGCTATTCCTGGTGCGAGCGGACCGAATCTTTGCCGATTAGCCTGGCGTGAAGCCAGAGACACGCGGAGGAAAGAATGGTCACTCAGACCGACAGCCAGAAGGGAAAGGTGGAAATGTTCCAAGTGTTTAGTCGTCCGACCTATGGTTACGCGGGTCAGTACGAAGAGCGTTTGAAGACGCTGCAGGACGAAGTGAACAACTTCGTTGCTGAGCATCCGGGGGCCTCTGTTCAGTGGCTCCAAAGCGGCGGGCGAGCAATCTTCCTGACTGCAATCGTCACCTACACCGAGTAGCCTGGCGGAAAGCCAGAGTCTCGCATGAGAGTGAGAGGGGAAACGTTTTGGCAACTTACTGGGAGCGGCTGGATCAGATTACTGGTGGTAGGGTTCCTGAAGAAGGGGACTACAACACTGCCAGGCTGACGGCCTCCGATACACCACCGTCCGTCAGGAGAGCGATTATCGCTGAGCTTCAGTCGATCGAGCACGGCGTCAGCGACGACGATGTGTTCGATGAGATGTATCCGGTCGAGGACGATGACCGAGACGCATTTCACATCGCTGCGGGGAAAATCCACACTGGCGACGAGCGCGACTGCTACGAGTGCAACCCACTCGACTATTAGTCGCACTCAGACGACAAGCCTGGTGGAAGCTGGAGACTTGAGGAAAGCTAGAAGGAGAACGTACTGTGATTACAGACAACTTTCGGCAGATGCAAGACCTGGTTTACCGAGTGATCAGCGGTAAGCTCCTTCCAGAGTGGGTGGGGCCAACCCTGATCAACGCCCATCTCGCTGGCCAGCTCGACGAGCAGCAGTTCGACAAGCTGAGTCTGATGCTGCGCAGGGCCACAGTGATCAACCAGTTTCTGGTTGAGCTGACCTTCCGGATGATGTTCTTCCAGAACCACCCTGCCATTGTTCGTAGTGAGCTCAAGGAAGCAGTGGCGATCTTCAAGGGTTACCCCTGGTCTGGGACTGGGAGTGTCGATCTGCTCGTTGAAGTTGCGGATAGGTTACTTCTGGGTTTAGGTCTCGAGCCGACTATTAGAGTCGCGGAGGCGGCGCGTCTGGCTGCTATGGAGCTGGATCGGGTTATCGTCTTTGGCTTGGTGGTTCATCGCCTCGAGGGAGACGGTCTGGTAGAACCTGGCGCTATCGAGACTGGTGAACCAGCGTCGGTGTCCTGATCGGAAATTGGAGAAGAGCGAAGACGGTCGGCTGTGGTTAAATCCACAACTGCGAGGCACGATGTGCATTTCGCAGGCCGGCCGTTTTTTCATGCCTAAAGTAGGGGTCATTCTCGAGAAATCGAGAATCTAGATTCTCAGTCAAACTGAGAATGACATTAGACTGGCCATTCGGACACCATTATCGAGGTGCCTTTTTTGTTGGGCAAGCGTTGCCATATCTCCTCAGTTATGAAAGGCATGAAGGGGTGGAGGAGGCGAAGTGAGTCCTCAAGAACCTTCTCTAGGACCGCCTGTGCTTCACTACGACGAGACTTAGTACTTTCAATATACCTATCGGCCAGTCGGCGCCAAACGAAGTCGTAGAGCTCTTCCGCCGCCTGAGAAAACCTATAGTCATCAAGAGCCTTGGTAACACTAGTTTTAGTTTTGTCTAGCTCGGCTAGAATCCATTTGTCATCTTCAGTTTCTTCAACACGCTCAGCAGTCTTTTCCGGGGCCATATCAATGATATAGCGGGCAATATTCCAGAGTTTGTTGGTAAAGTTGCGCATGCCTTTGATTTTAGCTTCACCCAGGTTGGCATCGTTTCCAGGACCAGTTCCAAAAACTAAGGCCATTCTCACTGCGTCAGCACCGTACTGTTCAGCTACGGTCAGCGGATCAATGGCGTTATTCTTGCTTTTACTCATCTTTTGGCCCCTTTCATCCCGAACCAGGCCGTGTAGGTAAACTGTCTGAAAAGGAACATCTTCAGTCACGTACAAACCAAGCATGATCATCCGCGCCACCCAGAAGAACAAAATGTCATAGCCAGTCTCCATGACACTGGTTGGATAGAAATTTTTAAAGTCAGAGTCATCTTTTTGTCCATAGCCAAGAGTCGTAAACGGCCACTGGCCTGAGGAAAACCAGGTGTCCAGGGTATCAGGATCCTGGGTCAACTTTTCGTTGCCACAAACAGGACATTGCTTTGGTTTTTCAGACGAAACAATTAATTCACCACAAATTTTGGCCAGTTTTTCTGCTGGGATGAATTCATAACCATAAATAAAGGCGGCTGTTTCGGAAGTTACTTCTTTGTCTGGGTTGTGTTTTTTGAAAGCGGCGATAAGCTCGTCGACGTTCTGGTAAACGGCGCCATGAGCTTTGTCGGCTAAAGGCAGCTCACCGACTGTTGTTCTTGTTACTTCGTTAATCCTTCCGTGACCAAAGACTCTCTTCGTACCACTATTTTCGAAAACTACCTTGTCACCGACTTGAAAACTGTGATCACGTAGACGGTAAGTTTTGGTTTTACTTTCTAAAACCTGAGAAACAATGCTTTCGGCAAAGCCCATTCTTTTTTGATTCGGCTCACCACAATACCAAACCGGAATTTGGTGGCCCCACCACAGTTGCCGGCTAATACACCAATCATGAATGTTTTCCATCCAGTTGTAATAAATTTTTTCAAAACGAGCTGGAATGATCTTAATTTTTTTAGATTTAACAGCTGCTAGAGCGTCCTTGGCCAGATTCTTCCCGCTTTTACCGGTTTTGTTGACGGCGACAAACCATTGCAGCGAAACTTGTGGTTCCACCACGGTAGCACAGCGCTCACAAACCCCGACGTTGTTTTTTAGGCGATCGGTTTTTTCAATTAAACTGAGTTTTTCCAAATCAGCAACGACTTGTTTGCGGGCTGCATATTTATCAAGACCAGTATAACTACCCGATAAATCAGTCATTTTGTCATCCAAGCCAACGACTTGGATCTGACTTAAGTTGTGTTTTTGGCCAATTTCGTAGTCATTGGGGTCGTGCGCTGGGGTGATCTTGACAGCACCGGTCCCAAACTCTGAGTTGACATAGGAATCAGCGATGATCAGGATTTCTCGGTTCATGAGTGGTAAAATGGCCGTTTTCCCGACTAAATCTTTATAGCGCTTGTCCTGCGGATGTACCGCCACCGCAGTGTCGCCGAGCATCGTTTCGGGTCGAGTGGTAGCAACAGTGACAAATTCTTTGGAATTCTTAATTGGATAGCGGATAAACCAAAGGTTACTTTCTTTTTCTTGGTGAACCACTTCGAGATCCGAAAGAACCGTGGCACAGCGCGGACACCAGTTGATCATCCGCGTCCCGCGGTAAATCAGGCCGTCATCGTAGAGAGCTTTGAAAGTTTGGTAGACAACTTTGGTTATTTCAGGATCCAAGGTGAATTTTTCACGTGACCAGTCCAGAGAGAAACCCATGGCCCGCAGTTGTTCATACATCTGCTTTTTGTTTTCCTGAGAAAAAGCGTAAGTTTGTTTGAAGAATTCCTCTCGACCCAAATCCTGGCGCGTTTTACCGCTCTTTTCTAGTTCGCGCTCGTAAACCACTTGAGTCAGAATCCCGGCGTGATCAGCTCCGGGCAGCCAAAGAGTTGAGTCGCCGAGCAGACGGTGGTAACGAACCATAATATCTTCAATGACATACATGGCATGCCCAATGTGCAGTCTGCCGTTGGCATTGGGTGGGGGCAAGATTATTGAAAAGTGTTTTTTGCTTTCTCTGGGTTGAAAGTAACCTTTCTTTTCCCAGAAGTCGTACCAACGCTTTTCCACTTCTTGGTGTTCGTAAACCTTTTCCATTCGGCTTATTATAGCGTGAGCTTTGTTCAAGCTCAAGCTAGAAGACCTTTGTTAGCGAGTGCTGCTGAAGTGGTACAATTTAACTGAATGAGCGTTTTGGGAAATATCGACAAACTAGCCGCTGACAACATTCGGCTTTTAAAACTGCCAGATAAGAAAATTTCTCCTTCGGTCGCAATCCTTTTTGTCGGAATTCCGGGCTCAGGAAAAAGCACCTTAGCAACAAAGTTGAGTGAGGACTTCCCCTTAGCTTTAATTAGCGATGAGCAAATGGCCCACTTTCTTTTTACCACTAAATCGACTCTGCTTGAGCATTCCCAAAAAGAGTCTCTCGAGCTGGCAAGCAAAACAATTGAGAAACTTGTTCAGCAAGGTTACAGTTGTGTTTATGACTCGAATGTTAAAAATAGAACCGACAGAGAGGTGATTCGGGATTTGGTCGCCGGCTCGGGTGGTAAATTCCTTCTCATCAACCTTCAAGTTGAGGAAGAGCTCGCTTTTGAGAGAGTCAGCAAAGCCAACTTTGCAGTTTCCAGAGGGGAGAAGAAAGGCTTTATTCTCGATAAAGACCTTTTTCAGTATGAAGTTTCCTCGACTCAAATGCCTTTGCCAGAAGAACAAGCCCTAGTTTTTGATTCAAGTGGCCAAAACTATGAACTGCTCAAGGAGCAGGTTGAAGGAAAGTTAAAGCAGTAAGCCAGGATCGGTTTGTACTGTGTCCCAACCCGTTTTCTTAAAATTGTAAAAAGCGGCGGCGGCAATCATCGCCCCGTTGTCGACGGACAAGTCAGGTCGAGAAACAATTATTTCCCCATCGAAACTTTCTTGGAACTTGTTCCGCAACCTTTGGTTGGCCGCAACTCCACCAGAAAGAAGAATTGTTTTTACCCTGTACTTTTCGGTAGCTTTCAAGGTTTTGGTTACCAAGGTATCAACAATCGCTTCTTGGAAACTGGCTGCAAGGGCGGGAATATCTTTAGCGCGGATGTTTTCTTTTTCGATCAAAGTTGCTAAAGCAGTTTTTAGCCCAGAAAAAGAAAAATCAAAATCAAGGCTACCAAGCATTGGTCGGGGGAGTTTATAAAGAGCTGTTTTGGTTAAGTCCGCCTTTTTCTGAATTGAAGGTCCGCCCGGATACGGAAGACCAAGTAGGCGGGCCCCTTTGTCAAAAGCCTCACCAGCGGCGTCATCACGGGTTCCCCCGAGGCGTTCAAATTTTCCGTGTCCGTACATCAAAAAAATTTCGGTGTGTCCCCCAGAAACTATTAAAGCCAGATTGGGAAAAGTTGGTTCAACCTCTCTTTCGAGCCAGTTGGCGTAGACGTGTCCGATCAAGTGGTTAATGGGAACTAGAGGTAGACTGGATAAATAAGCAAGAGTTTTGGCAGTTTCCACCCCAACTAATAAAGAGCCAATCAGGCCGGGACCGGCTGTGACCGCGACCGCATCGAGCTGTTCAAGTTTTAGACTCGCTTCGTCCAAAGCTGCTTGCAAGGTAGGGATGATCGCTTTTGTTTGTTCGCGTGCAGCTCTCTCGGGAATGATTCCCCCAGTCTCGGTGTGCAAGGGTAAAGAAGAAGAAATGACATTACTTAAAATTCTTTGTCCGTCTTCAACCACTGCCAGAGCAGTTTCATCACAAGAAGTTTCAATCCCCAAAATTTTCATAGTTTGATTGTACCAGTGGGGAGAAACTTGACAAGCAAGCAAGTCTTAACTATAATAACGGCGATTAAAGAGAGAATACTCCGCTGTTCGAGCGTGCTGTGTTCAACCGACTCTTACCCGTATAAGACCATGTGCTATGGCTTCTGGGAAAATTGTGAGGATGTTCACCTCAAGTCGGCGTCATACGACGATAAAGAACAGCACCATTAGGCAGCGTAGTAGGGTCGTGGCAACGTCTCCAGTAGAAAGGACTCTGAGCATATGCTCAAACCGGACACGTGACGAACCCCACTACCAACCCTTTCGTAGAGCCGAGGCATGTCGACTAAAACCTGGGCTTCATTTATCCTGGTCCGCTCCTACGTAGTGTACTGACGAGCGAAACAGGTGTCGGCCCATGACAAACGTCATGGAGGTCTAACCAAGACCTAGATCGACTGCGCTATAATCGCGGCACTTTTCTGGGAAGAAAGGTGTGATCGACACACGGTGTGCCGACACGAGTGGAACAGAAAGGAAGTGAAGATGTTCCACAACAAGAACGGCCCGGCCCTCGCTCTGGTGACGTTGTTTGACGAAATCTGCGCGTCGTCGTCGCGCCTCGCGAAGGGCGAGAACACCGGGTGAGTCTGCGTCCGCTACGGTGTCGAGGGCCGCCGGCTCATCGTAACCGATCAAAGGACGCTTTAACTTCGAGACGTTGGCTTGGAAACGAGAGTGACTAGTAAGTGGAGTGTTTCTCCACTGCCGGATCCGCTCAGGTAGAGCGAGTAGCGCATGGAAAGGACAACTTCATGCGAAGTGACCTCACCCTGAAGAAGCTCTAAGCGACCGTCCCGGCGCCGACAAGGCTGATCAGACCTAACTTGGGAAAGACCGGCCTGTAATGTCGACAAAACCGAATTACATCTGATTGGAGAGAGGGCCACCCAGATCAGGAAGACCTTTCACAGGTTGACTTGACCTAGGGTGGCTTTCTCGTTTTTAGAGACCTAAAGTTCGGGCAAGATCGGAGTTGAGCCAGGATCAGACTTGGGTCGGAAACTGCGTCTGACTTTTGAGCTTTTCATCGGGAAAAGATACTGTTGATAATTTTCATCCATATCCGTGAACTCATCGATTTGCTCGATCAGTTTCCCAGAAGTAGATTTGCCAAAACTCATCGACTCGACTCGGTAGCCTTGGTTTTGGAGATATTCGACTAGGTTAATGTAGTCCCCATCACCAGAGACCAAAACTAGAACATCTAGTCTTGGGGCGAGGCGAATCATATCGATCGCAATTCCGACGTCCCAATCACCTTTTTTTACCCCACCCGGGAAAATTTGAACATCTTTACTTTTGACTTCAAAACCGGCCTTTTCGAGAGCATCAAAAAAGGTCTGCTCCTCAGGCATTGAAGCTTTAATGACGTAAGCAAAAGCACGAATCATTTGTCGACCAGCGGTGGCCTTTTCCAAAATCTGGCTGAAATTGACCCGCTGACCTTCATAAAGGTTTTTGGCCGAGTAGTACATATTTTGGACATCAACGAAAACACCAACACGTTGGTTGGGATTTTTCTTTAACATAAATTTTTATTCACCACCTTTCTCTGGAGATTAATTTGCCTCTCTTCTCATACCTATGATACCATTAATTCACTTAGGTTCAAAACAATGAAAAAGATTCGTAAGTGTATTATTCCGGCAGCCGGTTTCGGAACCCGTTTTCTCCCCGCTACCAAGGCGATGCCGAAGGAAATGCTCCCCCTGATCGACAAGCCAATCATCCAATACGTGGTTGAGGACGCAGTTTCAGCTGGTATTGAGGATGTGATCATCGTCACTGGTTGGCACAAAAAAAGTATTGAGGATCACTTTGACTACCCCTTCGAACTTGAAAAAAGATTGGAAGCTTCGGGTAAAGAAAAAGAACTAGCTGAGATTCGCGAAATCGCCAACCTCGCCAACTTTATCTACATCCGTCAAAAGGGCCACCTCGGCAACGCTACTCCAATACTCAATGCTCGCCACATTGTTGGCAACGAACCTTTTCTCGTCCTTTGGGGGGATGATTTTATCAAGTCAAACCCAACTCGTTCCCAACAGCTGGTTGCAGCTTACGAAAAGTATGGTTCATCGATACTTTCAGGTTACAAAACTAGCAAACCAGAGGACACAAAAAAATACGGTTTTGCCGCAGGCAAAGAAATTGCTGATGGAGTGGTTAAAGTAGACAGGGTCATCGAAAAACCTGGGCAAGACAAAGTCCCTTCTGATTTAGCAATTGTCTCTGGATTTCTTTTCACCCCGGAAATTTTCGACGCTATCGAAGCAGTCGAGGTGGAAGAAGGTCAAGAGTTGGTTTACGTGGACGCGCTGAACCATTTGTTGAAAATTCAGGATGTTTATACAATTGAGATCAAAAACGGTGTTTATTACGACACTGGGGATAAGTTTGGTTATTTAAAGGCCCTGATCGATATTGGCCTTGAGCATCCTGATTTCGGTGACGAAGTTAAAAAATATCTTAAAGAAAAAATTGCGGAATGAAGCGCTTTCTGCCTTTCATCATTGTTGGACTTGTTCTTTTTCTGGTTCTCAGTATTGTCTTAGTCCTGTTTTTCTCCCGAAAAAAGGCTCCCGGACCGGTCGTTCTTCACTATCTCGGTCTTTGGGATCCGGAAGCGATTAACCCTCTCAAGGAAGAGTACCAAAAGAAAAACCCCAACATCATCATCGAATACGAGCAGAAAAATGCAAGCAGCTATTTTTCTTTCCTAAACAAAGCCCTGGGCGAAAAGAATGGGCCAGATCTCTTTTGGTCCCACAGCGGTTGGCTGCCTGTGCTAGGCAGTCACCTGGCCAGTCTTCCTGATGAAATTTATTCGAGCTCTGAGTTTGAAAAAACCTTTTACCCTCTCGTCAAAGAAAGTTTAAAGTCAAACGGTTCTTATCGAGGAATCCCTTTGGAAATTGATGGTCTGGCCTTGGTTTACAACAAAACTTTACTCAAAGCCAAAGGTTTTGACTCTCCTCCAAAAGACCTTGATTCCCTGGTTAACATGGCCTCTGTCATTACCAATTACGATGATCGCGGCAAAATCAAAACCGCCGGAGTCGCTCTGGGAAGTAGTAAAAATGTTGACTATTTCTCTGAGATTGTTGGACAGTTGCTTTTGCAGAATAAAGTTAGCTTCATCAAAGATAAAAAGAACTTCCTTGCTTCCAACTCCTCCCTCGATGGTAGGAATTTAGGAGCAGACGCTCTTCTGGTTTATTTAAACTTTGCTTCCAAATACAAGGTTTGGGAAGCGATCTTACCACCTTCGCTTGAAGCTTTTGCGCAGGGTAAGGTCGCCATGGCCTTTTTTCCAGCCTACAAACTAGCCGAAATTTCCGAAATTGCCAAAGATAAAGGTGTCAAACTTAGTTTTGGTGTTGCCCCGGTCCCCCAAGTAGTTGAGTCTGATCCGGTCAGCTGGGGAAGTTATTGGGCCAACGCCGTCAACGCCGCGGGTGAGAATCAGCTTGAGGCTTGGAAATTCGCTAAGTTTCTTTCTGAAGAGAGTGCACTAAAAAAAATCTTTATTCTTGAAACAAAAATTCGTGGTCTTGGTCGAGCTTACCCTCGGGTGGCGATGGCTGCCGAGCTGACCGGCGACCCTCTTTTAGCCCCTTACGTAAAACAAGCACCTTTTGCCAAAACTTGGTATTTGAATTCGGATACAGGCGAGGATCTTCTCAATGGAAAGATTGTCGAAAGCTTTCGGAAATGGCTTGATCTGAGTGCCACCTCAGACGACCAGTTGGGAAGTATCATTACGATTGCCAAAGAAATTGAACCGACCCTTGAAAAATTCGGCCTTTCGTCTGCTTTAGCCCCGCCCGGAGTTCCCCAGTCGAATTAACTTGATCTAGCGCTTGACAAACCAAGCCAACTTCCCTAAAATTTAGCAGCACAATTGCCCGAGTGATAAAGAAAGTGACGGGTCTTGAGGGAGTTACCAATTTCCTGCTCCTTGATTTCCTTCATTTTCTAAGTCAACAATTACTCGTTAGTTAAATTAGGAGGTAAATAAAAAAATGAGCAAAAGTCTCAATATCAAGCCTTTGGCAGGCTATGCCTTGATCAAACCTTTGGAAGCGGAGACTAAAACCCCTTCGGGAATTCTTCTTCCCGATACCGCCCAAGAAAAGCCGGCCCAAGGAAAAGTGGTTGCCGTTGGTCCGAACAAGAAACACCCCAACCACGAAGAAAAAGCTGAATTTTCAGTTGGCGACACGGTGCTTTACAAAAAATGGGGCGGAGACGAAATCAAATTTGAAGGTGAAGATTACAAACTAGTTAAATTCGATGATGTTATGGCCATACTAGGCTAATAATAGATCTTAAGGAGGTAATTATGGCAAAACAACTTATTTACGCAGAAGATGCCCGCAAAAAACTTTTAGCTGGAGTCAATAAACTAGCAGATGCAGTGGCAACCACTTTGGGCCCCAAGGGTCGCAATGTCGCCTTGGACAAAAAATGGGGCGCTCCCAACGTCGTCCACGATGGAGTGACAGTGGCCAAAGAAATTGAGCTTGAAGACCCATTTGAAAATATGGGCGCCCAGCTCATCAAAGAAGCCGCTTCCAAAACCAACGATGTTGCCGGTGACGGTACGACTACTGCCACGTTGCTGGCTCAGTCGATTGTCGACGAAGGCCTGAAAAACATTACCGCGGGTGCCAATCCAATGATTCTCCGTCGCGGTTTGGAAAAAGGAGTTGAGGCGGTCGTCGATCATCTCAAAAAAACCTCCAAGAAGGTTACCGGTAAAGAAGATTATGAGCAAATAGCGACTATTTCTGCAGCTGACGAAACGATCGGAAAACTAATTGCTGAAGCGCTCGACAAAGTTGGTCCAGACGGTGTCGTCACGGTCGAAGAATCCCGCGGAATCGAGACCAACTGGGAACATCGCGAAGGGATGGAATTTGACCGCGGTTACGTCTCAGCTTACTTTGTTACCGACACCGCCAAAATGACTTCTTCGATTGAAAACCCACACGTTCTCATTACCGACAAGAAAGTTAGTGCTATTGCTGACCTTCTCCCTTTGCTTGAAAAGCTGGTGCAGATCACCAAAGATTTGGTCATCGTCGCTGATGATGTCGAAGGGGAGGCTTTGGCCACTCTCGTTGTCAACAAGATTCGTGGCACGATGAACATTCTCGCCGTTAAGGCTCCGGGTTTCGGTGACCGAAGAAAAGAAATGCTTGAAGATATTGCCGTCCTCACTGGTGGAACTCTCGTTTCTGAAGACACGGGAATCAAATTCGACTCAGTGACCCCGGACATGCTTGGCAAGGCTGACCGCATCACTTCAGACAAGGACAACACCGTCATCGTTGGTGGCAAAGGAGCAAAGGCAAAAATTGAGGCTCGTATCGGCCAAATCCGAGCCCAAATCGAGAAAACCACCAGTGAATTTGACCGCGAGAAATTGCAAGAACGTCTTGCCAAACTTTCTGGAGGAGTGGCAGTCATCAATGTTGGAGCGGCTACCGAAGTTGAAATGAAAGAAAAGAAAGAACGAGTCAATGACGCGGTCCAAGCCACAAAAGCAGCAATCGAGGAGGGTTTTGTCGTGGGAGGGGAAGTCGCCCTTTTGCGAGCCGCCGAAGTTCTTCACAAGCACAACCTTGAAGGTGATGAAGCTGTTGGAATCAATATTCTGCACGAAGCTCTCCACCGCCCAATCAGAAAACTAGCAGAAAACGCTGGGGTTGACGCTGGCTGGGTGGTCCGTGAGGTCGAGAAAGCTGGCGGTAATATCGGCTTCAACGCCCTGACTGGGGAATTTGAGGACCTTGTCAAAGCAGGAGTTATTGACCCAGTCAAAGTTACCCGCAGCGCGGTCCAGAACGCGGCCAGCGTAGCAATGATGATTCTCACTACCGAAGCTCTGGTTACTGATCTACCTGAGAAAAACCCAAGCCCAGCGCCGGCTGGTATGCCCGGTGGTATGGAGGGAATGGGCTACTAAACTAAGATCAACAGATTAAAGATAAAGAGAAAAGGGCTTTCGGGCCCTTTTTCTTTTGCCGGGAAACTGGTATATAGGTCATAGCTGGGTTAATTTAAAGGGTTTGACTCCTGATCTCAGGGCTGACCCGCACCGGCAGTAGCTGCCTGGTGAGAGGTGATTAGTGGGGGCCCGGCTCGCCGAGTACGGAGCCCAGAAGCAGAGATAACCCAGCTGCCGGAAGAAGGGGAGGTTTAGTGAAGCTCTTACTGAACCTCCCCTGACCCAATAAGGAGACGATCATGCTTGATATTGCCTGGGAAGAGGCGGGAGAAGAGTTTCGTTTCGGCGAACTTGAGGATGACGTTTACGATTCTTACGGGGTTGGAAATTGGCGGGAATGGACACAGCTGGATCCTTTTCGGATTCGGCGGTCCTTTAACCCCTACCGCTACCTCGCCCTGCTCTTTCACGTTTGGCCGGCTCAACTGCAGGCAATTGTTGAAAGTGGAATTGATGAGTCCTACGACATGCGACTGATCAGGAAGAGGTCAGGGGACTTTCGGATCCTGATGATTCCCGACCCCCGGCTGCGCTGGCTGCAGCGACGAATGCTACGCAACCTGCTCTCCGGTCTGCCGGTGCACAGGGCGTGTCACGGTTTTGTACGGGATCGAAAAATGCTGACCGCAGTGGAGGCTCACCGACACTCACGCTACCTGCTCAGCTTGGATCTCAAAGACGCTTTCAGCAGTGTAACCAGAAAGTGGTTGCTCGAAGAGCTCTTGGAGCAGGAGGTTGGAGCAGTCAAGATCGGTAAGTGGCTTGCTTTGGCGATCACTCGCCTTTGCACCACTCTAGTGCCAGGTTTGGGACTAGAGCCACGTTTGCCCCAGGGAGCACCAAGCTCGCCGGTTCTCTTCAATTTCGTTTGCCGTGACCTGGACCGGCGTCTGGCGATCTTTGCTGACAAGATGGGAGCGATCTACACCCGCTATGCGGACAATATTGCGATCTCGGCAGATGGTCCCATTACTGAGCTTGAAGTTCGCACCCTCTGCCGAATCGTCAACGAGAAGACTCCCTTCGAGTTGAACGAGCGCAAAACCAAGCTTATGGAGATCAGTGGCCATACCAATCTCCAGGTTTTGGGGGTGAGTATTCGCGACGGTGAGTTGAGATTGCCGAAGCGGACAAGACGTCGGCTGCGAGGAGCGCTTCACACTGCTTTGACCAAAGGCGATGTCGCCAGAGCAGCCGGGCTGCTTTCCTTGCCGAGACAGATTTATGGTGAGGACCTACCTCGCCAGATCATTGGAAAGTTGGGGGAAGGAGAAACAATTGAGAAACAGTTGGAAACCATCTACCCAGAAGGTCACCAGCTGAGGTTGTGGGAGAGTTGATCGGGGCGGACTTTTTCGTGCACACGAAAAGTTCGCCTTGTTCGTTTAGGGGCTAAATTGGTAGTTAGGCAGGTATTTCTCAGCGTCAAGAGTCTCTCCTTTGCGTGTGAGTTCCAAATGAAGGTGTGGTCCGGTAGCGTCTCCGGAAGTACCGACAGTACCGATTACCTTAAATTTTGTTATTTTGTCCCCAACTTTGACAAGGATTTTGGACAAATGGGCATAACGGGAAACAAAGCCATCTTTATGTCGGACAAGAATTTGGAAACCATAGCCCCCGGCCTCAAAAGAGGTTTCGATGACTGTCCCTGATTCGATTGGACGAATTTTTGTACTATAAGGAGCACGGATATCAGTTCCCGGGTGGCCCCACCAATAGTGTTGCGAAACCAAGCCGGCAAGAGGCTTTTGGAAATTGTTGGTGGCGACTGCGCTAACAAACTGTTCAATTTTCGGAAGGTCTTTGCTTTGAGCAGCAATACTTGGACTGACTGGCGAGTCAGTTTTAAGAAAGATCATGCCTAGAACAGTAAAAACCGTGAGAAGGATGGCCGGAAGCGCTTGGCTGGCAATTTTTCCCACAGCGCGGCCCAGCCTTGAAAGAAGGAGGATCACCGCTGCTGCGTCCACGACCACCGCTAAAGTCTCATAGCCAGTGGTAGAGAGGACGTAAGGGTGAGAATTGAGTCGGGGCAGACTATGAAGTTGTCTTTCTCTGGCACTGACCAGAGAAGTACGAACAATAGTTCCCAACATAAAACCCCGATAATCGGGGCCAAAAAAGAAAAATTCTCTCGGCGTTGAGAGAATTACAAACTAATTCTAGCAAAAAAGCTTGCTTAAGTCAAGTTTTTGGAGGCGAGGACCGGAGGCGGATGCTAAAGCATCCAGTCCCGCTTCGTTAAAACTTCGCGGGAACGAACCGGACATGGAGGCGCGAGCGGGAAGAATGTTAAAACATTGTTTCCCTTCGGGAAAACGAACCCTTACTTTGGAGGCGAGGACCGGATTCGAACCGGCGTATAAAGGTTTTGCAGACCTTTGCCTTACCACTTGGCTACCTCGCCTTGGAACTTAGGCTCAGATTATATCCGATGCTAGTCCCTAGCACAAGTTTTTGAAAGCTGGTAAATTACAATAAATGTTGAACAAACTTTTTTTTGTTACTGGGAATCCCAACAAAGCTAAAGAAGTAGCGATGATTTTGGGAATTCCGGTTGAGAGTGTAAGCCTAGAAATTGACGAAGTTCAAAGTTTAGATTTAGTTGAAATTGCGCAGAAAAAAGCAAAATTAGCCTTTGAGCAGACAGGAAAACCCCTCATTGTTGAAGACGCTGGGCTTTTTCTAGATCAGTGGAAAGGCTTCCCCGGTCCTTTGGTCAAACACGTTTTGGCCGCTGGTGGCAACCAGCTGCTTCTTCAAATGATGGAAGGAGTGGAGAATCGAGCTGCCAGCGCTCAAGCTGTCTTTGCTTTTCATGATGGGCAAAAAATTCACACCTTTTTGGGTAAAGTGGCAGGTAGGCTAGCCAAAGAAGAAAAACCTGGTGGCTGGGGTTGGGATCCAGTTTTTATTCCAGAGGGAGGGGAGCTGACTTACGCTGAAATGGGTCCAGAAGCAAAAAACCAAGTTTCCCACCGCCGCCAAGCCTTGGAGGAGTTTAAAAAATTTCTCAAAGTTTTTTAGCGTATTGGGCCGAGACCCAACCAGTAATTGAGCCGACTTTAATTTTGTACCAGCCCTCTTGCTCACCAAGTAAGGGGTATTTTTCTCCAGGTTTAATTTTTGTCAGAATCCGCTCGCTTTGGCTGGGCCCAGAACGCACGTTCAGAATTCCGGTTGGTGTGCTAAGAACCTGAATTTGAGCAACCTTCGTTGTCGGAAAGAGTTTTTCCCAGTTAGCTTTGGCTTGACTGGACAAAACCTTGTCCGCCTTATTTCCCAAGTAACCTACGTTCAGACTCTTTTTCGCTTTTAAACTAGCCTTGAAACTGGCCTGATCATAGTAATAAACCGTCCCAGCCCGATCGATGAAGGCGTCGAACTTTGTTTCTAGAGAATTAGTCTTTTCTTGAAAAAACCAGGCTGCCTCTGCCCACTGATCAGGTTTTTCGAAGAGAGACGACTCCAGGGTAGACAGGTCGTAAAAAGTGGTACTTTCCTTGGTTGAGAGTTTGGAGATAGCTTTTGGTAACGGGTTTAGGGCGAGATCAACCTGAATGACAGTTTGGAAACCGTCGGCTACGTTGATATCGATTTGGCGCTCCAAGTAGTTTTCCTTGCTGAGTTTGAGTCGATGTACCCCTGATTTTATGCTTTTGACGAGCGGAGTTGCTCCTAGACTTGAACCATCCAAACTAACTTCGGTGTTTTCCGGTTGGCTGACAACTGAGATTGAGGTGGAGCCCTTACGCAAGGTGAGAATTTCTGAGGCATTGAAAGCCGCGGTCGGGCCAAAGTCAAAGTTCACGACTGATAAAACATTGCTATAGAGACTGATATTTCCCGTCCAGCTTACCTTTCTACCACCAACAACTTTCGAACTGGCGGTTGAAAATTTCGCTTCAAGTTGCAAACGGTGTGTGCCGGTTTTCAGATTCTCGCCGCGGAAGGGGCTTTCCCCCAGGTTCTTGTTGTCAAGGGAAATTTTTGCGGGTAAAGAAGTAGAAACCTGTAAAAAACCGTTTTTTGGAGTAAATAGGGGTAAGACTAAACGTGAGAGAAGGAACAAGGCAACAACTAGAGTAATGGCAGTGGCAGCGGCAGTTAAATATTTCTTCATGGTCTTTAATTAAAATCTTACCATACCTGTGCTAGAACTTGCGCAGGAAAAGCAAAAAGTATTTAATTAGATTAATGCCTAAAGTTTCGGCCACAAAATTAATTGACGAAGCCTTCCTCCCAGTTGTCCTAGTTTTTGGTTCAAAGTGGGCTGGTTTACTTTTGACGAGCCTCTTTCTTCCTTCTGGCTGGGAATTTAGCTTTCAGGAGTTTTCTCTCGCAACCCCATTCCTGCGTTTTACAGACCCAGGGGCCTTAGCTTTTGCTACTACTGCTTCTAGTCTGCTGACTTTTCTAGTTCTTGGAGTTTGCTTCGGTTGGGCTTTGTTTCGAGCTCATGAGTTTCACCTGACCCACCTCCATCCCAACAAAGCCAAAAGACTGACAGTCAAGAATTTGGACGGGCTTTTCATTGATAGCCATGAACTTTACCACCAAGCGGTAGTTTGGCTTGTTTTGCTGATTTATCTTTCCATTGAGGGGTGTTTAAATTTTCTCAGCGGCAACATTTCTCTTTTTATCCTTTCCCTTGAGATTGGAACCGCGATCAGTTTCGTTTACTTGCTTTTTGATGATTTGGCCAGGGAAGTTGAAAGTTTTAGGCCGCAGGTAGAAGGTAGATGACCAGTCCGGAGATTGCTAGCCAAAGAAGTAAAGTGAACAAGATGGCTTTGTCGTTAAGTAATATTTTTTCAGGTGAATCGCCTTCCTTTTTCTCAAAAATTAAATAGAGATAGCGGAAAATCCCATAAACAACTATCGGTATAGTCACCATCAACCATTTGGCATTGACTAGGGTTTGGGGTAGATATTGTGCCAAAAAGTTAGTAACAGTTGGCCGGCTAGTATTAAAGGTAAAGAGGCTGTAGGTAAGTAAACTTGCTGTGGCACTGAGAAAAACCAAACCATCCAATAGAGTCAAGGGATAACCTGAAAGAGTGGGACGGTGTTGGGCAGCTGTTTCTCCCAGTAGAGTCACTTCCGAACGTCTTTTGCCGATTGCCAAAAACAGAGAAATCATCATCACCGTCAGAATCAACCAGGAGGAAAGAGAGGTTTGAGTTGCAAAAGAGCCAGCGAAAACTCGGAGCATAAAACCAAAAGCAATAACTAGAAGTTCTAAGAGTAAAACTCTCTTTAAGTAAAAATTGTAGGCAATTTGGGTTAGCAAATAGAGACCGATTGCTACCAAAACTCCCTTGGAGACAAAGGAACCGAGAAAAAGAGCCAGCAGAGCCAGAGTAGCCGCAGCGGTAAAAGCAGTTTGTATGCTCAGTTTGCCCGCGGCAATGGGACGGTTTTTCTTCGCGTAATGGATTTTGTCTACCTTGGCATCAACCAAATCATTGATGAGATAAGTGCTCGAGGCAATCAAACAAAAAGCGACAAAGGAGAAAAGAGCGGCAATGAGTTTGGATTCGTTAAAGAGATTGCCACCAAAAAAAATAGCGACAAAAACCGCTAGATTTTTCACCCACTGGGCTGGCCGTAAGGAAATAAGTAAACTGCTAAGTTGTTTCATTCCTAACTTTTCTTCCTAAATAACCCACGCTAATGATAAAAGAGAGAAGAACAACAACTACCATCGCAATTGCAAAAAGCTTACCACGACTGTCCAAACTCAGAGAAGCCAAACCAAAAAAGGCAGTCAGAGCGTAGTAGAGAAAGGCGATTTTTGGGATGCTCCAACCTCTTTTTAAGAGTTGGTGGTGGAGGTGTTGCCGATCTCCCCAAACTGGGGAGCGGTGCTGGTAGAGCCGGCGTACTATTGCCCAGAGACTGTCAACCAAAGGCACAGCCAGTACTAAGAAGGCAGTGGCGAGCTTCGCCCCAGAGAGGATCGCGAGGGTAGCAATCAAAAACCCAGCCAGGGCTGAACCACCGTACCCAGGCATAATTCTTTGCGGGTAAAAGCTCCAAGGCAAAAAGCCAAGAAAAGCCCCGGCAGCTCCGAAGGCTAGACTCGCGACAATGAGTTGATTGGGATCAGTTTGTAAATTGCGCAGGGCGACAAAACCAATGAAAGACAGGCTGATGAAAGCAATGCCCGAAAGTTGGCCATCGACCCCACTGGACCAATTGATTGCATTCATGATCCAGACGATCCAAATCAGGGCAAAGATATCGGCCAGAACCAGAATCGAGTGCAGTCCGGCAAAGGGAAGAAACTCAGGAATGCTAAAGGAGATTCTCCAAATATCTAAGTTGATGTTTCCCCCGAGAGGGTTGTGAAAGCTTGTTATCCCAATTCCAAAGCCGACCACAATCAGAACCGTAAAGAAGTTCGCCAAGAGTCGTAAGTAAGGATTCAAATCGTATTTATCGTCAGCTAGACCAACCAGGACAATCAAGAAACTAGCAATAAAGATAGCTAAGAGACGCTTATCAAAGCTTGGTTGTACAAAACTGATGAGAGTCAGACAACCTATCAAACCGACCAGAACTGCTAGTCCTCCCCCCCTCGGCAAAGGTTTGGTGTGAATAATAGCTGGGTGCGGGCGGTTGGGATAATCAAGAAACCCGTGCTGCCGTGCCAGTTTGATCACCAGTGGGGTGACCGAAAAAGTAATTAGCGCCGAAAAAAGAAAAAGACTGATTAAAAACATTTTAGCTAGTTAGTACCAAAAGACGGTACAGGGTATAAAAAACCAAGAGAGAGAAGAAAGTAGAAAACCAGACCAACATCGCGACGACGACGCGGGGTTTTCTGATCAGGCTGGCGAAAATATTGTTTAGCAAAAGTATCCCCAAACTACTGAAAGGTAGTACCCAAAGCCAAGACGGGTTGGCGAGTCGAGCCTCCCCCCATTCTCGGGAAAACCAGAGAGGTACAGCCGGTGCTAAGCTACTGTATTTATAAAACAGAAGCCAATAGCTAAGCAGGGTGATTAGAAAATTAATTGAAAGAGCAGTGATGCTAGTCGGCCTCAAGGCCTCCAAAGCGTTGATAAATTTTGATGTCATCAGTTTGGGCGAAGAAATTATACTGTTTAGTTAAAATATTGTCCAACTCAGGGAAGTCAGGAGCCGAGCTTTCTCGTAGGATGTAAACTGGCAGTCGCTCCCTGATTGAAGAAAGAACCTCTTTTTTGAAAACGTTGTTGCCAGTGACGTGAAAAGCAGTAATGTATTTTGCGCTTGGGTCTCTTTGAGAAAGGAAGTAAATGACCGGAGAGTTCCCCCAAATATAAATGCTGTCGGTCTGACTAGTACGCGTTTTGAGACATTTCTCGCCGCTGAAAACAACACAACCGTCGAGAAAACTGGCAATTGAGTAGTTGCGCGCTGTTTTTTTGTCAAAGCTGTTCATATACGTTTCTTCAGTGATTTGGTTGGTGACAAACCTGAAAAAGGTACTGTAGTAAGTGGTTGTTGTCCAGGAACGGAAACCAAGTAGAAGTGCCAAGCTGACGACCAGGGCCGCGATCATGAAGGTTATTTTTTTAAATGCAGCCATTCCAAGCCCAGCGCCAAGTAAAAGAGCAAAAGCTGGTGTTGCTTGAATTAAATAATGAGGATAAGCTCTTCCCCCGAAAACCGCCCCGTAAAAGGCAAAACCAAGCCAAATGATGACAAACTCAAGACTGGAGACTGGGTTCTTAGTTTCCTTACCTTTGACCAAAGGCTGATAAAGTTTCCAGAGGAAATAAATGACTAAAGATAGAAGAGGTAGCCCTTTCAGCATGATTAGGCCATTGGGGATTGTTCGTCCGGCCAAAACTAGCTGATTGCCGTAGTTGGTATAAGAAAAGTTAAAGAGAAGGGCTGAAAAAAGGTAGTCGCCAAGGGCGTTTTGGAGGGCGAAGTAAACAACTGTCAAAACAATCGGCAGACTGTAACCTAAAGTTAATAAGAAGAGAGATTTTAGGTTTTCCAAGAAGGTTTTTCTAGTTGTTGCCAAAGCCAGAAAAACAAAAAAGGCCCCGAAGTCAAAGACAGCTGGGAATTTAAGTAAAAAGCCAAGGGAGAAAAAGAAACCAGACCAGAAATATCTTTTGTTTAATCCAAGAAGTACCCCTAGAGACAAAGGCAGAATCATCAAAATTTCACTGTTGAAAATATTACCCTCAATCAAAGGGGTGGCTATCAAAGCTGCAAGAATGATACTGGCTAGTTTTGCTACCCGTTCGTCAAAAAGCTTTTTACCAACTTGAAAAAAAACAACCAAACTAGCAAGGGAAAAGCCCATCAACACAAACCGTAAGGACCAAATAGTTTGGCCAAAAACCTTCAGACTGAGAGCAGTCAGGTAGTAGATTCCAGGGGTTTTGTGGTCAAAAATGTCGACATAGAGCAGACCTCCCCGCAAAATCTTTTGCCCGATCACAGCGTAGATTGCCTCATCTCCGTACCAGAAAGGCTCGAAAAGAGAGGGGAGGCGAACAAAAAAAGTGATAACAAGAAGAACAAGGATAAACCTATTTTTAGTAGTGAAGTTAGCTAGCTTTGCCAAAAAATTAGTCATAGGCAGCCTCGAGATAAATTATACACTAATTTTTTTCAACGAATTTCTCAGTTGCTTTGTACTCAATTCTTTTGCCGAAAATCAAGCGCGTGTGAGCATCCATTCCAGGCAGAGAGCCAAAAAAGAAACCGGTGATCGGAAGAAGCAGGTATTGGAGTAAGTTGAAGAGGAGGAAACGGTTTTTATAATCAGCTGGTTTGGGTGGGCGAAGTTGCCAATCAATGATTATTACCGAGATTATGAAGACTGTCGTTGTAGTCAGAATCAAACCAGAAACTTTCGGGAGGTAAAAACCCAAGGCAGTGTGGGCAAACTGCTCATTGATCAGCGGAGGAATGGTAGCACCTAAAGTAAGAATCCACCAGGTAACTGGCCAAAGTAAGTGTTGTTGTAGGGCCGCAACGAAGCGAAAGACGAAATTTCCGACTGGTATCTCACGCCGCTTGGACCAAAATTGTCTGACTGCGTAGGCGATATCAGTTACTCCCCAAGCCCAACGACGGTTTTGTGTGTATTGGGCAACCGCTGATTGCCAGTAGTTTTGACCTTCAACAGCATCGGCATAGAGAGGCAAAAAGATTGATTCAAGCTCCACCTTTCCCTGGTGCGAAAAGAAAGCTTTGAAAAATAAATGCCAGTCTTCAGCAACAACATCAACGTCCCAAAAACCAGTTTCCTCCAGAAGTTTCCAACTTAAAGAATAGCTGGAATAGTTAAAATTTGATTTTGGCCGCATCAATTCGGCAATTCCACTGATCGAGTAAATCGTGTGCACGACACGCACAAAAATTGGAACTCGCCAAATATTGTTGTAGAAAACCAAAGCCGCTTGCCAAAAATGAAAATGCCGTTCTGCGTCAGTTAAAAACTGATAAGTAAGATTGGAAAAATACTTGGGGTGAAAGGCAACATCGGCATCACAGGAGGTGACGGTCAAAAAGTTTTTGTCGTATCCTGCCTCCTCGATCAGACTTCTCACTCTCTGAGCCGAAAAAGCCAAGTTTGAGGATTTTCCGATGACTTCCCCAGGAGAAAGAGTATGGCTAGTTACCCAGAAGTTGCCGAAGTGAGTCGAAAAAGCTTTCTTCAAGGCCTCCACCTTTTCGGGTGCAGAATTGTCTCTATCTTCCATTGCCAAGACAACATCAAGCTGCTTGGCGGGAAACTCCTGAGCAGCTAGAAAGGTCAGCGTTCTTTCTAGAATCTCTTTTGGCTCCTTGTAGGTTGGGATGAAAACTAGATGGCGAATTTTTGAATAATCAAGGTTTTCTTGATCCATTTTTTCCACCCAATTTGTAAAGCCAGTTCGCTTAATTTTTAGGTAACTACGAACCGAGTTGAAACTTAGCGATGAGGCCTTATAGAAAAAGTAGAAATCAAAAAGAATGATAAAATAGGCAACTACTTCCGGAATAAGAAAAGAAGCCCAGAAAGGGCTAGTTAAAAGTGCCCAGGAAATTAGGCCGGAAGAAATTTCTAATAAACGGATTGAGAAACGTGAGTTGAACATCTCCTCAAATGGATAGTAATTTTTTTGCGTTGGTGGTAGTTGCCTGTGCGACTGTCTCTAGGCTCAGGCTTTTGAGGAGAGAAACAGTTTCCGCTATTATTTTAACATATTTAGGTTCATTACGCTGGCCACGAAAAGGGTGTGGGGTCAAGTAGGGAGAATCAGTTTCAAGCAAGAGCCGATCCAGAGGAACAAATTTGGCCGCCTGCCGAATGTAGTCATTACCTTTGTAAGTAAGGTTGCCACTGAAGGAGATAAACAAGCCGAGGTCAAGAAATTTTTTAGCAAAGCTGACATCACCCATGAAGCAATGCATCAGTCCAAGCAAAGGCTGAGGTAGAGTTTTTAGCAAATCGAAAAGTTCGTCGTAGGCGTCGCGACAATGAAAAAGAATTGGTCTTTTGCTTTTTAAAGCCAGGTTAATTTGGGGTTCCAAGATTTTGATTTGGTCTTTAATATTTGGTTCCGGATAGCCCTGATAGAGATGCTTGTCCAAGCCAATTTCCCCAACCGCAACGACTTTGGGTTGAATGATTAACTGCTCCAACTCTTTCATTGTCTCAGGGCTAAATTGATCAACGTGGTGGGGATGAACTCCAACCGCGGCGAAGAGGCCGTCGTAGTTTTGGACGAGACTAACCCCATTTTTCGAAGACTCTAAACTGGCACCAACGGTCATGATGGCTGAAAGTTCTTTCAGGTTCTCTTTGATCACTTGATCGCGATCTTCTTTGTAAGCTTCGAATTGAAAGTGAGCGTGGGTATCGACCAGCTTCATTAGCCTCTCCTTGGAAAAAGCGGCGCGGAAGATTTTATTTTGTCCTGGGAGAATTGGTCTTTGATTTTTTCGGCTGTTTCGGGAAGAAAACAAAGTAGAAGCTCGTCAATTTCGACAATTTGCCGAATTAAATTTTCTACCGCGGCTTTTGCTTTCTCCGGGTTTTCTTTAGCTAATTCCCAGGGCTTGCTTTTCTCAATCTCTTTGTCAGTTTTGCGAATTTTCCCCCAAACATATTCCAAAGCTTCCAAAAACTCTAAATTTTCTAGGTGAATTCGGAAAGCTGAGTCGAGAAGTGGTTTTTCAGGAAACTCTACTCCGGGCAAAGACAGATTTTCTGCCAAGCGCGCAACTCGGGAAACCAGATTTCCCAAGCCGTTGGCAAGATCAGAATTGTAAACTTCTTTCAGACGATCAAAAGAAAAATCACCATCGTTACCAAAGGGAAACTCATGAAAAAGAAAGTAGCGGAGGCTGTCGTTGCCATAGTCCTGCGAGATTTTGACCGGGTCGATGGCGTTGCCCAGAGACTTACTTATTTTCGTTCCGTCAACAGTAAAAAAACCGTGGGCAAAAATTTGCTTGGGCAGTGGGTAGCCAGCCGAGAGTAGCATCGCCGGCCAAATAACCGCGTGAAAACGAGTGATGTCTTTACCTATAAGATGAAGATCAGCTGGCCAGAGGGGGGGTTCAGCGGAAAGGTAGTTGATGAGTGCGTCAAACCAAACGTAAATCACCTGTTTCGGGTCGTTTGGCGCCGGAATACCCCATTTTTGACTTGCTCGGGTGACCGAAATATCCTGCAGACCAGATTCAACAAATTTCACTACTTCGTTAAAACGCTGGTGGGGTAAAACAAAATCAGGATTTTCTTTATAAAACTTCAAAAGTTGTTCTTGATACTTGGAAAGACGGAAAAAATAGTTTTCTTCAGCGATTTGTTCTGGCTTGGTTTTGTGATCCGGACAAAAACCGTTTTCGTCCAAATCACTTTCTTTCAAAAAAGCTTCGTGACCAACGCAATAAAGACCCTCATACTTACTCTTGTAAACGTCCCCATTATCGAGTACTTTCTGAAAAAAATCAGTGACAACCTTTTTGTGTCGTACCTGTGTGGTGCGGATGAAATCGTCATTGGTTATTCCAAGCTTTTTCCAAGTTGTTTCCCAGATTTTCGCCAAATCATCAGTGTAGGTTCTCAAGTCTTGGCCGGATTTTTCCGCAGCAAGAACTGTCTTTTGCGAGTTCTCATCTAAACCAGTAAGAAAAAAGGTTTTTTCACCCAAAAGCCGATGGAAGCGGGCCAGAATATCAGCAGCAATAGTTGTATAAGCGTGCCCGATATGAGGTACGTCGTTGATATAATAGATGGTAGTTGTCAGAAAAAAATTCTTTATTTTGGTCATTTGTTTCAACTCTTGTTGCTAACAAAGTAAACTTCAATCAAGCTGATTATTAAAACTATCAGCACAGCGTTCACAGGGTTAAAGATTCCCAACAGTTTCAGAAGGAAAAGTAAGCAACCAGTGGCTGCTAGTTCCAAACCCCGACGTAGTGCTTTTCTGATCAAGAATTTTGCTCTTTCAGAACGCGTCAGGGTCTCAGCCTTTTTTCTCTCCAAAACGAAGCTAAGGCAGTATAGCACCAAGCTCAAGCCTGCAGCAAGGCTAGCGAAAAGGGCTAGGAAAAAATAGACCAGATTCGCGGTCAGTAAATTGCCAGAAGAGTCCAGGGGGGGAAGGTTATTGCCAATAAACCACAAGGCTGACAGGCCTAGCAAAAAGACAACCAGCAAAGCGAAAAGAAAAACTCCCATGAAACTATTTTACAACGTAAAGTGGTTCTGCTAACATAGCCCTAATTATGAACTTGGACACCCAGACCCTCATTCTTATTGTTGGTGGAGTCATTGTTGCAGGCTTTTTCTTTTTCTTCAAAAAACTCGAAGAACTCAAAGGTAAAGATAGCGATGACGAAAGTACCAAGGTCCTCATGGAGTGGCTCAAAGAAATGCGCAGTTCTTTGGACAAAAATACTGACACCCTTCAGTCGCAATTGACCTCAACCAACAAAGCAATCAATGAGCGGCTCGACAACGCCGCCAAAATCATCGGTATGGTCGGCAAAGAAGTCGGTCAGATGAGCGAAATTGGTCGCTCCATGAAAGATTTGCAGGATTTTCTCCGCAGCCCGAAGTTGCGGGGAAATATTGGGGAGCAAGTTCTCCGCGAACTACTCGGACAGTTTCTGCCGAAAGAGAGTTTTCATCTGCAGTATCGGTTTCGATCTGGTGATATTGTTGACGCTGCCATAAAAACCGATTCCGGTGTCATCCCCATTGATTCAAAGTTTCCGATGGAAAATTTCAAAGCGATGATGGGAGCCGACACTGAAGCAGAAAAAACTGGGTTTCAAAAAGACTTCGCTCGGGATGTAAAAAAACACATTGACGATATTGCCAAAAAATATATCTTGCCTGAGGAAGGAACGATTGATTACGCTCTGATGTACGTACCGAGCGAGCCAATTTACTATGAAATCATGGCCAATATGCCGGAGCTTTCCGAGTATGCCCACACCAAAAGAGTTTTGCCAGTTTCCCCCTCAACGTTTTATGCGTACATGCGCGCGATTCTGATGAGTTTTGAGGGCAAAAAGATTGAAGAGCGGGCGCGGACCATACTTGCCTCTTTACGTTCAATCAAAGGGGATTCAGAAAAATTTGGGGATGTACTGCGAGTTCTCACCAAGCACGTTAATGATACGAAAAACACTGCTGATTTGGTGAACTCCCGTTTCCTGACCCTGAATTCCAAAATCGAAAACGCGCAAGGTTTGCCGGGTAAAGTTGCTGATAAAAAAGCCGTCTTTGAAACTGAACCATTACCCCTTGACCAGGCCGAAGAAGTTACTGAGGTTTAATTTTCGGTTTGCCAACCACTGGCAAAAAGTTCTACCATTAAAAGGTGAAGCAGATCCACGAGCTTGATCAAAACCTTTGCAGAGAAGAAATTGTCGGGATTTCTTATTCTGGTGGAGGCAACCGTGGGGTAGTCCACATTGGAGTGTTACGCGCCTTTCTGGAAAAGAAAATAACTCCAACCCACGTCGTGGGGGTTTCTGCCGGAGCTTTTGTGGCTGCCTTCCACGCTTTTGACCCATTCACGAACAACTCTTTTACTGATTTAAAAGTAATTTTTTCCTTTATCAACCGCGCTTTCATTGGACTTTCACCTTGGCAGGTGCTATCGAGGCTCTTGGCCCACGGCTTTGGGACAAAAAGTTTAGGGGACTCTGGTAAAATCAAGAAATTTTTGGAAGAAAGGCTACCGTTTAAAGATTTTTCTGAGTTGAAGGTTCCTTTAGCTCTCGGGGCTACCAACATTGAAACTGGCAGCGACAGTTGGTTTCGGCAAGGACCGATCATTCCTGCCTTGCTTGCCTCCTCAGCCACGCCGGGAATTTTTCAGCCAGTTAGAATAGGAGAAAAAGTTTATATTGACGGAGGAGTTTCCGACAATTTACCTCTCTTCGAGCTGGCCCGAAAGACGTGCGGAACAATTTATGCCGTTAACGCAGGCTATGCCGGCGAAACAAAAAGAGAACCAAAAAACTTTTTGGAAAATATTATTGACAGTCGCGATATTGCCCAGTACCAGACGACGCGTTATGAAGTTGAATTAATAAAAGCACTCTACCCAAGAATAAAAATCATCCCCATCGAACCAAGGAGTGGTTTTGAGCTCTCCCCTTATGATTTCACTCCCGAAAAAACTGAAAAAGTGATTAAAGAAAGCTACCACGCTACCCTGAAGCTTTTAAGCTAACTAAACTTACCCTTTGACCAAAACAACAGACGAGTAGTCCTGTGCTAAAATGGTTGAGCGATGAGCTCAATTCTCGAAGGATTAAACAAAGAACAGAAGCAAGCAGTTGAAACAACAGAAGGCCCACTGCTTATCATCGCCGGAGCTGGTACTGGCAAGACCACAGTTATTACCCGCCGCATCGCCTACCTGATCGAAAAAAAACTAGCTAAACCTTCAGAAATTATCGCCCTTACCTTTACTGAAAAAGCTGCTTCCGAAATGGAAGAAAGAGTCGACCTCTTGGTTCCTTATGGATATGTGGATACTTGGATCAGCACTTTTCACGCCTTCGGCGACCGGGTTTTGCGAGAAAATGCTTTGGATCTTGGTTTACCCCCCGACTTCCAAGTGTTGAGTCGAGCCCAACAGGTTCTTTTTTTCCAGCAGAATCTTTTCGCTTTTGATCTTGATTATTACCGACCACTCTCGAATCCGACGAAATTTATTGAGGCAATTCTCACATTCGTCAGTCGTTGCAAAGATGAGGACATCGGCGCTGAGGATTTTGCTGTCTATGTAGAGAAATTGAAGAAAAAGAAACAACCAGAGGAGTTTGAAAAAGATGACTGGTTGCAAGAAATAAAAAGACAGGAAGAGCTTGTCCGAGTTTATCAAAAGTACGAACAGTTTAAAAAGGAAGCGGGAAAGCTTGATTTCGGTGACCAAGTCAGCCTGACTCTCAACCTTTTTAGAGCCAAGCCGAGAATTCTCCAAAAGTATCAAGAAAAGTTTAAATATATTCTTGTTGATGAGTATCAGGACACCAACTACTCACAAAACGAGTTAGTTAAGCTTCTAGCAAACTCCCACAAAAATCTTTGTGTTGTTGGTGATGACGATCAGAGTATTTACAAATTTCGGGGAGCGGCAATTTCCAATATCATGAAGTTTAAAGAGGATTTTGCAAAAGCAGAGCAAGTGGTTTTAACCAAGAACTACCGTTCTAGCCAAGAAATTCTTGACACCTCCTACCGGCTGATAAAAAACAACGATCCCGATCGGCTTGAAGTGCAAAACAAAATTGACAAGAAACTTTTAACGGTTGCCGAGAAGAAAGGAGAAGGCCCGAAGGAAATTTGTGGTACGACTCTGACTGAAGAAACAGAAGAGGTAGTGAAAGAAATTCAAAAACTGGTTAAAAAGGAAAAAATTCACTACAAAGACATTGCGATATTAGTCCGTGCTAACTCCCAGGCAGACTCTTTCTTGAGAGCCCTAAATTTAAAAGCAATCCCTCACAAATTCGTTGGTTCTTCTGGACTTTACACCCAGCCAGAAATTCGTCTGCTAATCTCGTTTTTAACAGCAATATCCAACTTTGATGACAGTATTAACCTTTACAATTTGGTCAGCAGTGAGCTTTATCAACTTCCAGTTCCGGATGCGATTGCCTGTATGGACACGGCCAGGAGAAAAAACAAAACGCTGCGCAGTGTCTTCGAGATAGTAGTTGCCAATTCTGAGGAAGGTCTTGAGATAAGTGCTGAGGGAAGGGAAATCATCAAAAAACTTATTAAAGACCTCTCTGAGGCAGCCGAGCTTTCCCAAAAAGAAAACGTCGGCCGCGTCCTCTATATTTATTTACAGAAAACTGCTTACCTGACGCGTCTCGAAAGAGAAGGTGGGGTTGAAGCTGAAATAAAGATTCAGAATATTGCGAGGTTTTTTGACAAAATCGCTGAGTTTATCGATCTGGCCCAAAACGAATCAGTCCGGGTTTTCGTGGACTATCTCGAAGCAATGCGCCTGGCCGGGGATGATCCGGCTACTGCTGACTTTGATCCCGATCAAGATGCAGTCAACGTCATGACGGTGCACTCGGCTAAAGGTTTGGAGTTTGAGGCGGTTTTTATGGTTGGTTTGGTTGCCGACCGCTTTCCCAGCCGGGAAAGAAAAGAAGCCATTCCAATTCCAGAAGAGCTAATTAAGGAACTTTTACCTTCTGGAGATTTTCACCTGCAAGAAGAAAGACGGCTCTTTTATGTTGGCAGCACTCGCGCCAAAAGATTTCTCTACTACACCTGGTCGAAAGATACTGGAGGAGTCAGGGCCAAGAAAATTTCACCCTTTATTCTTGAAGCCTTAGACTTGCCTGGTGCTGGCTCGGTTGCTGTGAAACTAAACCCAAAAGAAAAGATTGAGCAGTTTGCTTTTTCCGAACCGAAAAACTACAAACTACCCTCAGCGGAGAACAAAATCATTCGTCTTTCGCAGGGGTCAATTGATGACTATGAAACTTGCGCCTACAAATACCGCTACGCTCATGTGCTGCGTCTACCGATACTCCGCCACCACGCCATTGTTTATGGTTTTGCGCTCCACGCCGCCGTGGCGGAGTTTTACCGCTCGAAGATGAACGGGAAACTTCTTGAGTTAGATTCT
This sequence comes from bacterium, assembly GCA_030704665.1. Taxonomy (NCBI): domain Bacteria; species bacterium. The sequence continues at coordinate 12,122 of JAUYID010000009.1, read as the reverse complement.
TGCTTGCAGGTTTTAGAAAACACTTGGGTGACGGAGGGCTTTCTAACTGCCGAGCACGAGGAAAAACGTCTTTTGCAAGCCCGCCGCGTACTGACTAGTTTTTACTCCCGAGAGAAGACTACAAAAGACACCCCAAGTTTCGTCGAGAAAGAGTTCCGTTTTAACTTAACAAACGGGGAGACACAAGTTTTGGTCTCTGGCCGCTTCGACCGTGTTGACGAGAAAGACGGCAAGGTAAAAATCATCGATTTTAAATCCACTGAAAATCGTAGTGAGGAGCAACTGGAAAAAGACGCCAAGGAAAGCATTCAGCTGAGGGTTTACACTTTGGGCTACTATAAAAATTACAAAAAAGTCCCAGATTTTGTCGGTATCTACGATTTGGAAACTGGACTAGTCGGTGGTTACTCACCGAAAGAGGAAGACATCGAGCAAACAGAGAAAAGGGTAGTTGAAGTTGCTAAAGAAATTCGTGCCAATTTACAAAAAGATGACTTTCCTGCTAACCCCAAATACTTTGGACAAAAGCCAGCTTGTTTTTATTGTCCGTACAACGCCATTTGTCCTTTTTCACTTGCTAAGTAACCAAAACAAAACAAAAGCCCACAACTTGACTATAGGTCTGTCTTGTGCTATAATTACAAAGTAATTACGTGGATGTTGAGCTTTGCGAAAACAGACACATAATTCAAGAAAAGTTGAATACAGGGAAGAAGAGCGAGATCTTTTTGTTCTTTGAAAATATAGAACTATAGGACTAGATTTTATGGCGTTTGCCCCAGAGCAATTTGAGACAAACGCGGTTAGGATCTTAGTTCAGGAGGTTAAACCCGCCAAATGATGCAGCAGATGAAAGCGGAGCGTGGTGCGGATGGCATCGTTCGCACACAGTGGAAGTTCATGGGGCCGACGGAAAACGTCAGGTCCGTGCCTTCCTCCCGGGTTCTCCGTGGTGTCCTCTTCGCCACTGAAGGCAGCGGCGACAGGGAGTACGACACCAACGACTAGACCCAACCGACCGGCGACGACGCGACCGCAAGGTCACGAAGTCTCAGTTCACGAAAGGAGCAGTTACGACCATGACCTGGACGTGACACTCAGAAGCGACAACTGAATAGCGAGCCGGCGCGCAGGGGAGGACGAATGGGACGCAAGCGTCTACACCGTTCCTCCCCTCTCGCACTAGTAATCACAAACTTGGCCCGTAAGCAATTACGGGGCAGAACTTAAAGGAAAGGTGGTGAATACAAAACTCCCCCGGTTCTTAAGGGCCAAATTTGTGATTGTTAGGAAAAAGTAAATATTTTGGCAGTCAGAGATCTGGTTTTTCGTCTCAAAAAAGGGCTAACACCTTGATGAGAAACCAGATCTTTGGCTTTCAAGGCCAAAAATCGGTAGGATTCCCTTTACCCAAAGGGAAATTCACAGGAGGATCAACGTGGAGGCCAACCTGAATGACTGCTGGATCAAGGACAAGTATGACCACAAGGGTCAGATGTTCCAGGATCCCGAGAACCCCGACAAGGTGATCTGCCAGTCGCACCGCGACCGGCGCCAGACACCACCCAGGTCCCGGACCAGCCCTGTGCTCTCGAAGAAGGTACGCCAGTGCGTCATCGTCGACCCCGGCAACCACGGCGGCCCCATCGACGAGCAGACCTCGCGCTGTGCGAATCACTGTGTAGAGGCCGCAGCGGTCGCCTAAAGCACACCCGCGTCGAACCGACACTACCGAAAACGCCAGAGCACCACAAATGCCCTGGCGTTTTTCATTTCTTTTAGAAAAATTTGTTTAACTTAAAAATGAGTTTGAAGATTGGGTTGTAGAATTTGGCGTAAGAGCCTAGATAAGTTTTTTCTTCGCCTCCAAAGCCTTTTTTGAAATGAGAAAAACCAGCCCAAGACCGGGTTGCTTTTATTCTTGGGTCAACTATTCCCATCAAGTCCAAGCTCGTACAACCTTTTTTCTTAGCCTCTTTGATACTTTCCCAAACTACCAAATAAGGGGCAAAAAGGTCTCTACGCTGCGTACTGGAACCGGCATGATAGTAGTAAGCTTTTTTATTTTGAAAAAGAACCATTGAGGTTGCGAGTGGTTGCTCATTAAAACTAGCAACTAATATCAGCCCTTGTTTTGCCTCAGAAAAAACTTTCCAGAGCTTTTCGACGTCGGCTCGAATCGTCCAGAATTTACCTCGCTTCGCCGTTTGGGAGTGTAGTGACCAGAAGGTTTCAAAGTCGTCTGCTTTCTCTACCCTTACCCCTTTCTTTTCAGCACTACGGATACTGTAGCGTGTATCCTTTTCCATACGAGTAAGGATTTCTTCTTCGGGGGCCTTTAAATCCACAACCAAAGTTTTGGTTGGTTGCAGGCTCCAGTTGTCAGCTTCAAAACCAGCTTTAACTAAAGAGTTCGAAAGCTTTTGATCACCAACTTCACCAACCGGTTCGATTTTGGTAAAAATTGCTTTGTTCTTTTCCGAAACCTCGTTAACTAGAACCAAATCTATTTCTGAACTGGCCTTGGGAATTTTTACTATCGAGCCGAGGAGAGGAAGTTTTCTGATGTAAGCATAGCCCGGTTTGAGATCGACTGTTTGCCAACCCAGCGCCTCCATGTACTTGGCCCAAAGACTACTTTGGTGAATGTCCATCACTTTTTATTCTAAACTGCTTTGGAGAAAAGGGGAATTCTAAGGCTCAGTTAGTAAATAAACATCAGTGTAGCGAGCTGACCACCAGCCTTTTTTGACATCGTCAAAACCGAGGTCAATTTTGTTGCCCTTGATCGAGCCACCGGTATCGCCAGCAACAGCAAAGCCGTAGTTGGGGATGAAGACCTTGGTACCAAGAGGAATCACTTTTGGATCCACCGCGACGACCCCAAAGCCAGTTTTCAGACCCAAGGCCGTGCTCTCGTTGCAGCCAGGGCAATTACTGTCGTAAGAGGTGGAAAACATAGTTAGTTTGGCCCAATAGTGTAAATTCTGATCGTCAACCCTACCTTGTTGGTAAATTTTTTTCGTCCCGAAGGCAACAACTCGGTCAGTTGGGGGAATGATTTTTGTTTCCACTACATCTTTGGTAAAAGCCTTACCGGCAAAAAGCAGCAAACGAGTTTTAGTCTTGAGAAGACCTTTTTTGCCGCTCTGAACCACCTTCCTTTCCCCAACTGCTAGTTTGTTGTCTGGAACTTCCTTTTCTTCAAAGCCAAGTTCTTTGCTGACCACGGAGAACCTTTCTTCAATTGGGCTGAGCCGCAAACCAAAACTCGCCGCTTCAACTGACGTTTTTTCTAGGAAAATACCCTCGGCAAAAACAAGGAGGGACAAAAAAATAAAAAGAAAAACTCCGATTAGTTTATAGGACAAGCGGGCAAAGAAAAGAAGAAAGAAGTTTTTTAGGACTGCAAAAAAGGACCGACCAGCTCCTGCCAGGGCTTTCACGGTAGACATTATTCTAAATTTTCTCAGGAAAGTTGCTCATATGTAAAGTTGACAGGGGTGTTAGATCCTCTAAACCCGGATCGGAATAACGAGTTCGCTGGGAATATCGAGAATGAAGCGGGAGACTATTCCCGCAGTTCGAGCCCCAAAATAGAGCCGTGATTGAGTGAAAGTTAAATAGAGCTGCTTTTGGGCTCGAGTAATACCGACGTAGCAGAGGCGCCTCTCCTCTTCAAGCTCGGAGTGCTCTTCCATGGCTCGGGAGTGAGGAAAAATACCTTCCTCCATACCAACCATGAAAACAACCGGAAACTCGAGCCCTTTAGCTGAGTGCAAGGTCATCAAAGTCACGGCATTATCTTTAGTGCCGGGGTTTTTCTTGTCAGGAAAATATTCTTGCTCGACCAAGGCAACATTTTCTAGAAAATCTTCGAGAACGGGAAATTGGGTAGCCACACTACGCAGTTCTTTGACGTTTTCGATTCTAGAAACACCTTCCAGAGTTCCATCATCAAGGTAAGATAAATAGGCGCTTTGGGCAAGAACCAAATCAACAAGATCAATAGTTTCTAGGTTTTTGGCTTTGTTTCTGATTTCCTCAAGCAAATCGTGAAATTTGTTTAGTTTAGGATTTTTTGGATCCCCCAGACTAGCAGGGCCAATACCTCGGGGTGGGGTGTTGACCGCTCTTTTAAAACTAACCGTATCAGCAGGGTTGTAAACCAATTTTAGATAGGCGAGAACGTCTTTGATTTCCCTCCGCTCGTAAAAACGTGTCCCGCCGATCAAAAGGTAAGGTGTCCCATCCGCCAAAAAAGCTTCCTCTAGGACCCGGCTTTGAGCATTGGTTCGGTAGAGAACAGCAAAACTGTTTAAATTAAAGCCTTGATTGCTAGCCAACAACTTGTTAATTGTTCTTGTCACAAAGGCAGCCTCTTCAATCTCATTCTTCGCTTCATAGGTCACCAAAGGTATGCCTTCATCATTTTCAGTCCAAAGATCAAGAATTGGGTGGGAACGGTTTTGACCGATGACAGCTTTGGCGGCGTCAAGAATTCTTTTGGTGGAACGGTAGTTCTGCTCAAGGTTAAAAACTTTTGACTCTGGGAAATCCTTTTCAAAGTTAAGAATATTGCGGTAGTCAGCTCCGCGCCAGCCGTAAATCGCCTGAGAAGCATCGCCAACTACAAAAAGAGAGCGCGAGGCAGCCGCAATCATTTTGGAAAAAAGATATTGAGCCCGGTTCGTATCTTGGTATTCATCTACTAGAACATATTTAAAACGTTTTTGATATTTTTCTAAAGTCGTCTGATCTTTTTCGAAAAGAACGACCACTTGCATGAGCAAATCATTAAAATCCAAAGCCTGGCTTTTCTTTAAAGCTTTTTGGTAAGCGGAATAAACTTTCTCCACTACCTCTTGAAAATAACCTCGTGCTAAAGTTTTGTATTCGTTTGGGCCAATCAGCTCGTTTTTGGCACTCTCAATGCTAGCTTTGATTGAACCCGGCGAAAAATTTTTGGGGTTAATATTCAGTTCTTTCATGCAATCCTTGATCAAATCCAAACTATCACCTTCATCATAAATAACAAAATTGGGGTTGATTCCGATTGCAAAACCGTCTTTCCGAAGAATACGACTTGATAAACTGTGAAAAGTACCCATCCAGGTTGGAGAGTTAGCAACCAGTTTTTTGAGCCTCTCCTTCATTTCATTGGCGGCTTTGTTGGTAAAAGTTACCGCCAGTATCTCATCGGGGGAAACGCCAAGTTCATTGATCAAATAAGCAATGCGGTGGGTGATAACACGAGTTTTGCCGCTGCCAGGTCCGGAAAGCACTAAAGCCGCCGAGCCCTCGTAGGTAACCGCCTGTTTTTGAGTTGGATTGAGACCTTCAAGAGATTTCACCCGAATATCTTAACAAGGATTTCAGGTTGTTGGCTACAGTCAAAAAAGATAAGAGTGTCATTTTTTCTATTTTACAAAAGTGGTATTCTTAAGATAGAAGAATTATTTCCGACACTCTCATCAACAAAGAGGAGGTTTTTGTGGAAGTTGAATTTTTAGATTTTTATGCTGATTGGTGTGGGCCTTGTAAGGTGATGGAACCGACACTAGAAGCCTTGGAAAAAGAGCTTGGGGACAAGGTAAAAATTACTAAAATCGACGTCGATTCCGAAAGCGAAGCTTCAATGAAGTACGGTGTCATGAGTATTCCCACCTACATTGTTCTTAAAGATGGTCAGGAGGTTGAGAGGTTTGTTGGAGCAACCAGCAAGGACATCCTAAAAACAAAAATTGAAGCTCATCTCGCCTAAGCCCCTTTTTACTGCTAATATGAAAGTATGCATTCTGTCCGCGACGCCGATCTAATCGACAAGACAGTCATAGTTTGGACTGATCTTGATGTTCCTCTCGAGAATGGGCAAGTTGTCGAGAAGGCTCGTTTGCTCTCTTCGAGCAAAACCATTAAATTTCTTCTCGAGCAAAAAGCAAAAGTCATTCTTCTCGGCCATCTCGGGCGCCCGGAGGGTCGAGACCCAAATTTTTCCTTAAAACCGGTAGTTGCAAGTCTTTCCCAGCTCGTGGGCAAACCAATCGAATTACTTTCAGAAGTTCAAAAACCAACTTCTGATCTAGCGTGTTTGGAAAACATTCGTTTTTGGCCTGAAGAAGAAGCTAGGGAAGAAAATTTTGCAAAACAAGTTGCTCTTTTGGGTGAGTGTTACGTTAATGATTGCTTTGCAACTTCTCACCACGCCGGTGCAACCATGCTTTTTTTACCTAAATTTTTACCACCCTTTATTGGAATAGCCTTAGAAGAAGAAGTTCATGAACTCGCTTCGGTCATGAGAAACCCGAAACGACCATTAGTAGCAATTTTGGCAGGAGCAAAGCTGGAAACAAAACTGCCGGCAATTACCAACATGAGTAAGATTGCAGACAAAGTTTTGGTAGCTGGTAAACTTATGTTTGAGTTTAAAGAAAAAATTTCCAACGTCATTGTTGCCAGTGACGATGTTGATGGTGCCGACATTGGGCCAGTTTCAATTCAATCTTTTCAAGACGAAATCGCCAAAGCAGCTACTGTAGTTTGGAATGGAACCATGGGCAAATATGAAGACGAGCGCTATCTCAACGGAACGAAGGCAATTGCCCAAGCAGTAGTTGCTTCAGGTTGTTACAGTGTTGTCGGTGGTGGGGATACGGCCGCTGCTTTGAGCAAGATTGGCTTGCTTTCAAAAATTGCCTATGTTTCAATGGGTGGGGGCGCCATGCTTGATTTTCTGGCTGGAAAGAAGCTAGCTGGACTGGAAGCAATTGGTTACTACGATTAAACTATGAAACCTTTGTTTGTTGCGAATTGGAAGGCAAATAAAACTGTCAAGGAAGCGGTTGATTTTGCGCAGAAGTTTGGTCAGGAAATAGCCAATTCTTCTTCTGCCGCCATCCTGTGTGTTCCTTTTCCCTATCTCTACACTTTATTTGAATTGACCGATGAGTACAATTTCAAAGTGGGGGCACAAAACGTTTCCCGCTATGACAATGGAGCTTACACTGGTGAGGTAACTGCTCAAATGCTGCAGGGTATAGCGAGCCACTGTATTGTAGGGCACTCGGAAAGATGGAAGTTTTTTGGAGAAAATGCTCAAACGGTGGCCCAAAAGGTAGAAAAGCTCTTGAGCAATGGAATCACTCCGATTCTTTGTGTTAGCGATCAAAGGCAACTAGAAACTTATCTATCTTCAGAAGCAATCGCAAAGTCAGTTGAAAAGATTATTTTTGTTCATGAACCACCGGGAGCGATCAGTGGGGGGAAAGATTACCATCCTCAGGAGCCAGAGAGAGCTAACGAGGAAGTAAAGACTATCAAAGAAAAAATCGGCCAGGACGTGGTTGTCCTGTACGGAGGAAGTGTCAACTCTGAAAATATTACGGGTTTTCTTGAACAAGGACAAATCAACGGTTTTCTTGTCGGCCAAGCCTCTCTCTCGGTAGATGGTTTTGCGGCCCTGGTCAGTACCGCGTCTAGGTAATCTGTGGTAAAATGAAAACTTAGAGGCCTGGCAGGCTTCGTTTTTTTCCACGGCAATTATGCAATACGTAGATTTGGGTGTTCTCTCCCAGAAAAAGAAAGAGAGATCTAGAACCAAAAAAATTGTTAAATGGTCAGCCCTGGTGTTTTTGACAACCATTGTTCTTTACGCTGGCTATGTTTTGTATTTTCCGGCGGCAGCTTTGCTTCGGGAAATCCTCAAAAACCCTTCAGCAGCCCTTTCTTTGGTAAAAAATCCAGAGGGAACATTAAAATCTGACAACGGCCGAACAAACTTCTTACTTTTAGGAATTGATAAAAGAGACAACGTTCCTTACTCTTACAATCTTGGTAACGGAGAAGTTAAACGCAACGGTTTTCTCTCCGATACTATGCTGATAATTTCCCTTGACCAAAACACCAAAAAGGTGGCGATGATTTCAATTCCCCGGGATACTTGGGTCCAACTTCCTTCTTGGGAGGGTCACGGCTCAGCGTATACAAAAATTAACGCCTCCTATTCGTATGGGGAAAGTCTTGGCTATCCGGGTGGGGGTGCGGCAATGGCGAAAACTGTTATCAGCCAAAGCCTGGGAATTCCAATTCATTATGTGACCAGAATTGATTTTGCCGGCTTTAAAAAAGGAATTGATAGTTTGGGTGGAGTAGATGTAAAAGTGGACAAAGCTTTTGATGATTGGAGCTACCCAGATTCGACCAAAACTGCCAGTGGCTACAAGCACATTCATTTCAACGCTGGTTTACAACATATGAGTGGGAGTCGAGCATTGGAATTTGTCCGCAGCCGTAAAGGAACGAATGGCGAAGGAAGTGACTTTGCCCGTGCCAAGAGACAACAAAAAGTGATTTTGGCCGCCCGAGACAAAGCTTTGTCACTCTTTACAATTTTTGACCCCTTAAAAATAAACAAACTCTTTTCTGCCTTTGGAGAGACGGTTTCAACTGATGTTGATCTCGCTGCCCTACCAAAACTTTACAAATACAGTCGAGAAATTAATGCTGCCACCATAAAGAATTTAGTGCTTGATACGACAAATTACATGATCCACCCACCGTCTTCCCAGTACGGGGGAGCCTATGTTGTAATACCGAAAGGTGGAAGTTGGACAAATATTCAGCAAGCAGTCAAAAATATCTTCCAAGAAGAAGCTAAAGCTACAACTGAGGCAGGGAAAAAACAAAAGCAATGATCCGCCTCATCCATGGACCTGATGTAGTTTCTTCACGAACCTTTCTTCTTCGTTTGCGAGAGCAAAATCCGCAGGTGGTGGTTTTGGATGCAAGAAGTATCCCCAAGCATAAATTCTTAGAAACCTTGGAGCAAGAAAATCTTTTTGGAAATTTTTTGATTGTCGATTGGTTTGAGGAAAAACATTTTGTTGAAGGTTTTAAATCTCTGCAACAGGAAATTGTTTTTTGGTCCTCTTCCACGCTGACTAATACTTCTTGGGCGGGAAAAACAAGCTTCTTCCCGATCAAAAGTGTTGGTGTCTTTAAATTAACCGATGCTTTCGGTCTGCGACAAGCAAAGCTTTCCCAGGAGTATCTCGAGCTGGCCTTGTCAGAGAAAAACCCTCCGGAGGTAATCCTGAGCTTACTTTCACGTCAACTGAAACAAATCAGTTTGGCTTTAAGTGGGGAAGCCAAGAAAGTCAGCCACTCTTCTTTTGTTCAGCAAAAAATAACAGATCAAGCCAAACTTTGGAGTGAAAAGGGGATAAAAAGGGCTTTTCGTAGTTTGCTCGAGGCAGATTTGGCGATCAAATCAGGACTTGAGCCAAAGTTTTCTATCAGCTTGGCACTTGCCAAGACCCAAATTTAGGGAGGATTTCCTCCCAAGCTAGGGTTGGTCAGATAAGACTCAAGAGCAGTTTTTACTGGTTTGAGAAGAGAGCTATCAACACTATCTACATCTTTCCCATCCGAGACAATTTGGTAATAGTAATAGGTATTTGGATCTAAATTGGTTAGCGTTACTCTATGGTCGTTGGCAAGAAAAGTAGACATGTTTCCGCTAGCTTGATTGTCAAAAGCCTTTTTCGTGAGCTGATCAGGACGATCGCCGTACAAAACATAACCACTACTTTTAGTCTTGGTTTGCCAAGTTACGGTGAAAGAGACATCAGTCACACTTTGGACAACCAAACTATGGGGCCGAGTGGTCGCTCCAAAGCCAGTTATAGAGCCGAACAGTTGAAGAAGAACTATCACCAAAAGGAAACCAACTAGTCCAACCGAAGTCAGAAAGAGAAATTTTTCTACCGTCCTTTTTTGTATCTGGGGAAGGCCAGTAGTTGTCGATTTTTCGATTCGACCTTGAATCAACATTGGGCAGGTTTTTCCTTTTTTAACTAAATTATTTCAAAGTTTTTTCTGGGTCGTTCAATTCTTCAAGCAAAGCTGTATCCAAATTCGGGTTTAGTGGCTGAAGTTGTTTTTGGGTTGCCGGCGGAATACTGCTTGTGGTAAAGATCTGAAAAACTTGAAAACCAACCCAAACCAACAAAGTGATCAGAGTAAGACCGAGAATATTGGTGAGATTTTTCGATATCATTTGTTACCTCCTGCGCTTTGGCCAGTTTGCGGTATTTCAAGACTAGTCATCGAGCCAAGAAAGGTCGTTTGCGCTCTTAGGGTAGCAGTAACATGACCACCTTTGGTGGAAACAATGCTGACCGAACCAACTTGAGTAGTACGAATGAAGTGCTCGATATCAGAAAGGAATTTGGAGAAATCGGCGAAATTCCCCGCTACTACAAGTGAGTAAGGAAGCTTTTTGATAGTCAGGGTTTCAGTGAATTGGGGTTTGGACAAAGGAACTTCATTAAACTGCAAGCCTGAGATTGTCAGACTATATTTATTCGCCAAAAGCTCCAAAGGTCGTTTTAGATAATTCTTTAAACCACTTTCCTTCGGTAAAGCCTCATCTAGTACCGCGAGTTTGTCCTGGACACTGTCGTATTCAACCTTGGCCTGATCAAGTTGGACTGATTTTTCTTGAAGTTTGGTGAGAACCTCTCGACCGTCCTTTAACTCCCGTCGTAGCTGCAGAATGTGGTTGATAGCAGGGTAAATCAGGGCGATGAGAAGAATCAACAATCCCAAAGTCAAAGCTAGGTTCAGATAGTGCTTCTGATTTTGGCTGTAGCTATTGTATTTTTCGTAAACTTGATCAGTTAAGCGCATAAAATTAGTCTCGTGTATTAATTGCTGTGAACTGCTGCGTATCTATGACAGCTTCAGCCTTAAAAGTAAAATTCGTGTTTTTGCTGGAAGGGCTGTTTAATTCCTGAATGTCCAAATCAGTTATACTTTTTGAACTTCCCAGGGAGATGATCAAAGTTTGTAGGGTGACAGAGTCAGGAAAATAGCCGTTGAAAGAAATCTTCCCACTTTCTAGGGAAAGAGTAGTTAAATTTAGTTCGTTGGGAAGCAAGCTGAGAAACTCTTTGACTACTGCGCTAGTTTGAATTTGGGTATTTTTGCCCGAACCTACTTGGTTAATTCTGTCTTGAAGAGCCAAAAAATTGTCTTCACAAAAAGCAGTTGGGTCGGCTTCGTTACATTTTGCTTTGGTATCAACATCGATTTTAGCTGCCGCCACCTTACCTTTTAAATCATTTTTGTCAGCAGCAAGTTTGATACCAAAGAGGAAGGTGGCAAGGGCGATGATTTCAGTGACGATGATTAGATAGCGACCAATAGTAAGAACCCACTTGATCAAATCGCCAGTGACACCACCTACTTCTTCTTTTTGTAACAAATTGATATTTAACTCTTGAGGTTTTTGGGCAGCTTTAGCCATCAGTTAGAGTATAACAGAAGAGAAAACTAGCTGGCAACGAGGTTCCTGATTATTTTGTTTTAGATGGGGATTTTTTACTCGACGGTTTAACAGTTTTGGCTTTTGTAGCTGTTGGTTTCACCTTTTTGCTGAGGCGTGACTTGACACGATCGGCTTTGCCCTTTTTTATCAAACCTCGTTTTACAGCCTTGTCCAAAACTGAAAAAGCCTCAGAAAGAGCTTCTGAAGTCAGGTTGGCCTCAGTCCGCTTCAAAGTGGTGCGCAGACCAGCACGAGAGGCCCGATTTTTTTCGGTCCTGGCTTGATCTTGACGTAGTTTTTTTATCGCACCCTTGATTAATGGCATTTTTCAAAAAAGGCACTATAGCAGATTGGAAGAGGTTGATGCAAGTGTGAGAGCTATTGAGACTAGCAAGTGAGCCTGATATACTTGTTACTACCCTAAGATCAAATGGTCAAAAGTATATTACGAAACGGAACCTCCCTACTATTCAGACGCCAAACTACAATACTCTCTGCAGCAGGGATCATGATGGTTTTGATGCTGGCTAGTCGAATTTTGGGACTAGCTCGCAACTGGTTTCTAGCTCGTTATTTTGGAGCCGGGGTTTCAGTTGACGCTTTTAACGTTGCCTTGGTTGCACCAGACTTGCTTGCCAACGTTCTGATCGCTGGGGCTCTTTCGGTTTCATTTATTCCAATTTTCACTACTTACCTGACTAAGGAAAAAAATGATGAAGCCTGGGATCTTGCCTCTTCAGTTCTAAACGCCTCTTTGATTGTCTACGCCGTACTTGGCTTAATAATCTTTCTT